>JAERSO010000129.1 GCA_016845585.1 Acidimicrobiaceae bacterium | reverse complement strand
CGTCGCTGAACCGACGCATCGTTCCATACGAACGTTGGTCGACTGCCCCGGCAGCGTGCCGGCGCCTTCGCCGTTTCCCGGCTTCTCCAGCCCCTAGCCTTCATCGCCATGGCAGCGCAGTTCATCTTCACCATGCACAAGGTCGGTCGCTTCATTCCGCCGGACCGCGATGTGCTCAAGGACATCACCCTCGCCTTCTACCCCGGGGCGAAGATCGGCGTGCTCGGGCCCAACGGCGCCGGCAAGTCGACGCTGCTCAAGATCATGGCGGGGATCGACCAGGAGTTCTCCGGCGAAGCCCGCCTCACCGATGGGTTCACCGTCGGCATGCTCGAACAAGAGCCCCACCTCGACCCGGAGAAGGACGTCCTCGGCAATGTGATGGACGGTGCCGGCGAGGCCGCCGCGCTCCTCGTCGAATACGACAAGGTGATGGCCGGCTGGTCCGACCCCGACGCCGACTACGAGAAGCTCGGCGCGAAGCAGGCCGACATCGAATCCAAGATCGAGGCGCTCGGTGCCTGGGATCTCCAACGCAACGTCGAGATCGCGATGGATGCGCTTCGCACCCCACCAGGCGACACGCCCGTCGACAACCTCTCTGGGGGCGAGGCCCGTCGCGTCGCCCTGGCCCGTCTTCTCCTCTCGAAGCCCGACCTCCTGCTCCTCGACGAGCCGACCAACCATCTCGACGCGGAGTCCGTCGCCTGGCTCGAGCGCACCCTGCAGGACTACGCGGGCACCGTCGTGGCCATCACCCACGATCGGTACTTCCTCGACAATGTGGCCGGCTGGATTCTCGAACTCGACCGCGGCAAGGGCATGCCCTTCGAGGGCAACTACTCCGGCTTCCTCGAGCAGAAGGAAGCCCGCTACGCGCAGGAGCAGAAGGACGACGACAAGCGCACCCGCACACTCAAGCGCGAACTCGAGTGGGTCCGCATGGCTCCCAAGGCACGCCAGGCAAAGGGCAAGGCTCGCCTCCAGCAGTACGAGAAGCTGCTCGAGGAGCAAAAGGCCGCCGAGGGACGCAACCAGGACCTCGAGATCCTGATCCCGTCCGACAAACGTCTCGGCGATGTCGTCATCGAGGCGGATCACCTGCAGAAGGGCTTCGGCGACAAGCTCCTGATCGATGATCTGTCGTTCACGCTCCCGCCCGCCGGCATCGTCGGGGTGATCGGTGCGAACGGCGCCGGCAAGTCGACCCTCTTCAAGATGATCATCGACGCTGCGGAGAACACGAACGATGCCGAGGCCGCGCCCGACTCGGGCAACCTGCGAATCGGCGAGACCGTGCAGCTCGGCTATGTCGATCAGAACCGCACCCTCGACCCGGACAAGACCGTCTACGAGGAGATCACCGGCGGCGTCGACAACCTCGAGGTCGGTGGTCGCGAGATCCACGGCCGCGCCTACGTCGCATCCTTCAACTTCAAGGGCTCCGATCAGCAGAAGAAGGTCGGCACGCTCTCCGGCGGCGAACGCAACCGGGTGCACCTCGCCAAGGTTCTGAAGGAGGGGGCGAACGTGCTCCTGCTCGATGAGCCGACGAACGACCTCGACGTCGACACCCTTCGAGCCCTCGAAGACGCCGTCGAGGCCTACGCCGGGTGCGCCGTGATCGTGAGCCACGACCGTTGGTTCCTGGACCGTGTCGCCACCCACATCCTCGCCTTCGAGGGCGACTCGCAGGTTCGCTGGTTCGAAGGCAACTTCACCGAGTACGCCGACTACCGCAAGCGGGAACACGGCGTCGACGCCATGCGTCCGCAACGCATCAAGTACAAGCCGGTCGCTCGCGGGTAGCCACCACGCGGGGTGGCCAACGTCGCGACTCCTCAAACCGTTGCCGGCCACGCCGATGGCTAAGGCATGGCGAAGTCAGCAACGAAAACCGAGTGGAAGAGCCGGGCGGTCACTCGCTTGATCGAGGCCGGTTCCATGACCGAGTGCTTGCACTGCGGTGAGCGGGTGAAATTCAAGGCCCGCGAGCGACACATGCAGGTGATCTGCAATGTCTATGTCGACGGCAACTGGGACCGGGTCGAGCACTTCCACTCCGCTTGCTACGAAGAGGCCGGATCTCCGCACGGCGACCCCGGCGAGTGGAAGAGCTCCCGCGGATAGACCCTCACCGGGTCGTCAGGTCACGAACCGGATGGTCATCGGGTAGCGGTACCACTCGCCCCGCGACGCCGCCACGGCCGCGACGATGCTCAGCACGAGCGCGCCGATCCCCACGACCATGATCATCAGGATCCCGACCAGGACGAGGATCAGGATGAACGAGACGATCATGGCGATCATCACCGTCAGCTGAAAGTTCAGCGCCTCGGCCGCGTGATGGCGGACGTAGGGCGACTCGTCTTTCTTGATGAGGTAGAGCACCAGCGGCCCGATGAAGCCGGCGACGAACGGCAACAGATGGGCGATGATCGCGAGCGTCTTGTCGTCGCTGAACTCGCCGGATGAGGCCGGGGCCATCGGTGCGGTGTGGCCGGTCCAGGCACTGCCGTCCCAGTACCCCTGCACACCCGGACTCGTCGGGTACCAGCCCGGGGCTGCCTGCGGCTGCGGGTTCGGCTCCGGTTGATCGGGCGTATCGCTCATGGGGCTACGGTACCGGCCGTGCATTCACTCGATGATCACCAGCTGGCCGCCGATCTCGCCGAACAGGCCGGAGCTCTCCTCCTCGAGCTCCGAGCTCGGCTGTCGGGCGACGACGCTCCCCCCGCGGTGCTGAAGGCCGAGGGCGATCGCCAGGCCCACGAGCTTCTCATGCGCGAGCTCGGCGAGGCCCGGCCTGGTGACGCGATCCTCAGTGAGGAAGGCAAGGACGACAAGGCACGGCTGCACGCCGAACGCACCTGGATCGTCGATCCCCTGGACGGGACTCGCGAGTACTCCGAGGTTCCCCGCACCGACTGGGCCGTCCATGTTGCGCTCGTCAGCGACAATCGACCGATCGCCGGAGCCGTCGCCCTTCCCGGGCTCGGGCTCGTGTTGTCCACCGCTGACACACCGACGCTCGCTGCAGAGGGTGCGACGCCTCCGAGAATGATCGTCTCGCGAAGTCGTCCACCCGCCGCCGCCACACACGTCGCCGGCGTGTTGGGCGCGGAACTCGTGGAGATGGGTTCCGCCGGCGCCAAGGCGATGGCTGTCGTCCGCGGCGAGTGCGAGATCTATGTCCACAGTGGCGGCCAGTACGAGTGGGACTCGTGCGCTCCGGTCGCTGTGGCTGCCGCCTCCGGATGCCACGTGAGCCGGCTCGATGGCTCGGAGCTGCTCTACAACCAGGACGACGTCTACCTTCCCGACCTCATCGTCTGCCGGCCCGAACTTGCCGAGGGCGTCCTGGGAGCGCTCGACACGTTCAACGGCTGACGGCTCAAAGGGCCAGCGAGTACGCGTGGAAATCGGCGTTGGCGATCTCGTACCCGAGCTTCTCGTAGAGGTGCTGTCCGGCCTTGTTGGAGAATTGGGTCAGGAGGTCGATCCGCTTCGCCCCGTCGGCGAGGGCGGCGTCTCGGGCCCGGTTCATGAGCCGAGCACCAAGGCCCGTATTCCGCTCGTCGGCTTCGACATAGAGGTCGTAGAGGATGTGGATCTTCACCGCCTCGACCGAACAGAACGACGGGTAGCACTGCACGAAGCCTCTCGCCGCGTCACCGTCCATTGCCGCCCAGATGATGGACTCGCCGTTGGCAACCCGTTCCCCGATGTACTCCGTTGCCAAGCGTAGGTCCGGCGGGCACTCATAGAACTGGCGATACAGGTCGAAGAGCCGGCCCACCTCGGCGACGTGCGACTGCTCGGCACGCATGATTTCGATGGCCATCGCCGCAGGGTAGCCGTCACACCAGTTGGTCTCTTTGCCCCGGCCAGACAGACTGAGCGGGTGAACGGTCCCCCCACCGAGCTTCCCGACGATCACGAGCTCGGCGTCTTCACCGAGGACGGCCCGTGGACCGTCGTTCCCGACGAGCTCGCCTGGTATGGCGATGTCGAAGCGTTACGAGCGGCGACCCGCCGCCGGTTGCCGGCGCTGATCACGCCGTCTCGCCGGTTCCCGGGACGACGGACCTGGAAGGTCATGCGCCATTTCGGCGCCGGGGTGATCGCCTGGTTCCTGACCGGACGCCGAAAGGGCGGGAGCGAATCAACCGCTGACCTCAGTCGTCGGATACGGGAAGCCGCGGAGGTCCTCGGGCCGACCTACATCAAGCTCGGACAGATCATCTCGAGCGGCGAGGGGATCTTCCCGCCGGAACTCGTCGCAGAGTTCATCAAGTGTCGCGATCAGGTCCCGGCGGAGACCTTCGACAAGGTGAGAGCCGTCGTCGAGGCGGAACTCGGTGGCCCGATGGAGCACGTCTTCGCCACGTTCGAACGCGCCCCGATCGCCGCCGCCTCGATCGCCCAGGTGCACGCAGCAACGCTTCTCGACGGCACGGATGTGGTTGTGAAGGTCCAGCGACCTTTGGTCGACGAGCTCGTGCACCAAGATCTGGCGGTGATGGCCTGGCTTGCGCCGATGCTGGTCGGTCGGATTCCGGTGGCTTCGCTCGCCAACCCTCCGGCACTCGTCGAAGTCTTCGCCCACACGATCAGCGAGGAACTCGACTTCCGGGTCGAGGCGGCCAACATGCTCGATGTGGCCCAGGTGTTCGCCAAGCTCGATCAGCGGCAGTTCGTCGTCCCCCGCCCTCATGCGCAGCTGGTCACACGGCGCGTGCTCGTGATGGAACGACTCGACGGCTTCCGGTTCGACGACCTCAGCTCCTACGAAGCGCACGGCGTCGACACACACGCAGTCGTGCGCTCCGGGATGATCGGATTCATGGAAGGAGCGCTCATCCACGGTGTCTTCCACGGCGACCTCCACGGGGGCAACCTCTACGTGCGTCCCGATGGCCGCACGGCCCTGCTCGACTTCGGCATCACCGGCCGGATGAGCGAGAAGCGCCGGCTCGCCTTCGTCAAGCTGCTGATCTCCGGCACGATGAACGATCCCATCGGCCAGCTCGGCGCTCTGCGCGATCTCGGAGCTCTCCCCGACGACACCGACCTCCCGCAAGTCGCCGAGGATCTCGGTCTGACGAGCGAGGTGATCGATCCGACCACGATGCAACCCGAGGAACTGGTCGCCGAACTCCAACGAGTCGTCAAGGCACTCCTGGGTTATGGCGCCCGCATGCCGAAGGAGTTGATGCTCTTCGTCAAGAACATGGTGTTCCTCGACGGCGCCATCGCCCGCCTCGCCCCCGACCTCGACCTCATCGCCGAGATCGCCCATGTCGCCACGTACTTCGCCACCACGCACGGGATGGAGTTGGCAGCGCAGGTGGGCATGGAACCCGACGAATACGAGTTCGACGCCGACGGAATACGCGCCGCCTTCGGCGTCGATGGATCCGTCGAAACCCTCACCTACCGGGAGCTCCAGCAGCGCCGCGAGACGATCCGACGCCGCCTCCGATAGCGCGCCTAGGTTGCCCGGATGCGCCTCGTCGTCGCCGAGTGCACCGTCGACTACGACGGCCGCCTCCAAGCTCATCTCCCCGCCGCCACCCGTCTCGTCATGGTCAAAGCCGATGGCTGCGTGGCCATTCACGCCGATGGCGGCGCCTACAAGCCGCTCAACTGGATGAACGCCCCCAACCGGTTGAACGAAGACCCTGCCGCCGGCATCTGGACCGTCACCAGCCCCAAGGGTGAGGTCCTGACGATCACGTTCCACGACATCGTGAGCGACACCGCCCACGACATGGGCACCGATCCCGGCCTGCAGAAGGACGGCGTCGAAGCGCACCTCCAGAAGCTGCTTGCCGATGACCCGACCTTCATCGCCGAGGGCCTCAAGCTCGTCCGCCGCGAGTATCCGACCGACATCGGTCCGGTCGACCTCATGTGCCGCGACGATGACGGCAAAGCCGTTGCGGTGGAGATCAAGCGTCGCGGTGAGATCGACGGGGTCGAGCAGCTGACCCGCTACCTCGAGTTCCTGAACCGCGATCCCCTGCTCCGGCCCGTCCGCGGCATCTATGTCGCTCAGGAGATCAAGCCGCAGGCCAAGGTGCTCGCCACCGACCGGGGCATCGAATGGGTTGAGGTCGACTACGACGAACTGCGCGGCATCGAGTCGCCCAACCTGAAGCTTTTCTGAGCCGGACGGCCGCTAGTTTGTCGGCCATGCGAAAGGCGCTCGTGTTGGTCGCGGCGCTGATCGTGGTGTTCGTGGCGGGATGGCTCATCGACGACAAGATCCTCGGTGGCGACATCCCGCGCAACGTCTCGATCGGCGGTGTCGAGATAGGTGGATCCTCGATCGACGACGCCACCGCACGCCTCGAACAAGCCGGTTTCGCGCAGCGTGAAGTCCAGCTGACATGGTCGGGTCTGTCGGTGACCCGAACCGCCGAAGACCTCGGCGTCTCCGTCGCCTACCACGATGCTCTCGCCCAGGCCGCCGACCGCGGCGGCCTGATCAGCCAACCCTTCAGCTGGTTCGGGTCACTGTTCTCCTCCACCTCCCATGACGTCGAGTACGAACTGGATGCTGACGTGCTCGCCTCCTACTTCGGGGTGGGTGACGATGCCGTCTTCCCGCTGGACTTCGGCCGGCCGACCATCGAGCTCGTCGACGGCGCGTTCGTCGAAGTCGATGCCCAATCGGTGTCCACGGTCGATGCCGAGACGCTCCAGCAGGCGGTTCTCGCCGCAGCGAGCGATGAGAACGCCGAAGCCGAGATCGAGGTTCCCGTGGCCGGCGAGACCGCCGTCGACCGTGGCGCCGACGAGATCATCGCCAAGGCCACCGAGATGACCGAAGGGGGCATCCAGGTACGCCTCAAGGGGCAGTTCGAGATCATCTCGATTCCTGAGACCGCGGTTCGGTCCTGGATCCGCTTCGGCGGCACTCGCGAGAACCCCACGATCGAACTCGACGCCGAGCTCGTGCAATCCACGATCGAGACGCTCTACATCGGCATCGAGGAGAAGGGCGAGGACGCGCAGTTCCGGATCAGCATCACCGGCGAGGTCCTGATCGTCGGCGGTGCACCCGGCAGTGTGTGTTGCGACCCGGCCATCGTCGACGCAATCCATGAGGCACTCGTGGACGGCGAGGAGCTCGTCGAGGTCTGGCCGATCGAGGATCCCGACGCGCACGGCGTCGCCTGGGCGGAGTCACTCGGCGTCACCGAACTCATCGGAGAGTTCACGACCTACTACAAGCCAGGTCAGACGCGCGTCACCAACATCCACCGGATCTCCGAGTTGACCCAGGGCGCCCTGATCCACCCCGAGGAGACGTTCTCGATCAACGAATACGTCGGTCGACGCACGCGCGACAACGGGTTCGTCGACGCCGGCGTGATCTCCAACGGGGTGTTCGAGACCTCCGTCGGTGGCGGAATCAGCCAGTACGCCACCACCTTGTTCAACGCCGCCTTCTTCGCCGGACTCGACTTCGGTGAATACCAGAGCCATTCGATCTACATCAGCCGCTACCCATACGGCCGCGAGGCCACGGTGTCGTTCCGCCACCCCGATCTCCAGATCGTCAACACCACCCCGTACACGGTGCTGCTGTGGCCGACCGTCACCGCCGACTCGATCACGGTCTCGCTCTACTCGACCCGCTATGTCACCGGGGAACAAACCGGCCAGACCGAGGGTCGCGAGGGCGCGTCGTGTACCCGGGTCGAAACCGAACGCACGCGTACGTATGAGGATGGGCGAGTCGAGGTCGACTACGTCACCGCTCGGTATCGACCGGAGGGCGTCGCGTGCAACGGCACCTCCACCCGATCGACGACCACGACCTCCACATCGGTCCCGCCGTCGACCTCGTTACCGTGATGGCCCTGTGCGCCACGCCGACCTAGACATCGCCATCATCGGTGCCGGACCAGCCGGCTCGGCAGCAGCCACTCTCCTGGCGCGCGCCGGTCGTGGGGTCACACTCTTCGACCGGGCGTCCTTCCCCCGCGAGAAATGCTGCGGCGACGGGCTCACCGCGCTCGCGTTGCGCGAACTGGAAGCCCTGGGACTCTCCCCCGACACCGTCGACAGTTGGCAGCCCGTGGACGATGTCGTCGTCCGCGGCCCTTCGGGGCGCGAGACCCGCTACCCGTTGCCCGGCGGCCCGGGGATCCACGCGGCCGTCGCCCGCCGGGTCGACCTCGACAACTCCCTCGTCGCGCTGGCGCGAAGCGCCGGCGCCGATGTCCGCGAATCGACCCCGCTGCGCGATGCAAAGGCCGCCGGCGAGGGAGTCGAACTCACGGTCGGTGCCGACGAACGGCTGACCGCTCGTCAGGTCATCGCCGCCGATGGCATGTGGTCGCCGACACGAAAGGCGCTCGGGCTGACGGTCGAGGGTTACCGCGGCGAATGGCACGCCTATCGCCAGTACTACCGCAACGTCTCACCACGGGCTTCGCGCGAACTCGTGATCTGGTTCGAGAAGGACCTGCTCCCCGGCTACGCCTGGTCGTTCCCGCTCGCCGACGGACGGGCAAACATCGGATTCGGGATCCAACGAGGCGGCACGCACGCCGTCGGCGACATGAACGCTCTCTGGGCAGACCTTCTCGAGCGGCCGCACATCAAGGAGATACTCGGCGCTGATGCGGAGCCCGAGGATCGCCATCTCGCCTGGCCGATCCCGGCTCGAGTCGGCCGAGTCCCCCTCGTCGGCCCTTCCACGTTGTTCGTCGGAGACGCTGCCGCCGTCACGGACCCGATGACCGGGGAGGGCATCGGTCAGGCACTGCTGACCGGCCGACTGGCCGCCGAAGCGGTCCTCGGCACGGAGGACGCGGGCCTGTTCTACGAGCGTGAAGTCCGTCGCGAACTCGTCGCCGACGACCGAATGGCGCGGGCTCTGATCCCGCTGCTCGGAAAGCCGCTCATTGCCCGAGGGGCGATCCGTCTGACCGGAGCCACGGGTTGGACGCGGCGCAACTTCGCCCGCTGGATGTTCGAGGACTACCCACGAGCGATGATCGCCACACCGAGACGCTGGCACCGCGGCATGTTCACCGGATCTGGCGCATTTGCTAAGGACCAGGCCCACTGACGCCGATCGAAGAAGTGTGTCCAGTCCTCGCGCTTCGAGCGCCCACGCCCTCGACGATGTCTTGGCGCGCCTGCCCACGTCGGTCGGCGTCGGCCATCGCGGGCGTGATCGCCTCGTGATCAGCACCGGCGGCGTTTTCGTGCTGCGACCGCTGGAGGAGAGCGACTCGACCTCCGATACTCGCGAGGACGCTCAGGCGCTGGCCGAAGCGACGCGCGACCGTCTCGCCGACCACGTGACCTGGGTCCCGTTCGTGGACCGGTTCCTGGTGGCGGACGACCCCAACGCCGGTCTCGGCGTACTCCCGACCGGGTTCATCGCGTCCACCACACTCGAGGGCCACGCTGTCGAGCCTCAAACCGCAGCTGATCTCTGCCGGCTCCTCGAACTCGGCCACCTTGCGCCGCTCTGGCACCACGGGTTGCCGATGACCAGCGAGACGGTTGGCGACGTGCTCGCGCACATGCGACCACTGAGCTGAGTTCGCTCCCAATACGCTGTCTCCCGTGACCAACCCGTCCGGCACCCAGTCGCTGAACGCAATCGATCGCATCGACGAGCGCATCGACGAGCTGTGGGACGTCCTGCGGGGCAACCCGGTCCTCGACCGGCTGTTCTACACCGCCTCCGAAGCGGCCGACTTCTCGGTCGTGTGGCACACGCTCGGCGTGATCCAGGCGATCCTCGACGACGACCCGAAGACCGCCGTTGCCATCAGTGCAGCCCTCGGCGTGGAGTCGGGTCTGATCAACGGGCCGGTCAAATCGCTGTTCAAGCGGTCGCGACCGGTCCAGGAAGTGGCTCGGCCGCACAATCTCCGTCAGCCGAAGACGTCGAGCTTCCCGAGTGGACACGCATCAGCGGCGATGGTGGCCGCAGCCATGCTCAGCCGGCGAGGCAAGGCACCGCTGTGGTACACGCTCGGCGCGATCGTGGCCACGAGCCGCATCCATGTGCGCATTCATCATGCGAGCGATGTCGCCGGCGGCATCGTTGCCGGCGTCGTTCTCGGCGAGGTCGCCAAGCGCGCCGCAGACCGCCTTCTTTGACCGAGCCGAGGGTCAGTTGACCGAAGCGGGCTCCGCGGGGGCGAAGGTGAGAATCATCCGGAGGTCGAGGAGCATGTCGGACACCTCAGCACTGGCCACCAGCTCACGGCGCTGAAGGTTGCCGAGATGGCGATCGATCAGCGAGAGCGCTTCGTCGAGCTGTGCTCCATCGATGGTTTCGGTCATGATCGAACCCTAGCCGCGCCGCGGAGGACACCCCGCTCCGGGGCCGCCTCAAATTCGCGCTCCGGGAACGACGACCTACGATCCCTCCATGGAGATCAAGGATTCAGTAGTTGTCGTCACGGGTGGGGCCAGCGGGATCGGTCGGGCGATGGCCCGCCGATTCGCCGCCGACGGGGCGTCGACCGTGGTGGTCGCCGACCTCGATGCAGACGGGGCGGCCGCAGTCGCCGACGAAATCGGAGGTCGGGCCGAAGCACTCGACGTCACCGATGAGACCGCCCAGATCGCGCTGATCGAGCGCACCGAGGCCGACTGCGGCCCGATCGAGCTGTGGTGTGGGAATGCGGGCGTGGCATCCAATGGTGGCCTCGAACTGGACAACGCGGCATGGGACTTCAACTGGCAGGTCAACGTGATGGCGAACGTGATCACGGGGCGCCACATGGTCCCCCGCTGGATCGAGCGAGAGTCCGGTCACTTCCTCATCACTGCGTCGGCTGCCGGGCTGCTGACGAACCTCGGCACCGCTCCGTACGCGGTGACCAAGCACGGGGCGGTCGCACTGGCCGAGTGGATCGCCATCACCCACGGCGAATCCGGCGTCCGAGTCTCGTGCCTGTGCCCGCAAGGGGTGCGGACGCCGATGACCGAAGCCGACGGCGAGATGGCGATCGAGGTCGTGAAGGCCATGGGCATGATCGAACCCGAAGAAGTGGCTGACTGTGTGGCCGCCGGCCTCGCCGCCGATGACTTCCTGATCCTTCCCCATCCCGAGGTCTCCCGCTACGAACAGCGACGCACCGGCGACCGCGAGCGCTGGCTTGCCGGCATGCGCAAGCTGCAGGCCACGCTGCCCGGATGAGCCTGGATCCCACAACCGCTGCGGTCTACGAGGCCAACGCGCGCCAGTGGACCGAGGATCGGATCGGCAAGGACGTCTCTGCCGCGGCTCGATTGATGACGCGGGAGCCCGGTCACGGCCCGGTCCTCGATGTCGGCTGCGGACCCGGCTACTTCCTGGCCGAGTTGCCGGCGGGGTCCGTCGGCCTCGACCCGACAGCCGGGTTCCTCGACCTGCTCACCGAGCGCGTGCCGGGAGCGCTCGGGGTGCGGGGCGAAGCCGGGGCCCTGCCGTTTCGATCGGAGTCGATCGGTGGCGCCCTTTCCCACCAGGTCTACCAACACCTCCACCGACCGGACCTGCCCATGGCGCTGGCCGATCTTCACCGGGTCCTCGAGGTCGACGCTCCCGCTGAGCTCGTCGTCTTCGGCGGTGACGCCGATCTGACCTACAGCGACGAGACCGACTCCTTCCCGGGCCGCGGCTACTCATTCTGGACGGCCGACCACTTCCGCGACGTCCTCACCGGTGCCGGCTTCAGGATCGAGCGGTTGGAGGATCGCGAGGACGGAGGATGGGCGACCCTCGAGGCCGGGATCCGTCGCTCGCGCACCCTGCCCGACATCGTCGGTCCCGACATGCGGCTGCTCGTTTGTGGTCTCAATCCATCGGTCTACTCCGCTGACGTCGCAGTCGGTTTCGGGCGGCCCGGCAATCGCTTCTGGCCCGCGGCGCTCGCCGCCGGTCTGGCGACGATCGACCGCGATCCCCGCCATGCCCTGATCCACCACGGCATGGGGATGACCGACCTCGTGAAGCGGGCGACGCCACGCGCCGACGAACTCTCCCGTGACGAGTACGCCGAAGGAGTCGCCCGCCTGGATCGCCTCTGCGCCTGGCTCGAACCGGACGCCGTCTGCATGGTCGGGCTCGCCGGTTGGCGCGCCGCGGTCAACCGCAAAGCAGTGGCCGGCTGGCAGGACGAGACACTCGGCGGGCGGCCGGTCCATGTGATGCCGTCGACCAGCGGCCTCAACGCTCATTCGAGCCTGGACGACCTCGCCGACCACCTCCGAGAAGCCATGGCATAGGGAGATCGTTCGCTTCCAAAAGATCACCGCATCGGGTATCTTCCGGAAATGAGTCCTTCCACATCGAATCTGTCCAGCGTCTGGTTCAAGGTAACCAACCTCGAGGTTGCGAGTGGCGACGGCTCATGGATCACCACCACCGACGGCGACCGCTACCTCGACTTCGTCGGCGGCATCGCCGTGACGTCCACCGGCCATTCACACCCCCACGTCGTGAAGGCCATTGCCGACCAAGCCGCACGCGGTATCCACCTGCAGGCCAACGTGTTCACCCACGACCTCCTGCAGCCTCTTGCCGCTCGCCTCGCCGACATCACGCCGGAGGGCATCGACACGTTCTTCTACGCGAACTCCGGTGCCGAGATCACCGAGGCGGCCATCAAGCTCGCCAAGCAGGCCACCGGACGACCCCACACCATCGTGTTTCAGGGCAGCTTCCACGGTCGCACCCACCAGGCGATGGCGATGACCACGTCCAAGACCGTCTACCGCGCCGGCCATGCGCCACTGCCGTCGGGCATCTTCGTGGCCCCGTTCCCCGACGCCAAGGCCGACGACATGAAGGCCGAGGTCGAGCGCGCCCTGGCTGGATTCGACAACCTTCTCACCACCATGACCGCACCGTCGGAAACGGCCGCAGTCATCATCGAGCCCGTGCTGGGCGAGGGTGGCTACATCCCGGCTCCGGCCGGATTCCTCGAGGGCCTGGCCGCCCGCTGCAAGGAACACGGGATCCTGTTCATCGCGGACGAGGTTCAGTCCGGCGCAGGACGTACCGGCAAGATGTGGGCGATCGAGCACTACGACGTGCAGCCCGACGTCATCTGTATGGCCAAGGGCATCGCGTCGGGCTTCCCGTTCTCGGTGCTCGGCTACCGCAACGAACTCGATGCCCGCTGGACCACCGGTTCACACGGCGGCACCTACGGCGGCAATGCCATGGGCTGCGCCGCCGCGATGGCCACGCTCGACATCCTCACCGAGGACGGGTTCCTCGACAACGTCAACGAGCGCGGCGCCCAGCTCGCAAACGGGCTCCGTGAGCTGCAGGCTGAGTTCCCGACGCTCACCCAGGTCCGCGAGTTGGGTCTCATGGTCGCTGCCGACTTCGACACAGCCACCACCACCTCGGCGCTGATGGCACACTGCTTCGAGCACCACAAGCTCATCCTGATGTCGGCCGGCGCGGCGGGCACTTCCCTGCGCTTCATGCCGCCGCTGAACGTCTCGGCTGACGAGATCGACCTGGCTCTCGATGCGCTCCGCAAGGGTCTCGACGCGATCGCCCGCGGCTAGACCCGCATGTCATCGATCAACATTCGAACGGCGATCCCCGGACCGAAAAGCCTGGAGATCGTCGAACGGCGTCGCTCGTCCATGCCCACTGGCGCCGCATTCCTCACCGAACTCGGGATCCGGTCGGGTTCCGGCGCGGTCGTCCGCGACCTCGACGGTAATGATCTTCTCGATTTCGCCGGCGGCATCGGCGTCGTCGGCGCCGGCCACTGCCCGCCCGAGGTCACCGCCGCCATCAAACGCCAGGCCGACGAACTGCTCCACGTGTGCGGGATCGTCGCCACCTACGAGCCCCAGGTCGCCCTCGCCGAGCGAATGAACCAGATCGCGCCGGGTGACGCTCCCAAGAAGACGCTCTTGATGAACAGCGGCGCCGAAGCAGTCGAGTCGGCCGTCATCTTGTCTCGCGCCCACACCGGTCGGGCGGGAATCCTCGTCTTCGAGGGCGGCTATCACGGCCGTACCAACATGACGCTTTCGATGACGTCGAAGTACGGCCTCTTCAAGAAGGGGTTCGGGCCGTTCGCCGCGGAGATCTACCGGGTGGCGTTCCCCAACGTGCTGCGTCGTCCGCCGGGCATGGACCCTGAACAGTTCGTGGGTTGGAGCGTCGACCGCCTGTACGACGCACTCGTCTCCCAGGTCGACGGCAGCGCCCTCGCCGCGATCGTCATCGAGCCGGTGCAGGGCGAGGGCGGGTTCGTCCCGGCACCGAAGCCGTTCCTGCAAGCCATCCGCCGCATCTGCGACGAGCACGGCATCGTCATGATCGCCGACGAGGTGCAAGCCGGCATGGGCCGCACCGGCAAGTTGTTCTCGATCGAGCACAGCGACGTGGTTCCTGACATCGTCACCACGGCGAAATCGCTCGGCTCCGGCATGCCGATCTCCGCCGTCACCGGCCGCTCCGACATCATGGACTCAGCTCACCCCGGTGGTCTCGGCGGCACCTACTCGGCCAACCCGGTTGCTGCGGTGGCAGCGCTCGAAACCCTGGCTCTGATCACCGACCAGGCGTTTCTCGACCGGGCTGTCGAGATGGGGCGCCGTCTGCGCGTCGGCCTCGACTCGTTGGCAGAGAAGTACGCCTGCATCGCCGATGTGCGCGGCCTCGGCCCGATGCTCGCCATCGAGTTGGTGAAGGACGACAACCTGACGCCGGATCCCGACCTCACGCTCGAGATCACCAAGGGCACCTTGCAGCGAGGCCTGATCACCATCCGGGCCGGTCTCTACAGCAACTGTGTGCGGTTCCTTCCGCCCCTGACCGTCACCGACGCTCAGGTCGACGAAGCACTCGCGGTGCTCGACGACTCGATCGCCGAGGCGACTGCCCCCTAGCACCGAGCTCTAACGCACACGGGGGACAGACCCCAGTGTGCGTTAGGCGGGGGCGAGATCGCGGATGGCGTCGTCGATGTCGACGTCACCGAAGGGCATGATCGACAGCACCGGACAATCGATACCGGCATCGACGTAGCGCTGAACGTGGGCCCGGCACTCGTCTGCGTTGCCGCTGATGATGAGATCGTCGACGACCTCATCGGGGATCTTCTCGAGTGCGCCCTTGCGGTCACCGGCGGCCCACTGCTCCCAGTGCTCGCCCAGTTGGTCGGTGCGTCCCATCCACTCGTGGAACGCCTTGTAGACCGGCACATTGAGGTAGGCGGCCATGGCGAACTTGCCGGACGCCAGCACCGTCTCACGATCCTCTGATGGAGCCACGAACAGTCGCGCCGCCACCTCGGCTTCGGCGTTCTCTTCCCGAACGATCGCCGTCACCCGTTCGGTGTCGGCCACCGAGAGCCAGTTGACGATGGCGCCATCACCTTCTCGGCCGGCGAGACGCAACATGCCTTCGCGGAGCGCAGCAACCAGGATCGGCGGCTGCTCCTCGAGCTTCACGCCGAGACGAAAGCCGTTGACCGTGAATGTGTCGTACTCCTCGGTGACCTTCTCACCGGCGAGCGCGGCACGAAGGAATCGAACCGTGTCACGGATCCGCTTGTAGGGCTCCTCGAACGGGATGCCGTTCCAGCGCTCGACGATCACGTTCGACGAGGTGCCGAGGCCGGCGACGAATCGGCCCGGTGCGGCGCTCGCCATCGAGGCGATCGACTGCGCCATCAAGGCTGGGCCGCGGGTGTACACGGGAAGAATCGCCGTGCCGAGGCGCATCGAAGGCGTCCACACGGATGCCAGCGCCAACGGCGTCAGCCCGTCCTCGCCCATTGCCTCGGCCGACCAGAGATCTGTGTAGCCGGACGATTCGAGCACCCGAAACCGCTCACGCTGCGTGTGGAGGGGGCCACCGAAGGGGACCGTCATGCCGTACCGGGACTGGGGAGTGTCTGCCATGAGCGGAGACTCTAGACCGACTGTCACACCCCCTCTGCATAGTGGTGACATGACCTCCCAGCTTCTCCTCCTCGAAGACAGCCCCCGCTGGCGACTCAACTCGGAAACTCGTGAACAGGGCCTGCGTGGCATCGCCAACGCCCGGGCCGTGCTGCGTGAGGCGCAGGCCAAGGCCCGAGCCGAAGCGCTCGAGTCCGACCCCGAGCCCCTTCCCGACGCGGCCTGATCCGCTTTCGCGGTCGGTCCCTCCACACTGGTGCCTGTGAACCGTGCGTATCCCGCCCTCCTCGTCGTCGCCCTCCTGTTCTCGTCCTGCACCGATGCGGGCGAGCCGGCCGACGACTCCGGTGCCGCGGACGACACGCCCGCCCTTCCCGACCTCTCCCCCACGTCCAGCCCCGAGCCACCGAGCACCGAGCCGGCCGGCACTGCTCCCCCGGCCACCGTTCCCGACCAGGCCGACCTCGCGCCCAACGCAACCGTCGACCGGGTTGTCGACGGCGACACGATCGTGGCCGACATCAACGGCACCCGCGAGCGCGTACGACTCCTGGGGATCGACACACCCGAGTCCGTCGCGGAGACCCGCCCCGACCAGTGCTACGGCGCTGAGGCAAGCGACTATCTCAAGGCGCTGCTCCCCGAGGGCACTGACATCACCCTGATCCGAGACGAGGAAGCTCGCGACCAGTACGACCGGCTGCTCGCCTACGTGATCCGCAGCGATGATCAACTCTTCGTCAACCTCGACCTGATCCAGCGGGGCTACGCCGGGGTCCTCGTGTACTCGCCCAATGATCACTACGAGGCGTTGTTCACCGAGGCGGAAAGCGCAGCGATCCGCGGTGACATCGGGCTGTGGGGTGTCTGTGGAGGTCCCGACGTCCCCCTGGAGTAGCGTCCTCTCGTGGAATCACTGGCCGAGGCACTCGGATTCAATGCCGACCAGCCGCTCCTGATCCTGAGCGCCGATCTCGCAGGGTCGACGCACGCGGCCACCGCCGCCACGCTCACCGCCATGCGTGACGGATCCGCCACCACGGCCACCTTGATGATGCCTGGGCCCTGGTCTCGCCATGCGGTCGACCAACTCAACCATGATGGGCATCCGAGTGACGACGTCGGCTTGCATCTCACCCTCAATGCCGAACTCGACTGCTTCCGTTGGGGGCCGTTGACCCACGCGCCGAGCCTGTTGGACGGCGACGGCGGATTCCCCCGCACGATCGCAGATCTCTGGGATCACGCGGATCTCGAGGAAGTGCGACGGGAATGCCGCGCCCAGCTGGAACGAGCACGCATCTGGGGACTCGACATCACCCACTTGGCCACCCACATGAGCGCCATGCAGCAACGGCCGGAGTTCTTCGACGTCCTACTCGACATTGCCTGTGAGACCAACCTGCCGGTTCGGCTCGAGGGAACCGGGGCCGAGAGCGCTGCGGGTTTCCCGTTCAGGCGGTTGGCTGCTGAGGAAGGCATCTTCATGCCCGACCACTTCCATCTCGTGAGGGGCGGATCGCGGGCGGCGCTCGATGCCTACCTGGCGGCGCCTCTCGCAGGCATCACCGAGATTGCGTTCGAACCCGCACTCGCCGCGGAGGAGCTCCGAGCGATCGATCCGACCGCCACGGGCCGCATCGATGACCTCGCGCTGCTCACCGACCGTTCGTTGCCCGACCGCCTCACCCGTGCCGGCGTCACCACCATCGGCTATACCGCGATCCGAGCCCTGCAACAGTCGCGGGGCTGACCGCCCGTTTCAGGTACTGCTGATCGGAGCGAGCGCGGCGAAGGCCGCCTCCCGAACGTCGCGCAGATCGAGCAACCAGGCCACATGATCGCCCTCGATCTTCACGGCCCCACGCATGAACGACGCGTCAGCGCTGTGTTCGCCGGTCAAGACGGCGAAGGCTTCGTCGAACGCCAGGGTGGCGACGACATCGGGGGAATCGGCCTTGCCAGACGCGACCCCGGTGACGACACCCCCCTCGATCACGGCATGGCAGGTGACCTTGCCATCCGGGCCACCGGTGACCGCATACTGCAGCACGGCGGACGCGTCGCCTGCGGGAGGAAGCGCCGCAAGTGTGGCGGTGGCTTCGGCGAACCAGTCCTCGCTCAGAAACTGGGTCATCGAGACGCCCCCACACGTTCACGAATCCCGGCGAACAGATCGTCCTCGGGGAACTCGGCCCACTCCGGGCCCCGGGCCAGGCGATAGTCGTCCCACGGGTGCAGACGATCCTCGACATGGTGGGGCAACCCGAACCAGAAGGTCGACTCCGGGTCGATCTGCGTTGCGTGGGCGAGCAGGCCCTCGCGCCGCACGTGCATGTACCCCTCGATGTTGATTCGGGTGGTGATCTTGTGATCGCTGTCGGGGCGATCGAACCAGCGCTCGTCGTACGGAGATTCCAGCTCGTGCTCGAGGAAGGCGTCGTGCCGAGCCTGGATTCGGGCCCGCGACCAGCTCGAGTAGTAGGTCTTGGTGACTGTCCAGGCCTCGCCCAGATCGGGGCGGTAGTCGGCATCGGCTGCCCGTTCGACCGCCGGGTGGGTGATCTCGTACACCCGCAGGTGGTCGGGATGCTGATAGGTGCCCTGCTCGTCGGGGTACGTGACGATCACCTGGGGACGCTCCAGCCGCAGCAGCCGCACCAGCCGATCCACGGCCTCATCAAGGGGAGCGACGGCGAAACAGTCGGGGTGGAAGTTGGCGTCGCTCTCGGGCATACCCGAGTCGCGGTAGCCCAGCATGTGGGTCTCGTCGTATCCGATGGCCTCGGTTGCGGCCGCGAGTTCGGCGCGTCGTACGGTCTTCAGATTCGCGACCACACCGGGACGATCCATGGCCGGGTTGAGGATGTCGCCCTCCTCTCCGCCGGTGCAGCACACCAGCACGGTGCGCACGCCCTCGTCGTGATAGCGCGCGATCGTGCCGGCTCCCTTGGAGGCTTCGTCGTCGGGATGGGCATGCACCGTGAGGATGCACAACTGCTCGGTCGTGGCGTCACTCATATTCCAGACGACGTTATCTCGCCGACCGACTCATCCACGTAGCTCGACATCCGGGTAGGCGGACACGACCGCAAGCCACATCGCCGTGCGGGCCGGAACCGGTTCACCGGTGGCCGATTCCGTCACCGTTCCACCGACACCTGTCGTCGCGATCTCGTACTCACGGCCACCGATGACGTCCGTCCAGACGGCGATCGAGTCTGCCGCGAACGCAACCGTGCGGCCGTCCAGCTCGACAACGACCGTCATCGTGCTCGATGGCAGTCGACCATCGTCGAGCGCAGCCTCATCGACGGGGAACGGCGTCCTTCCGCTGTCGACGGAGTCCGCATAGGAGGAGAATCAGCGGCCGGCCGGCGATCTCGTCGTTGACGATCTCATGCAGATCGAGAATCTTGACCGGAAAGGCCCAGGCCTCGCCGTTCAGGTCGATGTAGCCCAACACGACGTCATCACCCACGAGCCAATCCGCTTCATCCACGGACTCATAGGCCGGGTCGTCGATCGGGGGGATTGCGTCGAGGAGACGTGCGATGGTGGCCTCGTCAGCGTCGCTCAGCGACACCGACCCACCGTCGAACGTGTCGAAGATGATGTCGTCGGCCGAGACCTCACCTTCGGCGAGCAGCACGGTCGTGGTCGGAGTGGCCGCGACCTCGTCATCGGCCCCACAGCCGGTCGCGACGACGACCGACACGGCGGTGACTGCAATCCAACGCATGGACGTGGCAACCCGCGGGGTCGCCAGGCACTTCCCGCTACTGCACGGAAGCGAGTGGTTCGAGTTCGATCTCGCCGTCGCCCTCGGGGTCGACCAGATGCCAGCCACAGCGGAACGCCAGGATCTCGCGACCCTCATCAGGGCCGCTGGCGATCAACTGATCGCCCGACAGGAGGCGGGCTCGACCACCCGGCCGGTACAGGTACTGACCACCACGTCGGATCGCCAGGACCGTGAATCCCGGTTCGATGTTGAGTTGGAGCTCGGCGAGCGTGGCCTGGTCGGCTTCGCTCCCCTCGCCGACGGGGAACTGCACCACGACCTCGTCGCTGTCCCCCAGCGCGATTCCGAGAATCGGATGCACGTCTTCGCGGTGTTCGATCAACCACACCATCTGTTGAGCTGCGTCGCCGATGTCCTCGGCGGCCTGCGACAGATGCAGGAGCCCGCGCAGTGGCGAGGGATCGACCTTGTCGCTCGCGGCACGGAGCACCCAGAGCTCGAGTCGATCCTTCATCTCATCGAGGCGGTCCTCCAGGTGACGGACCTCGGCCGCGAGGCCGAGATCGCCGAGCACCAACGCCGAGTAGGCCAAGCCGACCGCGACCTCGGACAGATTCTTCATCTCGACCAGCACGTCGACCGCTCGATCGAGATCGGTGACGAACGGATCGTCGGTGATCTGTGGGGGCGTCCACGGCTCGGCCGCGGCGAGTTCTCGCAGGCGCCGGATGCCGTCGGGCGAGCCGCGCAGGAACAAGACATCGCCGGGCACGAGAATCAGATCGCCGTTGACATCGGTGATCCAGTTGCGCTCTCGGCGCACCGCCATCACCCGCATACCGGTCTGCACCGGGAGCTCGTGGGCGCCGAGCGCGCGGTGGGCAAGGTGGCTGCCGTCAGACACGAGAACGCGGTGACTCACCTCCTCGGCCTCCGACAGATCGGCCACCAGTTGAGCAGGGATGCCGAGTCGATGGGTGACGATACGGGCGATGTCGACCGCATCGTTGGCGATGCGTTCGATGGCGCTGATCACCTGGAGCACCGACGACATCCCCTCGCTCTCCTTGGGGTTTCGCACGGCCATGATGCACACACCGCGCATGTCCTGGACGAGGTCGCTGAGCTGTTCCTCGAGTTCGGCGACCTCCTCGGCCATGTCGGGATCGTTGAAGAACAACGCCGCGTACGCGAGGTCGACCATCAGCTCCGAAGAGTCTTTGGCCTCAGCCAGCATTTCCCGCAGGTTCCGGGGTCTGTCGTCCATCAGGGCTCCATCATGCAATGCCCACGGCGACGAGGGCGAGGATCAGGGTGAACGCGCCGACGAAGTCGAGCGACGAGGTCACCATCGGTATGCCGTAGGTGTCGGGATCGAGCCCGAACCGGACGGCGACGATTGTCGAGTAGTAGGCGACGACCACCACACACGCCGTGGCGAGCATGCCCCCGAGCAGGGCGACGAGAACGATGTCGACCAAGCCAGGGCTTGCGGCATCGGTGAGTGCACCGCCGATCTCGGCGATGACCCCGGCGGCGACGAAGACGGGCACCGAGAGTGCGAACGTCATCGCGATGTCGTCCCCGGCTTCTCCACGCGGGATCGGACCCGGCCGGAGAAGACCGAGGTGGAGCTTGGACGACAGCCGGCTCGAAAGCACACCACCGAGCGCCCCGGCGGTACCGAGGAATCCCGGCAACAGCACGAGAAGCACCGGGAACTCGACGAAGTCCTCGAGGCGCTTCTCGATCGTGATCCCGGCAATCAGGTCGAGGATGGCCGCCACGATCAGGATCGGCAGTGACTCGCGAATGATCTCGCGCAGCATGCGGTGAGGCGTGCGAAGCCCCCACACGACACCGACGACCGAAAGCACACTCACGAGGATGGCGACGGCTGGCGTGACGCCGCCGATCCCCGCCAGTTCCGCGCCCCAGACGAGCGCGGGGAGACTGATGACGTCGCCCGTGGCGGTGACGAGCGGCGCAACAACATTGTCGAGGTCCCAGCCGTAGCGAAACGAGCCACCGGCGAGGAGCAGGGTGATGACGAGGACAACTGCCGAGGCGATCATCCCCCCAACGGTGCTCACCACGATGAAATCGGCGACCGACATCGTCGGGGACACATTGAAGACGATCGCAACGCCCTTGGCGAGAACGGCCAGGGCTACTGCGGTCACCAGACTGAGCACCATCGCCGCCGTCGTGTTCTGACCGGCCACCGTGTCGAGGCGGGGGCTGAGCCGAAAGACGCCCGCATGGATGGAGGTGCCGAGTCGGCTTCCGAGCGCCCCGAAGATGTTCCCTTTCACAGCCAGCACGGCGGGCACCATGAGGAGCAGACCGGGGAGGTCCTCCAGTGTTTGCGTGGTGGCAGCGAGCGTGATCCCCGCCACCAGGCTCGCCACGACGGCAACCAGGAGAGCGATGAGGCTGTCGCGGTACGCGGCCGGGTCACCCCCGATCAGCGCGCTCCACAGGCGCGTGCGGCGGCGGGTTCGGCGAGCCACACGCTAAGTGTGCTGGGTCAGCCGCCGATTGGTGGGTATGGCGAGCTTGTTGATCGTTGGCGCCCCGGTTGCGTTGATCGTGCTGTGGGCGATCCTGTCCTTCAACCGTTTCGTGTCTCAGGGGCAGCTGATCGACAACTCATGGTCCAACGTCGAAACCGAGCTACGTCGCCGCCACGACCTGATCCCGAACCTCGTGGAGACGGTTCGGGGGTATGCCGAGCACGAGCAGACCACCTTCGTCGAGGTGATCGAAGCGCGCCGTGGCGCAGTGGCCGCCTCGGGCCCTGCCGACCAGCACCAAGGCGTCGAGAACGCGCTCACGGTCGGGCTTCGACACTTGATGGCCGTGAGCGAGGACTATCCGGATCTGCTGGCCAGCGAGCGCTTCCTCGACCTGCAACGTGAACTCGTGACCACCGAGGATCGGATTCAGGCCGCTCGTCGACTCTTCAACGGAAACGTCCGCGACTACAACCGGCGAGTCGAATCGATCCCCTCCATGGTGATCGCCCTCATCGGCCGATTCTCGAAAGCCGACTACTTCGAGGTCGAGCCCGCGGTGGCCTCCGTCCCCAGCGCTGCGCTCTAAGCGGCCGGGCGGTCAGAGATCCAGGGTGCCGGTGCGAATCATCAGCGCGGCACGAGGAGCGGCAGGAAGGTCGACGGTGGAGTGGTAGAGCGATGTCGCGAGGGCGATGCCGGCACTCACAATCCAACTGCGCTCCGGAATCACGCCGCCAGTCTCCCCGACCCGGCACGGGATCAGGGACTGGCGGCGAACGCGGTGGGATCAGCCGATGGTGAAGGTGGTCCAGTCGTCACCGATGGACACCGTGACCGTGTCACCGTTGATGCCCGGAACGGCGTTGAACCACGCCTCTTGGTCGTTGCTGTTCGGGTCCGGAAGGTCTTCGACGAGCCAGTGGATGCCATCGGCGGTGGCGACGAGCCACATGTCGGGGAAGTACTCCGGGTACACGGGCTCTTCCCAGCCGGCCTCGGCTCGGATCTCCTCGGCCTGCCGGTACACCAGGTCGAAGAACGTGTCTGATTGACCCTCGAAGAGCCCGACGAGATCCTGATCGACGTCGTTTTCCGTCGACGCGATGTACATCATCTCGAAGAGGTCCTCGGGGTAATGGACCGGCCAGTCGCTCGTGTAGTCGAGAACGTCGGCACCATCGACGTCGGTCACCACCATGTGAGCAGTACCGTCGTCACCCGTCGTGACGCTCAACATGTAGCCATCGAGATCGGTGGTGACGTCAAGCCCGGCCAGCACCGGGGGTTCGACGTACTCGTAGTCGAACTCCTCATAGGTCGCACGATCGACGACCGAGGCGACCCCATTGGGTCCGTCCATGTTGTTGAACCACAGGTACTGGGAAGCATCGAGCCCAGGGATGGTGATGGATTCCCAGCTGCTGCCGTCGGGGGCCCCGAGCCAGAGCAGCCGGCCCGGCTGATCGGTGGCGCTTTCGTCCCACGGCTCGGAACCCAACAGCAGGACTCCACCGGCGACGGCCGCCATCCCTTCGTACCAACCGGCTTCGAGCGGACCCGAGATCTCACTCCAGGAGTTGCCGTCGGCGGAGAAGAACAGCCGCTGGGGCGTGGGCTCCCAAGGGTCCTCGCCCTCGACGTCGCCCTCGAAGTAGTGCTCTTCGCCACCCCAGGCCTGTGCGAGCAACCCTGCATCGGTCGCGATGATGGTGCAGCAACCCGCACCGATCGGCACGGTGGCCGAATCCACGGCTCCGTCCCAGCCGACCATGAACGCTTCGGTGCTCCCGGAATCCCCATGGGTGAACGACTGGTACTCGTCCCAGCTGAGGCCCAACTCAGACCAGCTGATCGTGCGCATCACCGGCGGTTCCCAGACGGGCTCCTGCGGGACCACGGGGGAGTCCAGGGGAGGCGGCAGGGTGGTCGGATAGGTGGTCGAGTCCGCAGCGGGATCGTCGGCGGCGAGTTCGGCTTCCTCCCACTCGGCCTCCTCCCACGCGCTGTAGTCGACGAGCCGGACACCTTCGGGGGCCGGCTCCCAGCCCCAACCGTTCTCTTCCATCTCGGCATGAACGTCCGCCGGCAACAGGTTCCACAGGTCGACCCACGCCCAGGTATTGATCATGACGAAGACCCCGTCGTCGGTCATCACCATCGAACCGAGGCTCGTGTCGGCGTTGACGTAGGCGGGCACGTCGGGGCGGGAGGCAGGGATCACAACCGTCTGCCACGAATCGAGATCCTTGGTGAAGGAAACCGAGATCTCTGATGTCGTCTGGGTGTCCGGATCCCACTCCTGCGTGCCGACGACGAGTCGCTCACCGTCGCTCTGGACGTGTCCGAAGTGTTCCTCACTGCCGGGGAGCTCGAAGCCTTCGACCACTGTCCAGTTCAGACCATCGGATGACACCGACGCCTCGGGACGAATGGTGCCGCCCTGCATGACCTGGGAAAACGCCCGAGAGACGACCGGATCGCCCCAGATCGACTCCTCGAGATGCCACAACCCTTCGGACTCCATGGCCCGATAGAAGGTCTCATCGAATTCCGATCCCACGGCATCGAGGTCCACGCCCGCGGCGACGAGCTCTGCAACGACATCACCGCCCAGTCGATCCTCGATGTCGGGCACCAGGTCACGCAGCGTGGCGTCCGACGGCTCGAACACCTGCGCAAGGCTCACGAATCCATCGCCCCATGGCAGAATCCAGCTCGGGCCACCGTCGAAGTAGCCTCCCCGGCCGTACGAATCGTCGGCGAAGAGCTCCGACACCACCACCGTGGTGGTTGGCGACGCCTCAACGGTCTCCGCCTCGGCGGAGTCATGCTGGCTGTCCTCACCGTCGCCGGTGGTGGTCTCGGCGTCGGATGACGCGACATCGGCGTCCTTGCTGCCACTTTGATCGAGCAGTTTGACCGCACCGACCGCACCAACGACCAGGAGGAACGCGGCGGCCACCGCGAGGAGTCGCTGATGGTTGACCCGCTGCTTCCCTCGACGTTCGACGTCGTCCAGGGTCAGCTCCGGGATGTCCGCAGCGTCCGCCAGCCGACTGACTCGGTTGCGTAGTTCGTCTTCACGACTCATCAGAGTCCTCCAGGATCACGGCAAGGCGATCGAGCGCTCGGCTCAAACGGCTCTTCACGGTGCCGGGCGCGATGTCGAGCGCTTCGGCGGTTTGGAATTCGGACCAGTCGAGGAGATAGCGAAGTACCACCACCGACCGTTGTTCGATCGGGAGCGCGGCCAGCGCCGCTTCGAGCTCAGGCTCGACGGGCGGCCCTGGCTGCGCTTCACGATCGTTGGGAGATTCGGAGCGAAAGACCTCACGCATCCATTTGCGACGACGACTGCGAGCCCAGTTCAGACCCACTCGGTAGACCCAACCCGATGGATTGGCGTATCTCCCGACATCGTCCCAGCGCTGGTAAGCGCGGGCCATGCCCTCGGCCGCTGCGTCGGCACCGAGCTCATCGTCTCGCAACGTGAGCGCCAACGCAGTGGCGATGCGACGGTGATGTTCGGCAAAGAAGGATCGAAAATCGACCGCCACCGGCGTGACGCCGCCGTCGCTGATCAACTCCAGATGTTGTTCCCGCTCGCTCACCACAGTCACATCCCGTAGACGCCTGGTCACCGTGTTCGGTTCCATCTTTGTCGCATTTCCCGCAATCGCCCGGTCGGGCGGACCGACGGGCCGTCTCAGCGGAAGTCGCGGGACGCCGGCGCCTTGGTGACGGGGAGCGGCTCGATCTTGTCGGCCACGACATTGATCACGCCCTCCTCCTTCTCCAGACGGCCTCTGATGAGCAGCGCGGGGGCTCCCCGTGCGGCCTTCTTGTAGCGCTGCCAACACCCCATCGAGATCACGACATTGATGAGACCGGTCTCGTCCTCGAGGTTCAGGAACGTGGTGCCGCCGGCGGTGGCAGGGCTCTGGCGATGGGTGACCACCCCACCGACGTAGACGCGCTCCCCTGCTGGGTGATCGATCAGGCCCGTGGCGGTGACCACCCCGATCTCGGTCAACTCATCACGGATGAAGATCGTGGGATGACCGTCGGGGGCGACACCGGTGGCCCACAGATCGGCATGCGAGGTCTCCTCCGGCGACATGCCCGGGAGAGTCGGAGCCTCGACACCGGTGATTATCCCGGGCAGTCGATCCTCGGCCGTTTGCGCCATCGCCCCTGCCGTCCACAACGCGGACCGACGATCGATGCCGAAGCAACCGAACGCTCCCGACGTGGCCAGCGCCTCCAGGATCGGCAGCGACAGCTTCGGCACACGTCGACGGAGATCCTCAACCGACGAGTACGGCCGCCCTGCCGCGATCTCCTCGGCCAGATCGGCACCGATGCCACGTACATAGTCGATGCCCAACCTGACTTCTGCCGCGCTCTCCCCCTCGAGAGAAGCCTGCGCTCCCGAGGCGTTGAGGTCGGGCGTTCGAACCACCACGCCATGGCGACGGGCATCCCCGACGAGTGTGTGGGGCGACCAGAACCCCATTGGTTGAGCATTGAGCAGGGCGGCGCAAAAGGCGGCCGGGTAGTGGTACTTGATCCATGACGAGGCGTAGACCAGATACGAGAACGACACCGAGTGGCTCTCGGGGAAGCCGTAGTTTGCGAAGGCGGCGAGCTTCAGCCAGATCTGCTCGCCGAGATCGTCGTCGATGCCGTTGTCGCGCATGCCGGCGAAGAAGCGACCCTTCAACTGCTCCATACGCTCCTTGCTGCGCTTCGAGCCAACGGCCTGGCGTAGCTGGTCGGCATCGGACGGCGTGAAGTTGCCGACGTCGATGGCGATCTGCATCAACTGCTCCTGGAACAGCGGCACGCCGAGGGTCTTCGCCAGCGCGTTCTCGAGCAGGGGATGGAGGTAGGTGACCGGTTCGAGCCCGTTGCGGCGTCGAATGTAGGGATGCACCGACCCGCCCTGGATCGGCCCAGGTCGGATGAGCGCCACCTCCACCACGAGGTCGTAGAAACATCGGGGTTTGAGGCGAGGGAGCGTCGCCATCTGGGCCCGCGACTCGATCTGGAAGACGCCGATCGTGTCGGCCTTCTGCAACATGTCGTAGACCTCGGACTCCTGCGGCAGCGTGGCGAGGTCGACATCGACGCCGTGGAAGTCGCGAATGAAGTCGATGGCGTAGTGCAGCGCCGAGAGCATTCCGAGCCCGAGCAGGTCGAACTTCACCAACCCGGCCGCGGCGCAATCCTCCTTGTCCCACTGGAGCACACTGCGGTCCTCCATACGCCCCCATTCGACCGGGCACACTTCGATGACAGGGCGATCACACATGACCATGCCGCCTGAGTGGATGCCGAGATGGCGAGGGAAGTGTTCGATCTCCGCTGCCAGTTCCATCACCGGCAGCGGGATCGTTGTGTCCGGGTCCTTGGCACCATGGCCGACGCTGCCCCAACGGTCGACCTGCTTGGAGAACGCGTCCTGCTGTCCCTGGGCGTACCCGAGTGCCTTGGCCATGTCGCGAATCGCCGACTTCGAGCGATAGCTGATGACGTTGGCGACCTGCGCCGTGTGGTGGCGCCCGTGACGTTCGTAGACGTATTGGATGACCTCTTCGCGTCGGTCACTCTCGATGTCGATGTCGATGTCGGGTGGGCCGTCACGCTCGGGCGACAGGAAACGTTCGAAGAGCAGGCTGAGGGAGACCGCGTCGGCGTTGGTGATGCCGAGGGCGAAGCAGACAGCAGAGTTGGCGGCGGAACCACGGCCCTGGCAGAGGATGTCGGCGCGGCGACAGAAGTCGACGATGTCCCACACGACGAGGAAGTAGCCGGGGAATCCGAGTTGGTCGATCAGAGCGAGTTCACGGTCGAGCTGTGCCCACGCCCCCTCGACCCGTTCGGCATCACGAGTGCCGTAGCGACGAGTGCCCCCCTCCTCAACGAGACGGCGGAGGAACCCCATCTCGTCGAGACCGTCGGGGCACGGGTACGGCGGCAGGTTGGGAGCCACGAGCGACAGGTCGAACGCACACTCGAGCCCGAGCGCTGCCGCTCGCTCGACCACGCCCGGATAGCGGGCGAACCTGGCGGCCTGCTCCTCACCGGAGCGCAGGTGCATGCCGGCGGGTGGAAGCCAGCCGTCGATCTCATCGAGACTGCGCCGGGCCCTGACCGCCGCCATCGCCGAGGCCAGTCGCTTGCGGGCAACGGAGTGGTGGTGGGCGTTGGCGGTGGCGACGATGTCGACACCGGCGGCGATGGCGAGCACGGCCATGTCGTCGTTGCGTACCGAGTCGGTCGGCATGCCGTGGTCCCACAGTTCGACGAAGACATTGGTGCGCCCGAAGTCGCCGACGAGACGATCGAGCTCGCGCCTGGCCACCGCAGGACCCTCGTTCACCAACGCCGCCGGCACCGGGCCTTTGCGGCACGCGGTGAGGACGGCCCAGTGATCGCCCGTTCCCATGCCGCCGAGCTCGACGAGCCGCTTGTAGGGGATGCGTGGTGCGCCCTTCTCCCCCGCCAACTGCCCCTCGCTGATCGCCCGGGCGAGCAGGGCGTAGCCACGGGGATCACGGGCGAGCACGACGAGGTGCTGCCCATGCGGATCGGGTGGACCGGGGCGGCTCAGATCCGTGCCATCGGCCAGTGTGAGTTCGGCACCGAAGATCGTAGGGAGGCCGACGGCCTTCGCCGCTTCGGAGAACCGGACCACGCCGTAGAACCCGTTGTGATCGGTGAGCGCCAGCGCTTCGAGTCCGAGCCGGGCCGCCTCCTCGGCCAGCTCCTCGGGATGCGATGCCCCGTCGAGGAACGAGAAGTTGGAGTGACAGTGCAGCTCGGCGTAGGGAACCTTTCCCCGCTTTCGCACCGGCTCTTTCGGCGGCACGTACTCGCCCCGCTTGCTGGTCCACGCCGGACTGTCGCCCCCGTCGCCGGCCCACAGTTCCCGAACGCGCCCCGTCGGCGGCCGATCAGACAGCGTCTGCTCGAGGTCCTTCCACGGCACGTTCGGGCTGTTCCACCCCATGCCTCGACCGTAGACGAACAATTGTTCGCCCCACAACCCATCCCCTTTCCAAATTGCTGCTTCCAGACCCCTTCTCAGGTGGAAAACCCACTGCCAGAACGGGTGGTTCGTCGGCCCAGGGCATCGCGGACGGTCTGCACCATCCGAGACGGATGGTCACGAAACTCGGAGTAGGTGAAGTTCAGAACCTGCCAGCCGATCACGATCATCCGATTTCGCCTGACCGCATCCTCCTCGAAACCGATGCGGCTCAGATGCCAGCGGACGCTGTCGAGTTCGATCGCCAACCTCGCCTCGGGGTAGGCAAGATCCACTTCGCCGAGGAACCCACCGTTCGGGGAGAGCACCGGGTGCTCGAACTCCGGCCTCGGCAACTGATGGGCCACGAGCAGATCGGCGGCGTCGCGGCTCCACTCCGAACGGGGTGTTCCGCTCTCGCCAACGCGCTTCTCGAGCGCTTCTCGCAGCTTGCCGCAACCATCTCGCCCGCGACGGCTGTGCATCTTCTGAACTGCGGCAAGTGTTCTCAGATCAATGCGCTTCTCTCGCACGAGGGCATCGATCGCCCCATCGAGTCGACGCTCGTCGACAACGGCGCCGAGATCCAACACCGTGCGACCGAGATCGGTGCAGGGAATCGCATCGATCTCCATCGGTTCAGCGAGATCGAACTGTTTCGACTCGTGCACGGTGAGCCACGGGATCTGACGCGTCCAGCCGCGGGGCACGATGATCTCCCTGACCCCGGGCGAGATGCCGTGGACGTGATGCAATGCCCCGGCCGCCCGATGACTCGCCAGTCCACCACTGATCAGGCATGCCGCGACGAGGTCACCTCGCCACGATCGCCTGACGAGCGCGTGCCGATACACACCTCGATCGATCCGTTCCCATTCTGAGGATCGGACAAGTCGCTCGACCTGTCGACTACTGAGGCCGACGTCGAGTGCCTGCCGCCGGCTGATGACTCCATGCTGCCGGTGCATGAGTGCCTGAACCTGTGGTTCCACCGTTGACCGCCTGACGATTGCGGATGCCAACGGGGAAGTCGACACATCATGCCCAACCCGCGACCAACGTCCACCCCACCCCGAGCTACCCCCCAGTTTTCCACCACCACGGTGGACTGGCAGCAGCAATTTCGGGTTGGGGGGGGTTAGAGGGTGAGGTAGACGGCTCTCACGGCGAGGGCTTCGCGGACCTCGGCGGTCATGTCCTCGGCGAACTCGGTTCGGTAGGCCTCGTCGGTCACGACCTGGACGGCGAACTGGAGACCCGACATCATCCCGATGAAGGCCGACACCAGCACGAGTTGGCGAGTGAACACGAGCTCACCACCGAACACGTTCCAGTAGAGGGCCCAGTCCTCTGACCGGGTGAGTTCGGTCGCCGTCGTCCACTGCTCGAGGGTGCCTTCACGCACCGTCAAGAGGCCGAACACGATGTAGAACGCGGTGATCACGATCGCCACCAGGAAGATCTGGATCGCCTGGGCAACGAACAACAGCATCCCGACGTTGAGCTCGGCACGACGGCCAAGAGGCGGCGCGTTCGGCGGCGCGGCGTCATCACCGGGAACGACGTCATCGACCGGTGTCTGCACACAGCGGGAGCGAACGTCGGCCCAGGAGTCGAAGCGGGCGAGATCGACCGTGATCCGCCTCACCGACACGACCACGAAAGCGCCACCGATCCCCATGATCAGCGCCGACACCAACCCGAAGAACGGAAGAGTGAAGTCATTGGCGACCTGCCACATTTCCGCGTTGATGAAGATGAACGCAGAGAAGACCAGCAGGATCGGCAATGACTTCATGGCAAGGGTGGCAACCTCACCGATCTGACGCCTGATCTGACCCGCCGACCATCGCATCATCGGGAACAGACCCCACGAGGTGACCACATAGGCGAGGCCAAGGATCACCAGATTGGTGATCACGATCGTCACCAGGTTGTCGCCGACCGAACTCTCCGACCCGATCGCGGCGGGGACCAGCGGGAGGCCGAGGTAGAGGATCAATTCGAGAACGCCGACATCATCGGGAAGCTGCAGCGGCCGGCGCCCGCGAAACCGGTTGACCACCGCCAACGCCGCCGCCATCGCGCCGACTCCAGCAATGAAGGCGACCAATTGGCTCCAGCCCTTCCAGCGATCGCCGAACGTCAGGAACAGCTCCGCAAAGACGACGAGAGTGAGAAACGGGGCCGTTCGAGTGAAGACGTCTTCTGTTGCCGAGTAGTCCTCGATCAGATGCGGCAACCCCCGCCGCACGAACCAACGCTCACACCGGTCACGTTGCACAGCGGTCGACGGCTCGGTCATCACACCATGATGCTCCGCTCAGTCCCAGATGGCCGTGACCCACTCAATCCCAGATGGCGGTCACCCACCATTGGCCGCCTTCGAGGATGAGCATGCGGGCAACGCCATCCGTGGTGACGATCTGGAACCGGGCCTGACGGCGATGCGCCTCGGGATCCCACCACCGCTCATCGATCGGCCATGGGCCGGCCCATGCGACGATGCCGGCTCGACGACGATCATTGCGAAGCTCAGCCGGCGTGGCGGACAGCAACCCGCGCCCATCGACTCGTACCGGTTCACCATCCTCGTCCACCACTTCGACGGCACGAGGGGTGCCGACCACCCGCGACGGTGACGGGGAGGGCAACCCTCCCGGCCACGGCGGCCGCTCGGGATCGTCGAACAGGGTGCGGCCGCGCAACTCGACGGTGGCCGCCGGAACCAACGTGAGTTGCTCGCTTGGGTGTCGCCCCCCTCGACGTTCGACGACACGAACCGCATCGGCACCGAGTTGGCCCTGCAGTCGAGCCGCAACACGAGCAGCTCGCTCATCGACTTCCGTCTCACCTCCCCAGAATCCGAGTTGGCGACCCTTCGCTGCGATGAGCTCGTCAGGAACCAGCAACACCCGGCTGATCGCACCGCTCGGACGACTGGCCGCCGACCCGTTGAGCCACCCGTCGAGCTGCCATCGCACCCGGTCAGCAACGGCCGCGTCAGACAATGTGCCCTCATGGCGCCAGAGTCGTACCAGCTCCTCGCCGTATTCGGTCTCGGCCCCGATGGCCACTCGCACGCAGGTGACACCGTCACGACCGAGCCGCTGATGGAGCTCATCGGCCAGACTGCGGGCGACGAACGCCACCCGGTCGACCCGGTCCGCCGGTGGGTCGATCTCGGCGGTGACCGACCAGTCGACGGGTGGATGACGGGCATCGGGAGGACGTTCGTCGAGCCCCGAGGCGAGCCGATGAGCACCGAGCCCATCGGAACCGAACCGCGCCAGCACATCGGTGGACGGCAGCGCCGCGAACTGTCCGAGCGTGCGTATGCCGAGCCGCACGAGTACGTCGGCCAGCTCTGGCCGCTCGAGCACCGCCACACGCATCGGCGCCAGGAACTCGGCCACGTGCCCCTCGGGAATCAGACGGGTCGGCCGAGCGGCGCGGGCCGCGAGCTCAGCGGCGAACGGGCCGTCGGCGATACCGATACGAACCTCGGTGCGACCGTTCAGCACCGTGCCCATGGCGGCACGGATCAGATCGGCGACCCTCTCGTCGCCGCCGAAGTAGCGAGACGGCCCTCTCGTCACGACCGCACACGTGCCGGGACGGATGACCTCGACGCGAGGGGTGATGTCATCGAGGGTGCCGATCACCGGTTCGAAGGTGCGGGCCTCCCGAGCCTCGTCACGCTCATGGAGCTGCAGTTCAGCACACCTGGCCTGGGCCACACGTCGCCGCAGCCCCCGCACAACACCTTGCTCGCGGGCGGCAGGTGACGACGCAACGATCCGATTGGCGTGAACGACGGCGACCGGCTCATCGAGCGGGGCGCCGGCGGCCACGACCGGCCAGTCGGGACACCAGGCAACCAGCGTGCGGACGGGGGTGACCACGGGTCAGCCTTGAGCAGCGAGTGCCGGCGCCTCGTCGACAGTGATGTCGGGAACAATGAATTCGGGGCGCCCGAGTGGGCCGGGCAACAACATGTCGGCCGAACGGGGCCGAGCCGATGCCCCTCGCCCACCGCCACGAATGGTCACCCTCCTGGCCTGCAGTACGCCATGCCCGCTCCCGAGTCCCGCCCACTCACTTTCGACGATCTCGAGCTGCACGTCGGCCCCGCTCGGCCATCGCCCATTCGTGCACAACAGCACCGAACCACGCTCCCGAAGCCGAGCCGAGAGGCGGCGCGCCTCTGCGTCACGCACACGGTGTCGAGGGGCGATCAACACGATGTCGACCGCTCCGACGAGCGCGGCGACCGCAGCGCTCCACGACGATGGCTCGGGGTCCACGACCAGCACGCGCTGGAGCGCGACGCCTGCCTCTTCAGCCGCGGCAAACCCGAGTTCTGGATCACCGACGACGGCAACCCACGACCCAGCCGTGGAAGCGGCGGCGGCAACTGCCAGCGCCAACGCCGTCGACCCCGACCCGTGAAGCGAGACCGTCGACCCTCGCCTCAATCCTTCGGGAAAGAGGCAAGTCAGCTCGTCGAGCAACGGCAACGTCCGCTCCCCGGCCAACGCCATCGGGGCGACCCGGTCACCGACCAGCTGTAGCCTGGCGCGCCGATCTGCAATCGCCTCGTCGGGGTCGACGACAGAGGGCAGCGACTCCGCGGCAGCCATACTTCACCACTATACGAACAGGTGTTCGTGCCGACAAATCAGTCTACACACCCTGGTCGATGAACTCCCATGTCGGATACGCAGCCGCGAGGCGCTCGCGGTGTTGTGTCCACGCCGAGGCCGGCAACGGCTCGGGGGCTCGAGGGGTGATCTCCCCCGCGCCGAGCGAGAACCCCCACGCAAACGAAACGATGGGCATGACTTCCCGAGCCATCGGAGATGTCGGTGCCACACAGAGGAAGCTCTCGGCATGCCAGTCCAGCCGTTGCGATCGGTCGCTGCGGGCCGGCGCGTCGAACAGTGTCGGTTCGATCCCGTAGACACCGAACGGCAGCTCGAGGTCGGCGAACACCTCGAGCGGGTCGGTTTCCCACCACTCCTCCGGCGCGTGAGCCGGCGATCGCTGCCGGACCAGCTGCACCCACCCCATCAGCGCCTCATAGCCCCGACCGGCGAACTCGACGGTCGCCTCACAGATCGGGAAACCCTGCGCCCATGCGGCGCAACCGATGTCGGTCGGGTTCTCGTTCGTCGTGAGCGACACGCTCACACTGCCGGCGCGGCCTCGTGCCTCGAACTCCAACCGCAGGTTGCTCGTCCCCATCGTTCGAGTGTTCCACCTCCCGCCTCACCTCGCCCGCCGACGGTCCCGTCTCCGCTCCGCGAGCGCATCCGTCGAGGACGAAACCTCCGACCTGAACGAGCTGTGGAGAGGGGTCGATGCTCCATCGTCATCGGCCGACAGGACCTCGGACCCTGAACCGATCATGTCGTCGGCGAACCATGGAGATGTCCCACGAACCGGAGGTTCAGGTGCCCGCGGCAATCACCAAAGAGGAGCTGCTCGCGGTCACTGCACACGAGTTCGACAAGGTCGACCGGCTGCTGCGCGGGATCGACCGCGAAACAGCGCTGCGCAAGGATGACGATGACACGTCGATCTCCGAGCCGCACAAGCCGACCTGGACTGGGACGAGGCGTGCGAGTCGTTGCGCCGCGCTCACACCGAACTCGTCGAGTTTCTCGAGGCGCGAACCGACGAGGAGCTCTACGCCGGACCCATGACCGGGGCGAACAACAACTGGACCCCGGGTCGGTGAGCCGAAGCCACCGGCCCGAGCCACTACCGATCGGCGGGGAATGCATCCGTCGCCGCCTGCGCACCTAGATCGGCGGCCGACCGATGGGTACAACCACGGATTCGAGCGCGGCCCCGATCGCGAGCAGCTCGTCGGAGCGCCATCGCTGACCGACGAGTTGAGCGCCGACGGGGAGCCCGTCGCCGTCGAGGCCGCAGGGCACCGTCAAGACCGGGCACGGCGAAATCATGTTCCAGATGGCCGTCATGTCCGGCGAGTGAAATCGGCCGCCCTCCATCCGACTGGCGATGCGCTCACCCGGAACCGATGCCTGAACCGGACCGGTGGCCATCGTCGGGCAGAGCAACACGTCATGGGCCTGGAGTATCGGACTGACCTGCTTCCACATCCGCGTGCGGGTGAACTCGACCTGCTTGTAGTCGACGGCGCTCATGGCGTTGCCTCGCTCGATCAACCCCAACACGTCGGCCGTCATACGGTCCGCGTGCTCTGCGACATGTTCGCCGTAGTAGGCAGCCATGAAGACCTCCCAGAGCTTGTTCCACTCGGCCTCCTCGTTGCCGAGGAAGCCGGGGCTCACCTCGGTGACCGTGGCTCCGGCATCGGCCAGCGCAGCCGCGGCGGCTCGCACCACGGCTTCGATCGTCGGATCGACGGCCCAACACCCCAGGTCGATGGTCAGCGCGACACGAACCGTTGACAGATCGGCGGAGCGCGGCGTCGCGAGATCGAGTGGCGCCGGCTGGCTCAGGATGTCGGCCTCGTCCGGCCCCTGCGTGGCGTGCAGGAACAATCGAGCGTCGTCCACGCAGCGAGCCAGAGGGCCGTGATGGCTGATCGTGTCGAACAAGCCGGGAAGGACATCCATCGGGATCCGTCCGAGTCCCGGCTTCAGTCCGACGATGCCGCACCACGCCGACGGGATGCGCACCGAGCCACCCATGTCCGACCCCTCCGCCAGCGGTACGCACCCAGCCGCCACTGCCGCACCCGAGCCGCCGGACGAGCCACCAGTCGTTCGGTCGAGAGCCCAAGGGTTGCGAGTGATGCCCCACAGCGGACTCTCGGTGGTGAGCGCGTGTGCGAACTCGGGTGTGGTCGTCTTGCCGACGACAATCGCGCCGGCCTCACGCAGCTTGCGGGCGATCGTCCCATCGACCGCCGGCACCCAGTCCTCGAAGACGTGGGACCCGAGCGTGGTCGTGTGGCCGGCAGTCGGCGTGGTGTCCTTGAGAGCGACCGGCACACCATGCAGGCGTCCGAGCGAGTCACCGTTGGCGACCTGGTCCGCCGCCGTCCGGGCTTGCTCGCGAGCCTCCTCATCCCAGACGAAACAGAACGCGTTCAGCTCGCCGTCGACCTCATCGATGCGATCCAGCGCATTGTCCACGAGCTCCACGGGCGACACCTCACCCGTCGCAACCACCCGGGCCATCTCCACGGCAGGAAGAAACGCAAGGTCGAGATCAGCCATGGACAGGTTCTAGCCGATGACACACGTGCCAACTGGCGGCACGAACCGCCGGTCTCCGACCATATGTGCCGCCAGTTCGGGAGGGATGCCGGCTACGACCCGATCTTGTCTCGCGTGACCTTGATGCCGGCGGCTTCTCGGTCCCAGGTGTCGGGGGTGATGCCGTCGCTCTTCAGGAGGTGCTTCTGGATCTTCTGCGTCGGTGTCTTGGGAAGCTCCTCGACCGGCGCGATCACGACCATGACCTCGTCTTCGCCCAGCTCGCTCGGCACCGCGATTGCGGCGACTTCGGCGACGCCGGGATGAGCGGCCACCTCGTTCTCGACCTCGAAGGACGAGATGTTCTCGCCCCGCCGGCGGATGGCATCCTTGATTCGGTCGACGAAGTAGAAGTAGCCCTCCTCGTCGTAGCGGAATCCATCACCCGTGTGGAACCAGCCGTTGCGCCACGCCGCTGCAGTCGCCTCCGGGTTCTTGTAGTACCCGTGGTTCATCGCCCAGGGACGATCGCTGCGCAGGATCAGCTCGCCGACCTCGCCGGGCGCGACCTCGCAGTCGTTGTCATCGACGACCCGCGCTTCGATGCCGGGACGCACACGTCCGCACGTGCCCGGGGCGTTCGGGTTCAGATCCGAGATCAACGGCGACGACACCTCGGTCATGTTGAAGGTGGTCCATGACTCGAGGCCGTACCGGTCCGAGACTGCCACCGCCTCCGCGTTCCACGGCACACAGACTGCTTTGCGCAGGCTGTGATCGCGCTCACCGTCGAACGGAGGCAGGTTCAGCAGGAATGGGATCATCGCGGCGAGCAGGCACGTCATCGTGATCTCGTTGTCGTTCACCGTCGACCAGAAGTCGTCCGTGCGGAAGTGGGTGTCGACGTAGCACGACCCGCCGTTGGCCAACGTGACGATGACGAAGATCGTGCCGCCCACGTGGAACAGCGGGAGGTTGACGAGGATCCGGTCGGTGCCGTCGAACTGGTCGAACGCCCCGGGCCCCATCGAATAGCCCTGCAGGTACGACGACAGGACCGCCTTGGACGGGCCAGTCGTGCCCGACGTGAAGATGATGTACTGCGTGTCCCATGGCTCGACCCGGTTGGGCATCTCGTCCAACCAGCTCGCGGGTTCGAGCACCTCCGCCGCGTGGTGCGTCAACCCCTCGACAGAGACGGCGGCCGCCTTGGTGGCGACACCGGTGACGATGATGTCGGAGAGCGCCGCGGTGTCGATGTCGGAGAGCCTCGGGGCGAGGTCCGCGTGGCAGACGATCAGTGACGCGTCGGACAGACGAACGAGATGCTCGAGGACGCCGCCCTTGTACGCGGTGTTCAGTGGCACATACACCGCGCCGAGGTAGTTGAGCCCGAACCAGGTCACGAGCGCGTCACGGCCGTTGGGTTGCCAGGACAAGACATGGTCGCCCTTCTTCACGCCGAGATCCTGGAACGCCTTCGCCGCGCGTTGTGTGTTCCGGAGCGCTTCGGCCCACGTCCAGCTCTCACCGTCGTGAAATCGGACGGCGAGAGCGTCGGGCTGAGCCGTCGCCCACCGCTCGAGTTGAGAGCCGAGCACACACTCATCGTGTGCAGGGATTCGAGGATCGAAGATCATCGTTTGGCTCCTGGTTCTTGTGGCGTTGTAGCTGGGTGACGCTGAGTTTGGCGAACGTAGCAATCGACATTCTCACCGTCGAATCTCGTCACTTCGATCGCCAAACCGCCGCGGAGTAATGTCCCGCGCATGCCCAGCCGGCCCTTCCGCAGACTGCTCATCGCCAACCGGGGCGAGATCGCCGTACGAGTCGCTCGAGCCGCTGCAGGACTCGGGATCGACACGGTGGCCGTTCACTCCGCCGCCGACGCCATGTCCCTCCACACTCGCGTGGCCGACCGGTCGATCGAGCTTCCTGGCGGCCCAATCGAGGCCTACCTCGACATCGATGCCGTCATCGAGGCAGCCACCGACAACGGCTGCGACGCGGTGCACCCGGGCTACGGCTTGCTGGCCGAGAATCCGACGTTCGCCCGGCGCTGCGAATCGGCAGGCCTCGCATTCGTCGGGCCCACCGCGGACGCGCTGGAACTGCTGGGCAACAAGGCGACCGCACGACAGTTCGCGGCAGCGCACGGTGTGCCCATCGTGCCGGGGAGCGACGGAGTGATTGCTTCGGCCGACGAGGCCGTGACGCTGGCGCAGGACCTCGGCTACCCGGTCATGTTGAAGGCCGCGGCGGGAGGAGGAGGCCGCGGCATGCGGCGCGTGGATTCCGACGCGGACATGCCCGGACTCTTCGAGGCGGCTTCGCGAGAGGCCGCGGCATCGTTCGGAGACGGCTCCCTGCTCATCGAGAAGCTGCTGGTCGATCCGCGCCACATCGAGGTCCAGATCCTCGGCGACCACGCTGGCACGGTCGTCCATCTCTGGGAGCGGGACTGCTCGCTTCAACAACGGCACCAGAAGATCGTCGAGATCGCTCCGGCTCCGAATCTGCCCGACGAGATCCGGGCCGGCCTTCTCGCTGATGCAGTGAGGTTGGGGGTTGCCGGCGGCTACTCGAATGCCGGGACCATCGAGTTCCTCGTCGACACGTCGCCCGGTGGCGGATACTGGTTCATCGAGGCGAACCCTCGGATCCAGGTCGAACACACCATCACCGAAGAGATCACCGGGGTCGATCTCGTGGAGAGTCAGCTCATGGTCGCCGCAGGAGCGACCCTGGCCGATCTCGGCCTTCCGAACCAGTCGGCGGTGGGCACGCCGAGACGAGCAGCCGTCCAGGCACGGGTCGTCCTGTCATCCGGCGGCACGCTCAGCGGCTACCGGGAACCGTCGGGCCCCGGCATACGTGTCGACGGCTATGCGTACGCGGGCTACACCCCCGTCGCCGCATTCGACCCGTTGCTGGCCAAGGTCATCAGCTCGGCACCGGCGCGCGGCAGAGACGAGCCACTGTCGTCGTACCGTGCCGCGCTCGACCGCGCCGCCCGTGCCCTCGATGAGTTCAACGTCGATGGGGCGACCACCAACCTCGACCTTCTCGGCGCACTGCTCCGACACGAGACGGTTCGCGCCGGCGACGCCCGAACCACGCTCATCGATGCACTTCCCCACGGAGCTGCCGCCGAGCCGGGCGCGGCAGTCACCCTGTTCCGCTCGGCGAACCCGAGCTCGGGCCCAAGTGCGTCGTCGCCCTCGACAGCGGCGGGGACCGCGTCGTCAGGGCCCGCACTGGTGGCGGAGGGCGACCTCGTCGCGGTGGCGGCTCCGGTCAGCGCGGTGACGGTCGAGGTGCTCGTGGAGCCCGGTGCCGAAGTCACGACCGGGCAGCCGCTGTTGATCACATCTGCGATGAAGATGGAGACCATCCTCGTCTCGCCCTGTGACGGAGTGGTCGCCGAGCTCCTCACTCTCGAGCCGGGCTCGATGGTCGACCAGGACCAGATCGTTGCCCTCATCGAGCCGGGTGAGACGACCTCGACGAGCACCCCCGAAGAGACACCATCCAACGACGGTTGGAAGCCGACGCTCGCGCAGGCCGAGGCAGTGCGAGGCTTTGCCCACCAACGACTCGCCGAGACCTCGGACGATCCGGGCGTCGTTCGCCAACGGAGCCGGGGAAAGCTCACCTGTCGTGAGCGGATCGATCTCCTTGTCGATGACGGCTCGTTTCGGGAGGTGGGCAGCCTCACCGGATTCACGAGCTACGACGCCGATGGGAACGTCTCGGCCTTCACACCCTCCAACCATGTCGGGGGCTGGGGCGCGATCGATCACCGACAGGCAATCGTGTGCGCCGATGATTTCACGTCGCGAGGCGGGCACGCCGACGGGTCGATCGCCTCGAAGTCGACATATCTCGAGCGGCTCTCCATCCAAATGCGGGTGCCGTCGGTTCGGCTGCTTGACGGGTCATCGGGAGGCGGCAGCGTCGCGGCGATGGTGCCATCCCAGTCAAAGAGCGGGGAGAGCACGGCGAAAGAGAGCACCGGCGCCATCGATGCCGGCAAGCCGCGAGTAACCGGACCCGGCGGCTCCTTCCTGCCACCCCATCTCGGGGCGTCGATGTTCGCCCGCCAGCTCGACACCGTCCCGGTCGTGAACATGCTGCTCGGCAGTGTTGTCGGGCTCGGCGCGGCCAAGGCCGTCCTCGGTCACTTCTCCGTGATGTTGCGCGACACGGCCCAGCTCTTCGTGGCCGGCCCACCCGTGGTCATCCAGGCCACAGGTGAGGACATCACCAAGGAAGACCTCGGCGGCTGGCACATCCACTGCCGCAACGGTTCCGTCGACAACCTGGCCGAGGACGAAGAAGACGCGGCCGCCCAGGTTCGCCGGTTCCTGTCCTACCTTCCGTCGAGCGTCTATGAACCAGCGCCGATCGTTCCCTCGGCGGACCGCGGCGACGCTCGTGTCGAGGAACTTCTCGGACTCATCCCGCGAAGTCGCACCACCACGTTCGACATCCGACGGGCAATCGAACTGATCGTCGACCCCGCCTCGTTCTTCGAGATCGGCCCCCACTGGGGCACGGACCAGGTCGCCGGCTTCGCCCGCTGCAAGGGCCACACCGTGGGGATCGTGGCATCGGACTCCCGGCATGTGAACGGTGGAGCGCTCACGGCTGACGGCTGCGACAAGCTCACCCGCCACCTCCAGCTGTGCGACCTGTTCAACATCCCGGTTCTGAACCTGGTCGACAATCCCGGATTCGCGGTCGGACTCGATCACGAGATCACCGGCACGATTCGCAAGGGTGGGGAATGGATGCTCGCGTTCGCACGGATCACGGTCCCGATCTTCACGGTGCTCATGAGGCGGAGCTTTGGTGTGGCGGGCAACAACTTCGCAACCCCACGGTCCGATGTTGATGTCCGGGTCGCCTGGCCGGCAGCTGATCTCGGCGGCATCCCTCCCGAGGGCGGGATCGAAGCGGCCTACAAACGTCAACTCGCCGAAGCCGACGACCCAGCCGCCTTCCGAGCCGAACTGCTCGCCCGCATCGAGAGCGTCCGCGGCCCACTGGGTCCACTCAACCGATTCGAGGTGGAGGAGCTGATCGATCCCCGCGACACACGAAGGTACGTCTGTGAATGGATCGACCGCGCAACCCAGATCGCCACCCACCCCAACCGACTCGCGCCGCGCGGGACTGCGTGACCGCAACTGGCGGCATAGACCGTCGGTTGCCGACCACATGTGCCGCCAGTTCGTTGGTTGGGGGGGGCGAGGGCCGATCAGAGCAGCTGGATCGGGCAGGCCGCGCCGTTGAGACCATCGACGGCCGCACCGAGGCCCCGGCCGAACACACCGCCGGACACGATCGTCAACTCGACCGGGAGCTTCAACAGGTCCGGGTCGAGCAGGACCTCGTGCTCACCGACGCGCTGACGGGTGTAACCGTCGAGGCGACGGCCCTTCGTTCGGGTATCGACCGACACCTCGAACTTCTTGCCTCAACCGAAGGGTTCGAGCAGGTCGACGACCGCGGTTCCACCCTTGCGGCGGATGTTGGCCGCCGCCTTGTCGGTCAGTTGAAGCTCCATGGCGGATTCAACCCTCACACACTGTCGTCGATTCCCGCGACCCAAACCTGTCCCCAGATGGGACAGGGGTCTGACCCCAACTGTCCCAAAACGACCTGTGGGGGCCGAAGCCCCCGGTTCTGACTCCATCGGCACTGGTGCGGGCAACTTGAGACCGGCGACTAGGGTCGGCGACCGTGAGCGCCGAGAGCAACCCTGCCGGGAACAAGAACGAGCGATTCGAGGAGTTGCTCCGCAACGAGAGCGACGACGGTGAGGCACCCGCCGTCCCGGCTGCAACGGTCATCGTGTTGCGAGACACCGACGACGGCATGCAGACACTCATGCTGCGCAAGAACTCCAAGATCGCGTTCGGTGGAATGTGGGTCTTCCCCGGGGGCAAGATCGACGACGACGACCACGACGAATCGGGCGAGATCCTGGTGGCCGCCCGGCGTGCCGCTGTCCGCGAAGCCCACGAGGAAGCGCGCCTCGAGGTCGATGCAGACTCCCTCGTGATGTTCTCTCACTGGATCCCGCCGACGATCGCACCCAAGCGCTTCGCCACATGGTTCTTCGCTGCTCGCGTCGACGCGGAACACGCGGTGATCGACGACGGCGAGATCGTCGACATGGAGTGGACGACCCCGGCTGCGTGCCTCACCCGCCACCACGAAGGCGAGATCGAGATCGTGCCGCCGACGTGGGTCACCCTCCATACGCTTCGCGACTACCACACCGTCGCCGAAGCGCTCTCGGACCTCGGCTCGCGCCCGCCCCAACACTTCGAGACTCGTGTCGCCAAAGGCCGCAATGGCCGCATCGTGATGTGGCACGGTGACGCCGCCTACGACTCCGACGACCCTGACGCCGAAGGCGGCCGGCATCGAATCGAGATGCGCGAAACCGGCTGGGTCTACGACGACAGCGGGGCCCGGTAGGTGGCCACCGAGCATCCCGGCCTCTCCGCGGCGGAAGTCGCTGATCGTGTCGCCGACGGTCGGGTCAACGATGTCCCCGACACACCGGTTCGCACCCTCCCCCAGATCGTGGGGGCCAACGTCCTGACCCCTGTCAACGCGATCATCGGGACCCTGTTCGTGCTGATCCTCGTGGCCGGATTCCCGGCCGACGCGCTGTTCGCTGGTGTCGTCGTGTCCAACAGCGTCATCGGCATCGCCCAGGAGGTGCAAGCTCGCCGAACGCTCAACGCGCTCGCGGTGCTCTCGGCGCCGAAAGCCAGGGTCCGTCGCAACGGCACGGCCGAGGAGATCGGCGTCAGCGGCGTGGTTGCCGACGACCTCCTCGAGTTGTCCCCGGGCGACCAGGTCGTGGTGGACGGCGAGGTCGTGGCCGGCATCGGTCTCGAGATCGACGAGTCACTGCTGACCGGCGAGAGCGATCCGGTGGAGAAGACGATCGGCGACGACGTCATGTCGGGCTCGTTCGTCTCCGCCGGCTCGGGTCTCTATCGCGCCACGAAGGTCGGAGCCGAGAGCTACGCCGCCAAGCTCGCCGAGGAGGCCCGCCGATTCGAACTCGCGGGAAGCGAGCTGCGACAGGGCGTCAACCTCGTCCTGCGGTGGCTCACGTTCGTCATCCCGCCGGCATCAGCGCTCCTTCTACTCCGCCAACTCGAGACACAGGATCGATGGCAGGACGCCTTGCAGGCCACCGTGGCCGCCGCCGTCGCCATGGTTCCCGATGGCTTGGTGCTGCTCACGAGCCTCTCGTTCATCACGGGCGTGATCGCCTTGGCGCGCCGCCAGGCGCTCGCCAAGGAGCTGGCCTCCGTCGAGTTGCTCGCCCGCGTCGACACCCTGTGCCTCGACAAGACCGGCACGATCACCACCGGAGAAATCTCACTCGGGGGTGTGGTGACCCTCGGCGATGCAACCGACACCGAAGCCGGAGAGGTGCTCGGCGCGCTCGGTGCATCCGACCCCTCCCCCAACGCCACCTTGCAGGCAATCGTCGCCCACTACGGCTCGCCGGGCTGGGATGTCGGCGAGAGCATGCCGTTCTCGTCCGCTCGCAAGTGGGCGGCCACCGAGTTCCCCGGCCGCGGCACCTTCTATCTGGGCGCCCCCGACATCCTCTTCGATGCTGACGACGACGAAGAACAGGCGATGGCGGACGAGGCAGCGGCCCGGGGCACGCGAGTCCTGCTCGTCACTCGCTCCGACCACGGCTGGCAGGGCGATCAACTCGGCGAGAGCCGCACTCCCATCGCGCTGGTCCTCCTCGAGGACACCGTGCGCCCGGATGCCGAAGAGATCCTCGGCTACTTCCAGCAGCAGGGAGTCGAGCTCAAGGTGATCTCCGGAGACAACCCGGCCACGGTCGCAGCAGTTGCCCGGCGTGCCGGAGTGAGCGACACCGCGAACGGGTACGACGCCCGACGGCTGCCAGAGGAACAGGAGGCGCTCGCCGACGTGCTCGACGACACGACGGTGTTCGGACGAGTGACCCCACACCAGAAGCGGGCGATGGTGCACGCGCTCCAGAGTCGAGGCCGCACCGTGGCGATGACCGGCGACGGCGTGAACGACGTCCTCGCCCTCAAAGACGCCGACATGGGCATTGCGATGGGGGCGGGATCGTCGTCCACGCGAGCCGTTGCCCAGCTCGTGCTTCTCGACAACAAGTTCGCCACATTGCCTCGCGTCCTGGCCGAAGGCCGCAAGGTCATCAACAACATCGAACGGGTCGCCAACCTCTTCCTGACCAAGGCGGCCTACGCGGTGCTGCTCACCGCGCTCGTGGGCATCGCCGGATCACCCTTCCCGTTCCTCCCTCGCCAGCTCACGCTGATCGGCACATTCTCGATCGGCCTTCCTGGCTTCTTCCTCGCACTCGCCCCCAACGACTCCCTGGTCCGGCGCGGGTTCCTCGAACGGGTGCTCCGTTTCTCGATCCCCGCAGGCGCGATCGCCGGAGCCGTCACCTACGTGCTGTACGAGATCGTGCGGCGCATGGACGACGTGACCCTCCCCGAAGCCCGCACCGCCGCCACGGTCACGCTCCTCTTGATCGGACTCGCCATCCTGATCATCATCAGCCGCCCGCTGAAGCCCTGGAAGATCGGGCTCGCGGCAGCCATGGCCGGCATGTACGCACTCAACATGGTGCTCCCCGCCGCGCGCGAGTACTTCGAACTCGACCTGCCACCCTCATCGGTGTGGGTCGCCATCGCCATCGCCGGCGCCATCGGTGCCGGAGGAGTCGCGCTGACAACCCACCTGTTCGACGATCGACCCACCACGGCCTCCTGAACATGACATCGGGCGCCGTGCATCTCCTGGTCAGCCCGGATGCGGGGCGGGGCAGGGCTGCAGACGCGGTCGCCGCGGTCCGGGCCACCATCTCCGCGCAGGGGTGCGACGTCACCGAGATCACCGGAGCAACGGCGGCGGAGTCAGGCCAAGCCGCAGCCCGTGCCGTCGACGAAGGCGCCGAACGCATCGTCACCGTCGGCGGAGACGGCCTCGTACATCTCGCTCTGCAAGCCGTGACCGAGACAGCCACGATCCTCGGCGTCGTGCCGGTGGGAACGGGCAACGACTTCGCCGGGGCGCTCGGCCTCTCGAGCGACCCGATCGAGGCCACACGCGTGGCGTTGGGCCCAGCGGTGCCGACCGACGCCCTACAGGTCGACGATCGATGGGTGGCGTCGGTCGCCACCGCCGGCTTCTCCGGCGACGTCAACGAACGCGCCAACGCCATGCCCTTCCCGCGCGGGCCATCGCGCTACACCATTGCCACCCTCCTCGAATTGCCTCGCCTCGAGAATCGACCGGTGACGCTGACCGTCGACGGGGTGACCCACGAATACCAGGCCGCGATGCTCGCGTTCGCGAACACCCGGGACTTCGGCGGCGGGATGCAGATCTGCCCCGCCGCGGATCCAGTCGACGGGCTGGTGGATGTCACCGTGGTGGCCGAGATCGGGCGACTCGAGTTGTTGCGCTTCTTCCGCCTGGTCTTCGACGGTCGCCATCTCACCCACCCGAAGGTGCACACTCACCAAGGCGCCGAGATCACCGTCGACGGAGACCAACTCGCGCTGTGGGGCGACGGCGAACCCCTTGGCTCAGCACCAGCACGATGCCGGGCAGTGGCCGGCGCACTCCAACTCGCTCGCCCCGCTCGCTAGAACAGAATCGTCAGGCTGTGTTGTCGCAGCCTCAGGCTGTGTTGTCGCCGTTTACGCGGTGCGCGCCATGGCGTTGCGGGCGCGCTCCTCGGCGACACGCTTGCGGCCGATGATCGGCGTGGTCGGAGGGAAGCCGGCTTCGGCTCGCTCGCTCTCCGACTCGCCACCCCAGTAGCCGAGTTCACGATTCGCACGGGCGTACTCACGACATGTCGGCAAGGATTCGCAGTCACCACAGATCACCCGGGCGGCCGCCTCTCGACGCACCCGCGCCTCGGGGCGTTCGGCAAACGGAGCGAAGAACAGCTCGCTGTGGCCGGCACAGGACGCTGAGTCCATCCAACCCGTCGGACCGACCGGCCCGGATGTCTCCGTGTCAAACATGTCGATCATTGCGGCTCGCTTCCCTGGGGACCTCCTCCACACCGCCCGATGTGTCGCCTGGTTCCCCGTTCGGCTAGGCACGAATCTAGGAAACGCGAACGGAAATGTCCCGTGTACATCGATACATGTTTCCGCTAGCTGCCATCTGCCATTCAGATAGTCAAGCTTTGGACTACCTGCGACACGAATCAGGCGCGATCTACCGACATTAGTCGCGGAGTTCAGGCCAGCGCACGACGAACCGGGCACCACCACTCGGGGCGGTCACGACCTCGATCGTGCCCCCGGTGGCAGCGACGACCTCGCTGACCACAGCGAGACCGAGGCCTGCTCCGCCATGGTCACGGGTCCGCGCCGCATCGAACCGGGTGAAGCGTTCGAACACTCGTTTCCGGTCGGCCTCGGCGATCCCCTCCCCATCGTCATCCACCCACAACGCGACGTGTTCGTGCTCGGTCCGCAGCCCGATCCACACGCTCGAGGCGGCGTGCCGCGCCGCGTTGTCGAGCAGGTGGGTCACGATCCGCGCCGCCGCATCGTGGCTCCCGCGAATCCGGCCGGCGGACACCCCTTGCGTGTCGATCGGCACCGCTCGGCGGCGAGCGGCCTCCACGAGAACGATGTCGTCGAGGTCGATGACCTCCGAACCCGACACGGTCCCCTCATCACCACGAGCGAGGACCAGCAGATCCTCGACGATGCGCTGGAGGCGCGTACTCTCCGCGAGGACCCCATCGGCCAGACCCTCGACCGATGTCGAACCAGGGTTGCGAAGCGCGACCTCGGACTCGCTGCGCAGCACGGCCACCGGCGAGCGAAGTTCGTGCGATGCGTCGGACACGAACTGTCGAAGCCGTCGATCATCGACCTCGAGCCGATCGAGCATGAGGTTCATCGTCGTCGCCAGCTCTGCGATCTCATCGTCGGTCTGCGGCACCGGCACCCGCTCGTCGAGCGTGCCCCCGGAGATCTCGCCGACCTGCGCGGTGATGGCATGGACCGGTCGAAGCGCACGCCCGGTGAGCAGCCATGTCGCCAGGCCACCGATCACCACGAGCAGCGGCACGCTGATCCACGCCAGCGTCCGGATGCTGTCGACGCTACGGGTGACATCGCCGACCTCGGCCACGAAGAGGTAGTCCTGGCCGTCGATCGTGTGGGTGACGAAGCGCAGGTCGAGTGAGTGATCCTCCGATTCGCCGAACTCCTCGTCGCCGAAGACCTCATCGCTGAAAATGTCGCCGAAGTCGATGTCGACCGACACGTTGAAGAGCTCGTCGATCGTCGACTGAGCCACGATCAGCTCGGTTGATGCCGAGTCTTCGTCCGCGACGAATCCCATCTCCCCGGTCCTCGTGTCGACGATGATCACCTCGCCGAAGTAGGTGAGAACGGCGAGTGACCCACCGGCTTCGATCCCGACCGCCGCCAGTAACTCATCGAATGCCTCCAGCTCCCCCAGCTCGAAGATCATCCCTTGGAGGAACGCGAGTTCGTCCAGAACGACGAAACCCTCATCGAAGAGTCCTTCGTCGAACTCTCCCTCGTCGAACCCGCCCTCGTCGATGCCGCCGAACTCGCGGAAGAGGATCAACTCCTCGACCGTCAGCAGTTGATCCGCCACCGCAACATCGATGGCTTCGTCCACGAGCCGGCGCTCGACGGCACCGACACCGATCGTCGCCGCCGCAAGCCCGAGCCCGGCGGCGACCACGACCACGAGGGTCGTCAGACGGGCGCGAACCGAGAGCCCACGAGTCATCGGCTGCCGACCGGTTCGACGATCTGGTAGCCGACGCCACGAACCGTACGGACCGTCTCCACGGCGAAGGGCTTGTCGACCTTGCGGCGCAGGTATCCGATGTAGACCTCGATGATGTTCGGATCACCCTCGAAGTCGATCCCCCACACCTCGTCGAGCATCACATGCTTGGCGACAGGATCCGGCGAATGACGCATCAGGCATTCGAGCACAGCGTATTCACGCGGCGTGAGTTCGATCGTGGCGCCGGCCCGCCGGGCGTGACGCATCGCGGGGTCGAGTTCGAGATCTCCGACACGCATCCCGATCGCCGGCCTCGACCCAGCTCCCCGTCGGGCCAGAGCGCGCAACCGGGCGGTGAGCACCATGTGGCTGAACGGCTTGCGAAGGTAGTCGTCGGCGCCGAGCTCCAGGCCCTCGGCCTCGTCGTACTCACCGTCCTTCGCGGTGAGCATGAGAATCGGCGTCCAGTTCTCCTCGTCGCGCAGCGTCCGGCAGATCTCGTACCCGTTCATGCCAGGGAGCATGATGTCGAGAACAATGGCGGCGTAGCTTCCTTCTCGTACTCGCCACAGACCATCGTGGCCGTCGTGCACGACGTCGACATCGAACCCGTCGGCCTCCAGGCCACGGGCAATCGACTGCGCCAAGCGCACTTCATCATCGACGACGAGAATCCGCACCCCATGAGTGTGCCTGATCGTGAGAGGTGAAGGCTGAGAGCGTTCTCAGGTCTCTCAGGTTCGTCTCAGGCTGGTTCAGGCACGGTGCGGTCATCGAATCCCCCACCCGACAACTCGAAAGAGAGACCACTCATGGATGAGATGCTCGAACCGACGCCGGCCCCCACCGCCAAGACCGGCAACCGTCGCAGCGTTATGCTCGGCGCAGTCCTCGGCGCCGTGGCCCTTGCCGGCACGATCGTTGGTGTCAGCACCGTCGCCGGCGCTCAGGACGAACCGACCGAAACCGAGTCGGCCGAGGCGGCAGAGTCCGAGGGCCACGATTTCGCCGGCGACATCTTCTTCGACGATGAGGAGTGGGAAGCCTTCGACCAGTGCATCGACGAACAGTTGGGCGACTTCGAGGAGTCCGACTTCACCACCGAACCCACCGACGAAGAGTGGGCCGCCATCGAAGCCGCCTGGGACGCCGCCGACGCAGCGTGCTCGGACCTCCTCCCCGAGGAGGCGAAGGCCGAGATGGAGGCGTGGGAAGCGTTCGACGACTGCCTGGCTGACGCAGGCGTGCTGGACGAGGACTTCGGTGCCATGGTGCACATCGAGTCCGGCGACGGCTTCCAGGTCGCACAGTTCGGCGATGCCACCGGTTCGGTGACGATCACCGGCGATGCGAACGGCGTCTCGGTCACGACCGACGGCGGCGTCACCCTGCTCGACGAAGCGGCGCTCGACGCCGAGTGGGAAGCCATCGATGCCGCCCACAGCGCCTGCGAGGAGTTCCTCCCCGAGGACCTCTTCGACGAAGAGATCTTCTTCGACGACGGCTTGTTCGACGACGAGGACCTGTTCGACCACGAGGGCTGAGCCCCAGTCGATCCAGAACTGAAGCGGGAGGGTGTCATTTCCATGGCACCCTCCCGCTACGCGTGCTGGGATGGGCGCCATGGACACCCTTGACCGATCCCGAGGCGCGCTGGGCGTCACATCGATCGCATTTGCGGTCGGCTTCGCCATTCACAACGCCGATCACGTGCGCCGGGGATTCGATGAAGTGCGAGACGGCGTCATCGCTGGTGGAACGCTCGTCGCCATGATGGCCGCCGTGATGCTCACGCTGGTCGTTCTCCGCCACCGGGCTGCACCGGCCGCGTGCGCGGTGATCGGGGCCACGATTGCCGTCGGCGTGTCGATCCTCCGCCGGAACGACTACTCCCTCGCGATCGACTGGGCCTGATCTCCGGCCTCGTCGGGTTCAGGCCGATGCCACGACCCCGTCATCGTGGAGCACCCCGATCTCCGCTTCGGAGAGGCCGAGCGTCTCGGCGAGGATCTGATCGGTGTGCTCGCCGAGACGAGGGGCGCACGTCGGTTCGACCGGCAGAAGACCGTCGAACGCCACCGGCGAACCGGGAGTGAGGTAGGTGCCGATGCCGGGCTGCTCGAGGTCGCGGAACAGCTCGCTCTCGGTCGAACAGCGGGGGTCGCTCTCCACGAGTTCGGTGAAGGTCTGGTAGCGGCCCCAACAGACCCCGAGCGCGTCGAAGCGCTCGGCAACCTCGTCGATCGTGTGCGCAGCCACCCACGGAGCGATACGGGCCGTGACGGCCTCGCGGTGCACGAAACGCTCGCCCTCATCACGGAAACTGGTCCCGAGTTCGGCCTCGAGCGCGGCCACCGCCTCAGTGGCATCGGTCGCCTCGAGCAACCCCGACCATTGCTTCGGGCTGATCCCCACGGCATAGACGATCGTGCCGTCCGAGCACGTGAACGTCGTGCCGTAAGCACCGTAGAGGTCGTTGCCGAATCGCTGACGCTCCGTACCGTTGATCTGGGCCTCGGCGACATGCCCGAGCGCACTCACGGCGACAAGGGCGACGTCTGACAACGCGAGGGACATGTGGGCGCCCTCACCATGGAGGATCCGGCGCCGATCCGCCGCCAGGATCGCGATCGCCGCGGTCTGACCACAGATCAGGTCCCACGCCGGGAGCACATGATTGACGGGCTCGCTCGACCCGAGCGGACCCGTCACGAGTGGATAGCCAATGGCGGAGTTGACCGTGTAGTCGAGCGCGGTCGAGCCATCCCGATTGCCCGTGATGTTCAACGAGATCAGATCGGGGCGAGCTGCGGATAGCGCTTCGTGGCTCATCCACCCCTTGGCGGGGAAGTTCGTGAGAAACGTGCCGGCATCGGCCACGAGCTCGGAGAGCAACTCCTTGGCCCGGTCCGAGCGCATGTCGACAGCGATCGACCGCTTCCCCTTGTTCAGGCCGGCCCAGTAGATCGACTCGCCGCTCTCGGTCAATGGCCAACGGCCGTAGTCGATGCCTCCGCCGATCTGGTCGAACCGGATGACATCAGCGCCGAGCTGCGCCAGTGTCATGCCACCCGAAGGGGCGGCGACGAACGCCGTTCCCTCGACAATGCGGAGCCCTTCGAGCGGAGGAATCATGGTCGGACTCTAGTCGTGGGCCCCATCAGCGGGCAGGTTGGCTGGGGATCCAGCCGGTCCCCTTGTTACAGTCCGGGTCGGCATCCCTCGCACCCCCTCGACACGCGCCAACAAGGAGCTCACATGCCTGAAGCAGTCATCGTCTCGACGTCTCGCACCGCCATCGGTCGAGCCGGCAAGGGCTCATTCGTCGATGTTCGTCCGGACGACATGTCGTCGTTCATCCTCACCGATGTCATGGGCAAGATCGACCTCGACCCGACCGAGGTCGAAGACGTCATCTGGGGAATCGGCCAGCCCGGCGGCGAGGGTGGCTACAACATCGCCCGTGTGATCTCCTCGATGCAGGGTCTCGACATCCCCGGCGTCACGGTGAACCGCTACTGCTCGTCGTCGCTGCAGACGATCCGCATGGCCGCCCACGCCATCAAGGCCGGCGAGGGCGACTGCTTCGTCGCCGGCGGCGTCGAGACCGTCAGCCGCTACGCCCACGGTGCCGCCGACACCGGCCCGCACAACGACAAGTTCGCCGAAGCCGAGAGCCGCACGGCCACCCGCTCAGGCGAGGGGGCCGAGACCTGGCAGCCGCCAGCGGGGCTCCCCGACATCTACATCGCCATGGGCCAGACCGCCGAGAACGTCGTCCAGCAGACCGGTATCAGCCGCCAGCGCCAGGACGAATGGGGCGTGCAGTCCCAGAACCGCGCCGAAGCCGCAAAGGCCCGGGGCCTGTTCGAGAACGAGATCACCCCGTACACGCTCGCCGACGGCACCATCATCAGCGAGGATGACGGCATCCGCGCCGGCACCACCTACGAGAAGGTGTCGACCCTCAACCCCGTGTTCCGCCCCGATGGCACGGTCACCGCCGGCAACGCCTGCCCGCTCAACGACGGTGCCGCGGCCGTCGTCGTCATGAGCGACACCAAGGCCAAAGCGCTCGGACTCGAGCCGATCGCCCGGATCGTTTCGTCCGGCGTGTCCGCCCTCAACCCCGAGATCATGGGCCTCGGCCCCATTGACGCCAGCCGTCAGGCGCTCGCCCGCGCCGGCATGACCGTCGCCGACCTCGACCAGGTCGAGATCAACGAGGCGTTCGCCGTCCAGGTCATCGGCTCGGCTGACGTCCTCGGGCTCGACGAGGACAAGCTGAACCCCAACGGCGGGGCCATCGCCCTCGGTCACCCATTCGGCATGACCGGGGCCCGCATCATGACCACCCTGCTCAACGGTCTCGGCGACTCCGGTGGCACCGTCGGCCTCGAAACCATGTGTGTCGGCGGCGGCCAGGGCATGGCGATGATCGTCGAGCGCCTCAACTAGTCATCTTCCTGGACGGTTTGTGGTTGTAGGACAACCACAAACCGTCCGAGAACGCGTGCGGAGGGGGCGAGGACTGGTGGACTTGTCGCGACAATCGGCAGAGTCGAGGCGTCCAGGTCAGTAGCGGTACCATCACCGGCGCCTGCTACGGAGGGAATCCATGGACACCACCACCGTTGACGTCGACGCCGGTCACTTCTTTCTCGGACCCGTTGTCGACCCCGAAACCGGCGATGCGGTCGACGACGAACGCATCATCTATGAAGCCGCCGACCTGACCACCCATGGCGTGATCGTCGGCATGACGGGGTCCGGCAAGACCGGTCTCGGCATGTGTCTTCTCGAGGAGGCTCTGCTTCAGGGCATCCCGACGCTCGTGATCGATCCCAAGGGCGACATGGGCAATCTGTTGCTCACGTTCCCGAACCTCGCTCCCACCGATTTCCGTCCATGGATCAACGAGGGGGAGGCCAAGCGCGATGGGGTGACCCCCGATGAGCTGGCCGCGTCCACCGCAGAACTCTGGGAGAACGGGCTCGCCGGTTCCGGTATCGGCAAGGACCGAATCGCCAAGCTGCGCGCTGAGACCGAGATGACGATCTACACGCCCGGCTCGAAGGCCGGCATCCCCCTCAACGTGATCGGGGACCTTCGGGCTCCGGCCGACGCGAGTGACGCCGAGTCGCTGCGCGAGGAGATCGATGGTCTCGTCCAGGGTCTGCTCGGTCTCGTCGGGGTGAAATCCGATCCGCTGTCGGGCCGTGAACACGTTCTGCTGGCCAACCTGATCGGTCACAGTTGGTCAGCGGGCAAGGATCTCGACCTCGCCCGACTCCTGGCTCAGATCCAGGAGCCGCCGATGCGCAAGCTCGGTGTGATCGAACTCGACACGTTCTTCCCGCCCGCCGATCGCACGGCTCTCGCCATGAAACTCAACGGACTCCTGGCATCACCCGCGTTCGCCGCCTGGGACGAAGGCATTCCGCTCGACATCGCCTCGATGCTCGAGACGAACGAGGGCAAGCCGAAGGCAGCCATCATCTCGATCGCTCATCTGTCCGACGAGGAGCGCCAGTTCGTGGTGACACTAGCGCTGTCGAAGCTCGTCACCTGGATGCGCTCGCAGCCTGGCAGCCCCGACCTTCGGGCCCTGGTCTACATGGACGAGGTGTTCGGTTTCGTTCCTCCGACCGCGGCTCCCCCGGCGAAGCGACCGATCCTCACCATTCTCAAGCAGGCTCGTGCCTTCGGCGTCGGCATGGTGCTTTCGACACAGAACCCGGTCGATCTCGACTACAAAGCGATCTCCAACGCCGGAACCTGGATGATCGGGCGACTTCAGACCGAGCGGGACAAGGCCCGCCTCCTCGAGGGCATGCGTTCGGCGGGCGGCGATGCCGACATCGATGCCATCGGCGACACGATCGGTGGCCTCGGCAAGCGGAAGTTCCTGCTCCACACGACCCGAGGTGGCGCGCCAACAACGTTCGGCACCCGGTGGGCCATGTCCTACCTGCCCGGCCCCCTCACCCGAGATCAGATCTCTGTGCTGATGGCGGACCAGCAGACGGCGCTCCCGGCGGCGACGCCGGACACGGCCGGCGACGGCCCGTCCGAGCCGGCCACGGCCCCGACTGCCGCGCCCGCAGCTCCCGAACTGGCCGACGACGAGTCCGCCATCGCGCCTGAGGTCGCCGATGACGTGCGGGTCAAGTTTCTCGACCCAGCCGCCGCCTGGGCCGAGGCGGCCGGCGCGGAATCAGGGGGCCGACGACTTCAGCCCGCTCTCGCCGCCCGAGTTCGGCTCCTGTTCGATGAGACGAAGGGTGATCTGCGCCACGAGGCGGAGTGGGAGGCCGTGGTGCCGGCGCTCGGTCCGGACGTGGACGGTGACGACTTCGTCCCCGTCGACTACGACGATCGGGATCTGCGCTCCGCCCCTCCCGACGGCGCCGTCTATGTCCTCCCCGAGGCCAAGATCCACACCAAGACGTTCTTTCGCGACGCCGAGCGCACGTTGAAGGATCACCTGTACCGCAGCGAGTCCCTGATGCTGCTCCGCAACGACGAGCTCAAGCTCTACAGCCGCGTCGACGAGACCCCTGAGCAGTTCGCCGCACGGTGCGAGAAGGCGGCCGACGACCTTCTCGACGAGGAAGCCGAGGAGCTCCGCGCCGCGATGAAGAAAAAGGAAGACCGGATCAAGGTCGCGATCGCCAAGGCCGAGGATCGGGTCGCCGAACTCGAGAGCGACAGCTCGGATCGAAAGCGCAACGAGATCCTCAGTGGCGCGATCGACGTCATCGGCGGCCTGTTCGGCGGCAAACGAAGTGCCCGCAGCGTGCTCGGAGGCGTCCGCCGCTCCTCGTCGAAGCGTCGCACGAGCGCGAATGCGTCCAACCGAGTCGAAACGGCGAAGAACCGGCTGGAAGAGAAGGCCGACGAACTGGACCAGCTTGCTGAACTCCTGACCGAAACCCTGGCTGACGCCGCCGACGAGTGGGACTCCAAGGCCGCGGCGATCACGGAATTCCACGTCGGGCTGGAAAAGACCGACATCACGGTGGAGGACCTCATCCTCGTCTGGGTCCCCACGTCACAGACGCCGAGGAAGGCCCGCCCAGCGCCGTGATCGCAACGAAATCGTCATCGATCGGACACAGGATTATCTCACGGAGTGTCCGACGATTGCTCACAGAAGACGCCAGCCATCCGATGGCTGTTCCCACGTTCAGTTCGGTGTGGGACCGCACGGAACTGAACGTGGGAACAACGAACTACAGACGTTTCACAAGGAACTCGCTACTCTCAACGTGTAGCGTGACTTTCGAGGCTTGATGACCACCACAGACACGACGACGACCCCCGCGGCGCCGGTTCTGCTGTATCCGGACACGCGCACCATGCCGCCGGCGCCTGCGCGCACCACCACGCTCAATGGTTCGAAGCTCACGCTCGTGCTCGCTGATCTGCTCACGGTGATCAGCGCCATGGTGGTCGGCTCGTGGATCAACACCCGGGTCAATCCGCTCGACCCCACCACCGGACGTGAATACCTCGGCCTGGTCCTCGTCTCGCTGCCGCTCTGGCCGATCGTCTTCACCAGCCAGCTGCTCTACCGCGCCCGCTTCCTGACCCGCCGCATGGACGAGGTCAATCGCCTCATCCGCGGCATCGCCTTCGGCATGCTGCTCACCGCAGCGTTGAGCACCCTGCTGAAGTTCCCGATCGGCCGTTGGTGGCTCGTCAGCACCACGACGTCGTTGCTGGTGATGCTGACGGCAGAGCGCCTGATCGCCCGCCGCCTCTTCGACCGGGCCCGCTCGCGCGGCACGATGATTCGGTCCGTCCTGATCGCCGGCCGCAATGCCGAGGGTCGCCTCGTTCGCGAGGTGCTCGACAGCGATCCGAGCCTTGGCTACCGGTTCGAAGGCTTCGCCGAGGACCTCATGCAAACCGAACCCGGGCAGTCGTCTCTCGCACTGCTGGGCGACCCCGGTCGCCTCATCGAACTCGCCGACCGCATGGGGGTCAACAGCGTCATCGTGGCAGCCACGGCGATCGATGTCGGTTCATCCAACCGCCTGATTCGTGCCCTCACCGAACACGGCATCCATGTCGAGCTGTCGTCGACACTGTGCGACATCGCATCCGGCCGTCTCACGATCCGCCCGGTCGGCCGCGTCCCGATGATGCACATCGAGCCTGTGCAGCGAACGGGCTGGCGGGCGCGGGCGAAGCGCACATTCGACATCGTCATCGCCTCGGCCGCCCTCCTGGCACTCTCCCCGATCTTGCTGACGGCCATGCTGCTCGTGAAGCTCACCGACCAGGGCCCGATGCTCTTCACGCAGGATCGCGTCGGACGCGACGGCAACCTCTTCTCGATGATCAAGATCCGCACGATGGTGGTCGATGCCGAGGCGAAGCTCGCCGAGCTGCGCGACCAGAACGAGACCACCGGCATCTTGTTCAAGGTCAAGGACGACCCCCGCATCACCAAGGTCGGCAAGTGGCTCCGCAAGCTGTCGATCGACGAGCTGCCGCAGCTGATCAACGTCTTGAAGGGCGAGATGAGCCTGGTCGGCCCCCGCCCCGCCCTCACCAGCGAGGTCGAGCAGTGGAATCCCGAGCTCCACAACCGACTCCGCGCCCAGCCCGGCATCACCGGCATGTGGCAGGTCAGCGGCCGCAACGGAGGCGACGATCACGACGCCACCTACGCCCAGCTCGACCTGTACTACGTCGACAACTGGAACCTGGTGACTGACCTAGGGATCCTCCTGCGAACCGTGCCGGTCGTGTTCGGCCGAAAGGGCCAGTACTGACTTCGAGTCAGCGACAATCCTGACTTCGAGTCAGCGACAATCCCGACTTCGAGTCAGCCACGATCCTGAGTAGCTAAGGTCACGGCCATCTCGCTGCTCGACCACACCCCCACATCAACTGACGAGGACGATCTCCTCGTCGCGTTCCTGGAGTGGGCCGACAGCGCTGATCTGGAGCTGTATCCGCACCAGGAAGAGTCGATCGTCTCGCTCTTGAGCGGTGAGAACGTGGTCTTGGCGACACCGACCGGCTCGGGGAAGTCCCTGGTGGCAATGGCCGCGGCATGGGCCAACCTCGCCAAGCATCGTCGCACCGTTTACACGGCGCCGATCAAGGCATTGGTCTCGGAGAAGTTCTTCGAGCTGAGCGCCGCGCTTGGGGCCGACAATGTCGGCATGGTCACGGGCGATGCGGCCGTGAACCCTGGCGCGCCGGTCATCGTGTGCACCGCGGAGATCCTCGCCAACCGTTCGTTGCGCGAGGGAAGCAACACCGACGTCGACCTGGTGGTGATGGACGAGTTCCACTACTACGGCGACCGTGATCGCGGTTGCGCATGGCAGGTACCACTCCTCGAGCTGCCCTACACACAGTTCTTGTTGATGTCGGCCACACTCGGCGACACGAGCGAACTCCGCGAGGACCTCAGCCGTCGTACCGGTCGCGAAACGGTGCTCGTCGCCGATGCCGAGCGTCCGGTCCCTCTCGACTTCGAGTACCGCGAAACGCCTCTGCTCGACACGATCGGCGATCTGCTCGACGACGGCCGCCAGCCGGTCTACATCGTGCACTTCACACAGAAGGAGGCCACGGCTCGAGCCCAGAGTCTCACCAGCCTCAACGTGCTGACCAAGGACGAGAAGGAGCTGGTGAAGGCCGCGATCGGCGGATTCCGGTTCGACACGCCCGTCGGCAAGGACCTGAAGCGATTCGTGTCCGCCGGCATCGGCGTGCACCACGCCGGCCTGCTCCCGAAGTACCGCCTGTTGGTCGAGAAGCTCGCTCAACAGGGGCTCCTCAAGCTCATCTGCGGCACCGACACCCTCGGCGTCGGCGTCAACGTTCCGATCCGCACCGTGCTCTTCACCCAGTTGTGCAAGTTCGACGGGCGTCGAGTGCGGGTCCTGTCGGTCCGCGACTTCCAACAGATCGCAGGACGGGCCGGTCGACGGGGCTACGACGTCGCCGGCTCGGTGGTCGTGCAGGCACCCGAACACGTCGTCGAGAACAAGGTCGCCGAGGCCAAGGCCGCCAACGACGCGAAGAAGCGCAAGAAGCTGGTGAAGCGCAAGCCACCGGAGCGCGGCTACGCGCACTGGGACGGTGACACGCTCGCCCGCTTGAGCAGCGGGCAACCAGAGACGCTCTCGTCCAGTTTCGGCGTGAGCCATTCCATGATGCTGAACGTGCTCGATCGCTCCGGTGACGGGTGTGCGGCGATGAAGACGTTGTTGACCGACAACCATGAGCCCCGCAAGCAACAGCGGACGCACATCCGCCGCTCGATCTCGATCTTTCGATCCCTAGTGGACGCCGAGATCCTGGAGGTCCTCGAACGCCCGGATGAGTTGGGTCGCCCCGTGAGAGTCGACCTCGATCTCCAGGACGATTTCCGCCTCAACCAGCCACTCTCGCTGTTCGCCATCGAAGCCATCGAAGCCCTCGACATGGAGGACTCGGACTACGCCTGGCAGGTCCTGAGTGTCGTGGAGAGCACACTCGACGATCCGATGGTCGTGCTGATGGCTCAGCTCGACAAGATCAAGGACACGCTCATCTCAGAGCTGAAGCGAGACGGCGTCGAGTACGAAGAACGGATGGAGCAACTCGACAAGGCCACCTGGCCGAAACCGGAGGAGGACTTCCTGGAGCCGGCGTTCGAGATCTTCGCCCGCCGTCACCCGTGGGTCGGCCGGGACCGGGTCAGCCCGAAGTCGATCGTGCGCGACATGCTGGAACACGCCGAAACGTTCAACCAATACGTCGGCCGATACGGGCTGAAGCGGTCGGAAGGTCTGCTTCTGCGTTACCTCACCGATTGCTACAAGGCGTTGGCCCAGACCGTGCCCATGGATCGGGTGAACGAGGAGCTCGATGACCTGACCGAGTGGCTCGGTGCGATGATTCGACGTGTCGACTCGAGCCTGATCGACGAGTGGGAGAAGCTCCGCAACCCCGGGGAGCTCGACGACGAATCGGCGCCGCCGACCGAACCACTGGCGCTGACCGCGAACCGGCGAGCGTTCAGTGTGATGGTGCGCAACGAGATGTTCCAAGTGGTGACGGAGCTCGCGCTCCAGCGATCCGAGCTCCTCGCCGACGACATGGCCGACTACTGGGACGACCACGACCATGTCCACATCGACGCCGGAGCGAGAGCCGCAGCATGGTTCGAGATCGATCTCGATGCCGGGACGGCATCGCAGACGCTCTGCGATCCCGAAGGATTCAACGAGTGGGTGTTGGAGGCCGAGATCGACCTCCAGGCCAGCGACGCCGAGGAGCGCGCGGTCGTGCGCCCCGTGCGGGTTCGACGTCGCTGACCCCTGGCGGGATCGAACGATCAGTCTTCGTTGATCTCGTCGTCGCCGTCGATCTTGTCCACGGCGCCCTTCACCGCGTCGGGCACGCGCCCGCCACTGATGTCGTCGACCTGGTCGGCGAAGTCCTTGATACCCATCTCGGTGTCCTCCTGAGAGTTCGGGCACGCCCCCAGATGGGCGCCCATCATCCCGACGCCCGGGTGGGTGAGAAAGTCGCGAGATCATGGCATCGGCCGGACGCACGGACACCCACACCGGTGGGGCGATCCCGGACCCGCACCGATCCGTTCGAGTAGGGTTGCGACGTGGTCGCCGACCGGGTTCGCATCGAAGTGGCGGCGTCTGGCCTGACCGCCAAGATCGCGGTCAGCGCTGTGCTCGCCGATGAACGGGGTTCACGCCCGACGCGGCCGAGGATCATCTGAACCAGCATCTGGCTGACGCGAATGTCCACCACGGGATCGTGTCCCACGTCAAGACCATGGTGATCGAAGGCCTCACCCGCCCCGACTTCTCACTGGCGCCCACGGCAATCGCGGAGGCAACCGCCCCGCGACCCGGAACCGACAGCATGCTCGACTTCGCCGTCGACGTCGAGATTGTTCCGGGTGTTCCCCGCGGCGACGGCACGCTCGACTTCCGTGACCGGAGCTTTCTCGTTCCGGTCGAAGCGGGCACGCTGCTCGCCAGCTACCATCCGCCGGGGCCTTCGACGGACGGCGTTCGAGTCGACGGTGCGCCCATCATCGCTGAACCCGGGCTCGACATGATGCCGGCGGTGGGTCCAGGCGCCCGGTTGCTCGACGGCTCGCGGATCGAAGCCGCCCGCGACGGTGTCGTCTCATGGGATGGCACTTCTGCACTCGACGTCGTCGATGTGGTTCGACACGACGGCGATGTGGATCTGCACTCCGGCCATCTGAAGATGGAGGGGGCGATCACCGTCACCGGCAGCGTGCGGGATGGGTTCATCGTCTATGGCACCGGGCCGGTCGAGATTCTCGGAGAGGTCGAAGGCGCCACCGTCCTGTCCGGAGCGGACATCGATGTGAAAGGGCCCGTCCTCGGCCGGTCGAGCGGACTGGTCTCGGCCACCGGCCACCTCCGGGCGCGGCGCGCCCAGAATGCCCGACTTCGCTGTGGCGAGACGATCGAACTCCAGGTCGACGCGATCGACACGATCGCCCACGCCACCAACATCGTGGTCGGTGGCACCGTGCGGGGCGGGTCGACCAAAGCCGAGTTGACACTGGCGGTGAAAGACGCCGGTGGCCCGTCGGCCACGGCCACCCTTCGAGCCGGAGTTCCGTTCGAGGGGCTCGAAGACGCCGAGCTCGCGATGGCGCTCGTCGCACGTCGCAACCGTGGCCGCAAAGCGGCGCCTCGCATGGGAGGTCGATCACGCGGCGGTGGCGCCCTGCGAGCCAACAGTGCCGAGCGAGCCTTCACGGCGTTGCAGCGCCACCATCAACACGAACGCCAACGAGCCTGCGAGGTCCTGGCGAGAGTCGAAGTCCGGGGAGTCGCCTATGAAGGCGTGATCATCGGGGTGGGCGAACGCAGTCACACACTTCGCGAGACTGTTCGACGAGCCGTCTTCCGCCTCGACCCGAAGACGCTCGAGATCCGACAAGAGGACCTGACATGATCGACCTACACGAGGTGCGAGCCCGTGACCTGATGAGTCCGTCACTCGTCGACATCTCGGCCCGGGCGAGTCTGCACGAAGCCGCCCGACTGATGTCGGAGCGATCGATCCATGGTCTGGTCGTGCTTCCCACCGAACCGAGCCGCGGCCTCGGCATCATCACGAGCAAGGATGTCGTCCAACTCCTGGCCGACGGTGACACCAGCGTGCTCCCGACCATCGAGGTCGGCGATGTCATGAGTTGTCCGGCCGTGGGGGTTCAGGGCGACCTCTGTATCGCCGACTGTGTGAAGCTCATGTTGATGGCTGGTGTCCGGCGCGTGGTCGTCATGGACGGCGGCGAGGCAATCGGTCTGCTCAGCAACACCGACGTGGTCGCCGCGGTGGCCACGGACTAGTTCAGGTCGTCGAGCCAGGTCACGTCGGCATCGGCGGGGACGTCGATCACGACCGGTTCACTCGAGTCGCCGAGATCGATCTGGAACCGGAAGAACGCATCCTCGGGGGCGGTCGGATCCAGGGCGGCCAGGTCGCTCACACCGAACACGAGTCGCCGCACCTGATCTGCCTCATCGATCCACACGTCGATCTCGAAGATCTCGACACCGAAGTCCATCAGGCCGGTCATGTCCAGTTCGCTGACATCCCAATCGACGTTGGCAGCGGCCAGCGACTGTGGCGAGAACGTCCCGCGAACGTGGGTGGTGTTCACCCCATCGATCGTCTCGACACCAACGATCTGGGCCGACTCGCCTATGCCGCGAAGGACGACGAGCAACTGCTCGGCGGAGAACTGGCTCTGTTCGAAGTTGAAGTCCTCGCCGAAGGTCCCGTCATCGGCGAACCCGACCCAGGGTGTCTCGATGGACGAGATGCCGAGGAACGGGGCGAAGCCGGCGAAGAATCCCGACGACATGTAGGTCACACCGTCGGCAGCACGGACTTCGAATGGTTCGGCGAACACCGACAAGAAGGGGCCGGCGGCCTCCGCCTCATCGGCAGGCATCGCATCGATCATGCTGCTGAAGTCCATCAGCATCTGGGACCGGGAGCCATCGGCCGAGACCGCCACCTCGATGCTGAGCAGCATGGGCTCAGGGCCCACGTCCGGCATGCCGCCGGCCTCGATCGTCATGGCGATGCGGGTCGACTCCGCGGTACTGGTCGCCCCGAAGGCACTGAGAACCAGTGTCTGCGCCTCGGTGTCACCCGCAACCGATGTGGTCGTCGGGGGCGTTGTGGCGGGAGCGGACGTGGTTGTCGATGGGTTGGCGGTGGTCGTCGACGCCGGTTCGTCGCCACTGTCATTCGCGGCGGCATCATCGAGATCATCTGACGCGTGTTCGGCGTCACCCGATGACGTCTCCTCCGAGGTCGAGGTGTCGTCGGATCCCGCCGATGTCCACGGCGGCTCGCGGTCGCTCCCGCAGGAGGACACCATCAGGGCGAGAGCCAGGATCGAAATCAGTAGGGTCTGTGCGCGTCGCATTGTCCACCACCTTCCGCTCACCACTCCATCGGCACCAACCGCCGAAGAGTTGATCGCTCAGGCGTGCACCGCTCGCATCAGCGCCGCAGGGAGCAGGAAGTTCCCGTCCGGCGCCGGGGTCATCTCGAACTCACCGAGCACCGCCTCCGCGGTCAGCGCGCTGTAGAGGTGCGGGAAGTACTCGTCGGTGCCCGTTCCCGGTTCCCATACCAGCGCAGGACCCAGATAGTGGGCATCCACCACGAGGGCGATCAGGTCCTCACGTCCCGAATAGAAGCGATTGGCAGGGGTGAGCAACTGGTGGAGGGCCGAGAGATGGATGAAGCCGTCGGTCGCGAACGCGCCGGGCAGGTAACTGCCCGTCGGCCGGGAGGCCTCCCACTCGCTCCGCTCGGCGAGGTGCACGAGCCGTGCCGGTGACACGTCCCATCCCGCCCGAACCCGCCCCACGAGCATCGCCCGTTCGTCGTCGGGCAGGAAGGCGCCGACCGCCGCTCGTTCCATCGCTTGCGCGAGATCGTGGCGGGTGAAGCCGTGGTGCTCAACCGCGAGCTCGAGCTCACGACGCGCCGATGTCGTGGTGATGGCTCGATCGTCGGGATTCAGCGTGACCCGAAAGCCGGCGTCGCGAAGGAGCCGGACCGGGTGTTCTTCCACGGGCAGGCCGAGACTGGCATTCGAGGTGAGACAGATCTCGAGGGGAGCGCCCGAGGCTCGCAGTGCCGTGGCCGTGGGACCGAGAGCGACGATCCGACCATCGTCGATCTCGCAGTCGTCGATGATCCGCCACCCATGACCGATCCGATGCGGGTCGCAGCTCTCGAGCGCCGAGGCCACCTGGTGTGCACCATCCATCTCGCCGGCATGGATCGTGACGCCGAGTCCGGCCTTGTGGGCGAGCACGAAGGCCGCGGCGTGATCCTCCGCCGGATAGCCCATCTCGCCACCGGCCAGATCGACGCCGACCACGCGCTCGCAACCGGACACGATTGCGGCCTCGACCACGTCGATCGACACGGCTGCGGGCTGGTCGCGCATGGCGCAGACGATGATTCGGGCATTGAGACCTGTTTCGGCCAAGGCCCGTGTGAGACCGTCATCGACGGCTTCGATCGCCTCGACGGTGGTCATCCCCTTCCGCGTGTGAAGCAGTGGTGCGAATCTCAACTCGGCGTGGATCACGCCGTCGGCCGCCAGATCCTCCACCGCCTCTCGAGCCACCCGGGTGAGCGCCTCCGGGGTCTGGAGTACTGCCCCGACGAGATCGAATCGGGAGAACGCCTCGATGAACGGCATGCCAGGAGTGATCGTGAACCACGCCGCGAGCGCCTCCACCTCGGCCGCGGGCACGTCGACGCCGTGTTCGTGGGCAAGGTCGAGCACCGTCTGGGGCCGCACTCCACCGTCGAGGTGATCGTGGAGGACGACGATCGGGCCGCCGACGGCCGCCGCGTTCACTGGCTCAGTCGCCCGGACGATTCGAGGACGTCGGTGAGACCGGGGTAGTCCTCCAGCGGCTCGAGCTTGCGATCGATGTACATGAGGCCACCGGTGATGGCCACGAACGACACCACGAAATTGACGCCGGTGCGGGTGAGGAAGAAGAAGTTGAGGCCCGAGTTGTTGAAGAGCCAGATGTCCCAGGTCGCCGAGAGCCACTCGAATGCCACGATCAGCCAGGTGGCATTCGACATCGTGCGGATGTACGTCCGGCTCTCGATCACGGTGGGAGCGAGGTGCACGACCTTCGGAACGGCCCAAGCGAGGAACGGCTTGCCAATGACGATCGTGATCGCGAACCCGAGACCGACGAGGAACTTCGTGACGAACCCGATCCCGAAGTAGACCGCCTCACTGCTGATCCCGAAGTCGACGACATCCTCGTCGACGAGGATCGTGATGCCCGCACGCAGGATCAGGTAGATCGTGATCGTCGGGAGCCACCAGCCGATATCGAGACCGGCGCGGCGCCGACTCACCGCAGCCTTGATCGACCAGAGGGTCGATGCCACGACGGCGGCCTTGATGTTGACGAGGTTGTAGAGGACGAAGAACAGCAGGACCGGCATGAACTGGTCCACGTTCGATCCGCCCGGGTTGCGTCCGGGTTTGTTCGACGAGATCTCCACCTCGCTGACCTCGCCTGATTCCATCTGCCCAGTTTGGCGCAGCGGAACCCTCATCGTGCGCCGCGACGGTGGGTAATCGGGCTGCGGACGGCTGACCTTGATCAGCCGGTGATGCCGCCGCGTTCTCCCCGATTGCCCAGCGCGGTGCGCGACGCAACCTCGTCGAGGCCATCCTCGGTGAAGTCGAACGCCTCCCCCAGGCCCGCCTCGACGAGCTGTTTCGGGATCGCCTTGATCACATAGTCCTCGCCGAGTGGTTCCGGATCAGCCGGCCGGCGGGCCATCGCCGCCTCGATGATCGCCTGCCACGACGCCGCCTTCGCCTCGGCGTTGGCCTCCTCACGTTCCTTGAACGCCGGCATGACTTCGGTGCCGAATAGCTCGAGCGACGACATGATGTCCTCGTGACGGTTGCGGCCGGCCTGCATCACGAAGATGATCTGGTCGACCCCGGCCTCCTCATAGCGTTCCAGGTAGTCACGCACCTGCTCCGGTGTACCGATGGCGCCCCTGAGTCCCGTGTGATCACCAGAGGCGATTTTGGCCCCCAGCTTCTCCTGCTCGAGTGCGAGCTGCACCGCGGGGTCATAGCCCTGCTCGGCCCGCTTCTGCTGGAACTCCTGCCAGACATCGGTGCGACCCGGGTGGTGATCACCGAAGACATAGAAGTGCGCCAGCGAGTAGCCGAAGAAGTTGCCACCCTCGAGCCCCATCTCCAGTGCTCGCCGCTCGTCGGGGTGACACATCATCGAGGTGACGCATGCCAGGTTGGGGTTGACGGCCTTGCCGACGGGCACACACTTCTCCGCCATCGTCGTGCGGTAGTCGTTGACCCATCCGGCGGCGTCCTCAGGGTCGATGAAGGCGAACGTCAGCGCGCCCATGCCCTTCTCGGCGGCGAGCAGGATCGTGTCGTGACGCGAGCACGCCACCCACAGCGGGGGGTGCGGGGCCTGCATCGGCTTGGGCACGACATTGCGCGGCGGCATGGAGACGAACTCGCCGTCATACCCGGAGAACGGCTCCTCCGTCATTGCGCGGATCGACACCTCGAGTCCCTCGAGCCAGGCGTCACGCTTCCGGTCGAACGGCACACCGAACCCGCCCAACTCCGCTTCCGAGGAGGACTCTCCGGATCCGAACTCGACTCGACCCCCCGAGAGGAGATCGAGCATGCCGATGCGCTCCGCCACCCGGGCCGGGTGATTGAACTGCGGCGCGGTGAGACAGATGCCATGGCCGAGGCGGATGTTCTTCGTGCGCTGCGACGCCGCAGCGAGAAAGACCTCGGGCGCCGACGAATGGGAGTACTCCTCGAGGAAGTGATGTTCGACCTCCCAGACGCAATCGAAACCGAGGCGATCGGCGAGCTCGATCTCGTCGAGTGCATCGTCCAGGAGTTGCTTCTCCGACCGTTCGTCCCAGGGGCGAGGCAGCTGGTGCTCGTAGAAAATGCCGAACTTCATGAGATGACTCCCCTCACGCGGTGAGAGTCACCAGGCGAGATCGATGGCAAGTGCGTAGTGCGCGCCGATGGCGACCACTACGAAAACATGCCAGATCTCGTGGTATCCGAACACATCCGTCCACGGGTCGGGTTTGCGGGCACCCACGATGAAGGCTCCCAGGGCATAGGTCAGGAGGCCGACGACGAACCAGATTCCCTGGCTGAGTGTGAAGGCGTCGATCAGCCACGGTGAGAAGACGGGAACGACACCGCCGAACGCGAAGAAGATCGCGTTGACGGCGCCGGCAGGGGGATGAAACGGCGCCCACTCGAGCATGATCCCGGCGGAGGCACCGACCCAGGTGCACACCAGCATCCAGGTCGAGGCCCGCCCATCGAGGGCGAGCAATGCGATGGGGGTGGCGGTCGTGGCGTAGGTGAGGAAGATCGCGGCGTGATCGAGTCGAACCAGTGATTCGACCCGTTCGATCGGCCAGTCCCGCAGGTGAACGATCGCGCTCGTCCCGAGCATGGCCAACGCGCCGACTGAGAACACCAACATGGCGAACTTCGCCCGACCGCCATCGGCGCCGATGACGAGCACGGCACCGGCCGGAACCGACGCGAGTGACGCCCACCGGTGCAGGACGCCGCGATACCTCGGGCGGGGTCGACGCAAGAGTCGGCGAGCTGACGGCGACAACGAGTCGGCCCTCGGATCCTCCAGAAGCTCCTGCCCCATGGCCGACAGGATACGGGCCTCAACGGGCTGGAGTCGCAACCGCCGTAGCATCATCCGCCGTGACGACTCTGCGCGAGGAACTCCACTGCAGCGACGAGGAACTCGCCGCGCTGCGCGAACCCCGCGACGACGTCGTCGGCGAACGCCACATCGACGCCGACGACTACGGACTCGAGCACGGCCCGTTCCGCACCTACCGCCGAACCCTCCACGTGGAGCCGGCCCGCGGCGGCGGTTGGAATGTCGAGCAGACCATCCGCTACACGCTGGCGATCCCCGTGTTCGGCTGGCTCTTCCGCCTCCCGACCCGCAGAGCGATGCGTCACCGCAAGGACCGGTTCTCCTACTGGTGGGCACCCCCCGATCGCCTCGACGCCCACGCGGCCACCGTGCTCGGCCTACTGTGCGGCGTCCAGATCGTCGACGGCTACCTCGGCACCGTTCTCACGCAGACACTGACGTTCGCCACGACCGAGTTCGACCGCGGCAACACCGCCCAGGGCGTGGTTTTCGGCGTCGTGCGCATCGCGATCGTGATCGCCCTCGGCGCGCTCGCCCTCGCCGACCGGCGCGGGCGACGGCCCCTGCTCCTGTGGTCGGGGGTTGCGGGCTGTGCCATGACATTCGTCGGCGGGCTCTCGCCGAACCTGTGGTTTCTCGGCGGCACACAGCTGATCGCCCGCGGCTTCTCCACCGCACTCGGGATCCTGATCATCATCGTCGCCACCGAGGAGATGCCGGCCCGCTCGCGGGCCTGGGCCGCATCGGTGCTGGCACTGTCGGCCGGGCTCGGCGCGGGGATGGCGGTCTGGATCCTTCCCGTGGCCGACACGAGCGTTCGCGGGTGGCGAGCCATCTACTTCGTGGCCGCACTCGGCATCGCGGTGATGGTGTGGGCCGGAAGACGCCTTCCCGAGACGCGTCGCTTCGCCGAGGGCTTGAAGCATCCGCCCGTGCTCTCGGCGGCGGACCGGGAGCGGCGCCGGAACCGGTTGATCCTGCTGGCGGTATCGGCGTACCTGACGGCCATGTTCTTCATCCCCGCGTCGAGCTTTCAGAACGATTTCCTGCGCGACGAACGCAGTTTCGACGCCACGGGAATCACCCTCTTCACAATCGTCACATCCACACCGATCGGGATCGGGGTGTTGACCGGCGGCTATCTCGCCGAGAGTCGGGGTCGTCGGCGGGTCGGCGCCGTCGGTCTGACCATCGGCACTGTCTGCACGACCTGGGCGTTCTTCTCATCGGGCACCGGCCTGTGGGTCGCCACACTCGCCGGCAATGTGCTCGGGGCGATGGCGATACCGGCACTCGCCGTCTACGGACCCGAACTCTTCGGCACCCACGACCGAGCCCGAGCCAACGGCATCCTCGTGACCGGTGGGGTTCTCGGGAGCGCCACCGGCCTCCTGGTCGCCGGGTTCCTGTCGGACCGGTGGGGGGATCTCGGTCTCCCGCTGCTGCTCCTCGCGTCCGGACCACTGATCGTGGTCGCGTTGGTCCTGACCGTCTATCCCGAAACCGCGGGGAAGGAACTCGAGGAGCTCAACCCCGAGGATCGGTAGCCGTGTCGCCACTCGGTGTCGCTCGACGGGTACCTTCGGGGCGATGGACCGCCGCCGATTCCTGCTCAGTGCGGGTGCGCTCAGTCTGGCCGCCTGTGCTCAGCCCGAACGTGATCTCGTGGCGCGGTACGACGACGTCGACACCCGTCTCGAGCCGGCGGGTCGACCCGACACCCCCTCGACCGGCGACACCGCCGGCGCCGATGACACGTCGGGCACCGACACGATCGGGACGACGGCGTCGGAGTCGCCGTATCCCGTGCAGGTTCCCGAGGAGGACCTCCCCGGCATCGTCTTCGTGGCCGAGGCCACCGCTCCCTTTCTGGTTGCCAGTCAGGCGCTCGGAAGCGGCGTCGCCGACTGGGAGTTCACGAACCCGATCCCCTCAGGCGGCCCGCTGGTGTTCGTGGTCGAGGAGTTCGATGCGCTCGACAATCTGCGGGTGTTGCTTCCGACACGCCCGAATGGATCGTTCGGCTGGATCTCCGGTGACGACGTGAAGCTCACGCGCCACAACTTCCGCCTGCAGGTCGATCTCGACGCCTTCCAGATCTCCCTGTTCGATCACGAGATCGGAATCTGGCAGGCCCCCGTCGGCGTCGCCCGCGAGAACACACCCACGCCGAATGGCCGGTACTACACGACCGAACTGCTGCGACCCATCGCTCCCCACTCGGTCTACGGCAGCTACGCATACGGGCTCTCCGGCTACAGCGAGGTGCTCACCGAGTTCGCCGGTGGTGACGGCCAACTCGGTATCCACGGCACCAACGACCCGGAGTCGATCGGCACCAATGCATCGAGCGGGTGTGTCCGCCTCCACAACGACGACATCACGTTCCTCGTCGAGTCGATCGGACTTCCCGTCGGCGTACCCGTCGACGTCATCTGACTACTCCAGGGCGTCGAGTTCGGCCTCGTCGACCTCTTCGAGCACCGGCCGGAGTCGAGGGTGCAACAGCGTGAACAGGCCGAGCAACAACGCCGCAACTCCGATCGGCACAATCGCATCGCCGTCGCCGGTGTAGGTCGGGTACAGCACGAACGCTGACAGCAACGCCGACCAGAGCCACAAGATGAGCACGGCTCGACGGTGCCCGTGGCCGAGGTTCATGAGGCGGTGATGAAGGTGCTTCTTGTCGGGGGTCGACATGCTGCTGCGTCGTGCCGCTCGGCGCAGGATCGCCCAGACGGTGTCGAGGATCGGGACACCGAGAATCACCAGCGGGATGAAGATCGGGGCGAAGAAGAAGAACGTCTGACCCGAGAACTCCGCCGATGATCGGCCCCCGACACTCATGGTGCTCGCGGCCATCAGCATGCCGAGGAGCAAGGCGCCGCCATCACCCATGAATATTCGCGCCGGGTGAACATTGTGCGGCAGGAATCCGAGGCAGACACCGAGGGTGATGATCGCCCACAGCGCACCCGGATTCGACGGGTCGAGCACCTCCTCGTTGCCCAGCCGAAGGGCGTAGAGGAAGAACGTGGCCGATGCGATCGCCACGATCCCGCCGGCCAGGCCGTCGAGTCCGTCGACGAGGTTGACCGCATTGGCCATGCCCACCACCCAGACGACGGTGAGCAGGTACGACCAGTCCGGGGAGAGGACGAGGATCTCGAAGAACGGGACGCGAAACACGAGAATCGAGATGCCGGTCAGCGCCATGATGCTGCCCGACAGGACCATCCCCGCAACCTTGGCCGGCGGCGAGATCTCGCGGAGATCATCGACGAATCCCACGCTCCAGATCACTCCGGCCGCCAGGACGACACCGAGGACTTCCGTGCGGGCCGCCATGACGTTGTTGAACTCGGGATGGAAGGCGGCGACGAGCACCGCCACGATGACGCCAATGATCATCGCGGCGCCCCCGGCCGTGGGAGTGGGACGGGTGTGAACGTGGCGCTCGTCCGGCTCGACGACGGCGCCGAGCGGTTCGGAGAGTCGACGAACGACGGGGATCAGGACGAACGTGACGACCGCGGCCACGGCTCCGACGACGATGTACGCCGAGAGCGATGGCATGGGTCAGTCTCTCCGGTTCCTGCTCCGGGGTCTCAGCCCAGCTCCGGGTACGGCGGGTTGGTGGCACACAGCGCCGCCGCGTCGGCCTTCACCGCGGCGACGGCCGCTTCGTCAACTCTGCCCCGAAGCGCCCGCACGATCAGTGAGGCGATCGTGCCCATGTCGCCGGTGTCCATGCCCTGGGTCGTGACCGCGGGGGTGCCGATTCGCACACCCGAGGTGACGAATGGTGATCGGGGATCGTTCGGCACCGTGTTCTTGTTGAGGCTGATGCCGGCATCGTCGAGCACCGCCTGGGCTTCCTTGCCGGTGAGGTCCTCGTCGAAGCCTCGAAGATCCACGAGCAGCAGATGATTGTCGGTACCGCCCGAGACGAGCCGGAAGCCCTCCTTGGCGAGTGCTTCGGCGAGAGCCTCGGCGTTCACCGTGATCCGCTTGGCGTAGTCCTTGAACTCATCCGTGGCGGCCTCGGCGAACGCGATGGCCTTGGCCGCGATAGCGTGCTCGAGCGGGCCGCCCTGAATACCGGGGAACATGGCCTTGTCGATGGCCTCCGCGTGCTCTTCGCGACTGAGGATGCAGCCGCCACGAGGACCACGCAGTGTCTTGTGGGTGGTGAACGTGACGATGTCGGCGTACGGCACCGGGTTGGGATGCACGCCGCCGGCGATCAAGCCGGCGATGTGTGCCGCATCGAACATGAGCATGGCGCCGACCTCATCGGCGATCTCCCGCAGGGGGGCGGGGTCGATGATGCGGGGGTAGGCGGTGGCGCCGGCCACGATCAGCTTCGGCTTGTGGGCAACCGCCTTGTCGCGGAGCTCGTCGAGATCGATGCGTTCGTCACTGGCGGTGACGCCATAGTCGACGAAGTTGTACATGAGGCCCGAGAAGTTGACCGGTGACCCGTGGGTGAGATGGCCGCCATGGTCGAGACTCATGCCGAGAATCGTGTCGCCCGGATCGAGGAGGGCCTGGTAGACGCCCATGTTCGCGATCGCGCCGGCATGGGGCTGCACGTTCGCGTGGTCCGCGCCGAAGAGGGAACACGCACGCTGGCGGGCGAGGTCCTCGATCTCGTCGACGACCATGTTGCCGCCGTAGTACCGCTTGCCGGGATAGCCCTCGGAGTACTTGTTGGTGAGTACCGAACCGGTCGCAGCCATCACCGCGGGAGAGGCGAAGTTCTCCGACGCGATCAACTGGACGGTGGTGTTCTGGCGGGCCTCTTCCTGACGAATCAGGTCAAGGACCTCATCGGACGCGCTGCTGGGCCACGGCATGGGTCAAACCTCCTCCGGGTGACCGTGGAACTGTAGCGGCCATGGCCCGTTTCAGGGTGCTCGGCCGGGGGCTCAGGCGGACTCGCCACCGATGGCATCGATCTTGGCGACGCGGCCCTCGTGCCGCCCCCCTTCGAACGACGCGCCGAGCCAGGCGTCGAGCGCCTCGACCGCGACAGCAGGGCCGACCAGGCGCTCACCGATACAGATCACGTTGGCGTCATTGTGCTCACGAGCGAGGTGAGCGGAGGTGGCATCCCAGACGGTGGCTGCCCGGATACCGGCGATCTTGTTGGCGGCCATCGCGATACCGATCCCGGACCCGCAGACGCAGAGTCCGCCTTCGGCCTCGCCGTCGCGAACGGCGCGGCCCACCGCCGCACCGAAGTCCGGGTAGTCGACGCGATCGGCACTGTGGGCGCCGCAATCGACCACCTCATGACCGTGCTCGCGGAGGTGATCAGCCAACGACTGCTTCAACTCGAATCCGGCGTGGTCTGATCCAACGGCGATGCGCACAGGGCGATCCTACGAGTTGGCTGCCAGCGCCGCGTCGATATCTGCCGCGGTTATCGGCCCCTCGCGCAGGACCTCGACGCCGTCCACGACTGACACGACCGTCGATGCGCTGCCGTCGATCGGGCCGCCGTCGATCACCATCAGGATTTTCGGGAACACGACCGCCACGTCGGCGGCAGTGGTCGGGGTCGGCTGACCGTGCCGATTGGCGCTCGTGGCGGCGATCGGCCCCACTCGACGTGCGAGCTCTCGCACCAACGGGTGATCGGGGCACCGGACACCGACCGTCGATTCATCTCCGACGGCGAGGTCACACCCCGATCGTCGGGGCGCAACGATCGTGAGCGCTCCGGGCCAGAACGTCTCGGCGAGGCGACGCCCCTCCGCGGGCAGTTCGACGAGTTCATGAGCCTGCGAGAGGTCGGCCACCAAGGCGGCGATCCGGGTGTCGACAGGACGCTTCTTGGCCGAGAAGATCCCCTCGACTGCGGGTGCGTCGGCAGCCAGGGCAGCGATCCCGTAGACGGTGTCGGTCGGGAGCACGATCGGCTCACCCGCCCGTAGGGCGTCGGCGATGACGGAGATCGGATCGCTCATGGGGCGCGGCGAGCCACGACCGCCCGCGCCCGGCCGGTGAGGTCCTCGTGAATCGACGCCTGATAGCCGTGCAGCTGCGCTCGAGCGGCGATGCCCTCCGTCTGCATCGGCGCCATTTCCAGGACGAGTGCGCCATCGGGACGCAGCCACTCGCCCGCCTCATCGACAATCGTGCCGAGGAACTCCGTGCCGATGGGTCCGGCCCGCAACGCGGTGACCGGTTCATGATCAGCCACAACCGCCGGAAGCGCCTCATCGTCGCCGATGTACGGCGGGTTGGACACGATCACATCGAGGGCCCCGCGCACCGCGGGGGGCAACGCCGCGAACCAATCACCCTCGTGAAGGGTCACTCGCGTGGATGCTCGACCGACCCCGGCCAGATTCGCGCGCGCGACGGCCAGCGCGTCGCCGGAGACATCGGTGGCCAGCACGCGGCTACGCGGGCACTCCGTGGCGACGGAGAGTGCGATCACGCCGCTGCCTGTGCCGAGGTCAGCCACGAGAATCTCGCGGGAGGTACCGCTCGATCGGGCGGTGACCTCGTCGATGGCGAGGCCGGCGACCACCTCGGTCTCGGGCCGGGGAATCAGGGCCCGGGAGTCGACCATCACCTCGAGGTCGCGGAAGCTCCAGTTGCCGAGCACGTACTGCAGGGGCTCGCCGGCCTCTCGCCGAGCCACCATGGCGTCGAATCGGGCAACGCCGCGCACCGTGACCAACTCGCCGAGCAGCTGGTGCAGCTCCGACGGCGGCGTGCCGCTTGCTTCCTCGACGATGCGACGAGCATCGACACGCGGCGACTGCAGACCGGCTCGATGGAGGCGCGCCTCGGCCTCGGACATCAGTTCCGCCCAGGAAACGGTGCCGTCGCTCACGATTCGTCGTCGGACTCGAGTTGCCGACGGCGCTCATCAGCCACCAGCGCATCACTGACGTCGTCGAGCTCGCCGGCCAGGACCTTGTCGAGCTTGTGGATCGTGAGACCGATCCGGTGATCCGACACCCGGTTCTCTTTGAAGTTGTAGGTGCGGATCTTCTCGGAGCGGTCACCCGTGCCGACCTGGCTGCCACGCAACGCTGCGGCCTCGGCGTTGGCCTTCTCCTGCTCGAGTTGAAGAAGCCGGCTCTTCAGAACCCGCAGCGCCTTGGCCTTGTTCTTGAGCTGGCTCTTCTCGTCCTGCATCGACACGACGACGCCGGTCGGCATGTGGGTGATTCGGACTGCGGAGTCCATGGTGTTGACCGACTGCCCACCCGGGCCCGATGCCCGGTAGGTGTCGATCCGCAGATCATTGTCGTCGACCTGGACCTCGACATCGTCGGCCTCGGGGATCACCAGCATCGTCGCCGACGAAGTGTGTATCCGCCCCTGCGACTCGGTCACCGGCACACGCTGAACGCGGTGGGTGCCGGCTTCGTGCTTCATCCGCGTCCACACCGAGTCGCCGGCGAGCATCGCGGTGACCTCGCTGAAACCACCCCGCTCGGTGTGCGACACGCTCATCGTCTCCATGCGCCAGCCCATGCGCTTGGCGTAGCCCTCGTACATGGTGAACAGATCGCGAGCGAACAGGTTCGCTTCCTCGCCACCGGCCGCGCCACGGATCTCGATGATCACGTTGCGATCGTCGTTGGGGTCACGAGGCAGGAGAAGAACCCGGAGCTCCTCTTCGGCTCCCGCGATGTCGGCCTCGAGTTGCTCGACCTCCGCACGCCACTCGTCGCGCTCATCACCGTCGGACTCGCTCAGCATCTCCCGAGCCGTCTCGACGTCCTCGCTCGCCTGGCGCAGGCGGCGTCCCGCCCCCACCACTTCCTCGAGTTGCTTGAACCGTCGCCCGAGGTCGGCGAGCTGCTTGGGATCGGACTGGACCGCGGGGTCGCCAAGCCTGATCTCGACGTCGTGGAGTTCGTGCTCCAGCCCAGCGATGCGATGCAACATGAATGCGAGGCTAGAGGGACCGGACGAACTGACCGACGACCTCGATGATCTCGTCGTCGAACGTCGGCTTCGGATCGTGACGTTGTCCCTCGAGCCAGTGCATCGTCACCGGGCCGGGAATCGCCGCCAACTCACGATCCATCTCCTCCGGGGTGCCGAACGGGTCACGGTCGCCGTTGACGAAAAGTGACGGGACTCGAAGGCTCGGGAAGTGCTCGGTTCGGAGATTCTCGGGCTTCTTCGGCGGATGGAGGGGGTAGCTCAGCATCACGAGGCCACATGCGGGCAGTCCTTCGGCCACGGCCATCGAACACATCCGGCCCCCCATCGAACGGCCACCGAGGACGAGATCCGCACCGTCGACCCCGAGCTCCGCAGCGAAGGCCTCGGCCTCCATCACGATCTCGGCGATCAGTTTCGGTGCACGGTCCGGGGGACCTTTGCGGCCGATCTTGCGGTAGGGGAAGTCCATCCGTCGCACCGGCAGCGGTAGGGCACCCTCCAAGGCCAACGAGAGTCGATGATTCCGATCGCTACCGGCTCCATGGGTGACGAGGAATCCTGCGGGGCTCATGAAGCGAGGAGAATACGCCGCGCCTCGGAGAGATCGGCAATTCTTCTCGCCGCATCGACATCGTCACCGCCATGATCCGGGTGAGCGTCGATCAGCGCCTCGCGGAACTGCCGCTGGATCTGGGCCTTCTCCGGCCGAGCCTCGATCGACGACATCCCGAGCACGTTCATGGCCCAGCCGATGGGGTCGGCCACGGCGTCGGCGTGCAGGGAGCTCGTGTTCTTCCCACTCAGATGGGCGAGAAGTCCGGGACCGATCTCGCCCGACCAGGCGAGTCCGCGCCGCACGGCGCTGAGCACAGTGCCCCGACGACCATCCGGCAGGCCGTTGGCCGCATAGATCGCGCCGAGGACGTGCTGAGCCGGTGCACCCTTCTCCGTGCTGAAGCTGGCTCGCAGTGTGCCCTCGTCGTTGCGGAACAGCCGGTGGACGCTCGGGGTCAGCCCAACGCGATCCTCCTGGAACCGGTGGCGAAGACGGGGCTGCGGAATCCGACGTCCGGCCTCCACCTGATGCGTCAATGAGACGAGATCCGGCCAGAGATCAGGGTCGACCTCAGGGGTGAAGCGCGCCGCCACAGCACCGAGAAGAACCCCGCCGAAGCCGGGGGCCGGGTCGCACGGCAGCAGCGTTTGTCCGAGAGCGACCCGTCGTGTGGGCGCGATCGGGCGAGAGTGGAACACCTGGAGCTCGGCCAACAACATTTCGGTCGTCAGGCTACTGACCGGCGGGGCCGAAGGTCAGTCGACCGCCCCGTGGCGAACACTCTCAGATGATGCGCTGCAGGGCGTCGCGCAGACGAGCGGCGAGGTCGGTGATGTCGGCATCGGTGGCATCGTCGCTCTCGAGCAGGTCAGCGAGCTCCCCAGCGGCATCACGCAGCACCACCCAGTTGCTGGCGGCGAAGCCGAACGGGGTGGCGACGCCGGCCAGACGACGGCCGTGGTCGATGCAACCGAGCACGCCGGGACCGTCGCGCACGTCTTTGCGGACACGATCGGTGGCGCCGAAGAGCGCGGACAGGAGATCGTTGAGGGCAAGCCCCTCCAGCTGTTCGAGCCCTTCGTCGGCGGCGCGGGTGAGGATGTCGTCGATGATGAGTTCGACTTGTTCCTCGTCCTCTTCATGGCAGACGAGATCCCCGTCGACATCGAACTCATGGGGGACGGCGGTCCCCCCGAGCCGCTCAGCCAGCAGCGCCTGCTGCTCCCCGGACCAGCCTTCCATCTCGAAGGCGACCTGAGGTTTGTCGGGGTCGAGTTCGGGATTGGTGGCCGCCTCGACCTCCTCGAGCAGCGCGTCGACCGCCTCCTCGACGGTCTCGTGGGCGAGCAGCGTCGTGCCCTGCCAGGAGTGCACCACCTGATCGGCGATCAGCAACTGGGCGAGCATGGCCCGCGATTCCGAAGCCCATTCGTGGAGCTCATAGGCGAGCCACTCACCACCGTCGTCGTCGATGAGCTCCTCGTCCACCGAGTCGCGGTCGGCCTCGCCGGACGCTGGGGGCTCGAGATCTGGCTCATCGCCGGGGTCGTCGCTGCGGAATCTGGATCGGAAGGAGGGTGCCACGGGGAGCATCCTGACACGCTCGCCGCTGAGAAACTACGCCGACCCGGACCCTCAATTCGGTGTCGGCATGAAGTACCGTCCGGTCATGGAACAGACTCCTCCCACCGCTCCGGATCGCAACCTCGCGCTCGAGCTCGTTCGCGTGACCGAAGCGGCAGCCATGGCCGCCTCCCGCTGGATGGGACGAGGCGACAAGGAAGGCGCTGATGGCGCCGCCGTGGATGCAATGCGCACGATTCTCCGCTCGGTTCCGATGGACGGCATCGTCGTCATCGGCGAGGGCGAGAAGGACGAAGCGCCGATGCTCTACAACGGCGAGCGGATCGGCGATGGATCCGACCCCGCCACCGACATCGCCGTCGATCCGATCGACGGCACCACGCTCACCGCGCTCGGGCGGGGCAACGCGCTCGCGGTGATCGCTGTCGCGCCTCGCGGCACGATGTACGACCCGGGTCCGTGCGTCTACATGGAGAAGATCGCCGTCGGCCCCGAAGCCAAGGGCGCGATCTCCATGGACGTGTCGATCACCGAGAACCTCCGCTCGGTCGCCGCCGCGAAGCGCCGCTCGGTACGAGACCTCACCGTGGTGGTGCTCGACCGCGACCGTCACGCCGACCACATCTCAGAGGTTCGCGAAGCCGGTGCCCGGATCCGGCTGATCCCCGACGGTGATGTGGCCGGCGCCATCTCCACCGCCTGGCCCGCCTCCGGTGCCGACATCCTGATCGGAATCGGCGGCACCCCCGAGGGCGTGATCACCGCAGCGGCGCTCAAGTGCATGGGCGGCGAACAGCTCGGACGCCTCTGGCCTCGCAACGAGCGTGAGCGCAACCAGGCGATCGAGCTCGGCTACGACCTCGATCAGGTCCTCACCCAGGACGACCTGGTGAAGAGCGACGACTGCTTCTTCGCGGCCACCGGGATCACCGACGGCGAGTTGCTGACCGGCGTGCACTTCGACGCGTTCGGTGCCCACACCGAGTCGCTCGTGATGCGTTCACGCTCGCGCACGGTCCGTCAGGTCACCGCCCACCATCATCTCGACAAGCTGAGCGAGTACGCGGCCGTCGACTACTGAGCGCCGGCGGCGTCGAATCGCTCCATCAGGAGCTGCTGCATGCCGCTCAGCGGCGCCTGGAGCCTCGTGACTGCGGCCTCGACCAGAGAATCGCACTCGGTCCTGGCGCGTTCGTAGCCGACGAGGGCGAGCTCCTGGTGGCGCCAGGGGGCCCCGGCGGCGAGCAGGGCGCGACGGTGCGCCACACGATCAGCGAAGGTCTCTGACCACTGCTGGGCGGCGTACGCCTGGTGAGCGTCGTCGCCACCGGCATCACGCAGATATGCCTCTCTGAGCCCTTCGACATCGGAGGTGGCCTGGCGAAGCAGGGCCTCATCGTGCACAGCACGGGCCTGATCGAGCGGGCCACGGTCCGGGAGCACGTCCAGCAGCTCGGCCATCTGGTGATGAAGCGCCGAACAGCGTCCCGCGACCCGATCATTGATCTCGCTGCGCATCGCGGTGGGGTTCGAGCCCGGATCAGCGCCGGCGAGATCCACGGTCTGCTTCAGGTCGGTCTCGGCGACCTCCATCGTGTTGATCACTCGATTCTCGAGCCACTCGACGATGCCGAGGACGCCATCGCGCAGTGCCTTCGCCTGCGGCTTCACCGAGGCCTCCCAGTAGGCATCGGCATCGACGAGTTCGGGGTACGGCACCGAGTCAGGCGAGTTCGCTGCCTTGCTGAGCTCGTCGGCGAGTGCTTTCAAGAACGTGACATTCGGACAGGCCGGCTCCAACAAGGCACCGACGCGAGCACGCGCGTCTTCCACGGCGGCACGAAACTCGGCCGCCAGCGCCTTCTCGACTTCGGTCATCGAATCATCGGCTTGCCGCACGGCACCTCCCAACTCGGACTGGACCCAACCACTATCGGCACCAGACGCCTCCCGATCAAGTCGGTCGTCCCCATTCACACCGTGGGTGAGGCACACTCTGTCGATGGACATCTCCCGGTATCGCGTGCCCGCGGGCGAAACAGTCGATCTCTCGACCTGGGATCCCCACGACAACGGTGGTCTCGATCGAGATGATGCCGAGGACGAGACGAAGGCGTTGAACAAGGAGCTCGAGTCGCTTCAGGAGCTCCTGCACGCCGAGGGACGGCACAAGGTGCTCGTGGTGATTCAGGCCACCGACACCGGCGGCAAGGACGGCACCATCCGCCACGTCTTCGACGGGGTGAACCCGTCGGGCGTCACCGTGGCACCGTTCAAGAAGCCGACGCCCGAGGAGTTGGCCCACGACTATCTCTGGCGGGTCCACCAGCACACCCCGGGTTCAGGCGAACTCACGATCTTCAACCGCTCCCACTACGAGGACGTGCTCGTCGTACGGGTGCATGAACTCGTTCCCGGGGAACGCTGGTCACGCCGCTACGAGCACATCCGCAACTTCGAGCAGCTGCTCGTCGACGAGGGCACCACGATCGTCAAGTTGTTCCTGCACATCTCGAAGGACGAACAGCGAGAGCGTCTGCAGGACCGGATCGACCGCCCTGACAAGAACTGGAAGTTCAGCTTCGGCGACCTCGCCGAGCGCGAGCATTGGGCGGACTACCAGGAAGCGTTTCGGGTCATGCTCGAGGAGACCTCGACCGACGACGCCCCGTGGTATGTCATCCCGGCCGACCGCAAGTGGTTTCGCAACCGCGTCATCAGTGAGATCATCGTCTCGACCCTGCGGTCGCTCGACATGGCGTACCCCGACCCGGAAGAGGGCGTGCCCGGGACCGTCGTCCCGTAGAGGCCGGCAGTCATCGTGCGAACCATGAGCGACGGCGAACGACGTTCGGCGCTCGCCGTCCGTCACCGCCTCACGCCCGCGACCCGGAGCGATGACGTGCCGACCATCGCCGACGGCCTCGGTGCGCTCCATTCGTCCGACCCCGCGACCGTCCATCTCGCGGCGGCTGCCAGGATGTCGTCACCCGACATCGCTGCCATGGAGCACGCGCTCTACGACGGTCGAACGCTCATCCGGCATCACGCCATGCGTCGCACACTCTGGGTCATGTCGCCGCATCTCGCCCGAGCCGCGCACGCCGGATTCACCCGCAAGATCGTGGCAGCGGAGCGACACCGGAGCACGAAGATCTTCGAACACGACGAGGACTGGATCGATCGTGGCATCCGGCGGATCGTCGGTCTGGTCGAGGAGGCCGGGCGACCGGTTTCGACCCGAGAGCTGGGTGAGCTCGCTCCGGACCTGGCGGTGACGATCGAGGTTCGGCAAGGGAGGTCGACCGGCCGGATCGCGCTCCATTCACGCTTCCTGTTGCTCGCCGCGATGGACGGTGCGATCTGCCGGGCGCGACCGCCAGGCAGCTGGATCGGCTCGCACTACGCATGGGAGTCGAATGATCGTTGGATGCAGATCGACTGGGGCCGTCACGGTGAGCTGACCGGAGCCACCATCGTCATCGACCGATGGCTCCGCCAGTTCGGTCCGGGAACGCTCACCGATCTGGCGTGGTGGACGGGCGGCACCAAGACACTCGTCCGCCAGGCACTGGAGGCAGTGGAGGCGGAGCCGGTCATGCTCGAGTCAGGTGAGGGCTACGTCCACCCCGGCCACGAGGTTCCCCCCGACCCAGGCCCATGGGTGGGGCTTCTGCCCGGCCTCGACCCAACGCCGATGGGCTGGAAGCAGCGAAGCTGGTATCTCCCCGACGAGGTCGCGGCCCGAGTCGTGGACAGAAACGGCAACATCGGACCCACTGTCTGGCTGGACGGTCGGGTCGTCGGCGGATGGGCGCAGCGCCAGGACGGAACAATCGCCCACGACGTCGACACGACGGCGCTGAACCACACCCACCGTCAGCTGCTCGGCGTCGAGATCGACCGGCTTCGCGAAACGGTGGGCGACTCCCGCTTCAGCGTGCGTTTCCCGTCTCCCAACCAGAAGACTCTTCTGGGCTAGTCGGTGGCGACGACTCGCAGGCGGAGTTCGGCACGAGCCTTGTCGCCCGCCGCCGCAGCGTCGTCGGCGTCTGCGGCCAGTGCGGCGTCGGCGGCCGCGAGGGCTGCTTCGGCGCGGGGGACGTCGATGGCGTCCCTGGACTCGCTCACATCGCTGAGGATGGTGACGTCCTCACCGGACACCTGGACGAAACCCCGGTGCACGGCGAAGGTGTCGCGTTCGCCGCCGTCCTTGATCACGTCGACCGACCACACGGCAAGGGTGCCGATGAACGGGATGTGACCCTGCTGGAAGGCGATGTCGCCACCGTCGACGGTACGGGCGACGACCATTTCGGCCTCGCCGGTGTACGACACCGATTCGGGTGAGACGACTTGAACGTTGAGCATGATGTCCTGCGTTCCTCGTTACCGCGTGATCAGGCGTCGGCCTGGAGCTCAGCAGCCTTGCGCTCAGCATCCTCGGCGCCGCCGACCATGTAGAACGCCTGCTCGGGCAGGTGGTCGAGGTCGCCGTTGAGGAGGGCTTCGAACGAGTCGATGGTCTCCGAGACGGGCGTGAAGATGCCGTCCTGGCCGGTGAAGGCCTTGGCCACGAACATGGGCTGCGACAAGAAGCGCTGCACCTTGCGGGCTCGGTCGACGGTGATGCGGTCCTCTTCGGACAGCTCGTCGAGACCGAGAATGGCGATGATGTCCTGGAGTTCCTTGTAGCGCTGCAGGACTTCCTGCACTCGACGCGCCGTCTGGTAGTGACGGTCGCCCACGACCAGCGGGTCGAGGATGGTGGAGCTGGAGGACAGCGGGTCCACGGCGGGATAGATGCCGAGCGCCGCGATGTCACGGTTGAGCTCGGTGGTGCCGTCGAAGTGGGTGAAGGAGGTGAACGGCGCCGGGTCGGTGTAATCATCGGCGGGCACGTACACGGCCTGCAGCGAGGTGATCGACTTACCACGGGTCGAGGTGATGCGCTCCTGGAGCTCGCCCATCTCGTCGGCCAGGGTGGGCTGGTAGCCCACCGCGGACGGCATACGTCCGAGCAGGGTCGACACCTCGGATCCGGCCTGCACGAAGCGGAAGATGTTGTCGATGAAGAGCAACACGTCCTGGTTCTGCACGTCACGGAAGTACTCGGCCATGGTCACGCCGGACAGGGCCACACGGAGGCGCACGCCTGGCGGCTCATCCATCTGGCCGAACACGAGAGCGGCCTTGTCGAGAACAGTCGTCTCACCGTCACCCATGACGGTCTCGCCCATCTCGATGAAGAGGTCGGTGCCTTCACGCGTGCGCTCACCGACGCCGGCGAACACGGACACACCGCCGTGGTTCGAAGCCACACGGGTGATCATCTCGGTGATCAGAACGGTCTTGCCCACACCGGCACCACCGAACAGACCGATCTTGCCACCCTCCTTGTAGGGGGTGAGGAGGTCGATGACCTTCACGCCGGTCTCGAACATCTTTGCCGACGGCTCGAGTGAGTCGAAGCTCGGGGCGGCACGATGGATGTTCCAGCGCTCGTCGGTGCGGTGCTCGGGCACGTCGAGGCAGTCACCCATGACGTTCCAGATGTGACCGAGGGTGCCGTCGCCGACCGGCGCCTGCACACCATGACCGGTGTTGCGCACCTCGGCACCACGGGTCAGACCATCGGTCGGCTTCATGGCGATGGCGCGGACGCGGTTGTCGCCGATCTGCTGTGCGACCTCGGCGGGAACGAGGATGGTCTCGCCATCGACGTTCACGTCGAACTCGAGCTGCTGGTTGATCTCGGGGAGAGCGCCAGCGGGGAACTCAACGTCGACCACCGGGCCGGCGATGCCGACGATGCGGCCGTTCTTGAGATCGTTTTCAGTAACAGTCATTGGTGTGTGAACTCCTGATCAGGATTCCGGAGAAGGGTGTGTGTTGGCGAGCGTGAAACCGGCGGCCTCGGCTCGTTCAGGCGTGTCGAACCAGACCTCGGCCTTGGTCACGTCGTAGCTGCGGCTGTCGGGTCGGTGGTAGAGCATGGAGTCGGCGTTGCCCTTGATGGTGAACGCAGCCGATGGGGCCGAGCTGTCGGCCAGCGGGGCGGCGGAGCCGGCACCGTAAGGGCCGGGCTCGATGGTGGCCGTGGCGGTCGCAGCGGCGTTGGCGAGCAGTGCTGCCTCGAGACCGGCGGACGTGTCGAATGAACCGGCGTCGGAGCCACCGTCGTCGGCACCGAGTGCCTCGGCGCCACTGACGATCTCCATGATCTCGGTGGTGATCGCGGCCTGACGGGCCGAGTTCATCTCACGCGAAAGCTTGGTGATCAGCTCCTCGGCGTTGTCGGTGGCTGATTTCATGGCCCGCTGACGGTTGGCGTGCTCAGATGCCGCACAGTCGAGGAGCGCACCGAAGAGGCGGGCTTCGACATAGCGGGGCAGGAGCGATTCCAGAACGGCCTCGGGGGACGGCTCGAACTCGAACGCGGCTGCAGCCTCAGCGGACCCACCGCCGGCTTCGGCCATCACCGCGGTGTCCTCGAGGGGCAGGAATCGGCGAACCGAAACGTTCTGCGTACCCATGGAGACGAACTCGGTGTAGATCAGCTCGACTTCGTCGACCTCACCGGAGATGAAGGCGTCGGCGACGTCCTCCGCGATCTGGCGGGCGTCCTCGTACGTCGGGTTGTCAGAGAAACCGGCGTAGGTGTGATCGATCCGGTAGTTGCGGAACTTGAAGTAGGCGTTGGCCTTCTTGCCGACGCAGAAAAGTGAGTAGTCCTTGCCCTCGAGTTGGTGGGCCTGGAGCTGACGCTCACATGCGCGAATCGGGTTCGAGTTGTAGGCACCGGCCAGACCACGATCGCCGGCCATCACGATGAAGCCGACACGCTTGACGTCTTCGACCTCACGCAACAGCGGATGGTTGACCTCGGCACCACCCGCAGCCAAGTTCTCGATCACCGAGGTGATCTGCCTGGCGTAGGGGCGTGACGCGTCGGCCCGCTGCATCGCCTTCACCACGCGGGTGGCAGCGATGAGCTCCATGGCTCGGGTGATCTTCTTGGTGGACTGAACGCTCGAGATCCGTCGCTTGAGCTCGCGTTCTTTACCGCCAGGCACGGGCTACCTCAGTCCTCGTCGCGGGTGATGTCTTCTTCGGGCAGCGTGGTGTCCGAATCGACAGTCGTGGTGTGGGCGTCGCCTTGATCCTCGGGTTCGGGCTCGGAGCCGGAACCGTCGGAGGTCTGGAACTGGGCGGCGAAGGCCTTGATGCCGTCCTCGAAGGCGCCCTCGTCGGGGATGACACCATCGTTCTTGATGGAATCCATGATGTCGCCGTGACGGGTGCGGAACCAGTCGAGCAGTTCGGCTTCGAAGCGAAGCACGTCTTCGACCGGCAGCGAATCGAGATAGCCGCGGGTGCCGGCGAAGATCGACACAGACTGCTCGGCGACCGGCAGCGGCGAGTTGACGCCCTGCTTCAGGAGCTCGGTGAGGCGGTAGCCACGCTCGAGCTGAGCTTTCGACACGGCGTCGAGGTCGGAGCCGAAAGCGGCGAAGGCCTCGAGCTCACGGAACTGCTGAAGGTCACCCTTCAGCGTGCCGGTGGCGGTCTTCATGGCCTTGACCTGTGCAGCCGAACCCACACGTGACACCGAGATGCCGACGTCTACGGCGGGGCGGATACCCGACTTGAAGAGGTCGTCCTGCAGGAAGATCTGACCGTCGGTGATGGAGATCACGTTGGTCGGGATGAAGGCGGACACGTCGCCGGCCTTGGTCTCGATGACCGGAAGGGCGGTGAGCGAACCGGCGCCGAGCTCATCGGAGAGCTTGGCGGCACGCTCGAGCAGACGCGAGTGCAAGTAGAAGACGTCGCCGGGGAAGGCCTCACGGCCCGGCGGGCGACGCAGCAGCAGCGATACCTGGCGGTAGGCCTCGGCCTGCTTCGAGAGGTCGTCGTAGATGATGAGCGAGTGCTCGCCGTTTTCCATCCAGTGCTGACCCATGGCGCAACCACCGTAGGGAGCGAGGAACTTGAACGGCGCCGGATCGGAGGCCGGAGCAACCACGATGGTGGTGTACTCCATGGCACCGAGCTCTTCGAGGGTGGCGACGTTCTGCGCCACGGTCGAGGCCTTCTGACCGATCGCCACGTAGATGCACTTCACGCCCAGACCCTTTTGGTTCAGGATCGTGTCGAGGGCGATGGTGGTCTTGCCGGTCTTGCGGTCGCCGATGATCAGCTCGCGCTGGCCACGGCCAACCGGGATCAGCGAGTCGATCGACTTGATGCCGGTCTGCATGGGCTCGTGCACCGGCTTACGGCCGAGGATGCCAGGCGCCTGGATCTCCATGCGGCGAGGCTGCACGTTCGTGAGCGGCCCCTTGCCGTCGACCGGCTCACCGAGCGGGTTGACGACACGACCGAGCAGGCCGTCGCCGACCGGCACGGAGAGAATCTCACCGGTGGCTTCGACGGGCTGGCCTTCCTCGATGCCTTCGACGTCGCCCAGCACAACCGCGCCGATCGAATCCTCGTCGAGGTTGAGGGCCAGGCCGATGAGGCCGTTTTCGAACCGAAGCATCTCGTTCACAGCGGCGTCGGGCAGGCCCGACACACGGGCGATGCCGTCGCCGACCTCGAGCACACGACCAACGGTGGTCTGCTCGACCGAGGGAGTGAATCCCTCGAGGTTCGCCTTCAGTGCTGCAGTGATCTCGTCGGTGTTGATCTGTAGATCAGCCATCTCTGGTCTCTTCTCTCTGCTTCGTTCTCAATCAGCCGAGGTGAGATTTCACCTGGGCGAGGCGACTGCGGACGCTTCCGTCGATCACAGTGTCGCCAATGGTGGTGACGACGCCGCCGAGCACGGAGGGGTCGACAGTCACCTTTACTTCGATGTCCTTGCCGGTGGCCTTCGCAAGCGAGGCCGCCAGGCGGGTCTTCTGATCGTCGCTCAGGGCGACAGCGCTGCGAACCTCGGCGACCTCGCGGCCCCCGGCGGCAGCCTGCTTGGCCACGAGGGCTCGGGCGATGGCGGGCAGATCGACCGCACGACCGGCACCGACCACGAGGGCGATGGCGGCGTTGGCGACGTTGCCGGCCTTGTCGCCGAGCACGTCGGCAACGATCTGCTGACGCTTCTCGGCCGGGATGTAGGGATCGGCGAGGGCGGCGCTCAATGCGTCGTTCCCCTCCAGGGCCTGCGCAAACCGATAGATCTCGTCGTCGGCCCCGCTGGCGCCCTCGGCGCGCACGACTGCGAGGAGAGCGTTCGCATATGCGTCGATGGTGTCACTCATAACAGTGTCCTTGGGGTCAGCCGGCTGCGCCGACGGAAGAGATGTAGTCGTCGATCAACGAGCTCTGGACAGCGGCATCGTCGAGGTTTCCCCGAACGACAGCGTCGGCGGCGGTCTGTGCCTGAGCGGCAACGGCCGCTCGCAGGTCGGTCAGCGCCTGATCACGCTGAGCAGCGACCTCGATACGAGCCCGCTCCTTGGCTTCGACCACGTCGGCCTCGGCACGAGCAACGAGATCGGCCTCGAGACGAACAGCCTGTTCGCGAGCATCCGAGATGATGGCCTCGGCCTCAGCACCGGCGTCGCCGAGTGACGAGGTGAGTGAGGTCAGCTCGGCCTCGGCATCGGCCTTGGCCTGCTCGGCGTCAGCCAGTTCGGCTTCCACCCGTGCGGTCTTGGCCTGCATCGCCTTCTTGATGACGGGAAGACCCTTCATCATGAAGAGAATGAAGATGATGCCGAAGGACACCGAGCCCCACCAGAGCTCGTTGATGTCGTGCGGGATGAAGTAGCCGTTGGGCTCGACGCCGTGGGAGTCCTCAGCAGCGATGAGTAGTGCAAGCATCTGCGTCTCCGATCTACTGGCCGAGGGCCTGGTCGATGGCGGACTGGTTGGCACCTGCGTCGAGGTCCCGACCGAGCACGATCGAGGCGGCACCGACAGCGAGAGACGAAACGTCGCCCCGCATGCCGGAGAGCGCATCGGCGCGGGCTTGATCGATCTCGGCCTGGGCATCACGTCGCATGTCGGCGATCTCCGAGTCGGCGTCGGCCTGCAGAGCAGAGCGACGCTCGTCAGCGGCAGCACGGGCACCCGCGAGGATCGTGCCGGCTTCGGCGCGAGCCTCGGCCAGCGTGGCCTCGTGATCGCGCTTGGCGGCACCCAGCGCGGCGGTCGCAGCGTCAGCAGCATCCTTGCCGGACTGGATCGTGTCAGCACGGTTCTTCATCCCTCGAACGATCGGGGGAAGCAGGACGTACTTCATCATGGCCCAGAGCAGGAAGAAGAAAACGGCTGCCCAGAGGATCTCATTGACCTCCGGGATAACCGGGTTCGGCGGAGCTTCGGCCTCGACTTCGGCGTGGCCTTCCTCTGCCTCGTGTTCTTCTTCCTCGGCGTCAGCGCCGAGAATCAACAATTCCATCGCAAATGCACCTCAGTGTGCGTGTCAGCGTGCGTACAACGGTTCTCGGCCATGCCGCCGAGACACCAGGGGGATCAGACGAACTTCAGAAGGATGAAGACGACGAAGCCGATGAGGGCGAGTGCCTCAGTGAAGGCAATGCCGAGGAACATCGTGGTCTGGACCTGACCAGCCGACTCGGGCTGGCGAGCCATGGCCTGAACGGCCTGACCGACGAGGTAACCAATGCCGATGCCAGGACCGATGGCGGCGAGGCCATAGGCCATGCCGGCGCCGGCAGCCGCGGAAACGGCCTTTTCGTCATCAGCAGTCAGCTGTGCAATCTGAGCCAGGGTGCTCATTGGATGCTCTCCTGTTTTGTTGGTGCCGGTGAGCCGGCGGGATCTGTTTGGGTAGGAACTTGCGTGCGCCCGACGCTGATCAGAGATCGGCGTAGTCGCTGATCAGAGATCAGTGAGCCGGGTGCAGGGCGCCACCGATGTACACGGCGGCAAGGATCGAGAAGACGAAGGCCTGGATCAGCGAGACGCCGACCTCGAAAGCGGTGAAAAGGACCAGGCCGGGGAAGGTGCCGATCTGGACGAGGAAGAGCGCTGACGCCGAGAACACCGAGATGCAGAGCACGGTGAACGTCACGAGAAGGATGTGACCGGCGAGCATGTTGGCGAAGAGACGAACGGCGTGGCTGAAGGGGCGGACCAGGAAGTTCGAGAGGAACTCGATGGGCGTCACCAGCAGGTAGAGCGCCTTGGGCACGCCCGGAGGGAAGAGCACCATGGCGAAGTACTTGAGACCGTTGTGGCGCACACCGACAGCGATGAACATCGCCCATGCAGTGAGGGCGATCACGACCGGACCCGCCATGCGAGCGTTGGCCGGCATCTGGAAGAGCGGGATGACCTCGGTGATGTTGCCGATGAAGACAAAGAGGAAGAACGATACCAGCAGCGGCATGTACGGCTCGTGGCCGTGGCCGATACCGGGCTTGGCGATCTGCTCCTCGACGAAGGTGACGATGCCCTCAGCGACTGTGCGGGTTCCACGAGGCACGAGTCCGTCGCCACGCTTGGCGAGCAGGAACACGACGGCCGGAATGACCATGCCGAGGAGGTGGATGAAGGCGATCTTGTTGAAGGCGTAGTCGGTGCCTTCGAACAGGAATGCCGGCCACTCGATCACGTTCTCGATCGGTGGGAAGTGCACGGCTCCGAGGATCACTGTTGCTCCTTATCGCTCGGATGAGCTGAGGTTTTTTGTGGCTTGAGCCCGGGAAAGGCTAGCGAGGCGGACACGAATCGCATCTCCCAAAAGAGCAATCCGAGGTGAGTGATGATCAGGGTGAGCCCTAGTGGCAGGAGCTCGACCCATGATGCGTTGCGTACGGCGAGCACCGCGACGGTAATCAGGCCGAGACGAATGAGAAAGCCGAACATGGCGGCGCCGGCCATGATCGCGAGCGAGATGCGGGCGCCCCAACCGAGAAGGGCAGCGGCCAGCAGGAAGTTGACGACGATGATGCCGAGGCCGTAGGCAACAGAGGCGGCCCCATCAGCTCCCCAGAAGACGGAACCGAGGATGACGGCAGCGGGAGCGATGATGGCACCGCGGCGGGCGATGTCCTTGGCGACCTCGACGGCGGGCGAAGGCCCTTCCATGCGCTCGGTCAAGGGGTTCGCGGCCATGGCGGTCATACCTGCTCCGCCTGGCCGCGGAGTGCCGCAGCTTCCGCGCGCAGCTCGGCGGCGCGGTGGGTCGTCTCGGCCATTCCGCGCTTGAAGTCGAAATAGACCTTGAGGACAGCGCCGGTGATTCCGAACGCCAAGAAGGCGAGCATGAAGATCGGGCGAGTGCCAGCGATGGAATCGATCCAGAGTCCGAGCAGCGAGATGAGGACCGGCGAAAGCACGAGATCGAAGCCACCATGAGAACGCCAAAGGGCATCATGAAAGTCGCGCTGCGCTGAAGCCTGCATCGGTCGGTGTCCTGGACGCATCCGGCGAGTCTCGTTACCCGCTCGTGAATCCGTGCACAAGCTACTGATTTTCCCTGATCTTTACAACTCGTGCCACCGACGGTGACGAGGTTGCGGCCTGCGATCAGTCAGCCCACGGCACATCGATGCTCGCCAACGTGGTCGGCACCGGCAATCGACCCGCCAAACGGGAAAGGAAGGGCAGCTGATCACGGGCCGGGATGAGAATCAACACGGCATCGGGATCATGGCGGGACACAAGGTCCGCAGCCTCGGGAATCAGGCCCAACTCCACGCCAACGGAGCAGACCACCAGCGTGCGCACACCGCCCCGCTCAGCCATCAACGCAGCGGGGCCGGCCTCGAGAAGGCTGGTGCGAGGCGGAATCGGCTCGACAAGCGCGAGATTGTCGAGTCCCCACTCCCCTGGGTTCTTGCGCACGACGTCGCGAAGCCAACGTTCGCGACCGATCCGGTTGATCGCATGCGATGGCGCACCGGCGCGACGATGCCCGCTGACCAGCTCGATGGTGCTGACCAGGTTGGGTTCGACCGGTCGGTCGGCGTGGAGAAGCGCTCCGGCCTCACGATCGAAGCGACCGACGCCGACCTCGAGCATCGGGCCGGAGGGCGCTTCGACGACACGGCCGACTTCGAGTCCGGCCACCTCCGCGCGCATGATTCCGTCTTCTTCGACGGCCTGGGCGCCCGAGCGCTCGATCACCGCAACCAGCGCGGCCAAATCTTCGAGACCGGGTTGGGGCTCGGGGATGGGATCGGCCGCGGCCGGCGATGCAGTCGTGCCGCTCAGTTGATGGACGGTGACCTCCGGAGCGAGAACCGCCACGCGGCGAGCATGGACGCCGGCGTTGTGCTCGGCGACGAGCGCGACGGAATCAAGACCGAGACGGTCGATCCAGACGATGACACCACCCAGCACGGCGAGATCGTCGCTGGAAACGACAACGACCGCCCGGTCCGAGGAGTGCACCGTGACTCCAAAGGGAGCGGCGTCCACCTCGACACCGCCGGTCGATGCGTCGAGTTCGAATTGTTCACGAGCCAGGGCCATGGCCCGGGCCCGCTCGAGCCCCGCCCGCTGCGCGGGATCGAGACTCACGAGTGGATCAGCTGTCTTCGGAAGCAGCGCCAGCCGACTTGCGACGGCCGTAACGCTTCTCGAAGCGCTCGACACGACCAGCGGTGTCGACGATCTTCATGGTGCCGGTGAAGAACGGGTGGCTCTCCGACGAGATCTCCACCTTGTACAGCGGGTACTCGTTGCCGTCTTCCCATGTCACGGTCTCGCTGGTGTCGATGGTGGAGCGGGTGATGAACGAGGTGCCGGCGGAGACGTCCTGGAAGACGACCGGGCGGTACTCGGGGTGGATGTCAGACTTCATAGCGGGTCCAGTCTACGAGGCCGATGCCGACGAACCGACCTCGGCAAGGAACTCATCATTGGTCTTGAACTCACCAAGGCGTTCGATCAGCATCTCCAGACCGGCCGATGGCTTGCCGTCGGCGGTGAGGGCGCCGAGGACTCGACGGAGCTTCCACACATTGCTGAGCTGCTTCTTCTCGAAGAGCAACTCTTCATGCCGCGTGGACGAGCCATCGACTTCGATGGCGGGATAGATACGACGCTCGGCGGCGTGGCGATCCAGACGGAGCTCCATGTTGCCGGTGCCCTTGAACTCCTCGAAGATGACCTCGTCCATCCGCGAGCCGGTGTCGACGAGTGCGGTGGCGAGAATCGTGAGCGAACCACCCTCCTCGACGTTGCGGGCGGCACCGAAGAACTTCTTCGGCGGATACAGCGCCGCGGCATCGACACCGCCGGACATGACACGACCCGACTGCGGTGCCTCGAGGTTGTACGCGCGAGCGAGGCGGGTGATGCCGTCGAGAATGACGCACACATCGCGGCCACCCTCGACCATGCGCTTGGCGCGCTCGATCGTCATCTCCGCGACAGTGATGTGCTCCTCGGTCGGCTTGTCGAACGTGGACGCGATGACCTCGCCTTCACGCAGCCACCGCTTCATGTCGGTGACCTCTTCGGGCCGCTCGTCCACCAACAGCACCATGAGATGAACCTCGGGGTTGTTGGCCTCGATCGAGCGGATGACCTGCTTCAGGATCGATGTCTTGCCCGCCTTCGGCGGCGACACGATCATGCCACGCTGTCCTTTCCCGATCGGAGAGAGAAGATCGATGATTCGCGCCGTCATGTTCGAACGGTCGCCCTTCATCTCCATCTTCAGCTGCTCGTCGGGAAACAGCGGTGTCAAATCTTCGAACTGCGGACGACCGGCCGCCTCCTGCGGATCGCCGCCATTGACCTGTTCGACCGAGAGGAGCGCCGGGTTCTTCTCGTTGCGGTTGGCCGGACGGGAGGGACCCGCCACGACATCACCCTTGCGCAGGCCGAACTGGCGCACGAGCTTCACGGGAACATACGCGTCGTCACGGCTCGGCAGCATGCCGTTCACCCGGATGAAGCCATAGCCCTCGTTGCGGAGATCGAGGTAGCCCTCGACCGGGATCGGCTCGCCGTCCCAGTTGTCGCTGCCACCCTCACGATTGTCACGATCACGACCCCGACGGCGACGTCGGCGGTTGCCCGACTCGCCCTGGCCCTGACCCTGGTCGTTGCGGTCATTGCGATCGTTGCGATTTCGGCCCTGCTGCTTGTCGCCACCCTCATTGGAGGCGTCGGCGCTGTCGTCCGAGTCGCTGTCGGCGGTTGCCTCACCATCGCTGTCATCCGATGCCGTTTCGGACTCGGCGGACGCCTCGGCCGCTGCCGGCGTCTCCGTCTCGGAGGCCTGCTCGGCGTCCTTGGCCGGGCCGCCGACACTCGAACCATCGCTGCCGGCAGCAAGGTCGAGGATCAGATCGATGATCTCCCCCTTGCGCGCACGCGACGGCGGCTTCTTGCCGAGCGTCTCGGCGATCTGGGTCAGCTCATCGCGATCCTTGCGCTGCAAGGTCGACCGGCGCATCTCCGCGGTCTCCACGGGCACGTCTCCTCAGTTCGAAGATTCTGTTGATCGTCTGCGGCCACCTGGAACGGCCGCCCGCTGCCGATCGGATCCGACGGCACCATCAATGACGATGAAGTGATCGTAGCGCTCTAGCGCCGAACTGCATCCACGTAGTCTTCAACTGCAGCCAGATCGTTGGGCAACGACTCCATCCGCTCCTCGCGGTCGAAGATGCCGGCGAGATGGGCCGGCAGCTCGGGGTGAATACCCGTTGCCCGCTTCACGGCATCGGGAAACTTGGCCGGATGGGCGGTCGACAAGGTGACGATCGCCTCGCCTTGGCGACGCAACCGCTCGGCCGCGCCGATGCCGACCGCGGTGTGGGGATCGACCAGCAAGCCGTGGCGCTCGTGGACGTCGCGCATGACGGCAAGCGTCTCGGTGTCGTCGAGTCGGGTGCCGGCGAACTCCGACACCAACCGCTCGTGTTGCTGCGGGGTCAACGCCGCCCGACCGTATTCACGGAAACCGGCCAGGAGTTCCGCCGTGGCCGGGCCGTTGCCGTCGAGCAGCTCGACGAGCAGACGCTCGAGGTTCGAAGAGATCTGGATGTCCATCGATGGAGACAGGGTGGGAACGACCTCGTCGGCCAGCATCTCGCCGGTGTCGATCAGGCGGGTGAGGATGTCGTTGGTGTTCGACGCCACGATGAAACGGTCGACGGGGAGGCCCATCCGATGGGCGACGTGGCCGGCGAACACATTGCCGAAGTTCCCGGTGGGCACGCAGTAGGTCATGGGGGTGTCGCGCCGGCCGAGCTTCTGCGCGGCCCACACGTAGTAGACGATCTGGGCCATGACCCGGGCCCAGTTGATCGAGTTGACCGCGGACAGACCACAACGAGAACGGAAGGGCTCGTCCGCGAACATCGCCTTCACGAGGTCCTGGCAGTCGTCGAAGGTGCCGTCCACGGCGACTGCGTGGACGTTGGGATCATCGAGGGTCGTCATCTGCCGGCGCTGCACTTCGCTCGTGCGGCCCGCCGGGAAAAGGATCACGATGTCGACGCGGTCACTGCCACGCACTGCTTCCATCGCCGCCGAACCGGTGTCGCCCGACGTGGCGCCGACGATCGTGACTCGCTCGTCACGGCGACGAAGCTCGTGATCGAAGAGGCGGCCGACCAACTGCAGCGCCACGTCCTTGAACGCAAGGGTCGGGCCGTGGAAGAGCTCGAGCAGATGATGGTTGTCGTCGAGCCGGACCAGCGGGCAGACGTCAGGCGCCGAGAATGTCGAGTACGCGTCGGCCACCATCGCCGCGAAGTCGTCCGGGGCGATGACCCCGGCCACGAACGGTTGCATGACCGCGGCCGCGAGCTCCGGGTAGGAGTCGGGCGCAGCCGAGGTGAGCGCGGGCCACTCGGTCGGCAGGTACAGGCCGCCGTCGGGGGCGAGCCCGCCGAGGAGGGCATCGCTGAAGTCGACCTCGGCGGCGAGCCCACGCGAGCTCGCGTATCGCATACCGGACCCGTCGGACATCGTCAGTCCTCGTCGCCGACCACGCGGATCACCGAGCAGACCTCGTTGACCACATCGAGTTCGCGCAGCGCGTTGAGGGTCGCCTGGACCGCCGCTTCGTTGGAGACATGGGTGATGAAGATGATCTCGGCTTCGTGGTCGAGCCCCCGCTGCTCCATCGACCGAATCGACACATCGTGGGCGCCGAACACGGACGCCACCTGGGCGAGCACACCCGGCTGATCAGAGACCTGGAGGTTGAGGTAGTACGCGCTGGCGAGCGAATCGATCGAGCGGATCCTGGCTCGCTGGAGATTCCCGATCGCCGCTGCTGTGCCGGCCACCTTGTTGACCGCGGCGTCGATCACATCACCGAGTACGGCGCTCGCGGTCGGCCCGCCGCCGGCCCCACGTCCATAGAACATCAGATCGCCGACCGAGGCGCCTTCGACGAACACGGCGTTGAAGCTGTCGTTCACATTGGCGAGCGGGTGATCACGGCGGATCATCGCCGGGTGGACACGCACGGCGATCTCGGACTCGCCATTGGCGTTCTCGCCACCCTCGATGACCGCGACGGCCTTGATGACGTGGTCGAGGCGTTTGGCCATCTCGATGTCGGTGACGGTGACGTTGGAGATGCCCTCGTGGTAGACGTCGCCCGCAACCACCGACGCGCCGTAGACGATCGAAGCGATGATCGCGGCCTTGGCCCCGGCATCGAAGCCCTCCACATCGGCGGTCGGGTCGGCTTCGGCGTAGCCGAGTCCCTGGGCATCGGCGAGGGCGTCGGCGTAGGCCGCACCGTGCTCGGTCATCTGGGTGAGGATGTAGTTGGTGGTGCCGTTGACGATGCCCATCACACGGGTGATGTCTTCACCGACGAGCGACTCACGCAGCGGTCGCATGAGGGGGATGCCACCGGCGACGGCGGCCTCGAAGAGCAGATCGACACCGGCCGCCTCTGCCGCGGCGTAGAGTTCGGCGCCGTGATTCGCCAGTAGCTCCTTGTTGCCGGTGATGACCGGCTTGCCGAGTCCGAGGGCTCGGAGGATGAACTCGCGAGCCGGCTCGATGCCGCCGATGACCTCGACGATCAGATCGATCTCGGGATCCTCGACGACCCCGAGCGTGTCGGTGGTGAGCAGATCGGCATCGACGACGACGTCGCGGTGCTTCGATGCCGAACGCACGGCGATCGCGCCGACGGATAGATCGATCCCCGTTCGAGCGGCGATGGCGGCTCGCCGCGTCGTCAGCAATTCAGCGAGGGCACCGCCCACGTTCCCGCAGCCGAGCAGTCCGATCTTGAGTTCGTGCACCCGCTGAGCGTACCGAGCGGAACGAGGCCGGGTGTGGGATTGTCTGATTGCTTTTCATGCTTTTTCATGCTTCTCTGTCCTCATGCCTTCGACATTTCCGGGCTCGGGTGCCCATCCCTCCGTCCTCGGACGCCGGCCTGGCACCGGCACCGCTCGCCATCGATGGGAAGCCCGAGTGTTCGGTGCTTCCACTCGTCACGAGCCCCACGCGCCGGCCGGAACGCTGGCAGAAATCCTGGCCGTTCAGGGTCCCCTCCCCGACCACCAGGTCGCCGGTGTGGGCGTCGGTATCGCCCAGTACCTCGCCGTGCTGCACCAGTCCGGCCGTGTCCACGGTGATGTGCAGCCTGCTGCCGTTCTGCTTCCCGGCCACGACGTGCTCTGGCTCGCTCCGCGGTTGTCGCCTCGAGCTGCGACGGCCGCAGCCGACCTGACGAAGCTTGCCATCACATTGGTGGAATGTGCGACCGGCCTGGTCATCGACGGGGCCGAGTCATGGACCCCGGAGTCGCTCGTCGAGATCGGCTGTTCAACGGCGATGGCGGACGTGATCGGATCGATTCGTCCGCAGGCCGGTGCGGCGAGCGCCGTCGATGCGCTGACCAGACCCGATCAGGTGCTGCCGCGCCGAAGCAACGACTTCGCGTAGCTCGGTTTGTCGCGCCACGGGAGCACGCGAAGCGTTGCCCACGCCTGGGCCCGGAAGCGGCCGGCCTTCTGGCGGTACACGGCCAGGAGTTGAAGATCGCCGGCGCTCGGAGGATACGACCTCGCCCAGGTCACGAGTGGATGCTTCTCCGCACCGATGTCGCCCGCAGCTCGCAGACCAAGCGCCAACGGCAACTCGCACCCCCACTTGGCCGCCACGGCTCGCACGGCCTGGTCATCGAGCGACGGGACATTCAACATAAGGGCGAGATCGCGTACGTTTCCCAGCCGGGGCTCGACGTCGCCGAGGGCGACATGGATGGCCCCGTGGAGGAGATGCATCTCCGGAGTGAGCGTGAGCAGTGGGCGTCCGGCCAGGGTGAACGTGTGCGGGTCGGCGAAGAGGTCGTCGGTGTCGATTCGAAGACCGAACGGCCCGGGGGCCAGCGTGCGGTGCATGTCGAGTTCGGTCTTGTTGCGCCAATGGAGCGTGACCGACTTGGAGAACCGCCGGTCGAACGTCTCCGAGAGTTGGGCCTGTGCCCTCGACGCTCCGGCTCGGGTCAATGCATCGACGGCCTCGATGATCTCTTCGCCGCGAACGAGGAGGTCGATGTCGCCGAAGCTGCGTTGGGCCGGATCGGGGTGAACGAGATGAGCGAGCGCGGGGCCCTTCAGGACCCGCCACGAGAGCCCGGCTTCGTCGAGGACGTCAGCCGCCTGTAGCAACATGTCCTCGAGCAGCAACGCCTCGGCCATTGCATCGAGATGGGCCACCTCGAGTGCCGCCGCGTCATCGACATCGCATGCTCCGGTCTCGACCATCGCCTGCAGCACACCGATGAGCTTCTCCGTGCCGACCGACGAGGCTGACGCAGCAAACGCCACCGGCTCGACGGGCGGGAGGTGCGGTCCGATGCCCCAGCCGGCGATGGACCGCAACAGCGGGTCGGTCACGTCAGTCACGGCGCACCACTCCCCGATCCACGAGATCCAGCAGAGCCACCTGCACATCGTCGATCACGGTCTGCATGTCGACGCCATAGGAGCTGGCCAGGTGATCGCAGAGATCACCGACGCTGGTCGGTTCGACGATCGCCTCCCACAACGCGAGACCGGTGTCGGCCAGCACCGCGAGCTGGTCGTCGCCGGGCCGGCGGATCAGGACCGTGGCGCCGCTACGACGCCACAGCACGTCAGCTCGTCGCACCACCTGGTCGAGCGAGCCGGCACTCATCTAGACGTCGAGCCTCGTGAGGTCGTCGTAGGTCTCCCGGCGCACGACGAGCCGGGCATCCCCGTCGGCAACGAACACGACCGCGGGTCGGAGGACCTTGTTGTAGTTGCTGCCCATGGAATGACCGTACGCACCGGTGACCGGGGTGGCGATGATGTCGCCGACGGTCACGCAATCGGGGAGCTGCCCGTCACGCACGAGCACGTCGCCGGACTCGCAGTGCTTGCCGACCACGGTGACCGTTCGGGGTCGGTCGGCGCCGACGTCTCGCGGCAGGAACGTCTCGTAGCCCGAGCCGTACAGCACGGGGCGGGGGTTGTCGCTCATGCCACCGTCGACGGCGACATAGGTGCGGATGCCATCGAGGTCCTTGATCGTGCCCACGGTGTAGAGGGTCACGGCCGCGGCGGCGACGATCGAACGACCGGGTTCCGCCGACACCTGGGCGGTGACGCCGGCGCTCTCACAGGCCTCCCGCACGGTCTCGCCCCATTCGGCGATCGTCGGGGCCCGTTCGTCGTTGATGTACGGGACGCCGAGCCCGCCTCCGACGGACATCTCCGCCAGGTCCCAACCGGCAGCCGTATCGGCGATGACCCTTGCAGCCTTACCGAAGGAGCCGACGGCGAAGACTTGACTGCCGATGTGGGCGTGGACGCCCACCAGCTCGATTGAGTCGGCCGCCGAAGCACGGGCGAGTGCCTGCTCGGCGACGCCGGACGACACGGTGAAGCCGAACTTGGAGTCGTCCTGGCCGGTGGCGATGAAATCGTGGGTCTCGGCCTTGATCCCCGGGGTGAGGCGCAGGAGCACCTTGGGCACGACGCCCGTCTCCGCATGGAGCGCATCGAGGCGATCGAGTTCGTCGAAGCTGTCGACAACGATTCGAGACACGCCGGCGTCGATGGCCATGCGCAGCTCGTTGAGCGACTTGTTGTTGCCGTGGAGCACCAGCCTGTCGGCCGGGATGCCGGCGTGCAGCGCCACGTGGAGCTCCCCACCGGTGGCGACGTCGAGGTGCATGCCCTCCTCGAAGGCGAGCTTGGCCATGGCCGAACAGAGAAAGGCCTTGGTGGCAAAGGCGACACCATCACCGAACGCCTCGACCGCCTCGCGGCAACGGGCCCGAAGGTGGGCCTCGTCGTACACGAACAACGGTGTACCGAATTCCTCGGCCAACTCGATGACGTCGCAGCCACCGATCTGGAGCCGGCCGTCGACCAACTCGTGGTTCTCCGGAAGGAGCCGCCGGGCGATCGGGAGCATCAGCTCACATCGATTCGGGTGCGGAGACACCGAGGAGACCGAGCGCGATCTGCAGCCCGACCTGCGAGGCGGCCACCAAGGCGAGCCTGGCCTGGGTGAGCTCGGCGCTGACGCCGTCGCCCATGACGTAGCAGTCGTGGTAGAAGCCGTGCAGCGCCGCGGCCTGCTCGCGAGCCCACGCGCTGATCCGGTGGGGCCCGTTGTCCTCGCACGCGATGCGGACGGTGTCGGGCAGCGTGTTGAGGCTGCGCAGCAGATCGAGCTCGCGATCGTGCACCAGGAGCGATGTGTCGACATTGCCGAGCGGCAGCCGTTCGATCCCGGCCTCGGCCGCCTTGGCCATGATCGAGCAGATCCGGGCGTGGGCGTATTGGACGTAGAAGACCGGGTTCTCCATCCCCTGCTTCGCGACCTCGTCGAGGTCGAAGGTCTGGCGGCTGTCGACCGATTGCATGAGGTACGTGAACCGTGCCGCGTCGGGGCCGACCTCGGCGATGATTTCGTCGAGGTCGATCTGATTGCCCGACCGACCCGACATCTTCATCGGCTCGCCGTCCTTGACGAAGTCGACCATCTGCGTGATGGCGATCTCGAGTTCATCGGGATCGTGACCGAGCAGCTGCATGGCGGCCTTCATCCGGGCGACATAGCCGTGGTGATCGGCGCCCCACACGTTGAAGAGCAGGTCGGAGCGTTCGAACTTCTCGCGGTGGTAGGCGATGTCGGGGGTGAGGTAGGTGAGGTCGCCGTCGCTCTTGACGAGCACCCGATCCTTGTCGTCATTGAAGTCGGTGGAGCGCAACCACACGGCACCGTCGGCTTCGAACACCGCATCGTGGGACCGCAGGTCGGCCATCGCCGCGTGGATCTTCTCGTTCACCACGAGTGACCGTTCGCTGAACCAGATCTCGTGATGGATGTCGAGTGCCTCGAGCGTGGCCCGATGGCTGTCCATGCCCCGCACCAGCCCCCATTCGAGCGGGTCGGCGTCGGCCGGCATCTCATCGGCCCATTCCTGGATGTAGGCACCCTGGTAGCCGTCGTCGGGGATCGGCTCGCCGGCTTTGGCCGCCGCGAGGGAGGCGGCGTAGTTCTTCATCTGTACGCCGCGGTCGTTGATGTAGGTCTCCCGCGTGACCTTGAACCCACAGCGTTCCTTGAGCCTCGCCATCGAGTCGCCGTAGCAGGCGCCGCGGCCGTGGCCGGCGTGGAGCGGCTTGTTGGGGTTTGCGCTGACGAACTCGACATTCAGGTGCGCACCCCCACCGAGGTCAGGGCTGGCGTAGCCGTCGACACCCTGCTCGAGCACATCGACGAGTACGTCGTGGAGCCAGGTGTCGGCGAGGCGGAAGTTCACGAATCCCGGGCCGGCGATCTCGACCGCCGTGACGCGCGCGGGCAGGTTGACGTTGAGTGCGTCGCACAGCTGTTGGCCGAGCTCACGCGGGTTGCGGCCGGCCTTGTTGGCCGTGGCGAGGGCCACGTTGGACGACCAGTCGCCATGGTCGCGATTCGCCGGACGCTCGAGCGCGATCTCGTCGGGAGGCGGGTCGATCCCCGCCGCCGCCAGAGCTTCTCGGAGCGCGGTGCGCAGGTGGTCTCGTACGTCCATGAAGGCACGATCCTACCGGTGCGAACGCGCGGGGGGATCGACATTCGGGGCGCTAGTGTGGCGCATCGTCCCCCGTGGACGTGCCCTCGTAGCTCAGTGGATAGAGCATCGCCCTCCGGAGGCGTGAGCGCAGGTTCGAATCCTGCCGAGGGCGCGCTTTCGATGCCGCCTCGACTTTCAACCTGGTCGGGGCTGTTGTCGATCTGGGTCGGTCAGACCGGTTCCGCGCCCGCCGGCACGAGCGCGTTTGCCCGTTCGACGAGCGGGCCGAGTCCGGTGTAGTCGTCGTCGGTCACCGGGCCGAAACCCCTGAGTCCGAAGCGGGCAACCGCGCCGGCGAGCTCAGGGCGGGCGAGCTGTGCCGCGACCGCTGCGGCGAGGCCGGGTTCGGCACGCGCACGGACCACGACCGGCTGGACCGGGAACGGCCCGAGCACGTCCACGGACCGCACCGACGGATCACCGTCGGGCCGCTCCACGGGCCAAGCCCGCAGCACGTTCGCGTCGATCGCAGCAGCGTCGATGTCGCCGGACTCGATCAACGCCAACGCCCGCCGATGGCTGCCGACCTGGCGGAGTTCACCGAAGAAGTCCACATCGTGGCCCTCGCCGTCCAGGCGCGAGAGCAGGCTGACGAAGCCACTCAGCGATGCCCGCTCGTTGTCGCCGACGCGTCGCCCAGCCAAGTCGGCGAACGACACGACGTCAGCATCGGCGCGCACGACCACGTCGGACACATAGACCGGACGCCCACCGTTGCGTTCGTCGTCGTGCACCGGGCCGAGCGGCACGAGCTCCACGCTCGGAGTGGGCCCGCCGGTCAACCACAGGCACGACGGCGGGCAGATGAAGCCGATGCCGGTCGTACCGTTGGCGAACCGGTCGTCCTCGGGTGCCAGCGGCCCGGACATCTTCGTCTCGACCGTGACCTCGTGGCGACGCCCCAGTCCATCCGCGACGTGGGCCGCTATCACCTCGAACAGTTCGAGTGGCAACCCAGGACTCAGCCAGGCGGTGAAGTGCAGCGGAGCTGCGGAGGTCTCCGCCATCGCGGCAACGTAGCCGATGCACGACCCATCACGTCCGTCGGGTGCCTAGGGTCGGCAGCGACTGAACCAGCGCAGGCACCGAGGCACCGATGAATGAGACGACACATCCGACCGGCGGGCCTATGACGAGGTCGCCGAGCTGTACACCGAGCCCTCCAGCAACCAGGTCGACGAGTCGCCCCTCGATCGAGCCCTGCTCGGCTTGTTCGCCGACGGCGTACGGCCGCTTCCCGGACCGGTCATCGATGCAGGCTGCGGGCCCGGTCACGTGACCGAGTACCTCGTCGGCCTGGGCCTCGATACCTGGGGGGGGTCGACGCCTCATCGGCCTTCGTCGACATCGCCACCGCGGCACACCCATCGCTTCGCTTCGAGCTCGGCGACATGACCTCGCTCGACGCCGGCGACGACTCCGTTACCGGCGTCCTCTGTCGCTCTTCGACGATTCATGTCCACCCTGATGATTTCGGCGAGTTCTTCGACGAGTTCGGGCGTGTCCTGATGCCTGGCGGGCAACTCCTGATCTCGTTCGATGGAACGAACGAGCCGATCGGGCGTTTGACCATCAGGCGACGACGGCCTACCAGTGCGACCTCGACGCGATCAGTGCACGACTCCGCTCATCGGGGCTGACCGAGATCAGCCGTCACCTGCGCCAACCCCACCCCACTGAACGCCGGCAGTTCCCCCGGTCGGCGCTCATCGCCCGGAGGGAGCGGGTGAACGATCACGGGTCGAGGTGATGCAGTCGAGGTCCTACCGCGCGGTCAGTCTTGCCGTGGTCAACGTCACCACGAGCGGTCGGGTCACGACGCCGTCGAAGTCGTTGCGTATGAACGTCTCGATGTCATCGAGCAGGCCCTCCCGATCGGCGTCGAGCATCATCTGGGTTCCGGTGTATGAGAGCATCAGCATCCGGTACTCGGCGGCGCTGTAGGTCTGGTTCCAGTCGTATCGATCGACCGTGACATCGCCGAATCGATCGTCGGCCTCCAGCACGCCCCGGGTCGCAGGATCGAGGCGGGCCGGTTGGTCTGCGCACGGGGTGACACCCAGTGGTAGGCGGTCGCCGAGAAGACCGCATCAGCGCCGGCCGAACGGATATCGATGACCTCGAAATCGCCCACACTGACCCGCAGTCGTTCCGAGCCGTGCTTCTCGCTCAGCCGGCCGGCCACGGCCGGCCCGATCTCGATGGCATGGACAGAGGCTCCGTGCGCTAGGAGGTCCTTCGTCGCTTGACCCGTGCCGGGGCCGACCTCCACGATCTCCGGCCCCGCCGGCAACCGATCGAACAAGTGGTCGAACAAGGCTCCCGGATACGACGGCCGGATCGGGACATACGTCTCCGCGGCCTCGTTGAAGGAGAGTCGCTTGTCGTCCGGCCGGCTCACATCGCCCTACGAGATCTTCTGCAGCTCAACCGCGATCGACTCGAGCACATCGGCCCGATGCGGCGACGGGAGGTACATCAGGACGAGATCGGCGCCCAACTCACCCTGCTCGGCGGCCTGCTCCGCGGCTGCAGTCGGCCCGGTCGTCGGGTCGTAGCGAACGGCGACCGAGGTGATGATCTCCGAGGGATCGCGGCCGATCTTGGCGCACTCGTCGTCGAGAAGGGCCCGATGTTCCGGCAGCGGGACGCGACCGCGGCCCGGGAAGTTCCAGTGCTGGGCGTACTTCGCCACCGTGGGCAAGGTGCGCTTGGGGCCCTGGCCTCCGATACAGATCGGTGGGTGCGGTGTCTGCACCGGGCCCGGGTTGTTGCGAGCATCCTTCAGTTGGAAGTAGTCGCCGTCGAACGTCGTCGCCTCATTGAGGAACATGCTCGTGATGACCTGACAGGCCTCGTCGAATCGATCGAAACGCTCGGCCCAGGTCCCGAGCTCGATGCCGTAGGCGTCGCATTCCTCCTCGTTCCAGCCGGACCCGATCCCCAACTCGAGCCGACCGTTGGAGACGATGTCGAGCGATGCGGCCATCTTTGTCAGCACCGCCGGATGACGGTAGATGATGCCGTTCACCATGGTGCCGACGCGGATCCGGTTGGTGGCCTGGGCCAGGGCGGTCAGGGTCACCCACGCCTCCATGCATGGCCCCGTCGTGTCGGGAACATTGATCGGGTAGAAGTGGTCGAAGTTCCACGCGGAGGTGAACACCTCGATGTCGTCGGCGGCGGTCCAGACATCGAGCATGTCCTGCCAGGTCGTGTGCTGCGGTGAGGTCTTGATCCCGAACTGCATGCATCGAGTACAGCACAGAGCGGGACTAAGCCTCTTGGCCCATGTGCCGATGAGTACGGCATGGAGGGAACCCGCGAGCATCACCCCATCGAGCACCGGCCGATCCGCCTCGAGTGGCCGGACGACGTTCGTGCCGCGTGGCAACCGCTGAAGCCGGAGTTCGCGGCCGCGTGCAACGGGCTCTCGCTCGGTATGCCGTACGGCGAACCGTACGTGATGGCATCGGTGCGCGGCGCCCTCGGAGAGATCGACGATCCCGAACTGCGGGCCGACGTCGAGGGCTACCTCGACCAGGAACGCGAACACTCTCGTCAGCACAAACGGTTCAACACACTGCTCACCGACCAGCACCCGGCGCTGAAGCGCGTCGATAAGTGGCTGGCATGGTCCTACCGATTCCTGCAGCGGCGAGCCGGCAAGAGATTCGGCGTCGCCTACGCCGCCGGATTCGAGGCCACCGCGTTCGCGGCAGCCCGGTGGATGGACAGCAACCGCCACGAACTCTTCCGCGGTGCCGACACCGAACCCTCGACCCTGTTCCTCTGGCACCTCGCTGAGGAAGTCGAACACAAGACCGTCGCCCATGACGTGTGGGCGGTCGTCGACGGCAGCCGACTCCGCTACGCCGCGGCGATGGCGGTCTGTTTCGTGATGCTCGTCTGGTTCATCTTCCTGAGCGTGGTCGTGCAGCTGTCGGCCTGGCGCCGCATCCTCTCCCCCGTCGCCTGGTTCCGTTTGTGGAAATGGGGCTTCGGTTTCGCCTTCGAGGTCGTGCCGACCATGGCCATCACCGCGCTGCGGTCCCACCACCCGAGCCAGCAGGCCGACCCGTCCTGGATGCCGCTCTGGCTGGCCGCCTACGACCCGGAGACGAACACGATCCCGGCGTGGGACGCACCGATCGACGAGTACCTGCCGGCATCAGCGCAGATGGTCGAGTTTGCGGGGATTGAGGACGTTGTAGGCGGACGCGATTCGGAGCTGCCCAGCCTCGTCGGGGCGGACCTCGAACGCCATGGCCATGAATAGCTCGTCGTCCTACGACACCACATAGCCCGCATCGCCGTTGACCCGCACGGCGCGGAACTGATTGTCCGAACCGAGTTCCTGACCACGGCGTGCGATGCCGGCGAAGAATCGGGCCACACGATCGCGACCGATGATGGGTGGCGGGCGGCACGACGATCAGGACCGCCATCGCCCCGCGACACGACATCATCATGGAGAGCAGTCTGCAGTGCCGAGAGGTCGCCGGCCATCGTCGACCAGAACGCCCTCCGGGCCGACCCAATCACCGGCGACGAAGACTCGGTGGTGGTCGGGTAGGGCGACACCCGGTCGACCCGCCATCCCACCACGCGATGCCTGCGGCTGATCCTGGGCGGCGACGAGCCGACGATTGAAACCGACGTGGTCGGCCACGTCCCGCCAACCCGGACGCACCACATCGAGCAGTGTTTCGCATTCGGCTCGGTCGCGGTCGAAATCGACCTCCTCGTCGGGGTGCTGGTACCGGGCGACCTGGACGAGGCATGCGCCTTCCGGTGCCAGCCGGGCGACCGGAGCGTGCACCGAGAGGTGGAGCGGCTTGTCGAGCCCGAGGGCGAAGTCCGGGCCGCTCCCCCATGGCTCGGGAAGCCCGACGTCGAGCGTGGCTGCGGTGGCCGGCCGCGCCGCCTGAACCCACCCCTCGACGACCGAGGGGACGGACGGGAGTAGACCGGCAACACCAGCCGGGTTCAACCCGGCGATCACTGCCGTGCGAGCGCCGAGAAGCGTGTCGCCCGCCCGGACCTCCACGCCGTCGCCGTGCTCGGTGACCGCATCCACCTTCGTGTCGTAACGAATCTCGACGCCTCGGGAGATGGCCACGGCAAGCACCGAGTCGACGAGGTTCTGCCAACCGCCGTCGAGATAGAGGACCGGCGTGTCGTTGCCGTCCTTGAGTTGCAGGAGCAATGCGTCCGCGCTCGCGTGCTCCGGGTCATTGCTGTACGCCGCGAGCCGAAACAGGCTCTCGAGCAACTTCGCCCCCTGTCCGCCTCCCACCAACTGGGCGATCGCCGCTTCCCCGGTGACGTTGCCGAACGATACCGGGTCGATCTTCCCGAGCCCGGCGAAGAACCTCCCGAACCGTGTGCGGCTGCCGGCGATGATCGGCGACCGGAGCAGCGTCATCACCCCAACGGGCAGAGGCCCGACCCGATCGCCGTCGACCGCGATGGCGCCACGCACATCGGGGGTGGCGCCCGACGGCGTGACCCCGAGGTCACCGAACAGTTCCCACGCGGCACCCGAGCGGTACACGGCATGGGACCTTCGTTCAGCAGGAACCCGTTGCGACCGGTGGTGCGCCCGCGCCCACCGGCCTCGCTCCGGGCCTCGAGAAGAGTCACGCGACGGCCCGCTCCGGCCGCGTCGATCGCCACGGTCAGCCCGGCGATGCCGCCGCCGACGACCACCACTTCAGTGCGTTGTTCATTGTCGCTCATACCCGGTAGACGATCTTGGCACGCCTCCTGTGATACAGCGCACGCTGCGTGATGGAGCGCGAGGATTCCCGACCGGCCCGCTGACCTACGCTCTCGACATGGCGGCCAACGATCGAACTCGCTTCCCCGACATCAGTAGCACCGCGTGGGAGCACCCGGCGGACCGAGCAGCGCTCAATGCACTGCGGCGAATCCCCGGGTTCGACATCGTGCTGCGCAAGCTCGTCGGGATGTTCGGCGAGAAGTCGATCCGCCTCACGTTCAAGGCCAACGCTGTCAGGGTGAGCGACAAGCAGTACCCCTGGATCCACGAGCGCCTTCTCCGCGTCTGCGACACGTTCGACCTCGATGATCCGCCGGAGCTGTACGTGAGTCAGACCCCGCTGGTGAATGCCGGGGCCGTCGGCCTCGACAACCCGTTCATCGTGCTCAACTCCTCGACCATCGAGATCCTCGACCAGGACCAGGTCGAGGCGGTGATCGCGCACGAGGTCGGCCACATCATGAGCGGCCATGCCGTGTATCGCACGATGCTCTTCATCCTCCTGCGGTTCGCCCTCACCCGCTATCCGCTGGCCGGCGTCGCGGTGCGGCCGATCCTCTACGGCTTGCTCGAGTGGAGCCGCAGGGCCGAGCTGTCGTGCGACCGGGCAGGTGTACTGGCAGTGCAGGACCCCGAGATCATGATGGGCGCCCTGATGCGGCTCGCCGGAGGGTCTCGCGGCGAGGAGTTGGATCTCGACGAGTTCATCGCCCAGTCCGATGAGTACCGCGGTGACGGCGATGTGCTCGGCGGCGTCTACAAGCTGCTGGCCGCGCTCGGTGCCACGCATCCCTTCGCCGTCGTCCGGGTCGTGGAGCTGCGCGAATGGGTCGACAGCGGCGACTACCAGCGGATTCTCGACGGCCAGTACCGCACCACTACCGACGATGCGGAGACGCCGTACACCGAAGACCTCGGCGATGCGGCCGGTGGCTATGCCGCCACCGTGCGCAAGCTGGCCGACGACGTGGGCGACAAGATCGGCAACGTCACCAGTCGCATCGCCGACGGTTGGCGATCACCGACCGACGAGGATTAGCAATCCGGCCGGGTCGATGCGACGCTCGTGACCATCACCTGACGCAAAGGATCGAGCACGATGGCAGTCAAGTCCGTATGGCAGATGGTCGACGAGGCCAAGACCGAGATCAGCAACCTCTCCCCCGCCGAGGCGAAGCGGCGCGTGGACGAGGAGGGTGCCGTGATCCTCGACATCCGCGACGTCCGCGAACTCCAGCGCCTCGGCGCGATCGTGGGCGCCATGCACGCGCCCCGCGGCATGCTCGAGTTCTGGATCGACCCCCAGTCGCCCTACTACAACGAGGTGTTCGGTGAGGACCGCGAGTTCATCCTCAGCTGCGCGAGCGGCGGCCGGTCGGCCCTGTCCACCAAGACCCTGCAGGACATGGGTCTGCCGAAGGTCTCCCACATCGCGACCGGCTTCAAGGGCTGGTCCGAAGACGGCATGCCCGTCTCCGACTACGACACCTTCCGGGCAGCGCGCGACTGACGGGCTAGGTTCACGCCATGGCAGTCACAGAAACGCCCGGGGGATCCTCGACCGCCGCGCCGAGCAAGAAGAAAGAGCGTTGGACCTATCAGTGGAAAGAGCTCCACGATGAGGTGATCACCAGCGGCCTGTGCACGGGGTGCGCCGGCTGCGTGATCTCGTGCCCGCACGACGTGATCGGCTACGAGCACGAACCCGGTGCGTACAAGCCGTTCCACCTGGAAGAGGAACTGGGCACCGACGACTGTGTCCACGGTCAGAAGGGCTGCACCTCCTGCACCAGGGCCTGCCCTCGTTTCCGCATGTGGGAGCCCGAGGCCGACATGCATCTGCACGGCCGCGAACGCGAGCCCGATGAGGTCGCCGGCATCTACAAGGACATCCTGCTCACGCGGGCGAGCGACGACTTCGTTTACGAGACCGGCCAGGACGGCGGCCTCGTGTCCGCGATCCTGATCTGGTGCCTGGAGAACGACATCGTCAACGGGGCCCTCACCTCGGGCGTGGAGAGCCTGCCCAACGGTGAGCCCGGCTGGAAGGCGTTCCCGATGGTCGCAACCAACCGGGAAGAGGTACTTCGCGGCGCCGGCAGCCGCTACACCTACTCGGCCAACACGATCGCCTTCGACGAAGCCAAGGAGAGAGGCCTCGATCGCCTGGCCCTCGTGGGCATGAGCTGCCAGACGTCGGTGGCGCCGGTGATGTGGCACCGCAAGATCGGCAAGGTGTCCAAGCCGATCAAGCTCAACATCGGCCTGCTGTGCTCCAAGTCGTTCGACGATGCGCTCTTCGATGAGTTGTTCGAGGTCAAGTACGGCCTCAAGCGCGAGAACATCGCCAAGATGAACATCAAGGGCGTCTTCCAGATCTGGACCAAGGACGGCGGCTACCACGAGATCAATCTCAAGGAATGCCACGCCTGGACCCGGGAGGGCTGCAACCACTGCCCCGACTTCGCGGCCGAGCATGCCGACATCTCCACCGGGGGCATCGGCAACGAAACCGACTGGACGCTCACGATCGTTCGCACCGAACTCGGCCGAGCCATCATCGACGCGATGGTGAAGGACGGCGTGATCGAGACCCGTCCCGGCGATGACGACCCCGGCGCCATCGCGTTGATGCAGCGCCTGGCCGCCAACAGCCGCAGTCGCTGGCCTGAGTGGGCCCAAGGCGCAGCTCGGGTGGGAATACCCGAGAAGAAGAAGAGTTAGAGACGTAGACCGAGAGCCGGGGGCAGCACCGATTCGGGCGGTCCTCGCAAGACTGCCGGGGGCAGCACCGATTGGGGCGGTCCTCGCGGAAGCGAGGCAACAAAAATGGACATCGAATTCTGGGTGGATCCCATTTGACCATGGTGCTGGGTGACGGCCCGTTGGGTCGTCGACGAAGTGAAGCCGGCACGTGATCTGAACATCACGTGGCAGCCGATCAGCCTGCTGTTCAAGAACCAGCCGCCGGAGGATTCCCCGTACTACGAGGCCTCCGCGTACACCCACAAGCTCTTGCGGGTGATGGAGTCGGTCCGCAAAGCCGAGGGCGACGATTCGGTGTTCCCGCTCTACTGGGAGTACGGCCGCCGCATCCATCACGACAAGGATCGTGAGTTCACCGCTGCCGAGGCACTCGAAGCCGTCGGTCTCGACGTTTCGCATGCCGCCGCGTTCGATGACGAGGAATGGGACAAGGAGATCCGCACCCGCATGGATGCCGGTCTCGATCTGTGCGGCGACGATGTCGGCACGCCGATCATCGCCTTCGATGATCGCAACGGCGTGCGCCAGGGCTACTTCGGCCCGGTCATCACCCGTGTGCCCAGCACCGAGGATTCGCTCGCCATGTGGGATGCCCTGCAGACGATGATGAACATCGACGGTTTCTGGGAGCTCAAGCGCACCCGCACGGAGCGCCCGGAGTTCGGCGAGCGCCCCTGATCAGATCACCCGGTCGAGGACCGCGAGCGCTCGCTCGATCTCCTCGGCGGTGTTGTAGTGCACGGCTGACAAACGAACGACACCGTCCTCGGGTTCGAGCCCGAGGGCGGTGACGAGTCGATGCGCGTAGAAGTGGCCGTGGCCGCACGACACCTTGGCCTCGATGAGCGCGGCGTAGACGTCGGCCGATGACCGGCGTTCGGACGCGAACGCAATGGTCGGGGCGCGAACGGTGTGATCCGATTCCGCCGCGCCCACGACGCGGACCCCGTCGCGTTCTCGCAGGAACGCGAGCAACGGCTCCATCAATGCTTCCTCGTGGGTTCCGAACAGGTCGAACAGCTCCGAGGTGCGGGCGAAGCGGCCCGCAGCGCTCGCCCCGAAGTGGTGGGCGTGGACAGCGTCGTAGTAGTCGCCGATTCCTGCCGCGGCACCGATCATGGCGTGGTCGGGGCCGGCTGGGGTCAACTTCGTGCTGGTGATACCGGCGTTGAAGTAGTGACCCTGATGGGCGATCTCTTCGAGGAGATCCGCCTTGGTGAACATCATCCCGATGTGAGGACCGAAGGTCTTGTAAGCGCTGTACAGGTAGACGTCGCAGTCGAGTGCCTGCACGTCGACGACGCCATGCGGTGCGTAGGACACGCCGTCGACCACGATGCGGCCACCGACGGCATGCACCATGTCGGCGAGCTCCCGGATGGGATTCACGGTGGCGGCCACGTTCGACGCATGTGTGACGGCCATGAGGCGAGTGCGGTCGGTGATCAGTGCGGCGGCATCGGCTGGGTCGAGTCGTCCGGTGGTCGGGTCGGCCTGCCACTCGCGAACGACGATGCCGGAGTCGGCCAGCCGGCGCCAGACCCCTGAGTTGGCCTCGTGATCCTGGTTGGTGACGATGATCTCGTCACCCTCTGCCCATCCGGCGCGGAATGCGTGGGCGAGGACATAGGTGTTCTGGCTCGTCGACGGGCCGAAGTGGATCTCGGCCGGATCAGCGTTGAACAACTCGGCCATGACGACCCGGGAGCGGTCCATCGCCTCGGTGGCCAGCACCGATGGCCCGAAGTCCCAACTCGGCTGGCACTTGGCGTGCGAGAACAGCTCGGTGATCAGACCGATCACCTGGTTGGGCACATAGCTGCCGCCCGCGTTCTCCAGGTGCGCCCACTCGTTCGTCGGCGCGTCGGTGAGCGATGGGAACTGCCCTCGGATGAAGTCGAGATCCAGCTGGTGGGTCATGGGCGTCCCTCCAGGGATTGGCTCAGGTGGCTTGCTCCAGGCATCCGCCTCGACCGGCGAGCATCGCCTCGATGTCGGAGGGGATGTCCTCGGGGTCGGAGCGCAGATCGCTCTCGAGATCCTTGAACGCCTCGAAGTCTCGGCCCTCGATCGCACCGACGACATCGGTGATCTGGCCGTTCTCCATGACCTCGCCGCCGTAGTACTCGACCAGTTCGGCGAAGGCACACTCGCAGTAGAGGGCACGCTGCTCGTCGGTCAACTCGGAGTCGCCGCTCTCGACGTTGGCCTCGTTGCAGGCCTTCTGGAAGTTCTCGTAGAGGTTGCCGTCATCGCCGGCCTCCTCCCAGTTTCCGGGATCATTGGACCCACAAGCGGCACCCACGAGGGCGACCGCGAGCAGAATCACGACGAGGACGATGCGGGAGCGATTTCTGCGTTCCATGACCCGGGTGAGGCTAGCGCCCCGGGAGGGGGGAACGGTGCTCAGGCGGCCTTGCTGAAGATCGACGCCAGTTCCGGGCAGCCGGTCGCTTCGAAGACGGCCATCTCGAAGACACTCGGACCGAAGTCGGCGAGGGTCTCGTCGACACAACGGACACCCGGGATCTGCAGATTCAACGAGGCGAGCAATGCTCGGGTGCCACTCGGGTTCCGCTCGGCGAAATCCTCGCAGAGCATCCCGTGTTCGTCGGTGAGATCCAGGTCGATCACTGCTGCCATGCCCCAACTTTCGACCACGGCAAGCCATCGGCCAAGGGTCGATCGAACCATCCCGTGCCGATTCGATACGGACGGCCCAGTTCCCGCGCCGGACAACGGGCCATCCGACCCGGTTCCTCGCTTTGTGAATCGGGCTATTCGACCCCCAACTCCCGGGCCCGGCTGAAAACCGCGTCGAGCATGGGCTCGGTCAGACGGCCCGTGAACGTGTTCTGCTGGCTGACGTGGAAGCTGCACAACAGGGTGCGTCCGGTGTCGAGCGGGACCTCCACACCGTGGCCGAACTTGGGGCGAGGTCGAACGCCGAGTTCCTGGCAGGCGACCTGGTAGCCGAAGCCACCGAGCACCACGATCACCTTCACCCGGTCGAGCGCCGCCATCTCCCGGGTGAAGAACGGCCGACAGGTGTCGCGCTCCGCGGTGGTCGGCTTGTTGGCGGGCGGCGCGCACTTCACGGGCGACGTGATCCAGGCTCCGTCGAGCGTCAGGCCGTCGTCCAATGTCGTGGACTCGGGTTGGGATGCGTAGCCCGCACGCCACAGCGCCCGATACAGCCAGTCGCCCGACCGGTCACCGGTGAACATGCGGCCGGTGCGGTTGGCGCCGTGTGCGGCCGGGGCCAACCCGACGACGAGCAGGTGGGCATCGGGATCACCGAACCCGGGAACTCCGCGCGCCCAGTAGGTGTCGTCGCGGTACGCGGCCCGCTTCTCCTCCCCGATCCGTTCTCGCCACTCGACGAGTCGGGGACATTGACGACACGCCGCCACATCGTCGGCGAGAACCGACAGTGCTCGGCCGCGAGACTTGGAATTCACGAAGGGCAGGCTACGTTGGCGCGACGATGGCACGACGTTCCTCGACCCCACCGGCCCCGAAACCGACCCTGGTTCTGTTCGTTCGGCACGGGCAGACACCGACCACCGGGGCATCCCTGCCCGGTCGGGCGCCCAACCTGCACTTGGCGGAGAAGGGTGTTGCGCAGGCCGAAGCGGCCGCGGCACGGATCGGCGCTCTGAAGAAGGTGGCCGCCGTGTATGCCTCCCCGATGGAGCGCACCCAGGAGACCGCCGCACCGATCGCCCGTGCCCGCAAGCTCCGCGTTCGAAAGGCCGCCGGGCTGATCGAATGCGACTTCGGCAAGTGGACCGGAAAGAAGCTCGCCGATCTCCGCAAGCTGCCCGAGTGGAAGACGGTGCAGCGTTACCCGAGCGGGTTCCGGTTCCCTGGCGGCGAATCGTTCTCGGAGATGCAGAGCCGAGCTGTCGATGCCACGCATGCACTCGTCACTGCTCATCCCGGGGAGACGATCGTTGCGGTGTCGCACGCCGATGTCATCAAGGCCGTCGTCGCCGCTGCGACGGGTACCCATCTCGACCTGTTCCAGCGGATCGTGGTCTCGCCCTGTTCCATCACCGGCATTCTCTACTCCGCCGAGGGCCCGATCGTCCTCACCGTCAACTCGACCGGCGACGACTTGTCGTCATTGGCCCCGTCATGACCGAGTCGTTCGACCTCCACGATGTCGAGTTCTTCACCGTCGGCACACTCGGGCCTCGAGGCGAGCGCACGTTCTACCTCCAGGGTCGAGCCGAAGGACAGCTGGTGTCGTTGAAGCTCGAGAAGCAGCAGGTCGCCGCGTTGGCGGACTATCTCGACCAGGTCCTCGATGATCTACCGGAGGTCGAGCACGAACCGACCGACGCCACCCGAGCGAACCTCGATCTTCGAGAGCCGGTGGTTTCTGCGTTCACGGTCGGAGGACTCGGCGTCGCCTACGCCGGGGACGAGGATCGGCTGATCGTGATGGCCGAGGAGATGCCCGACGCCGACGAGCCCGATGAGTACGAGCCGGCACAGGCGCGGTTCCTGCTCCGACGCGATCAGGTCGTCCACTGGATCGAACGCGCCCGCGAGATCGTCTCGGCCGGCCGCCCACCCTGTCCGTTCTGCGGCACCCCACTCCAGCCCCGCAACGGCGACTGGTGCGCTTGCAGCAACTGAGCCATGGCTGAGCACACAGAGTCTGACGAAGACGATTCCGACTCCCCGTTCCTCGACCGTCCACCGATCGAGACCGCCCGGGCGCTCACCTTGTTGGCCCAAGGTGACGTCGACCTCGTCGGACGGATGCCCTACTCGTCGAACGCCACGTTCCTGGTCGACATCCACCACGACGGCCTCGAGGCCCAGGCGATCTACAAACCCGAGGCAGGCGAACGACCGCTCTGGGACTTCCCCGATGGCCTCTATCAGCGGGAGGTCGCGGCGTTCGAGATCGATCAGGCACTCGGCTGGGATCTCGTGCCCCCGACGGTCGTTCGAGACGACCTGGTCCATGGAGTCGGTTCGTTCCAGCTCTTCATGCCGAACCACCACCAGGAGCACTACTTCTCGCTCCACGAGGCCGACGACACGTACGACGACTCGTTTCGCCGCATCTGTGCACTCGATGTCGTGATCAACAACACCGACCGAAAGTCCGGGCATTGCCTGCTCGGAAGCGATGGCCGCATCTGGGCAATCGACCACGGCGTCGCCCTTCATCACGAGTTCAAACTCCGCACCGTGATCTGGGACTTCGCCGAGGAGTGGATCGACGACGAGATCTGTGACGACCTCTGGCGGTTGATCAATGACGGCATTCCCGCGGCAACCGCCCAGCGGTTGAACACTCTCGAGCGTGATGCCTTGATCACGCGCGCCACCGCGATCGCCGTGGCGCGGCGCTTCCCCGTCGACGACACCGGTGGACGCCGTTGGCCGTGGCCATTGGTGTGAACGACGACTCGGCCTCGGACGTTTCGCCTCCATTGTCTGCCCCAGGTGGGGACAGCGCTGTGGAAATCGGTGCGTTGACGAAGAAATCCGTGTCCTGATCCCTTGAAATACCGGGGATATTTCGGCCAGCGGGCAGAAATCTGTGATTCATACCCCGTTTCGCCGGCATGGAAAAGTCATCTGTGCTATGGTAGCTCTCAGCACATCGCTTCTCCGGGCCCCCGGGGAGGCGATTCCTGCGTTTTGAGGCGAATCCTGCGTTCTGGGGATTGCGGAGCGTGTCGGCCGCGACGCGAACGTGCCCCGAGCCGAAGCCCGGGGCACGTCGAAAGCGCTGCTGATCAGATCAGCGGATGAGGGTTCAGCGGTTGCCGAGTGCCTCGATCAGCTTCGGCAGGACCTTGTGGACGTCGCCCACGATGCCGAGGTCGGCGACCGCGAAGATCGGCGCCTCTGCGTCCTTGTTGATCGCGATGATGTTCTTGGAACCCTTCATGCCCACCAGGTGCTGCGTGGCACCGGAGATGCCGGCCGCGATGTACACGGTGGGCTTGACGACCTTGCCGGTCTGCCCCACCTGCATGCTGTAGGGCACCCAGCCCGCATCGACGATCGCACGGCTTGCACCGGCGGCTCCGCCCATGCTCTTGGCGAGCGTGTCGATCATCTCGAAGGCTTCTTCCTGGCCGAGACCGCGACCACCGGAGACCACGATCGCGGCCTCGTCGAGCTTCGGACCATCGGACTCTTCCGCGTGCGTGGCGGTGATGCGAGCAGCACCGGCGGCACCCAGGTCCGGGACATCGAGATCCTCGGTGTCGGCCTCAGCCCCGCCGACGCCCTCCGCTTCGAAGGACTTCGGGCGAACGAGGAAGATGCCGGACTTGCCGGAGGTGTTCTTCGTCTTCACGTCGACCGTGCCGCCGAAGACGGGCTCGGAGCCGACCAGCTGATCGCCGTCGGCCTCGAGGCCGACCACGTTGGTGATCACCGGAGTGTCGAGCTTCACCGACAGGCGACCGGCGACATCGCGGCCGTCCTGGGTGGTGCCGAGCAGGAACGCATCGGGGCCGTCGCCGTCCTCGACGGCGGCAGCAACCGCCGCGGCAACGGAGACACCCTGCAGGGCACCATCGAGATCACCGGTGGAGTACACGGTTTCTGCGCCGTGCTCACCGAGCTCCTCGGCGTAGTCGTCGCCGTCGCCGGCCATGAACACCTCGACGGTGTCGGCCAGCCCACGAGCAGCCGCCAGCATTTCGAGCGTGATGGAGGCAACGTCATCGCCGTTGGCCTCGCCGAATACCCAAATCTTGTCGAGTCCCATCAGAGAACCTTCAATTCGTCCAGGAACGCCACGATTCGCTCGTGGGCGTCGCCTTCGTCTTCGATGATCTCGCCGGCTTCACGGGCAGGAGCGTCTTTGATTGCGACGATCTCCTGACCGGCACCGGCCCAACCGACCTGACCGGCATCGACGCCGAGGTCGCTGAGCGCAAGCTCGTCGACCGGCTTCGACTTGGCGGCCATGATCCCCTTGAACGAGGGGTAGCGGGGCTCGACGACGCCAGCGGTGACGGACACGAGTGCCGGGAGCGGGCATTCGACCTCGTCGTAGCCGGCCTCGGTCTGACGATCGATCTTGGCTGCGCCGGCGTCGATCGAAATCGACTTGGCGAACGTGACCGACGGGAGATCCATCAGCGCAGCGACCATCTCGGGCACCGTGCCGGTGTAGCCATCACTCGATTCGGTGGCAGCGAGGATGAGATCGGGTTCCTGGCGGGCGATCGCAGCTGCGAGCACCTTGGCGGTACCGAGCGCATCGCTGCCCTGGAGCGCGTCGTCACTCACGATGGTGGCACTGGCGGCACCCATCGCGAGGGCGGTACGCAGACCACTGACCTCATTATTCGGAGCCATCGACACCAAATGCACTTCGCCGTCACCGGCAGCATCGACAAGCTGGAGAGCCATTTCGACCCCGTAGGAATCCGATTCGTCGAGGATGAGCTTCGAGTCCCGCTTGAGCGTCTTGGTCTCAGGGTCGAGCGCACCGGGATCGGCCGGATCCGGGATCTGCTTTACACAGACAACAACCTTCATAGACGGTGAGTCTGCCACCTCTGTCTGCCTTTCCCCCCATGCGGGCGGCCGCAAATGTGGGGCTGATTTCGACTCACCGAACCGGCGAGTAGCGTCAGAGGCCTTGCGCGTGCTGTTCATCGTCAACTCGGTGGCCTCCTCGGTCACGGCGCGGCGCCGTGTGGTGATCCACAAGGCGCTGTCCGCAGACCACGACGTCACGTTGGCCGAGACATCGCGACGCGGGCACGCCACCCGCCTTGCCCAGTCCGCGGCTCGGGGTCGCTACGACCTCGTCGTGGTGCTCGGCGGTGATGGCACCCTCAACGAGGCGGCCAACGGCCTGGCCGGCACCGAGACCGCCCTGGCCACCCTGCCGGGTGGCTCGACGAACGTCTTTGCCCGGATTCTCGGGCTACCGGATGATTCTGTCGATGCCGTGGGTGTGCTGCTCGAGGCCATCGAGGCCGGTTCGATCAAGCGGATCGGCTTGGGTGCCGTCGAGGGGCGGTATTTCCTGTTCCACTGTGGTGTCGGGTTCGACGCTGCGGTGGTGGAGCAGGTCGAGCGGCGTGGGCCGTGGAAACGTTGGGCGGGTCATCCGCTCTTCGTCTGGGCGGCGCTCGACACCTGGTTCCGACGAGTCGATCGCAAGAACCCGCCGCTGCGGATCGTGGGGGCCAACGGTCGCGATCTGACCACCGGGTTCTTCACCATCGTGATGAACGCGAACCCCTATACCTTCCTCGGCAACCGGCCGTTCGACATCGTCAACGATCTGACCCTGGAAGACCCGCTCGCCGTGGTGACGCTGGAGCGTCTCGATCTGCGCACGCTCGGCCCCGTGGCGAGCGGCGCGCTCAGATCACGGGATCTGGCCGGCAGGTCCGGACTCGACATTCAGCGCAATGTGCGTTCGATCGTGGTTGAAGCCGACCCTCCCGCGCCCTATCAGGTCGACGGTGACCATCTCGGATCCAGCAAGCGCCTCCGCTTCACCTGGACCCCCGAGCACCTCAGTCTCGTGATGCCGGTGCCCGACTAGCTCAGGCGATCGACAACGGCGCGGCAGATGTCGGGGACATCCGTGCAGATGCCGTCGACACCCATCTCGATGAGTTCGGCCATGCGTTCGGGGTCATTGACGGTCCACACGTTCACCTCGAGGCCTGCGGCATGGGCGCGATCCACGATCGTGGCCGTGACCAGCGGGTCGTAGGGGTGGATGGCCGACATCTCGTGGGCGAGCGCTCGTTCGATGTTGCTGTTGGGATCGCCGATGTCGAACAGGAGCGCCAGCGGGATCGTGGGATCGACCTCGCGGAGTCGGTCGAGGGCGTCGATGTTGAACGACGAGACCAACACCCGGTCGGGGCCGAGGTAGGCCTGGGCAAGCCCCGCGACGGCGTCGCTGACGAGGTGGTCCTCGTCGTAGTCGGGGTCGTCGCGGAGGTTCTTGATCTCGATGTTGACTCCCATTCCGTCGCACTCTTCGAGCGCCTCGGCGAGGCTGGGGATCGCCTCGGGTAGTTCGTCGTAGTCCAGGTCGCGGATGATCCGACCGTCGACGAGATGGGCGTCGTGGTGCACGATGGCCACGCCGTCAGCCGTGCGACGGACATCGAGTTCGACCCAGTCGGCACCGAACTCACGCGCGAGGCGGAACGCGGGGAGCGTGTTCTCGGCGGCTGCCTCACGGGCACCGCGATGCGCGATCACCTTCGTCATACTGCGAGTCTCGCGTGCTCGGATCCCTTGGGTGTGGCACCGCGCATGGAATCCGCGTCGAATTCTGGTTCGAATTTCAGTACCCAGCCACTGGAATCAGTCGGATCGGGGAAAACGAGAACTCGTTACAAGTTTTCCTTGCGTAAAACGAGAACACGTTCCTAATATGACTCTCGGTAACCGGAGAGGCCTGTTGTTACCAATGATCTGGGGGGATTCTGTTGGCGCTCACCGCTGATGTCTTTGCGACGACGATCGACTGGCGCACCGACGCTGCGTGCCGGGACACCGATCCGGCGTTGTTCTTCCCCATTGGCACGACGGGCCATGCCGTCGAACAGATTGCCGACGCGAAGCAGGTCTGCTTCGAGTGTGCGTGCCGAGACGATTGCCTGGAGTTCGCGCTCTCGACGAACCAGGACACCGGTGTGTGGGGTGGAGCGTCTGAAGAGGAGCGCCGGATCATCCGGCGCCGGCGGCGCGCCGAGCGCCGGCGAGCCAGCTAGAGAGCGCGCCAGTTAGCCACCTAGAGAGCGCCTGCTTGAGAGCACGCCAGTTAGACCACGGCTTCGATCAGTGATGGGCCGGGTTCGGCGAGGGACCGTTCGAGCGCGACGTTGAACTCCTCCGCGGTGGTTGCCCGAGAGGCGGGCACGCCCATTCCCTGAGCGAGCGAGACCCAGTCGAGGTCGGGGTTGCTCAGGTCGAGCATGCTCATGGCCTTGGGGCCGGGGTTGTGGGCACCGACGCGGCCGAATTCGAACTGCAGGATCGCGTACTGACGGTTGGAGAAGACGACGGTGGTGACGTCGAGCCCTTCGCGGGCCTGGGTCCACAGCCCTTGAACCGTGTACATGCCGGAGCCGTCGGCCTGCATGTTGATCACGCGACGGTCGGGGCAGGCGACCGCAGCGCCGATGGCGGCGGGGATGCCGTAGCCGATCGCACCGCCGGTGAGTGCGAGGAACGAGTGACTCGGCGCGCCGCGCATACCCATCTGGTAGGCGCCGCCGGACAGGCCACTCTCGTTGACGATGATCGCATTCTCGGGCATGAGGTGGGCGGCCGCTTGCCCGATGGCCAACGGGTTGAGCTCACCGCTAGGCAGGTCAGGTCGGGCCAGCTCCCACCGGGCCGGTTCTTCTCCTGATGCGCCGACGGCGTCGACCAGTGTTTCGAGCGCCGCGTCGACATCATCGGTTGCGTCGCAGATCTGGTGAATCTCTGCGCCGTCGGGGGTCAGCCAATTGGGCTTGTCCGGGTAAGCGAAGAACGTGACGGGTGGCTTGCCGCCGATGACGATCAGGTGCTGGGTGCCCTCGAGTTGCTCGGCAGCCTGCTCCCCGAAGTATTGGAGGCGTCGGATCGGTACGGCGCCGGCCCCCATCTCCTGTCGCGGCGCCCAGGTGGACGCCACGACCTTTGCGCCGGTGGCCGAGGCGATGCGAGCTGTGGCGGCGACGCGTTCCTCGGAAAGGGCTCCCCCGAGGAAGATCGTGCATCGATCCCCACTTCTGAGGGCTCGGGCGGCGCGGTCGATGGCGTCGGCATCGGGAGCACCGGGCGCGGAGGCAGGGCCACCGGCGACCGCCTTGGCGCTGGTGCGACCCCAGGCCGTGTCGGCAGGGAGGATCAGCGTCGAGATCTGCCCGGGCGCGACCATTGCGTTCTCGACAGCTTCGGCGCCGAGGGCGGCGACACTGTCCGGCGAGTCGCCCATCGCCACCCAGTCCGACATCGGGGTGGCGACACCGACGACATCCGAGCTCAGGGGTGAGTCGTACTCCCGGTGATAGGTGGCGTGTTCGCCGACCACGTTGACCATGGGCGTGCGGGCCTTCTTGGCGTTGTGCACATTGGCCAGACCGTTGGCGAGGCCAGGTCCGAGGTGGAGAAGTGTTGCGGCCGGCTTCCCTGCCATGCGCCCGTACCCATCAGCGGCGCCGGTGACCACGCCCTCGAAGAGGCCGAGGATGCATCGCATGGTCGGGTTGGTGTCGAGCGCCGCCACGAAGTGCATCTCGGACGTGCCCGGGTTGGCGAAGCACACGTCGACACCGGAGTCGACCAGTGCGTGGACGAGGGCTTCGCCGCCGCTCATTGATTCAGGACTCATGGCCCTCTGGTCTAGTTGGATCGAGCGACCAGACCAAACGGAGCGCCGCTACGAACCGGCCCTGTCGTCCGGCATCACGATCGTGTTGACGAGACGACGGCGACGGCTCGGGTGCGGCTGCAGGTCGAGCCGGGTCCGCAACGACATCCGGAACTCGTCGAGGAGTTCGTCCAGTTCGTCATCACTCAGCCAGAGCGGGATCTGGCGATAGCCGACTCGGTCGGCCTCGAGATCGACCGGGCCGGACTCGAGATACCTGGAGTAGTCGGTCAGCAGCGTGCCCAGAAACGTAGCGAGATAGCGGAAGTGGTCGTCGGCGTCCGCGTCCGCCAAATCCTCCACTCCCAGCGAGACCGCCTCGGACACGACGCGGTAGGTCCGTTCGACCCCGCCGCGAACCTGACGTTCGTCGACGACTTCGACCAGGCCACCCTGATGCAGTTGCTTGAGGTGGCGATACAGCGTGGCCTGGGCGACATCTCCGAGAACGTTCATCACCTCCGCCGCTGTCATCGGGGGCCGTTCAACGTTCCGGTATGACAAGCGCGGCGTTGGCGAGAGTTCAGGCGACTTCCCCTCAACCGGCTTCTTCGACAACGTCTCCGACGCCGCCTCCGCGGTGGAGATGCTCCGGGCACGCGCGGATGTCGATCCGGAACGTATCTTCGTCATCGGCCACAGCGAAGGAGCACTGATCGCCGCCGAGTTGGCCGCAGCCGATCCGAGGCTGGCGGGCGTGATCCTCCTTTCCGGCACAGCGACACCCGGCGAAGCGGTCCTGCACTGGCAGGCGCAACAGATCAGCCGCTCACTCCCCGTCCGGTGAAGCTCCTCCTGCGGGTCCTCCGCCAAGATGTGGTTCGGACACAACGCAAGCGGTTGGCGCAGATCACGGCGACCACCACCGACACGACGCGGATCCAGCTGGTGAAGGTGAATGCGCGATGGTTGCGCGAGTTCATGGCCCACGACCCCGCCCCATCGCTCGCGGCGACCCAGAGTCCGGTTCTCGCGATCACCGGCTCGAGCGACGTGCAGGTCGATCCCGCCGACGTGCGGCGCATCTGTCAGCTCGTGACGTCGGACTGCTCTTGCGACATCGTCGACGGTCTCACCCACCTGCTCCGGCTGGAGGCCGGCCCGCCGTCGCTGCGGACCTACAAGAAGCAGGCAAAGCGACCCATCGACGGCGCGTTGCTCGCTCGCATCGGTGGCTGGCTCGATGACCGAGAGGCACGCGATCCCGCGGAATCAGCCCAACGGGAGTGACTCTGTTCGACGGGGTACACGAATCTCGACGGCGGTGCCCCGCGGAGCGGCCATCTGCGCCGGACCGATCGAGATCGTTCCGCCGAGATCATGAACGACGAACGTGCGCACGATCGTGAGACCGAGGCCGGCGTCGCGGTCCAAGGAGAAACCGTCGTTCACGCCGGCGCCGCCGTTGGTGACCCGAATGGCGAGGGCCCGTGGCTCGGCGGCGAGTTCGATCGTCACGTCGGCCGACTGTGGAGCCGCATGATCGATGGCGTTCTGGACCAACTCGGTCACCGCGACGGACAGAGGCATGGCCATCTCCCCTGGGAGTTCGCCCATACGACCTTCGACGGCCACGCGCAGCGGACGCTCTGGCGCGCCGAGGCCTTCTTCGACCATTCGTACGATCCGACGCACGACATCGTCGAAATCGACGATGTCGGCCGCCTGACTCGAGAGGGTCTCGTGCACCAGCGCGATCGAGCCGATGCGTCGAGCTGACTGCTCGACCGCATCACGGGCCTCCATCGTGGAGAGTCGACGGGATTGCAGCCGAAGCAACGATTGGATCGTCTGGAGGTTGTTCTTCACCCGGTGATGGATCTCGCGGATCGTGGTGTCCTTGGACACGAGCAGTCGGTCTCGAGAACGCAGCTCGGAGATGTCACGCAGCACGGCGAGCGCACCCGTCGCTCGTCCATCCTCGATCAGTGGGTGGCACCGTACGACAACCGTGAGATCCGGCCCGTGTTCGAGCTCGGCGACCGTGCTGTGGCGCGTGGCGAGGGCCCGTCGGATCACGGCGTCGTCGATACCGACGTCGGCGAGCGATCGTCCCTCGATCGTCGATTGCACACCGAGACGATGCAGGGCTGAGAGTCCGTTGGGCGAGGCGAACACGACCCGGCGCTCACGGTCCACGACGATCACGCCGTCGCCGACCCGCGGCTCGCGGAATTCTCCCACCTGCTCCTGGAGGGAGAGCGGGAACTCGCCTTCCTCGATCATCCGGGCGAACCGCTCCCACAAGCGGCGATACATCGATTCGAGGGTGGTGCGGTGACGGATCAGGCCGGGCTCTGCTTCGCGGGTGACCACGGCGATCACCTCGGTGCCATACCGAACCGGGATCGCGTCGATCTGGACGCGCCCGGTCATGCCGGGGAGGAGAACCTCCTCCTCCACCGTGTCGTCGGCCGGCGCCGAAGGCGACCGCGGTCCGACGACGCCGGCTCGTGACACTCCGTCGGAGAAGCAGTTCCACAACAACCCGAGCACGTCGGGGTGTGGAGGCTCGCCCACCGGATCACCCCGATGCACGGTGGCTCCGGCCGCTGATCGGGCGTGGCCGAGCACCACGAAGCCCGTCTCCGGATCGCCGGCGTCAACCGGCGCGCTCAACAAGACGTCGGCGAACGACAGATCACATGGCAGCGCCCAGGCGGCGACGAGACGCTGAAGGTGGGCGATCTCGTCCTGGTCGAGTGAGGTATGCGCCCGAGCGAGCTCAGCGAGGCTTGCCATCGACCCAGCGTATGGCGGCCGTCACCCGGCGAGTCAGCCGACCTCGGCTAGCTGAATCCGATGGGGTTGCCGCCCTCGGGGCCGAGCTCGACATAGGCAATCTTGGATGCGGCGACACCGACATCCTTGCCCTTGTCATCCGCGAGCCACAGCGTGGAAGCATCGCCGGCGAGCGCGGCGTCGATCCGGCCGCGCAGCTCCTCGCGATCTGTGTCGTCGGAAAGCTGGATGTTGATCTCGCGCGGTGAGTCGCTGACGCCAATTCGAATGTCCACGGGGGTCTCCTCAGATGATCTTGAGCTCAGGGTGCGAGCGCTTGCTCGGCGCATGAGCGGTGACCCACTCTGCCATCTCCACGAACGCAAGCGACGCTTCGTTGGTGGGATCCTCCGCCATGATCGGTCGACCATGGTCGGAGCCTTCCCGCATCGGGATGGTCATCGGCACCTGGGCGATGAGGTCGACCTCGAGCTTGTCGGCGAGGTCCTTGCCGCCGCCGGCGCCGAAGAGCGGGTAACGCTTGCCATCGTCACCGGTGAACCATGACATGTTCTCGATCACGCCCTTCACCTCGATGTTGACCTGCTTGAACATGAACGCCGATCGCTGAGCGACCTTCTGGGCCGCGGGATTCGGGGTCGTGACGATGTAGGCCTCGGACCGGGGGAGGAACTGGGCGAGCGAGAGCGAGATGTCGCCGGTGCCGGGGGGAAGGTCGATCAGCAGGAAGTCGGGTTCGTCCCAGAAGACGTCGGTCAGGAACTGCTCGAGCGCCTTGTGCAGCATCGGGCCACGCCAGATGACGGGCTGGTCCTCCTGGGCGAAGAAGCCCATGGACACGCAGCGCACACCGTGGGTCTCCGGCGGAATGATCATGTCGTCGATGACGGTGGGGGGCTGGGCCACACCGAGCATGCGCGGGATGGAGAAGCCCCAGACATCGGCGTCGATGACTGCCACCTTGTTGCCCGCGTCGGCGAGAGCAATGGCGAGATTCGCCGTAACCGAAGACTTGCCGACGCCACCCTTGCCCGACGCGATGAGCATCGTGCGAGTGCGGTTGCCGGCCTCGGCGAATGGAATGGCTCGACCCTCGGCGTGGCCGTGCGCCGCCTGGCTGCCGGCACTCCCGGCCGGATCACCGTGAACGAGCTCGCGGACCTTGGCCCGCTGTTCGTCGGTCATGACGCCGAAATCGAGGGTGACGGCGTTGACGCCGTCGAGTGTGGTGGCGGCTTCGGAAACCCGGGTTTGAATCTCATTGCGCAGCGGACAACCGGCGATGGTGAGATCGATGCCCACCTCGACGTGCCCGCCGTCGATGGTGACGGAACGGACCATCCCGAGGTCGACGATGCTGCGGTGCAGCTCCGGGTCTTCGACGGGGCGCAGGGCCTCGATCACGGCGGCTTCGGTGACGGTCATGCAGGCTCCAGGAGTTTCCCCTACGGCGATAGGTAGAATACCTCCGTGGATGGTGTGTCCCCCCGCCCGGAGACGGCTTCTGAGCTGAGTCCCACCGAGTTCGCCTCGGCGGTCACGGCAATCACGAGCGCGTTCGGCGACCCCACCCGCCGGGCCATCTACCTGTTCGCCCACGAGCAGTCCGACGGCGTCACCGCAACCGAGACCGCGAAACAGTTCGATCTCCACGCGAACGTGGCCCGTCACCATCTCGACAAGCTCTCGTCGGGCGGCTATCTCGAGGTCGCGATGGCCAAGCCGTCGGGCGGTGTCGGGCGCCCGTCGAAGCGCTATCGGGCCACCCAACCCGAGGTCCGACTCGAAGTCCAGGTTCGCCACGACGACATCCTCGTAAGCCTGCTCGGCAAGGCTCTGGCGATGCTTCCGCGTGACGCGGCGGAGACGATGGCCGAGGAGGTCGGCGTCGAGTACGGCAAGGCGATGGCCGATTCCATCGAGCCCGGGGCCACGCACCGATCATCCCAGGGCGCACTCCATGCCGTCGCCGACGCGCTCTCCGCCCACGGGTTCGCGGCGCGGGCCGAGAAGGCCGACGGCGATGGTCTGCAGATCATCGCCGAACACTGCCCGTTCGGCGATGCGGTCGTCGAACACCCGGTGATCTGCGCCGTCGACCGCGGAATCGTCAAAGGCATGCTCAGCGAGCTCTACGGTCCGACCGACACCGACACCGCGTCGTCCAAAGGTCACGGCGACGACGTCTGCGTCACCCACGTCACGCTCTGATCAACGCTCCGGTTCCCCGACGACAGGTTCGGGACGCCGACGTCGTCAGGAGGCCGGCGATGGGGTGAGAGCGTCGTGGTCTTCGAGGCGACGGGGCGGGGTCTTGCGCCGTTCCCAGCCGACCTTGCTCCAGTCCTGATGATTGCGTCGGTCCCGCCCCGAACGACGGTCGTCGAGGCGGCCATCGGCGAGATGAATGGTCATCCATGAGTGGATGTCGTGGAGACAGCCGGTGATGGCGGCGAGTTCGTCGCGGGGCACGACGGCGAACGCGCCGGTGGCGCCAACGTCGCTCGGTGTCCACCGATCGGCGACGACGAGCATCGCCTTGGAGCCGGGGCTCGCATCGGCGAGTCGGGTCAAGCCCTGCCAGCCCTGTTCCCCGGTGAGGTCGTTCTCGACGAGGATCACATCGGGTGTGAAGAACTCGACGAGCCTCTCACCGTTGACGATCGTGTTGGCCGCGCCCTTGACGTCGTAGCCCGCCTGCACCACCAGTGGTTCGAACACCTCGATGTGCGTGGCGATGATCACCGCCGAACGTTTGATTTCACCCATCAAAACCACCTCCGACACCATTGATACCGCCCAGCACCGTCGCTGACATGAGACGTTCGACTCGCCTCACATTGCAGTCTCGCGACACCGCGATGCCGCGAGTACCGTTGGGTGCCGTGACCCTGCACCTGGTGCGACATGCGGCCGCCGGCCATCGATCCTCGTTCGACGGCGATGACCTCGGACGTCGGCTCAGCGACACGGGTCTCGAACAGGCCGCGATCCTCGTCGACCACTTCGCCGACCGACCGCTGCGGGGCGTCTGGTCTTCACTCGCGACGAGATGCCTCCAGACCGTGGAGCCGGTCGCCACGAGCCATGGTCTCGAGGTCACACCTCAACGCTTCCTCACCGAAGGTGGTCGACCGATCGAGTTCCTCGAAGCGCTTCGTGCCGAAGCAGCCGCCGACGGTGACCTCGTCTTCTGCAGCCATGGCGATCTCATCCCCGAGGTGCTGAGCCGGTTGCTCCGCGAAGGAATGTCGGTGATCGGTCCGCGCGGGTGCGAGAAGGGGTCGGTCTGGTCGCTCGAGACGCGCGGCCGCGACATCGTGCGGGCCAGCTACAACGCTCGCCCGATCAGCACCGGCTGAGCCGCTCGCGAAGCAGCCCAGCGGCCATGGAACCCCACGCGTCGGCCCCCTTTGCTCCCCCGCCATTTCCGGCGGTCGCCACGACCAGGCCAGGCCGGCGCTCGACGATCAGCGGGAATCGATCCGCCGTGTAGGTGATGATGCACGGCTTGGTCCGGACCGACGTGAACGCGACATCGGGCCAGAGTGCCTGGAGTGCGGGCTCCAGCAACGACAGGTGGTCGTGGTCGGTGTCGGTCCGGAACCAATCCTGAACGGTGGAGAGATCGGTCGGATTCGTGTCGAGGACGATGTTCGCGCCCATCTTGATGCAGGTACGCCCGTCCGGATAGTCAACCGGCGGCGTCATGTAGATGGCGTCGAGCACGTCGCCGTCGTTCAGATACTTGACCGTCGGGTAGGCCCGGAGTTCCTCCGCGTCGGCGGCATCGACCTCACCGAGCACGACGACCTCGGTCTTCAGCTCGAGTTCGACCGGCGTCTCGAGCAGATCGTTGAAGTTGGTGAAGGCCCCGGTGGCCAGCACCACATTCGGGGTGCGGACACGATGCCCGGCAGCGGTCACGACGGAATACCCATCCGTGTCGCCGAGTGCCTGGACACCAACGACGGTGTCGGTCAGCAATCGGCCACCGAACTGGGTCGTGAGTGTCTCCTGTGCCGCGATCAGCCGCTTCGGACGGATGTAACCGGCCGGACCCGGCTCGTAGGCGACCGCATGGGTCGCCGGGAAGTCGATGCGTGGCCAACGCTCGGCCCAACCCCGGTCGCCTGGTTGATAGAGGTCATGGGTGAGACCTCGCGCCGAGAGTTGTGGGATCGGGTCTGGGCTTCGACCGTCGCCACCGGGTCGCGAGGCGATCAGACAGCCCACCGGGTGGTGGAACTCGATCCCGCTCGCCACCTCGAGATCCCGGTATCCGGCGAGGGCGCGAGCGGTGACCTCGGCCCAACGCGGGTCACGATCCTGGAGCCGGGTCAGGCGGGCCTCGTCATCGTGGCTCGAGAACACGGCGTCTCCCGAGCCGGGGACAGGGTCACCGGCCACCGGCCCGACGGCGAGGACCTGCGCGCCCGTCGCGGCCAGATGGCGCGCCGCGGCAGATCCGAACATGCCACGTCCGACGACCACGACGTCCACGGATCGGGGCGGGGCACCAGTCGACATTCCGCCGAAGCTAGTTCACCGCGAGCTGATCACCGCAGCCAGACCATCGGCGTCGACCACCGCCATCCGGCGGTAGCCGGTGGCGATCAGTCCTGCGGCTTCGAGGCGACGGATCGACTGATTCACGCTGGTGCGTCGAGCCCCGAGCAGTCGGGCGAGGGTTTGTTGACTGACGGCCACACCCTCGGGTCCAGCCTCCCGTAGCAGCCATGACGCAACCTGTGCGTCCAGGGTCCCGGAGAGGAGATCACTGACCCGATCCTGCATCGAGGCCATGCGCTGGGCCACCGACACCAGCCAGCGACGAGCGAGCATCGGCCGCTTGCCGAGCAGGGTGAACAGCGCGACCGAATCGATCGAGTAGGCGACGCAGTCCTCGAGTGCACGAGCCGTCGTGGGTTCACCCATCCGGAGGAAGAGTGGGATGTCGCCGAACACGCTGCCGTCGTGCAGGAGCTGGACCAGGGCCTCTCGTTCACCGATCGTCCGGGTCAATTCGACCATCCCGGAGCGCAGGACGTAGACCCTGCTGGGGAGCTCATCACGTTCGTAGACGAGAGTGCCGCCGGCGTATCGGTGCTCGGTGAGATGCGAGGCGAACTCCTCGAGATCCTCACAGGACAACGGAGCCAGGTCGCCTCGTCCGAGGCAGGTGCCGAGCCAGTTGACGAGGTCGGTCGGGGGCGCTTGTGCGACGGTCATGGAATCGGAACCCGGCGAAGAAGGGTCTTGTTCCCGACTATCCCGCGACCGTGACGATTTCCGCGTCGGGGTCGAAGGCGGCGATCGCGAACCAGAACGTGTCGAGGTGTTCCACCGTCTCCAGACGAGCGCCACTGCCGTCGATGGCGACGCCGAAGACGTCGAAGACGATGCCGCTGTTGTTGTCGTGGAAGCCCTCGTCGGTCCGCACCAGGTCGACCGGGTCACCGTCGAGCGCCGCCACGAAGACCGCACTCGATCCCTGGTCTCGGCCCTGACCGATCTCCGGGCTGTCGAGGGGGCTGGAGGCGCCCGGCTCGACGGCAGCGATCAGCGAGCGGCCGTGGGCGTCGAAGGCAACGGTTCCCGTCACGAAGACGTCGGCGAGACGCAGGACAATGGCCGGTTGCTCGGGATTGCGCACCACGATCACGCGATCCTTCGGCTCCAAGCGGGGGTCGTAGTCACCGTCGTACAGGAACGGCCGGTCCTCGGGGGTGTCGTAGCCCACGTAGGGGTTGCGACCGTAGTCCCGAGCGAAGCCAGTGACTCGACTGAGCACCAGCCCCTCCGGGTTCGCCTCGACCCAGCGTTCCCAGGAGACCATCTGGATGGAGAAGGTGGCGAGCGACTCGCCGGTCAGGTGACCGGCGACGGCCTGGCCGTCGAAGTGCGTCCACAACGACTCGGTCTGACGGTCATACATCACGAGTGACGAGTTGAAGAGCTCGCCGGACGGGCCGACGTCCAGGATGCGGTCACCGAGTCGACGGTCATAGGCCAGCGCCGAGTTGCACAGCGGGCAATAGGCGACCGTGACCGGAAGGTCCCCGACGGTGTCATTGACGATCTCGTGCCAGGTCAGGACCTGCACCGGGTACGCACGGGCATCCCCATCGATCTCCAGCGCGATGACGAGCTGCCCGACGGAGAGAACCCGATCGAGGTCGATCAATGCGCCGGGATCGAGCGCAGGATGGTGTGTCCCGTCCGCCCCCGTCACCGCTCGATACTCACCCTCCGCCGCGGGAGTAGCAGGAGGGGAACTGCCGACGGCCGCATCGGAGCCGGCACCACACGCGGCAGCGACGATCGACAGGAGTACGAGGAAGGAGGTCAGGGGGCGACGGGACACGGGCCGGTAACCCCGCAGGTGTTCACGACCAATCCCGAGTGTGAGAATCCGGACAGTCGGGGATGGAAGGGTTCGTGCAGTCGTTGGCCGGTTCATGAAGACTGAACCCATGACTCGTGATCCTCGCAACGCCGCTGCTGCCGCCACCGCCATGCTCGGCGACGGGTTCTCGGCGCGCGTGCTCGAGCCGTCGCCTCCGACCGTGACCGATGGTCCGTTCTTCGCCGATGATCCGGTCGCCCCTGACGTGAGTGGAGCTGAGACCGTCGTCTCCCCGATCTCGTCGGGTGACCGCACATGGGACGACCTGCTGCGGGAACGCCCCGAGCTGACGGCATTCGCCCGCGCTCACTGGCTCGGGGCGCGGGGCCCGTTGCCGTCAGTGCCTGAGAACTATCCCTCGGCTCGTGACGCATTCCACCGGCTCGCGTATGCCGTGATCGCCGAATCCAGACGGAGGGCCAACACGAAGTTCGGCCTCCGCTACACGGCTCGGGGATTCGGCACCCCGTTCTTCGGCGACGACGAACAGGTGCGGGTGATGGGCGACCTGGTCGTCCACCAAAGGGCTGACTCGGTCCGAGAGATCCCGATCACGACGCTTGCGGCCGTGGCCGCCGAGCTGGGAATCGAGCCTGGCACCGATGCGGCCGAGCACGACTCACCGCTGCTCGGCGACATCCATGAGCGCCTGGCCGTCACCGCCGACACCGGGGTCTTCCTCGGCGAGTGGTTCGGATTCTCGTGGGCCGTCCTGGAGGAGCTCCGCTCGACGCCGGGCGCCATCGACCCGGAGCGTCCGCAGCTGTGGCCCGGCCACTTCGATCCTGCCCTCGCCATCGGCGATCCGGAGGCGGGCCGTGCGACATACGGCTGCTCACCGGGCGACCACAGCCACGACGAACCGTATCTCTACGTCGGTGCCTGGGGTGATGTGGATCGCACCGACCCCTACTGGAACGAGACAGCGTTCAATGGCGCCTCGCTCCCCTTCTCCACCCTCGCCGAGTCCGATGACCCCTTCTCGGTGGCGCTGGACTTCTTCCGCGAGGGCTACGACAGGCTGAACGACTGATCGCAGTAGCGTGATTCGATGACGAACTCTGCGAACCCAGCCGCACTGGAACGCCTCGGCGAAACCTGCGAGAGCGGACCGATCGCTCATCTGCCCGAGTGGCAGGGGATCGACGCAGCCGATGTCGAGACCGGTGTCGCAGCCTTGGTCGAGGAGTCCGACGCGACATTCACGGCGCTCGAGGCCGGGATCGAGTCCACGTGGGCCGGCCTGATGGAGCCGTTGGAGAGAATCCACCATCGACTCGGCGCGGTGATCAGCCCCATCACCCACCTCCTCAGCGTCAAGTACTCCGACGAGATGCAGGCGGGCTACGACGCCGCCCGGCCAGCAGTCGTGCAGCTGTCGAACCGGATGAGCCAGAGCCGTCCCGTGTACGAAGGCATGCGGGCACTGCGGGCCTCCGCCGAAGGTCAGGAACTCTCGGTCGTGCGGGCTCGCATCATCGACGAGTCGATCCGGTCGATGGAACGTTCGGGCGTTCACCTCGAAGGCGACGCGAAGGAGCGCTACCAGGTGATCGACGAGCGGCTGGCCGAGCTCACCAACGATTTCGGGACCAACCTCGTGAAAGAGGAGAAGGACTCCCGGATCATCGTGGACGACCCCGCCCGCCTCGACGGCATTCCGGCCCCGGTCGTCGAGATGGCTCGTCAGCAGGCGCTCGACGACGGTGAGGACAGCGGATGGCACTTCGTGGTGAATGCGGTCGGCTACATCAGCGTCATCCAGCACGCCACGGACCGCACCTTGCGCGAGGAGTTCTACCGAGCATTCAAGGCCCGGGGCATGGCCGACGGACTCGACAACCGCCCCGTTCTCAAGGAAATCCTCGAGCTCCGCCAGGAGGCCGCGGCACTCGTCGGATTCGACAACTACGCCGACCTCAGCATCGACGCCAAGATGGCTCCGTCCACCACGGCGGTGTGGGCCCTGCTCGGTCAGCTCGAGGCGGCGGCCCGACCGGCTGCGGTGACAGAGCTCAACGCCCTGAAGGACTTCATGGCCGCCCAGGGCTGCCCGGATGCCGCCGACCCGGCGCCGTGGGACATCGGGTTCTGGTCCGAGCGTCAACAGGAGGCGCTCTACTCCTATGACGCCGAAGCGTTGCGCGACTTCTTCCAGTTGCCCCGAGTGCTCGATGGCCTGTTCGATCTCGTGACGAGGCTCTACGGCGTCGAAATCGTCGAGTCATCCGACGCGTCCATTCCCATCTGGGACAACGCGGTGCAGTTCTTCGAGGTTCGCCGTGACGACGACGTCGTTGCCGGCTTCTACATGGACCCGTACGCACGCCCCGGCGAGAAGCGGGGTGGAGCCTGGATGAACACCGTCGTCGGCCGCGACCGTCTGCTCGCCACGGCCGGTGGATCCGCATCGCTTCCCGTCGCGCTGTTCGTCATGAATGCTCGCCCGCCCGGCGACGGCCGTCCCGGGCTGATGTCGCTCGACGAGGTCCGCACGCTGTTCCACGAGTTCGGTCACGCCACGCAGCACATGTTCACCGAGATCGACGAGGGTGGAGCCTCGGGCATGAACCTCGTCGAGTGGGACTCGGTCGAGCTGGCCAGCCAGTTCAACGAGTACTGGATGGAACACAAGCCGTTCCTGAAGGCACTGACGGCTCACGTCGACTCCGGCGAGCCACTCGACGACGACACCATCGATCGCATCATCGACAGCCAGAACTTCATGGTCGGCAACGCCACATTGCGCCAGCTGAACTTCGCCAAGACCGACATGCGCCTCCATGAAGCGTTTGGCCTCGACGACGCCTACGCCGAACCCGGCGACATCGAAGCCGCGATGGCCGCGGAAACACTCGTTCTCCCGATGCTCGATGATGAGACCCAGCTGCCGGCCTTCGGTCATCTGTTCGCCGGCGGCTACGCGGCCGGGTACTACTCGTACAAGTGGGCGGAGGTGCTGGCTGCCGACGCCTTCGGGGCATTCCGGGAAGTCGGGCTCGACAATGTGGAACAACTGCAGGCGGTCGCCGATCGCTTCCGCACGACCGTGCTCGGGATGGGTGGCAGCATGCCGGCCGCCGAGGTCTACCGACTCTTCCGCGGTCGCGACGCCACCCCGGATGCCCTGCTCGCCGAACAAGGCCTCCTCGACACCGACGCGGCCTGAGCCATGTCCCCGGCGGACGACCTGCGGCTCGCGCTTCGCTCGACGAGGAGATGCGGAGCCGCTTCCCGGGTTCCTCCTCGTCGAGGAGGTGGCTCGTACTCGAACGCGGCCCTTCACGACGAACTCGTCGCGTTCATCGGCTACCGGCAGGCCTCCCGCTAACCGCGCATGACCTCGTCGAGCGTCGGCCATGGTGGCCCTTCTCGCAACGCGTGCAGAAGTACACGCTTCGCAAGGGGTGCCTCAGGGAAGTCATCATCGACTTCGAATCGCCACGCGGCCACCATCGCCAGCACCAACCCTCGGCAGTCGGTGAGCAGATCGCGGTCGAGGTTCGGATACGTACGGCTGACGTCATCGGTCACATGGGCGAGGTCGAACTCGACCGGACCCCGACAACACGTCTCGAGGTCGACGAACACGGGCCCGCGCTCCGTGACGATCGTGTTCCCCGGATGGGGTTCGCCGTGGAGCAGCTGTTCGTCGGCGTGGTGATCCGTGACCGCTTCCCACAGCTGGGCCAGCCTGTCGGCGAGAAGTCGGCGGTCGTCGTCCGACAAGTCCGGACTCAGCCCGGGATCAGCCACGACCTCCTGGGCCTCCTTCGCGCGGGTCGAGAAATGAGGGGCCGGCGTGTCGATCTCCCGCATGCCGGCGTGCAGCAGCGCCAACGCGTCGGCGTAGGCCGCCGGTTCCGGCTCCTCGGCGATCGACTCGTAGTGGGTCCACAGTGTGACCACGAACCCGTCGGCGCCGTGGGGCCGCCGATCGATTCGAGGATCCAACGCGGCCACCGGACTCCGCGTCCCCGCGAGCCCCTGAGCGATCTCGACCTCGAATTGGGCGACCTCTCGTCCCGCGTGGGCGACCCGGGCGAAGACATCACACGGCAGCAACCTCAGCGACAGCTTGTTGGAGTCCTGAACGACCCGGACGTCGGCGACCGACAGGCCGGCCGTGGTCACGATCGATGTCGCGGCGCCGACCGCTCGCGAAATGTCAGCGCCGTTCACCGTTACGGATCGGGGATGACGGCAATGCTGGAGAAGCACATCTCGTCGATGGTTCCCTCGTTCCACGTGATGTAGCGCGGCTCCTCCATGTGGGCGAGGGTGCGGTCCCACCAACACTCGAAGCGCACGGTGTCGGTGCGCTCGATGCGGATGTCGTCGATCGGCTGATAGTCGAGCTGCCACTCGAAGCTCCACGTCGGGATGTCCAGCAGCACGAGCTCGTCGGATGTGTCCGGATTCAGGGTCATCCGGTACGCGGCACCGAACTCGTGCATGTGGCCGAGCACGCTGAAGATGGTGCCCTCGTCGCTCGCGTCGAGATCACACGAGCTGTAGCCGACCGTGCCATCGAGCTCGCCGTACTGGTCGTTGGGGCCGGTGCACTGCGAGTTGATGAAGGCCGGTATGAGTGCCGCTTCGGCGCCGTACTTGAGCCCGATCTCGCGCAGCACCTCGTCGCGGCGACACGACGGCCCGTCTTCGTCAGGCGTGCACGGGATTTCGGCGGGGGTCAGATAGGTGTCGCGTTGTATCGACCGCATCCCGGCGGCGACCTCAGCCGTCGTCGCCGTCTGCAGGACGATGGCCGACGCGTCGGCCGGTGTCTCGTGGTCGTAGTGATAGTGGATCTGGTTGACGAGCAGGTCGCCGGGTTCCAGGTGGATGCCGACCCCATCGGGGTAGATCCCCGGTGATTGTCCGGGCGTCCATCCGGCGATCGAGTACACGCCATCGGATCGAAGACCGCTGAGGCCGAAGCACGTCCAGCCGGGCTCACCATCGGCGCCGTTCATGGAGTCGACCTCGGCTCGGGCCGCGGCCGGAACCCGGTAGACGATGGCGTGGTGCACGACCGCCGTTTGGTCGGGCTCGAACGCGAATCCGGTGATCCAGTTCCCGTCACCCTCGGGGTCATCGACCTCATAGACCAGGCATCGGTAGTCGTCCGGTTGATCGAGTGAGCCGGTGTAGGCATCGGGGACGAGGACCTGATCGCGGTCGATCGGCTCGATCAGTTGTGTCCGGGCAACGAGCGGCGTGTCGGGCGAGACATCGAGCCCACCTCCGTCGGCCGCCCACGTCGCCAACGTCGAGAGCTCCTCATCGCTCAGCGACCAGTCATTGTGGAGGTCCACGCCCATGTCGCTCGGCAGCCACGGCGGCATGTAGCCCGCACCGGTCACGAGCGCGATGTCGTCGGCGATCACCGCCACGTCACCGGCGGAATCCATGGCCAACGTGCTCCAACCTGGTCCATCGCTGGTATGGCAGCTGACGCAGCGCTGCTCGAGAATCGGCTGCACGTGCTCGGCGAAGGCACCCCCGGCGACCTCAGTGACGGGAACCTCACGGGAGAGATCGTCGACCGCACTCGACGCGTCGACGCGACGGGCAACAAGATCGAACTCCAGCCGGATCTCGTCGTCGGTGTGGGCAAGGCGAGCGATGTTGATCGGCCCCACGCCGAAGTCCGAGCCGAGGATGGTGGCGGCGACGTTGGCCGTGACCGCATCGCCCGCCAGGGAGACCGTTCCGGTGAATGTCACCGTCTGGGTTGTCTCCTTGACGGTGAGATCGCCCGTGAGGGAGACGTCGACGGCATCACCCTCGGTCAGGGTGCCGGGAAGGCCGGCCATCTCCCGAGTGACGAAGTGGGCGAAGGGCCAATGGGTCGATTCCAGAAAGTCGTGGCGAAGCCGTTTGTCGCGCAACCCCGAGTCGGAATCGAACATCTCGACATTGACCACGATCTCCCCGACCATCGATCTGGTCGGGTCCTCGACGTCGACGAGGATGTCGCCGCCGACGACGGTGGTCCTGCCGACCGTCGACTTCTCGCTGCCGGCCAACCGCTCCGTCACGACGTAGCGGACCTCCGAGCCGTTGTCGGGCGCGACCCGGAAGAGCCAGGCTTCCCGGTCTGTGTCCTCGTCGATCTCCAGGGTCGGTGCGTCGACGCCTCGAGTCTCCGCCTCATCCGAACCGAGGAGCCAGTCCCAGCGGTCCTTCGTCACCATGGCCACAGTGCCGACGAGCACGAGCGCGAGCAGGGTCAGGCGGCCGAGGTCGAGTCGGCGGAGCACGGTCATCAACCCAGTGTGGCCCACACAGCCACCGGTGAGAAGTCAGTCGGCGATCTGCGCTCGCAAGCCGAACACGTCGATCATCTCCACGAGATCGACGGGTTGCTCGGCCAACGCGTCGAAGGCGGCGAGATCGGACGCGGCGCCCGCCTCGTCCTCGAGCAGGTTGCGAACGAACGCCCGGTAGACCAACGCGGCGGGATTGTCCGGCTCGATGGCGAGTGCATCCGTCAGATGCGTTTCGGCGATCTCGGCCGGGAGCGGTTCGTCCGGGGTGGCCGCCCGGGCGAGGAGCCATCCGTACCCGACCATCAACTCGACGTCGTCGGGCCGCTCCGCCAGCACGATCGACACCTGTTCGATCGCGTCGAAGACGAGCCCGTCCTGTGCCATCGCTTCAGCCGCCCGCAGGACGTCGTTCGACGTCAGCAATCGCGCCCGCAGGCCCATCTGCACGACGAGATCCCGCATGAACGGGGGCGCGTTCAGCTCGTCGAATGCCTCGAGATGGGCACGAGCCGCTTCCTCCTCGCCGAGATCGGCGGCGATGGACGCGGCGAAGACCCGGGCGTCGGCGTAGTCCGGGTCGAGGGCAACCGCCTCCTCGACGCTCGCCTGTGCATCCTCGGGTGAGCCGCTGAGGCGCAGGAACCATCCCCGGTAGGCCAACGCCTCGACATTCGTCGGCTGTAGTTCCAGGACCTCGTCGTAGACGTCGATCGCACCCTGGGTGTCACCGCTGGCAGCCAACTGTTGGGCCTCGCCGAGCATCTCACGGGTCGAGGTCCGGATGTCACCGGTGATCGAACCGCTGGTGCCGCGGGCGCCGGAGAACTGGTTCACCAGGAGCCCGGCGAGGGCGACAACGGCGAGGGTGCCGCCCACCCACGCCAACACCCGGATCCAGCTGCGATCGGCCTCGACCGACGCAGGGCCGGTCGCCAAACCCTCCGCTCGAATCGCATCGGCGGCGCGTCGGGTGTAGTCGGCTTTCAGGGTCTCATAGTCATCAGCATCGATGTCACCGGCGGCGAGTTCGTCCTCGAGGTCGTCCAGCGAGCGCAGCAGGAAGTCCAGCTCCTCGTTCGACTCCCCCACCGGCCCGTCAGTTGTCATGGCGATCTCGTCGTGCGGCCGCGACCAGAGCTTCGTCCGCCTCGGTCGCCTCCGCACCGGCTTCGGCCTGCCACCGGCGGAACACCATCGCCAAACCCGCGGCCGCAGCCACTGCGCCGACGACCGGCAGCACCCAGACGAGGGCGGAAATGCCGTCAGTCGACGGGGAATAGTCGATGTCCTCTCCGTAGATGCTGACGAGTTCGTCGCGGATGAAGTCCTCCGACTGGCCCTCGTCGACCCAGATACGGATGTTGCGGCGGATGGTGCGAGCGATGGCGACATCGCTCTCGGCGATGGACTGCCCCTGACACACGGGACACGCGAAGTCCTTGGCCAGGGCGTAGGCGCGATCGGAGTTGGTCCTGGGCCCGCCGTCGTCCACCGCAGCGACGACGAGCGCGGACAACGCCACGACCACGACGAGCAACCATGAGAGGGTGCGCCGGTTCACGCGCCGTCTCCGCTCAGGGTGGCGATCGCGTCATCGAGGTCCGCTCTCGTCAGTCCGCCGATGAAACGACCGGCGACGATGCCAGAGGGTGCGACGATGTAGCTCTCGGGAACACCGGTGACGCCGTACTGCACCGCGATCTGTTCGGTCCCCTCGGCGAGCACCGGCCAGCTGCCACCGTTCTCCTCGAAGAACTCGACCACGTTGTCGGCCCGATCATCGAAGGCGACCGACACGACGATCGCATCGCCCATCACGTCGTGGGCTTCGGCGAAGTCCACCAACTCGGGGTGCTCGACGATGCACGGCACGCACGTGGTGGAGAAGAAGTTCACGATGACCCACTGGCCGCGCTGGTCGTCGATGTCGAACCAGCCACCATCGATGGTGGGCCCCTCGATCAGCGGAGCGACCTCACCCTGCAGGTGGAAACCGCTGTTTCGCTCGGACGCCTGCTCGCCGGTGGCGAGCAGCAGCACGAGCAGGCCCAGGGCAACGGCGACGGGCATCACGATCCAGAAGGCCTGGCGGCCCTTTCCTGACGGACGTCCGGCGGGGATGGTGGAGGTCATTGTGCGACTCCGGAAGCTGAGGTCGGGGCCGTGGGTTGGCGACGCTTGCCGGGCACGACGGCAAGCACGGTGCCGAAGGCCATGACGAGTCCGCCGATCCACAACCACACGATGAGCGGCTGAATGGTGGCCCGCAGAATCACGTCGTCCTCCTCGGTCTCCGGGAAGCTCAACACGGAGAGCGCCACGTCGTCGAAGAGTGTCGATCGCACCGACGGAATGCCGATGGTCTGGCTGGCGAACGGATAGACGGCGATTCCGGGCTCGTAGGCCTGGCCGCCATCGACCGACACCGCGGCGGTCCATTCGGTGCGGTTCGAGTACTCTCGGAAGCTCGATCCTTCGTACGTGAGCGTGTGGCCCGCGATCTCGGCAGTTTCCCCCGGGAGCAGGGTGAACTCACCCTGGCGGACGTAGGCGTTGCTGGCCGCGAAGGCCACGGCGATCAACACAACGCCGAGATGCACGATCATGCCGCCGTTGGTGCGTCCCACGAGACCCCGCCAGCCCTGGCGGCGAGTGGCGAGCACGACCTGGCGCACCGCGGCGCCACCGGCGAAACCACCCAGACCGAAGGCGAGCATCGGGGCCCAACCGCGGGCTCCGATGAACAGTGACAGCACCATTGCCGCCGCACCGATCCAGGCCGGCCAGAGAAGACGTTGGGACAGGACGGTGCCTGAGGCCTTGCGCCACGGCAGGACAGGAGCCACCGCCATCAAGAAGAGGAGCACGAAGCCGATCGGCATCGTCATCCGTTCGAAGTAGGGGTTGCCGACCGAGATCGTGCGCCCATCGACGGCTTCGACGATCAGCGGAAACACCGTGCCGAGCAACACCACGAATGCGAACGCCGCGAACAGCACATTGTTGGCGAGGAACGCTCCCTCGCGCGAAATCGGTGAGTCGATGCGGCCCGGGGAGCGGAGCTCATCGCCGCGCCAGGCGATCAGGCCCAACGACACCACCACGATCAGCCCGAAGAACGTGAGGATCGCCGGGCCGATACCCGACTCCACGAAGGCGTGCACCGACTGGAGCACACCGGACCGCGTGATGAACGTGCCCAGGATCGTGAGGGAGAACGTGGCGATCACGAGCGAGAGGTTCCAGACGCGCAGCATGCCACGGCGTTCCTGGACCATCACCGAATGCAGGAATGCGGTGCCGGTGAGCCATGGGAGGAACGAGGCGTTCTCGACCGGGTCCCATGCCCAATAGCCGCCCCAACCGAGGGTCTCGTAGCTCCACCAGGCGCCCAACACGATGCCGAGGGTCAGATAGCCCCAGGCCATGACGGTCCAGCGGCGCGTGGCCAGCAACCAACCCTCGCCGACTCGTCCGGTGACGAGCGCGCTGATGGCGAAGGCGAACGGAACCGTGAATCCGACGTAGCCGAGGTAGAGAACCGGCGGGTGAAACGCCATGAGGATGTGGTTCTGCAGCAATGGGTTCGGACCGGGACCATCGAACGGGGTGCCGTCGGCGAGAGGTTGTGGATCGAAGGTGTTGAACGGGGCAGCGACCGTCAACATCAGCAAGAAGAAGAAGCCACTCACGATGAAGAGCGTGAGAACGGCCCAGCCGACCATCGGATCGGCGCCCTGGCGTCGGAACTTCAGCACGACCGCCACGACATAGCCGCAGAGGATCAGGGCCCAGAGCAGGATCGAACCCTCGAGCGCGGACCAGAGCGTGGCCACGTTGAACAACGCGGGCGTACGGGACGAGCCGTGCTCGGCCACGAACGCAACCGTGAAGTCGCGGGTGATGAGCGCTCGTTCCATCACGATGAATGCCACGAGCGCCGAACCGAGCATCCCGAAGGCCAGGGTGGTGGCTTCGGGGAACCATCGAGGTCGACGGCCGGCGAGGCCGAGACCCACGAGGATCACGCCGACCACCGCACACGCCATTCCGAGCGCGACGGCCGCGGCGCCGAGGGTGGAGTTGCTCATGTCCCGCAGACAGCGTCGGCGGTGGCTTCCCCGACCTCTCGACTCTCGGCCAGGCGATCGTCGTTTTCGTTCTTGTAGTCGTTGTCGTGCTTCACGCGCATCCGGTCGGATGCGAAGTGCCAGCCGTCGTCGGCGATGGGGTCGAAGCCCGCGATCGATGGCCTCGCCTGGACCCACGCCCCGTCGAGCACCACCGGGATCCCCGCCTGGAACAACTCGGCCGGGTCACCGAAGTGGACGACGTCGACCGTTTCGCCACCGAAGGTCACGCTGAAGGCCACGACGGGATGGTCGCCATCGAATCCCTCGGCGATCGAGCAGCCGATCGGGGCGCCCTGGAGGGTGAACCGTTCGTCGTGCAACTCGGCCCGCCGGGCGACGGCCTCGTCGGCGTTGTAGAAGAACAGCGACCCCCCGACCAGGTTGGCGGCGAGGACGACGACCGCCACGATCACGCCGACCCCGATCAGGATCGGGACGATACGACGGCGGCCCGAACGGACCGGACGGGGGGCCTGTGGCGCGAGATCATCGGAGGGAGACGTGTCGGTCATGAGGGGTCCTGTGTGGTCATCCAGCGGCGACGGTCAGCCGGCACACGGGCGGCGAGCCGCCGCCCACGCGTGATCAATCGAAGGGCATAGAGCACGCCGGCGCCGAGCGAGACGCCCCAGCCCACGAGGAGGTACCCGAGATGCGTCATGCGCCACTCCCATCGAGGGCCTCGGCCCGGCGTTCGGCGAGGGCGACGTCGAGATCGCCCACGCGGAGCTCACGTTCGAGCCAGGCGATCCGGAAGCGATGGATCATCGCCCAGAGGAAGAACACAGCCCACACCACGACCCCGAGCACGAGTGTGAACAGCGTCATGTCCTCGAGATTGCCGTCGGTGAGTGACGACTGCTGGTGGAGCGTGCGGTCGAACCACCATTCGACCGAACGGTTCACGATCGGGAGGTTCACCGCCGCCACCAGGCCGACGATCGCGGCGCGCGTGCTGGTGGCCGCTTCGTCGCCTCCGCTGGCTCGGACCGAGAGGTAGCCGATCATGACCAGGAAGAGGATGAGCGTGGTGACGAGCCGAACGTCGCCCCAATCCCAATAGGTGTTCCAGGTCGGTCGGCCCCAGACCGATCCGGTGAAGAGTGTGAGTGCGCAGAAGATGACGCCGATCTCCGCGGCGGCATGGGCGGTGATGTCCCACCAGACCGAACGCTTCCACAACCACATCAGCGAACCGATGGCGGTCGTCACGAAGGCCACGTAGGTGAGGATCGCGGACGGGACGTGCACGAAGATCATGCGCACGGCATCACGCTGCTCGTCGTCCTCCGGCGCGACGAAGAAGCCGAGCAGGATGAGCGCCACGATCCCGGCGATGACCGCGAACCCGAGCAGGAGCGTGGTGCGAGACCCCGTACCCGTCGACGTCTCCGCCTCTTCCGCCACCGCAGTGGTTCCGCTCTCCGTCATGTCTCCTCCAAGAGCACGCCGTAGGCCAATGCTCCCAGTACCAGGTTGATGGCGCCGAAGCCGGCGAGAAGGCCGAGCCATGCCCAACCGTCGACAGCCACCGACCCCAGGGCGTCGTCGAACGCCCGAGTTGCTCCGATGAGCACCGGCGCAAGAATCGGGAGCAGGAGGATCGGCAGCACCGTCTCCCGCGCCCGCACTCCGGCCACCAGCGCACCGAGGAGACTACCGGCGGCAGCGATCCCAATGGTCGCGACCAGACAGGTCACGAGGAGCAACGGCCATTGGTCGATCGATGCGCCGTAGAGCACGACGACGCCGGCCACCAACAACACCTCCACCACCAGGAGCTGAGCCGCGATCGCCACGGTCTTTCCCAGAAAAACCGCGACCGGTTCGATACCGGCGAGCAACAGCGCCCGGCGGGCGCCATCGGTGATCTCGACCGCGGTTGAGCGCTGCACGGCCATCGTGGCGACGAACATCACCGTCACCCAGAAGAGGCCGGACGTTGCGGTCTCGAGGACGGGTCGGTTGGCGTCCAACGCGAAGCCGAACAGGACCAGTACGAGAGCAGCGAACGGGACGATCTGACTGAACGTCACCCGCGAGCGCCACTCGATGCGAAGGTCCTTGGCGGCAACGAGGCGGGTGTCACGAAGCATGATCACTCTGGATGGTTCCGCCGGCGACAGTGATGTGGCGGGTGGCGAGGTCGACGGTGCGGTCGAGTTCGTGGGAGGCCATGACGACCGTGGCCCCGGCGCCGGCGGCATCGACGACCAACTGGTCGACGAGGTCCCGGCCCCGTTGGTCGAGTCCGGCGTGTGGCTCGTCCAGTAGCCAGAGCGTGGGACGCCGGACGACCACACCGGCCAGAGCGACCCGGCGACGCTGGCCGGCGCTCAGCCGGGACACGGCGACGTCGTGGAGTCGACTCGCAACCCCCAGGCGGTCGAGAGCGGGCAGCACCGAATCGGGAGCGACCCGCGACACCGCGGCCCAGAACTCGAGGTTCTCCAGCACGGTCAGGTCGTCGTACAACGCCGTGTCGTGCCCGAGCAGACCGACGGACCGGCGCACCGCGGCACGGTCGGTCGTCAGATCGTGGCCCAGGACCTCGGCGCTCCCGGACTCGACACGGAGAAGCCCGGCACACACCCGCAGGAGCGTCGATTTGCCGGCTCCGTTCGGTCCCTGGACGAGAACGATCTCGCGGGCGTCGATGTCGAGATCGACGCCGGCGAGAGCGGGGAATCGCCCCAACAACGCGACAACACCGCGCAACCGGACCATGGACACCCCGGAACGCTACCGCCGCACCCGTTTGGCGGCGTCACCCGCCGTACGATCTCCTCGATGCCTGGCGAAGCCTCACGACCTCCCATCACTGCGCCGATGGACAGCCCATGACGGCCGACGCGTCCCCGGAGTCCGGTGCCACGGACGCACCCGTGGTGCCGACGCCCACGCTCGCGATCGTTCCCGGCCACCTCGGCCGGGTGATGATCATCGCCGGAATCATCACGTTCATGTTCGTGGGATTCCAGCTGTGGGGCACCGACATCCAGGAGTCGCGCGCCCAGGACAACCTGCGTTCGGACCTGAGTGAGCGATTCGATGCTGCGGCCGATCTCCTCGACGACCTGCTTGCACAACCGGACCCCGACCCGGATCCCGAGCCTGAACCCGAGCCCGAGACCGAATCTGACGTCACCCCTCTTCCCGAACCCGCGCCGACACTTCCCGGCGGCCACGACCCCGACGTCCTCGCCCTGCTCTTCCCCGAGGACGGGGATGCACTCGCCAGGATCGAGATCCCGGCGATCGACGTCGACAAGGTCGTCGTTCGCGGGGTTGCCGTGGAGGATCTGAGAAGAGGTCCCGGTCACTACAGTCAGACCCCGCTCGCAGGCAACACCGGCAACACCGCGATCGCCGGTCACCGCACGACCTATGGATCACCGTTCAACCGGATCGACGAGCTCATACCCGGCGATGACATCACGATCACGTCGGTCCAGGGCGAGTTCACCTACCGGGTCATGGATCCGGTGGTCGCCTACGCCGACCATCTCGACCAGGTCCATTCCATCGGCGAGGGACACATCATCGTTCGCCCCTCTGACACCTGGGTCCTCTACGACTTCGGCGACGATCGGCTGACCCTCACGGCGTGCCATCCGAAGCTGTCGTCGCGACAGCGCATCATCGTCACTGCGGAGCTCGTCACCGAGGTGGCTGCCCTTCCGGACTGGGTCCTCGAGGCCCAGGCCGAGCGCGACTCGGGCGTCTCGACCGTCGCCGACGCGCCGGGCCTTGGCGCCGACGAGACCACCGTCGAGGAGTCGACCCCCGACACCACGGCCGAGATCGATGCGGATGAACAGCCTCCTGCCGCGGACCTCGACGAAGGTCTCAACGGTGAACGGGGCGCCATCACCGGGGCCGCGATCTGGATGATCGCCGCACTCGGCTTCTGGTACGCCGGCGGTCGACTCGGACGTCAACGGGCCCGACATCGCACCGGACGGCTCGCGCTGCGCGGCGCCGGACTCCTGCCCGCTCTGATCTGCCTCTGGTTCTCGTTCGAGATGATCGACCGGGCACTCCCCGCGGGCTGAGTGGGCCCGTCACCCATCTACGCTGGGCGCCGTGCCCGGCCCGCTCCGCCTCCTGCGACCACGCCTGACCTTCGCGCTGGTCGTCCTGGTGGTGTCGGCGTGTGCCGGCGACGAGACGGTCGAACCGCCGACGGATCCGGCCGCCGCCGCCGATACCGCCCTGTCGGCCGCCGCGGCTCGCCCCACGACCACCACCTCTCCACCACCCGTGCCGGTCGAGTCGATACCCGTGGACCTTCCACCGATCGACGCTGACACGCCGTCACTCGACGAGCCCTACGTGCCGCCGGGCCCAGGCGATGTGATCATCCACTACAACCTGCGCACCGACGACTGCTTCGACCGGATCGAGGAACTGGTGTCCGGCCGCACCAGGGTCACCACCACCCGGCTCCCCTGCGACGAGCCCCACCGGTTCCAGGTCTTCGGCCGACTCGACTACCCCGCCGAACACCCGTCGATCTACCCCGGCGACGATGTGATGGAGGACTTCGCCCTCCAATCCTGCTACCGCTTCTTCGAACCCTGGGTCGATGCCGTCTACGAGACCAGCTCATTGGAGATCAGCATCCTCACCCCGAACCAGGAGGACTTCGAAGACGACGCGAACCGGTACCGCGGGATCCATTGTGTCGTGCGGCGACTCGACGGTGAACCGCTCGTGGGTACCGCTCGACGCTCGGGTCTCTGATATAGTCCCCTCCGGTCGGCGGGCACGACCTGGGAGGATTCCTCTCGTGGCCTTCGCGCCCCTCGCCCCGTTTGCCCCGATCGGCATTGCCGTCATCCTCGGCTTCATCGTCGGCCGTTTCCGTCGCGGCCGCGTTGTCGCCATCGCCGGCACACGACTCCGACTCAGCTGGCTCTTCGCCATCGCGGTCGGCTGCGGGATCGCCGTCGACCTCGTCGACGTCCCCGAGCCCGGAACCGTCGCCCTGGTGGGTCTCGGAGCCGGTCTGGTGTTCTCGCTGCGGAACTTCCAGGTCACCGGAATGATGGTGATCGCCATCGGCGTCGCCACCAATCTGCTCCCGGTCGCGCTGAACGGCGCAACCCCTGTGCGGACCGAAGCGCTCGTCGACGCCGGCCTGGTGAGCCCCGCCGACGTCGATCGGGTACTTCTCGAAGGCGCACGTGAGTTGACCACCGACGCCACATACCTGCCCTGGCTGGGGGATGTGGTCCCGGTGGCGGTGTTCGACCAGGTCATGTCGTTCGGCGATCTGATCATCTTGTCCGGCCTCGTGAGCGTCATCAGCAATCTGATGTTGCGCCGGCGCACCCGACGGGTTCCCCCGAGTGCGATCCCCTCGCTGGAGGCGTTCGGCTGGCGCGAGTTCGACGTGGGCAATGACACGATGGTGGAGGTCGTCCACGATCTCCGCTCACTCGACGATTCTCCCGACCCACACTCCGCTCAGCGCGAGCCGGTGCTCGCTGGTTCGAGCAAGAGCGCCAGCCCCGTCCAGGACTGAGGCACCGCGCCGCCGGGCGCACCGGTGTCGCCATTCCAGTACTCGGCCAAGCCCGAGGCCCATGCCCCTTCCACCGTGCGTCGGGCCAGTGCTGTCGCGTCCGCACCATCGAGGGCACGCCCCAGCAGGTAGGCGAGTTGAGGCCAAACGGGTCCTCGCCAGTATGTGTCCGGATCGAATGTCGACTCCTGGGCGTGCACACCGCGGGGCCCGAAGGCTCCGCCGAATGCCGAGGGGTCGAGCAATGCAGCCGTGGCCGCGGCTCGGTGGTGGCCGTTGCCGGTCACGAGGAGTCCGAGCAACGCATCGCTCGTCCGCGTCCGCCCTGATCCCGCGGCTGCAGCCCCTCCGTCGATCCACGTGTCGAGCGCCGGCTCGAACCGCGCATCCACTGCGTCCGCCAACTCCACCGCTCGTTCGAGGAGCGACGTGTCGCCCGTGGCTCCGACGAACTCGATGGCGTTCCACGCGGTCAACGCACTGAACGAGACCGGCGCGGCGCGGAAGCCGGGATTGTCCAACGGTTCGCCACCCGGCCCCCGCTCGACACCGGCGAGCACATCGACCTTGAACCGTCGCCAACGCTCGATCTCGAACGATCCGCCCGGGCAGAAGTCGTCCCATCGCGGGCTATCGTCGCAGCCGGTCTCCCAGGGGTGAACCACACGCAACAACCCGCACTCGTCACGGGTGCGGCGCTGCAATAGGAACTCGAGGCCGAGTCGGGCCTGGTCGATGACCGCCTCGGGCACCACCACGCCCCTACGCAGCAACTCCGCCACGGCGTGCCCGTACATCGGCGGCTGCGTGATCGACGAGGCCCCACGCCGACCCCACAGTTCGACGGAGCGCTCGGGATCCAGCTGGTAGCCCATGTGGGGCACGAAGCCGCTGGCATCCTGCGGGGCAAGCGCCGCCGAGAGCTCCGCCACGGCTCGGTCGTGTTCCCCCAGTTCCGCCCAGATCAACGCGTGAAAACAGCTGTCCCACAGCCAGAGCCAGGGGTAGACGTTCGTGTTGGGCGCCGTGTAGCCGTGATCGACCCACGCATCATCCAGGGCACGCCGAACCGCGGCTCGCCGCTCGACGATGGTGGTGTCGGCGCCGTCTTCCGGCATCGTGTCCTGCATGCCCGTGTGTGCCTTCGTCTCGTTCCGGTTGGGGATGGCCGATGGTGTGTCCGTCGTGACTCGCCATTGGCAACAGGCCATGTCGGATCTCGGGTTCGAGACGCTCACCGTGGCCGGCGAGGGACCCGTCGATCGGACCGTACCCGGTCTGGCCATCGCCGCCGAACACCCACCTCACTCCGATGAGCTCGAGGACGCCCTGGCCGGGGCCGACCTCGTGGTCGTCGAGAACCTCTGCTCGATACCCCTCAACATCGACGCCGCCAAGCGAGTGGCACAGACGCTGACGGGCCGGCCGGCGATCATGCACCACCACGACCCGCCATGGCAGCGTGAGCGATTCCATCACATCACCGAACTGCCGATCGATCGACCCGGCTGGCGCCACGTCACGATCAACCGCCTCACCCAGCGAGAGTTCGTGGACCGGGGCATCGATGCCACCTGCATCTACAACGGATTTCCGGTCACCACCGGCGAGGGCGACCGCGATGGGGTGCGGGCTCGACTCGGTGTCTCGAGCAGCACTCGACTCTTCGCACATCCTGTGCGGGCGATCGAACGCAAGGACGTGGCGAGTGCCATCCGACTCGCCGAACGCCTCGACGCGACCTACTGGCTCTGGGGTCCGGCCGAGGACGGGTACGATGCCGAGCTCGCCCGACTGCTCGCCGACGCTCGATGCCGGGTCGTTCGCGGAACCGCGGGCGAGCCTGTCGTCGACCTCTATCGCGCCGCTGATGCCGTCGTCTTCCCGTCACTGTGGGAGGGGTTCGGCAATCCCCCCATCGAGGCGGCCATCCACCGGGTGCCTGCCGCAGTGGCCGACTACCCCGTAGCCGCGGAGCTGGTCGAGCTCGGCATGCGCTGGTTCCCCACCGATGACCCCGAGCCGCTCGGCCGCTTCCTCGCTGCGCCTGACCGGTCGCTGCTCGAGCACAACCGGTCGGTCGCCGTCGAGAACTTCTCGCTCGAGATGATGACGCGTGAGATTTCGATGCTGCTCGATGACGCGGGATGGCTACCGTGAGGGTCCCATGACCGATGACCCTGCGATCGACCCGATCCTGCAGCGCCGCGCCCAGGCCTCTCGCCTTGCCGACCTCGGTCAGCGAGTCGGATACGGCCTCTACGGCAGCGCGATCCTCGCGTTCTTCATCGGCTTGTTCACGAGCTTCTCCTCGACCGTTTCCACCCTGATCATCGCCTGCATCATCGCCGGGTCGATCGTGCTCGCGCCCGCAATCGTTGCGGGCTACGCGGTGAAGGCAGCAGTGCGCGACGATCTCGAGCACGGCCGCGACATCGGATCATGAATGCCCGGCTGCCGGCCGCGCAACGTCGAGCACAGCTCCTGCAGGTGGCGCTCGAGACGTTCTCCGCGGACGGATACGCCAACACGACGATGGACCTGGTCGCCCGGCGCGCGGGAGTGACCAAGCCGGTTCTGTACCAGCACTTCTCCAACAAACACGGGCTGTTCCTGGAGCTGCTGCGAGACGTGGCCGATCGCCTCGGATCGATGGTCGCTCATGCGACGTCGCACACCGGCACGCCGCGCGAAATGGTGCACGCCGGTATCGCCACGTACTTCCGATTCGTGTTCGAGAACCCCCAGGAGTTCCAGCTCCTCTTCGGTGAGGGGCTCCGTTCCGAGTCGGACTTCGCCAGCCTGGTGGCGCAGGTGGAGGGCGAGTTCGCCGATCACATCGCCGGGTTGATCGCGATCGAGGACATGACCGCCGACGACCGCAGGCTTCTGGCGAACGGCATCGTCGGAATGGCCGAGTCGGCGGCGCGCTACGTGCTGCTCGACATCGACGCCCACGATTGCAGCACGGTTTCGAACCGCGTGGCCGACCTGTTGTGGAGCGGCCTGCGTGGCCATCCCGAGGTCAGCTGAACCGACCGCCCTCTTCGCGGCTGGGCGTGATGTCGATCGGCTCCTCCGGGATCTTGCCGGCGAGAAGGTCGGGCAGGAACTCTCGTAGCCGCACCGGCACCGTCGGTTCCTCCGACGCCAGAAGCTCGTCGAGGGTCCACCATCTTGCGCCCTTGAAAGCCGCGGCCTCCAGTGCCTCAAGTCCTTGCGGGTCGTACACGCCGCCGTCGCACCACGCGATGTGAATACGGTCATCGGACTCGAAGTGGTAGCCCGCAAACGTGTATTCGGTCTGTTGGACCCACACGCACGGACCCATCTCGACGTTGGGGATGCCGGTCTCCTCGTGCAACTCGCGCAGTGCGGCGTGACCCGAGTCCTCGTTCCAGCCCATCCCGCCACCCGGGATCTCCCACCAGTCGGGCTTGTACGGATCGATGGGATCCTCCGCCGAGATCAGGAAGATGCGATCCTCCCGGTCGAGGAGCACACAACGAGCAGCGGGACGGCGGAGCGTGAACGTCATCGCCGCTGACCCTAGCGAGCCTCGCGGACGAGGACCTCTTGCGCGATCGTGGCGACGTGAACCCCGCCGGCGGTCCAGAGTTCGCCGAAGGCGAGGCCGCGAGCACCGGCGACACCACTCGATCGCACGTCATGCAGGATCCACTCGGTGGCGGGAGCGTCGCGATGGAACCAGATCGAGTGGTCGAGGCTGGCCCCCTGGTACTGCCGTGTCTCCGCATCGGGGCCCGATCCACCGAGCGGGTGTTCGAGATGCACGGCCTCGGTTGCCATGTCGTCGCTGAGGAACGTATGGGCAATGGCCGCCGACAACGGATCGTCACCGATGGGATCGGTCATCCGCATCCATGCGTCGGCCGAGTGGCCGCCGCTGACCGAGCGACGCTCGAAGCACGACATCCACGAGTCGTCCTCTCCCTCGTCCGGCCCCGGAACGTCGGGCATCGTGATGGCAGTGACGTCTGCCTCGTCTTCGATGATGTGAAACGAGGCCGAGAGGTTCAGGATCGCTCCGTTCGACTGTCGAGCGACGACGCGCCGGGTCTCGAACGATCGGCCGTCACGAATGCGGTCGACCTCGTAGCGAATGGGCTCGTCGGGGTTTCCGCCGCGGATGAAGTACGCGTGGAGGGAGTGCGGCACCACGTCCTCGCGCACGGTCTGGGCCGCGGCCCACAACCCCTGTGCCGCCACCTGGCCGCCGTAGACGCGACCCCACGGGTAGACGGCGCTTCGCCCCACCCACACGTCGGGTCCGTGCTCGGCCATGTCGAAGAGGTCGGCGTAGGAGATCGAGTCGCTCACCTGACCGAAGATAGCCACCGCGCGCGAGGATGCAGGTATGGAGCAACGCCCGCACCAGCTGCGAGTGATCGAGATCGGTGACGAGCCGGAGGCATGGGAAGCGGCCGGATTCGCCGTCGTGAACGGCGCCGTCACCATCGGCACGACCCGACTGGAACTGATCGGCGGCATCGAGCGCGGAATCACTCGAGTGACCGCCGACGATGTCGCCGCCCCGATCGACGGCATGCCCTTCGCCCCCGCGAAGACCGGGGATGCCGATAGGGCCCGTCCCGCGAGCGCCGGCCACGCCAACCGGGTCATCGCAATCGACCATGTCGTCGCTCTCTCGACCGACGTCGACCGTACGATCACCGCGCTCGAGGCGGCCGATGTCGATCTCCGCCGAGAACGACACTTCGGCGAAGGCGCCGACGCCAAGCGGCAGGCGTTCTACTGGCTCGGCGATGTCATCCTCGAGCTCGCTGGGCCGGCGACGGCCAACGGCGATGGGCCCGCGCAACTCTGGGGTCTGGCCCTCGCCTGCGACGATCTCGATGCGGCCAAGACAGCGCTCGACGACCGCCTCTCGGACCCGAGAGCGGCGGTGCAACCCGGCCGCCGAATCGCCACCCTACGGACCAAGGAACTCGGCATCTCTATCCCGGTCGCGCTCATGTCGCCCCACTCTGCTGGATAGGATCAGGACCGCCATGTGGTCCTCTCCCCTCACCCGCACGACCCGCCTGATCGTGGGCGGCCTCGTCGCAGCGCTCCTCGTCACCGGCTGCGGGGGAAGCGGCGACGAAGAATCCGATCCGGATGCGTCCTCGTCGTCGAGCCCGCCGACGTCGAGCGTCGAATCCGCGTCGTCGACCACGACCGAGCCGCCGGCAGCAGACGATGGCACCGCCGACACCGACACGTCGACCACAACGACCGCCGTCGATGCAACGACGTCCGACGGACCGAGCACGACATTGTCCAACGGACTGCCCGAACCCCGCGATCCTGACGACGAGGGCTACCCGACCGTGCCGCCGGCCCCAGTCGTCACCTACCCCACCGAATAGGCCTTTAGGCCTACATCGAATCCGCCGACAACCGGGAAGTGTCCGGGTCGTACAGGTGGAACTCAGGGAGCAGGTCGGTGCCGAACCGCGCCGGTCAGACGCATGCGGACCGCCGTCTGGGGTGCAGGCTCTTCCAGCACCTCGGCCTGCCCGTCCACGATGAGGCTCATGGACTGATCGGCGGTGGCCGGCCAGACCAGCGACATCGACGGATTCTCCCGTGCGGCGCAGGCCGCGCCACGCCCCAGGAGGATCTCGACGGTGTCATCGACGAACCGGACCCGCACGTGCGTCACTCTCGGCGCGCCTTTGGTGCTGTTGACCACTGCGTACGCCGTGTCTCCGTAGTCCGCCGACGCGGACTCGAGTTCGCCGAGTGGGACCTGCTGGCTCATGACACAACCGTACTCACTTTCCTTTCGGCGAGCCGATCCGTGCCGATGGAGGCACCACGGTGAGTGGTCGATTCGGGATTCGAGCAACGCGACGGATGTCGACGTTGATGATGCTCGTCCTCCTCGCGCTCGCCGCCGGGGCTCTCGTGAGCGCCGCCACCGCGGACGACACCGCCGACGGCGAGAACGAACCTCCAGATCCGCTGACGATCGCCTCGAACGGTCAGGACTTCGAAGCGGCGCTCGGCACCGTCGGCCTCGACGCGGCGTGGCGGGCCACGGTCCAGCTCGGACCCATCGCCCGAGGCATGGGCGTCGCGTATGACGACGACGAGGCCTCCATCGTCATCGATCTGCTGAACCTGGTGATCTCGATCGAGAGCACCACCGACCTCCACGCTGATGTCGTCGCCGAACTCCGCGACACGGCTCGCGCTCGCGACGCCGCCGCTGATGCCGAACGCCAGCGCCTGATCGAACGCAATCACGCGGACTCCCACCTTCGGGGCATGCGAGCGCTGCTCGAGTCGATCGCCGTCGACGTCTTCGCCGGGACCGGAGAATCCGACGACATCCTCCTCGGGGCCGACAACACCGCGCTGATCGGCGTGCAGCGAGACGAACGGCTGCGTGGCCACACCCTCGAGGAGATCTGGGAGCGGCACAACATCGCCACCGAGGAGCTCATCGCCGCCGAGGCCGCGCTGGCGACCGCAACGACGAGACGCGAAGACCTCGATCGTCGCCACAGCGTGCTCGGTGACGAGGCCACCGCACTCGCTCGCACCAAGAACGACCTCGACCGGGCCGCCCGCGCCCTGCTCCCCGATGCCGCCGAGGCCTACGTCCTCGCCTCCGTCCCCCGAGCGTCCGGGCTCACACCACGGGCCATCGAGGCCTACGTCAGCGCCGAACTGACCCTTCAGGAGGTGGCACCCCGGTGCCGGGTCTCCTGGCGTACCATCGCCGCTGTCGGCGGCGTCGAGGGGGGCCACGGAACCCACGGCGGCCGGGAGCTCCAGCTCGACGGCACGTCAGATCGGCCGATCGTCGGCCTCGCCCTCGACGGCGTGAACACCGACAACTTCGGCGACACCGTCGCCGCGATCGCGGACACCGACGGGGGCCGATACGACGGTGACACCGTCCACGATCGGGCGATCGGGCCCATGCAGTTCATCCCCGAGACGTGGCGGACATGGCAGCGCGATGGTGACGGGGACGGCATCGCCGACCCTCAGGACCTCGATGATGCGGCCCTCGCCGCCGGTTCCTACCTCTGTAACTACGGAAGCCAGCGGAGTTGGGACGTCTGGAAGGCCGCCGTCTTCGGCTACAACCACTCCCCCGCGTACGTTGCGTCGGTGAAGAGCCGACACGACCAGATGCGTTGGGTCCGGCTGCCCGAGTTCCCCGAGCCGGCGGAGGGCGAGGAGCCCGACCCGCTCATCACGCTGGAACCGTCGAGTCCGTACGGAGTCTACGTCCCGGTGCCGATCCCCGAACCGGAACCCGAGCCCGCTGAGGGTGACGACGCGGCGGGCGACTCAGGCTGACGCCGTGACGGCGCGCTGGATCGAATCCACGATCGCGTCCACGTCAGCCGGATCAGTGCGCCAGTTCGACACCGAGAGCCGGATCCCGAACCGGTCATGCCACACCGTGGAGCTCGGGTGGCAGACCCCCTCTGCCAGCACCGCGGCGAGCACCGCCTGGGTGCGATCGTCCTCAGACTGTGTGGCGCTGGCCTCAACACCGATGATGATCTGATTGATCTCGGCCATGCGGACCTGCACCCCGACGAGGTGCTGGAGTCGTCGGGCCAGTTCGGCAGCGCGATCACACGCCCGGTCGATCATGTCGGCGATGCCGTCGCGACCCAGCGCGCGAATCGCCGCCCAGACGGGAATACCGCGCGCTCGCCGGGATGCCTCCGGCACGAGATCAACGGGGTTCGAGATCCCACCTTGTGTGGGGAGGTAGGCCGCCTGCAGCCCGATCGCACGGGCAAGTGTCGCGGGATCACGCACGATCGAGATGCCACAGTCGTAGGGCACATTGAGCCACTTGTGCGCATCGCAGGTCCATGAATCCGCCCGCTCACAACCGTCGGCCAGAGATCGCTGACGGTGGCCGGCACGGACCCAGAGCCCGAAGGCACCGTCGATGTGGAACCAGGTGTCATCGACGCGCCGTCGGGCACGGTGAGCATCGACGATGTCGGCGATCTCGGCGATCGGGTCGAAACCACCGCCGTTGACGTTGCCGGCCTGGGCAGCGACGATCGTCGGCCCGTCGAGCGTTTCCAGCGCGACCCGAAGCGCCGATGGCACCATCCGGCCCCGGTCGTCGGTGGGTACACGGATGGCGTTGTCGGCGCCGAACCCGGCGAACCGCAATGATCGAAAGACAGTCGAGTGCTGCTCGTCGCCGACCACGACGTTCACCCACGGGGCACTCTGCAGCCCGTCGGCCTCGACGTCGTGTCCATGCGCGACCAGTACGGAGTTGCGGGCGGCCAACAGTGTTGCCGTGTTCGCCCCCTGGGCGCCGGTCGTGAAGCCGACCGCACTACCGGACGGGAGGTCGAGAAGATCGAGAATCCATCGCCCGGCGGCGTGCTCGATCGCCACGGCGGCCGGGTAGAGCTCCGCGAAGGATGCGTTCTGATCCCAGGCCGAAACCAACCAATCAGCTCCGAGCGCCGACGGGAGGACTCCCCCGGTGACCAGAGCCAGATAGCGGCCCGACCCGGTGCCGGCCAACCCCGGCTCGGCACAGGCCGCGAGCTCACGAAGGACGGCTTCCGGCTCGAGTCCGCTCGCCGGAAGCTCCTCAGGGAGCGAGGCGAGAACGGATGCCGCATCTGCAGGCGGGGTCACCGGCCGGTCGCCGGTCCCCGCGAGCCACGCACGAGCCAGTTCGTCGGCTGCGTCGAGGGCCGGATTGAAGTCGGCGTCGAGCATCAGTTCACTCCCACATCGGCGATCAGGTCACCCGCTGTCCCCGACACCGTCCACTCGTCGACACCGACGAAGCGGGCCAGGTCGTCGAGCGCAGGTCGCAGGCCCTCGATGACCTCGTCCCGGTCTGTTCCCGGCTCGCTGAACGCGCTGAGCACGCGCAGGACGTTGTCGGTGCGGTCGGTCTTCAGATCGCAGCGCCCCACGATCCGGTCACCCAGCAGGAAGGGCAGGACGTAGTAGCCGTACTTCCGTTTCGCCTGGGGCACATAGATCTCGATCTTGTAGTCGAAGTCGAACAAGCGCTGCGCCCGTTCACGATGCCAGGTCAGCTGGTCGAACGGCGAGAGGAACGTACAGGCGTTGATCCTTCTCGGCCGGGCCGCGTCCGGATGCACATAGGCGGGACGATCCCAACCCTCGACCGACACCTCGGTGAACGCGCCCTCCTCGATGAGTTCGAGGGCCCGCAGCCGCCCCGCCTTCTTCGGCACGCGGTGATAGTCGATGAGTTCCGGCAGCGAGAAGACGCCGAGGCTCTTGGCCCCCCGCCGCAGAAGCTCGCGGGTGGCGTCCTCCTCACTCGGCGTCGGCAGTGCCCGGATCTCGGCGGGAACGATCCGCTCGAGCAGGTCGAACTCCTTGATGAACCCCGGGTCGCGGCGGATACCGACCTCTCCGATCCGGAAGAGCCAGTCGAGGGCCACGGATCCGAGGGACCGGCTCCCCCACCATTCGCCTTCCCGAGGTCTGGGATCCTCCAGGTCGCCGGGGGCGAGCGGCCGCTCCTGAATCTGAGCGCGCACCTCATCGATGTAGGCCGCTTCCTGTGCGGCAAAGGTGACGAAGCCCTTCCAGGCATCACCATTGCGAGCACGATCCTTCATGAACCGCAGAAGCGGCTCGTCCGCCACCGGGATGAGCGATGCCTCATGGCACCACGCCTCGATCCACTCGTCGTCCTTGTAGGCGACGCGGTCGTGCAGGTCGGGGTCGTACGGGCCGAGACGGGAGAAGGCCGGCATGTACTGGGTGCGCATCACCACCGGCACCGAGTCGAGCTGGATGTAGTTGAGCCGACCCATGACCCGCCGCAGGTGCCGACGATCGACCTTTCCCGTCGGGCGTGCGTCGGTGAACCCTTGCGCGCCGAGGGCGATCCGACGCGCCGAGGCCTTGCTGAGCTTGGGGCGTTTCCCGCTCATGCCAGGTGATCGGCCAGTGCGTGCAGGCCGGGGAGACGCCAATGCGCATGATCAACGTGATGGTCGAAGGGGTCGAGTTGCACCACCGGCAACCCGGCAGCCTCGGCCCCGCGCACATCGGCATGCACCGTGTCGCCGACGTAGAGGGTGCGCGCTCGGGAAGTGCCGAGGGCCTCGATGGCGGGATCGAAGATCCGAGGGTCTGGCTTCGAGATCCCCACCACCGTCGAGTCAACGATCGCCGCCACCCTGGGCAGGGGACCATCATCCAGTTGGCAGATCCCGTGGTCGCGACACTGCTGCACGGCGGTGCCGTTGTTGTTCGTCACGATCGCCACCGGCCGCAACCCGGCGATGCGGGCGAAGCCGGCGATGTTGTCGGACAGGAGGTGTCGCCAGACGATCTCACCCTCGCCCTGCTTGCGAAGTTCGCCCCGGGCGACGAGGGCGGCATCGAGATCGTCACCCTCGAGACCGACAGCGCCGAAGTACGCCCGGTCGTAGTGCACCCAGACGTCGGGGTTTCGTTCCCGGACATCGTCATGGGCGAGCAGTTCGGTCATCGCTCGCACACCGGTGTAGTGGCTCTCGGCCGCATTCTCTGCCGTCAGCACGGCCTGAACGCCGTGCGACAACAGGACCGTGTTCAACACGTCGGGGTCCGGCACCACGAACACGCCGCCCATGTCGAAGACAACGGCATCGATTGCATCAGGGGAATACACGTCGGTGAGTAGATCACGCCTCGCCGGCGATCGCCATCCGTAAACTCCCGCAATGCGAACCCGCTTCTCGGGATGGCGGATAGCGGCTTTCGCCACCGTCGTTCTCGGCCTCACCGGCCCCGGTCAAACCATCGGCGTGAGCGTGTTCATCGACCACTTCGCCGACGATCTCGAGCTCTCGAAGAATGCGGTGGCCGGCGGCTACGCCATCGGCACGCTCACCGGTTCGCTGATGATGCCCACCGTCGGCGGCTGGATCGACCGCTACGGCGTCCGCCGGTCGATGACGACCATCGCGACGCTGTTCTCGATCGCACTCGTCGCGATGTCGGGCGTCCAGGGAATCGTCAGCCTCACCGTCGGGTTCGTCTTCATCCGTATGCTCGGCCAGGGCAGCCTCTCACTGACCGGCATCGTGTCCGTCTCGCTGTGGTTCGAGCAGAAACGCGGTATGGCACTCGGCATCGTGCTCACCGCGTCTTCCGCGCTCATGGCTCTCGTGCCCGTCGCGCTGAGCTTCGTGATCGGCGAGTTCGGTTGGCGTCAGGCGTGGCTCTTCGCCGCCGCGACGGTCGCCATGATCGTGATCCCCATCGCCTGGTTCGGGATGATCGACCGACCGTCCGTCGTCGGCCAGCACGTCGATGGCATCACGCCCGAGGACCACGAACTCGATGTCGATGTCTGGGGGGTCGACCGATCGACAGCGATGCACACCCGAGCCTTCTGGATCCTCGCCGGATCGACGGCGGCTGGTTCGATGCTCGTCACCGGCGTGAACTTCCACCAGATCTCCCTGCTGGGGGAATCGGGCTTCTCCGAAACCGAAGCGGCGATCATGTTCCTGCCCCAGGTGCTCGGCACGTCGTTCGGCTCGCCGCTGTCCGGGCTCATCCTCGACCGCGTCGGCAGCCGCTACGGACCTGCGATCAGTCTGGTGTTGCTGTCACTCGTACTCTTGCTCGCCGGCAGCGTGTCCTCGACAGGTGCCGTCATCGGCTACGCCTGCGTCCTCGGGTTCTACAGCGGCGTGACCCGCACCCTCGGCTCGGCGCTCGTACCCGGATGGTTCGGCACCAAGCACATCGGCTCGATCCAGGGCGCCATGACGTTCATGGGTGTGCTCGCCTCCGCAGCCGGCCCGATCGCCCTCGCCCTCACCGAATCGATGACGGGCAGCTTCCGCACCGCGGCGCTGGTCTGGTGCGGTGTACCGCTCGTCGGCGCTGCCATCGCGGCGCGAAACCGGCTCCCCACCTTCAGCAGGGAGCCGGTCGCAGTCGTGCAATAAGACACACTGGGGACAGACCCCCGTGTGCTCTATTCAGGTTCCGGTCCAGTTGGGTTCGCGCTTCTCGGCGAACGCCAACGGTCCTTCCTTGGCATCGTTGGAGCGGAAGACCTCGCCCATGAGGCCGGACTGCATCTCCCACAACTCGGCCTCGTCATAGCCCTGGGCAGCGGCCTTGACGATCTTCTTCGACGCAGCGACGGCGAGCGGCGCGTTCTTCGCCACTCGCTCGGCCAACGCGATCGCGGCATCGACTGCACCACCGGCCGGGGTGATCGCCGCGAGCATGCCTGCGGCCATCGCTTCCTCGGCGGTGATGTTGTCGCCCGTGATCGCCATCTCCATCGCCTTCGAGTAACCGACCCGGCTCGGGAGCCGCATCAGACCGCCGCCGGCGGCGAACAGGCCGACCTTCACCTCACGGATGCCGAATTTGGCGCCCTCCGCCGCGACCAGCAGATCGCAGGAGAGAGCGAGCTCGCACCCACCGGCGATGGCGAAGCCTTCGATCGCCCCGATCAGAGGCTTCTCGGCTCCGGCCTGGATGAACTCCATCATGGGCCCGATGTCCTCGCCTCGCGAGAACGCCTTCAGGTCCATGCCGGAGCAGAAGCCACGGCCGTTGCCGGTCAACACGCCGGCGGTGAGGCCGGGATCGGCGTTGAGTTCCTGCACGGCGTTCCACAGACCGTGGGAGAGATCGCCATTGATGGCGTTCATCTGGTCCGGCCGGTTCAGCGTGATGATCATCACCCTGTCGCGGCGTTCCACGAGTACGGCTTCGTCGCTCATTTCGGTGGCATCCGGATGCCGCCGTCGAGACGGATGGTCTCGCCGTTCATGTACGGGTTGGTGATGCACTCCATCACACCGAACGCCAACTCCTCACCGGAGCCGAGGCGCTTGGGGAAGAGCACCGACTGCCCGAGATGGGCCTTGAACGCCTCGGACTGCTCGCCCTCGCCGTAGATCGGCGTGTCGATCAGGCCCGGAGCGATCGTGTTGACACGAATGCCGACGGCGCTGAGGTCACGGGCGATCGGGAGGGTCATGCCGACCACGCCGCCCTTGGAGGCGGAGTAGGCGCACTGGCCGATCTGGCCGTCGAACGCGGCAGCGGAGGCCATGTTGACGATGGCACCACGGGACCCGTCTTCGTCGACCGGGTCGGTCTGCGCCATGGCGGCAGCCGAGCGGCTGAGCATGTTGAACGAGCCGATCAGGTTGACCTTGATGACGAACTCGAACTTCGACAGATCCATCGGCACGTTGTTGCGGTCGATGGTGCGGCCGGCGTAGCCGAGGCCGGCGGAGTTGACGAGTGCACGCAGCGGTCCCATCTCCGAAGCCGCGGCAACCGCCGCGTCCGCATCGTCGGTCGAGGACACGTCGCACTTGACGAAGAGACCTCCGAGCTCGGAAGCAACGGCCTGACCGTTCTCCTCGTTGAGATCGGCGATCACGACACGGCTACCAGCGGCGGCGAGCTGACGCGCGCTCGCCTCACCGATACCGGACGCACCGCCGGTGATGATGGAGGAGCTGCCCTCCAGGTTCATACGTGGCATCAGGAATCGACCCTTTCGATGATCGTTGCGTTGGCGAGACCGCCACCTTCACACATGGCCTGGAAGCCGTAGCGGCCGCCAGTGCGCTCGAGTTCGTTGACGAGCGTTGTCATCAGCTTGGCACCTGAGCAGCCGAGGGGGTGACCCAGGGCGATGGCGCCGCCGTTGACGTTGACCTTGTCGAGATCGGCGCCGGTCTCCTTCTGCCAGGCCAGCACGACCGAGGCGAAGGCCTCGTTGATCTCGAAGAGGTCGATGTCCTCGATCTCGATGTCGGTCTTGGCCATGATCTTCTCGGTGACCGGGATCGGACCCTTCAGCATGGTGACGGGATCAGTGCCGGCGAGGGCGAAGTTCTTGAACTTGGCGCGGGGCTTGAGGCCGAGCTCGGCGGCCTTTTCAGCGCTCATGATCAGCACGGCGGCGGCGCCGTCGGAGATCTGCGACGAGTTGCCGGCGGTGATCTTGCCGTCCTCGGCGAACGCCGGCTTCAGGTTCGACAGCGTCTCGGCGGTGGTGTCGGGGCGGATGCCCTCGTCCTTGGTGAACATCTCGGTCTCGCCGTCCAGGTCGACGGGGACGGCGACGATCTCGTTGTCGAAGCGACCCTCAGCGGTGGCCTGAGCGGCACGCTGCTGGCTCTGGGCGGCGAAGGCGTCGAGGTCTTCGCGGGTGATGCCGTACTCGTCGGCGATCATGTCGGCGCCGATGCCCTGAGCGGGCAGACCGGTGTCCTCGTAGCGTTCGAAGACCTTGGGGCCCATCGGCATGCCCAACTCGCCACCGGCGGCGGACGAACCCATCGGGGTGCGGGTCATCGACTCGACACCGAGGGCAACGACAACGTCATAGGCCCCGGCCATCACGCCCTGGGCCGCGAAGTGGATGGCCTGCTGGCTTGACCCGCACTGGCGGTCGACGGTGGTGGCGGGTACCGACTCGGGCCAACCGGCGGCCAGCACGGCGTTGCGACCGATGTTGAAGGCCTGCTCACCGATCTGAGAGACACAACCGGTGACGACGTCGTCCACGAGGGCCGGGTCGAGGTTATTGCGTTCCTCGATGGCCTTGAGGACGTGGGCACCGAGGTCGGCCGGATGCCAGTCCTTCAGCTTGCCGTTGCGTCGCCCGGCGGGCGTACGCACGACATCGACGATTACTGCTTCGTGCATCTTGTTCTCTATCTCTCTGGGGTTGGGGAGTTCTCAGGGGTCGCCTTGAAGGCGCGGTCGATGTTGGTGTCGAGCCGTTCGAGCAGTTCGGCGAGTTGCTGGCGGTCGTTGCGGCCGATGCCGCGGCGAAGCTCACCTCGAAGGGCACTGTCGATGTCGTAGAACTGCTCGACCAGATCGCGGCCCGCGTCGGTGGCTGCGACGAGCCAGACGCGACGATCGCCGGGATCGGGGCGCCGTTCCAGCAGGCCACGGGTCTCGAGTTGGTCGATCATCGTTCCGGTGGCGGCACGCCCGAGGCCGATCATCTCCGCGAGCGCGGTCTGGGTGCTGTCACCGAAGTCGGTCACGAAGGCAAGAAGACTCGCCTGGTTGAGGTTCAGGTCGAGCGATTCGACGCGCGCATTGAACACGGCGGTGAGACGACGAGCGGTGCCGATGATCGCGATCTCGAAGCGCCGCCACGAGGGCGTCTCGGAAAGGGAAGGAGGCGAAGCGGTGGTCATCGGCATTTGTATGGTCGCATACAGTCTGACATCAGACAATACGAGTCATGGTGACATGAGTCACCGTGGCCCGTCGGGCCGACCGACATTGGACGCCGTCGGGTCCTACGCTGTCGGTTGAACCGGAGACCAGAGTGGACTCTGAAGTTGAGTAAGGAGTCCCGCATATGGCTACGGGCACAGTGAAGTTCTTCAACAACGAGAAGGGGTACGGGTTCATCTCCCGAACTGACGGCGACGATGTCTTCGTCCACTTCTCCAATATCGAAGGCAGCGGCTTCAAGACGCTCGAGGAAGGTCAGAACGTCGAGTTCGAGGTCGGCCCCGGCCGCAAGGGCGACGAAGCCCTCTCTGTCCGCGTCGTCTGATCACCACTGCGTTGAACAGAGCCCGCCCGCAAGGGCGGGCTCTTGTCGTTTTCTGAGAAAGCACGATGGGGCCTGTCCCCAGTGTGCTTTCTCAGACGATCAGGTTGACCATGCGGCCCGGAACGTGGATCACCTTGCGGAGTTCGTTTCCGTCGGTGTGCACTGCCACGTTTTCCTCCGCCAGCGCGGCGGCCACCACGGTGGCCTCGTCGGCATCAGCTGCGACCGTGACCCGACCGCGCACCTTGCCGTTGACCTGCACCGGCATCTCGACCTGATCATCGACCAGCATCGCCGGATCGGCTTCGGGGAACGCAACGCGGGTCACCGTGCCCTCGCCGCCGAGCATCGACCACAACTCCTCGGCCACGTGGGGGACGAGCGGCGACATCATCTTCACCATCGCCTCGGCCACGACGCGCGGCGTCGGGCCGTCGATCTTGGTCAGCTCGTTGTTCAGTTCGGTGATCTTGGCAATCGCCGTGTTGAACCGGAGGTTGTCCATGTCGCCGCGAACGCCGTCGATCGTCTTGTGCAGCACACGGGCCAGCGCCTCCGGCGGCGCAGCGTCCGACACGATCAGCTCACCGGTTTCCTCGTCGACCATGTTCCGCCAGACGCGCTGGAGCAGACGCATCGACCCGACCACGGAGCGCGTCTCCCACGGGCGGTCCTGATCGATCGGTCCCATCGACATCTCGTAGAGACGAAGCGTGTCGGCGCCGTATGCCTCGTACATGTCGTCGGGCGTGACGGCGTTCTTCAACGACTTGCCCATCTTGCCGAAATTGCGGGACACCGGTTGACCGTTGTGGGTGAACCCGGACCGGGGGTCGCCTTCGACCTCTTCGGCCTCGACATAGATGCCCCGCTCGTCCTGGAACGCCGCGGCCTGGATATAGCCCTGGTTGATGAGGCGCTTGAACGGCTCGGGCGCACTCACCACGCCGAGGTCGAACAGCACCTTGTGCCAGAACCGACTGTAGAGAAGGTGCAGCACAGCGTGCTCGGCACCACCGACATAGAGATCGACGCCACCGGTAGCCGGATCGTCGCCGCCCATCCAGTAGCGCTCGGCGGCGGGGTCGGCGACGACGTCGTCGCTCACGGGATCGATGTAGCGGAGGTAGTACCAGCACGATCCGGCCCACTGCGGCATGACGTTGAGATCGCGCCGGTACGGCTTCATACCGTCGCCGAAATCGACGTCGACGCTCGTCCACTCGGTGGCTCGACCCAGCGGCGGCTCGGGGTCGGAGTCCTCGGCGAGCTCGCGCGGCGCCCAGTCGATCAGACCCGGAAGGTTGACCGGCAAATGCTCGTCGGGAAGCGCGATCGGATTGCCATCATCGTCGAAAACGATCGGGATCGGCTCACCCCAGTAGCGCTGACGAGCGAACAACCAGTCGCGCAGCTTCGTGGTGACCGTGCCGTCACCAGCACCGGTCGCCTCGAGGTGGGCGATCATCGCCGCCTTGGCCTCGGCGATGCCCATGCCGTCGAGGAAGCCGGAGTTGATGGCCGGACCCTCACCGGTGTACGCGTCGCCCTCGAAATCAGCGGGTGGCTCGACGGTGCGGATGATGTCGAGACCGAATGTCTCGGCGAACTCCCAGTCGCGTTCGTCCTGACCGGGCACCGCCATGATGGCGCCGGTGCCGTAGCCCATCAGGACGTAGTCGGCAATGAACACCGGGATCGACTCATTGTTGACGGGGTTGGTCGCGTAGGAGCCGATAAAGACGCCGGTCTTCGTCTTGTTGTCCTGGCGATCGATGTCGCTCTTCTGAGCCGTGGCCTCCCGGTACGCGGCGACAGCGGCAGCCGGCGTGCCCGCTCCCCCGGTCCACGCGTCCTTCGTGCCCTCAGGCCACGAATCGGCGACGAGCGCGTCGACCAGCTCGTGTTCGGGCGCCAACACCATGTAGGTCGCGCCGAACAGGGTGTCCGGCCGAGTGGTGAACACACGGATCGTCTCGTCGCCGGCGGCGAACTCGACTTCGGCGCCCTCGGAGCGGCCGATCCAGTTGCGCTGCATCGTCTTGATGCTCTCGGGCCAATCCAACAGATCAAGATCACCGAGCAGACGGTCGGAGTAGGCGGTGATTCGCATCATCCACTGCTTCAGGGGACGACGGAACACGGGGAAGTTGCCGCGGTCGCTTCGCCCCTCGGCGGTGACCTCTTCATTCGCGAGCACGGTGCCCAGGCCCGGGCACCAGTTGACCGGCGCCTCTGAGACATAGACGAGGCGATAGTCGTGCAGCACCGCGCGCTGCTCACTCAGCGACAGGTCGGCCCATGCCCGACCGTCGGGCGTCGGGCGCGCACCGGAGGCGAACTCGGCTTCGAGCTCCGCGATCGGGCGCGCCTTGTCCTGCTCCTCATCGAACCAGGCGTTGAAGATCTGGTTGAAGATCCACTGAGTCCAGCGGTAGTAGGTTTCGTCGGTGGTGGCGATCGAGCGACGATCGTCGTGGCCCAGGCCCAAGCGATTGAGCTGGCGGGTCATGGTGGCGATGTTGGACTCGGTGTTCTCGCGCGGATGCACGCCGGTCTGGCGAGCATGTTCCTCGGCGGGCAGACCGAACGCGTCGAACCCCATCGTGTGCAACACGTTGAAGCCGGTCATCCGCTTGAACCGCGCGTAGACGTCGGTGGAGATGTAGCCGAGAGGGTGTCCGACATGGAGCCCCGCCCCGGAGGGGTACGGGAACATGTCCATGATGAACAGCTTCTCGGCATCAGCGACGCCGAACGGATCGTCGCTCAGCGGCCCCGACGGGTTCGGTGCGTGGTAGGTGCCGGCGTCGCGCCACTGCGCCTGCCAGCGAGTTTCGATCTCGTCAGCCCGGGCCGCGTCGTAACGATGGCTCGGGGCGTCGTCTGCGGTGAGCGCAGTAGGGGTTTCGGACACCGTAACAGGTTACGCGAACAGGCTTCCGTTCCCGGGGAGTTTCATGATACGGTACAGTTCCACGATGCGGAACAGCTTGGGCTGCTCCGCTGCTTACTGTTTGAGTTTCCAGGAGTCCCTGCATGTCCGACGAGATGGACGAAGAGATCGACCTCAACGCGCTGAGCGACGAGGACCTCACCGCCCAGATGCACGACGATCTCTATGACGGCCTCGCCGACGAGATCCATGAAGGCACCAACATCCTTCTCAGCCGCGGCTGGGACGCCGGCAGGGTCCTCAACGACGCACTCGTCGAGGGCATGCGGATCGTCGGCATCGACTTCCGGGACGGCATTCTCTTCGTGCCCGAGGTGCTGTTGGCCGCCAACGCGATGAAGGCCGGCATGGCCATCCTCCGACCCCTGCTCGCCGAGACCGGCGCCGAATCGATCGGCACCGTCGTGATCGGCACCGTCAAGGGCGACATCCACGACATCGGCAAGAACCTGGTCGGCATGATGCTCGAGGGTGCCGGCTTCGAGGTCCACGATGTCGGCATCAACACCGACGTCGACGAGTTCCTCGCGGCGCTCGACGAACACAAGCCCGACATCCTCGGCATGTCAGCTCTGCTCACGACCACGATGCCCTACATGAAGGTCGTGATCGACACGCTCGAGGAAAAGGGCATGCGCGACGACTACATCATCCTCGTCGGCGGCGCACCGCTCAACGAGGAGTTCGGCGAGGCCATCGGCGCCGATGCCTACTGCCGCGATGCCGCGGTGGCGTCCGAGACCGCTTCGGCGCTGGTTCAGGCCAAGCGCGCCGCGTGATCTGAGTCTCCCGTGACCATGCCTCAGGTGCTGATCCTGGCCTGTGGCGCCCTGGCTCGGGAGGTTCGAGACATCGCCCGTCTCAACGAGCTCGACAACGTGACCCTCGACTGCCTACCTGCCGTGCTGCACAACCGTCCCACCGAAATCCCCGACGCGGTTCGCGATCGCCTCGACCGCGACGCCGACCAGTACGACCGCGTCCTGCTCGGCTATGCCGACTGCGGAACCGCCGGCGAGTTGGCCGACATCTGCGAGCAGCGGGGCATCGAGATGCTGCCGGGCGACCACTGCTACGAATTCTTCGCCGGGGGCGACACCTGGCAGGGCATGCATCACAGCGACCCGACGGCCTTCTACCTCACCGACTATCTGGCGAAGCACTTCGACCGGATCATCATGGACGGGCTCGGGATCGAGGCTCACCCCGAGCTACAGGCGATGTACTTCGGCAACTACACGAAGGTCATCTACCTCGCCCAGACCGACGATCCCGACATCGGGGCCGCCGCCGAGGCCGCCGCTGACCGTCTCGGCCTTGCCTACGAGCGCATCGCCACGACGTACGGAGATCTCGCACCGGCCGTGGTCGAGATCTCGCGGGGTTCTCGGCATGCCTAGACGAGGAAGAGGCGGCCCAGGCGTCGTCACGATCTATTGGCGCGACATCCCCGCGCAGGTGACGGCGACCACGGCTCAGGGGCAGAAGGAACAGGTCGTGCTCCACGATCGTTTCCAGCACGCGATCGACCGCGCCGCTGCGGTTGCCGGTCTGACCGAGACCGACGACTACGTGAACGAGTGGCGCCGCGAAGCCAGCACACCCGATGGCGACCCCGTGGCTGCGGCCCGGTCGATCGCCGACGCATTCGACAACGACATCCCCCGTGACCGTCTCGAGGCCCTGGTGGCCAACGGCGGACTCGACCCTGACTCCACTGGAGATTCCCAATGACCGAAACCGTGATCAGCAGTGCGACCAAAGAGGTCGTGATCGGCTTCGGCCGACCGTTCGTGATGATCGGCGAGCGCATCAACCCCACGGGCCGCAAGCTGCTGGCCGAGGAGATGAAGAACGGCGACTTCAGCCGGGTCGAGGCCGACGCCATCGCCCAGGTCGCGGCCGGTGCCCAGATGCTCGACGTCAACGCCGGCATCCCGCTGGCGGACGAGCCGGCCCTGCTCGCCCAGGCGATCAAGCTCGTGCAGTCGGTCACCGACGTCCCGCTCGCCATCGACTCGTCGATCATCGAGGCGCTCGAGGCCGGCATCGACGCCTATGAGGGCAAGCCGCTGATCAACTCGGTCACCGGCGAACTCGAGAACATGGAGCGTGTCCTCCCGCTCGTGGCGAAGGCCGGCGCTGCTGTCGTCGCCATCTCGAACGACGAGACCGGCATCTCCGAGGATCCCGACGTTCGCTTCGAGGTCGCCAAGAAGATCGTTCTGGCCGCCGCCGACTACGGCATTCCGGCCCACGACGTGATCGTCGACCCGCTCGTGATGCCGATCGGCGCCATGGGCACCGCGGGCCAGCAGGTGTTCGCCCTCGTGCGTCGCCTCCGAGACGAACTCGGTGTGAACACGACGTGCGGCGCGTCGAACGTCAGCTTCGGTCTCCCCAACCGTCACGCCATCACGGGTACGTTCCTCGCAATGGCGATGGGCGCCGGCATGACCTCGGCGATCATGAACCCGATGCACGCCGAGGTGAAGACGGCGATCATGGCCGCCGACGTGCTGGCCGGCAACGACGAGAACTGCGCGGCCTGGATCCGAGAGAACCGCGACCCCAACGCCGGAGGCGGCGAAGGTGCGGCTCGCCGTCGCGGCGGTCGCCGTCGCGCCTCGGCCTGAGCGACGCCAGACAATGCCGGACGCCGTCACCGTTGTCTTCACTCCGTCCGGGGTGCAGGCCGAGGTCGCGCCCGGCACCACCGTTCTCGACGCGGCCCGCAGGGTCGGCGTCGACATCGACTCGACCTGCGGCGGCCGCGGTTTGTGCGGTCGCTGCCAGGTCTCCCCATCGCTGGGTGACTTCGCCAAATGGAGCATCACCTCGACCGCGGACGCGGTCTCGCCGTGGACGTCGGCGGAATCGGACTACAAGGGCCGCCGCCCGATCGAACCCGGCAGCCGTCTCGGCTGCCAGGCCACAGTCGTGTCCGATGTCGTGGTCGACGTGCCCGCGGCCAGCCAGGTTCATCGGCCGGTCGTACGCAAGAAGATCGATCTCGATGGGCTCACCCTCGATCCACTGATCGTTGCCCGCTACGTCGAACTTCCGGAGTTGGAACTCGGCGATGAGCGCGCCGATGCCGAGATCCTGCGCGAGGCACTCGCCGCAGATTGGGACATCGAGGGCGCCACCGTCGACGCTCGGGTCCTGCCCGATCTTCATCCCGCCATCGTCGCCGGGCAGCGAGCGGTCACCGCAGTGGTGCACACCGACGGCACGGTCATGGCGGTCCGGCCCGGCTTCGACGAAACGATCCTCGGCGTCGCCATCGATGTCGGCTCGACCACGATCGCCGGTTATCTCGTCGACCTGGCGAGCGGCGACGTCGTCGCCACCGCTGGGGCCATGAATCCACAGATCCGTTTCGGTGAGGATCTCATGAGTCGCGTGAGCTACGTGATGATGAATCCGGGCGGCGAGGACGAGTTGACCAGTGCCGTGCGAGCGGCGTTCGACGATCTCATCGGTGAACTGACCGAGGAGCGAGATCACATCCATGATCTGGTGCTCGTCGGCAACCCGGTCATGCATCACCTCTTCCTCGGCATCGACCCCACTCCTCTCGGCGCGGCGCCGTTCACACTGACGGTCGGCGAGGCGGTCGACATGCGCGCCGACGAACTCGACATCGATCTGCCCTATGCGCGAGCCCACATCGGCCCCTGCATCGCCGGTCACGTCGGTGCCGATGCTGCGGCCGCCACGCTCAACGAAGGCACACACCGTACGCGCGAGCCGCAACTGATGGTCGACGTCGGCACCAACGCCGAGATCGTGCTCGGCACCGCTGATCGCACCTACGCGGCATCCTCGCCGACCGGTCCGGCGTTCGAGGGCGCTCAGATCTCCTGTGGCATGCGCGCCACTGCCGGAGCCATCGAGCGCATCCGAATCGATCGGGAGACGTTCGAACCCCGGTTCAAGGTCATCGGGGCCGACGAATGGAGCGACGATCCAGCGTTCGCCGAGGCCACCGAGAAGCTCGACATCGCGGGGCTCTGTGGTTCGGCCATCATCGAGATCATCGGCGAGATGTACCTGGCCGGTGTCATCGACCACAACGGTGTCGTGCAGGGTTCATTGGCCGAGCGCACCGATCGTGTGGTGGCCAACGAACGCACCTTCACCTATGTGATCCGTGCCGCCCGCGGCGACGATCCTGAGCTCGCCATCACCCAGAACGACGTACGCCAGATCCAGCTCGCCGGCTCCGCGCTCCGAGCCGGCATCGACCTGCTGATGGAACACGCCGGCATCACCGAGGTCCACGACGTGCGCCTCGCCGGTGCGTTCGGCGCGCACATCGACCCGGTCTATGCGCTCGTTCTCGGACTCGTGCCCGACTGCCCAGTCGAGTCGGTTCGAGCTGTCGGCAACTCGTCGGGTGCGGGTGCCGCCCGCATCCTGTTGAGTGCGCAGCAGCGAGCCGAGATCGCCCAGGCGGTCGTCGACATCGAGAAGATCGAAACCGCCACAGAGCCCCGTTTCCAGGAGCTCTTCGTCGACGCGATGGCGTTCCCGCACGCCACCGCACCGAGCCCCCATCTCGCCCAGGTCGTCACCCTGCCGGCGCGAATCGAGTCTGAGTCAACCGGAAGCCGTGGTCGACGTCGCCGCCGCACCACCGGGCAATAGGAGTTCACATGAGCGAAGAAGAAGCTTCCGAGGGACGCCGCGGCCGCCGCGGTGGTGGCCGCGGCGGCCGCCAGGCCGCGCGGTCGGCCAGTACCGCCGCGACCAGCCCGTACCTCGTGCGCAACCTGCCGCCGGTCGAGATGCTCGACGACGCTGCACTGAGCCAGATCGAGGAGAACGCCGAGACGATCCTCGCCGAGGTCGGCATCGCCTTCCAGGAGACTCCGGAGGCGCTCGACCTCTGGCGCCAGGCGGGCGCCGACGTCAAGGGCGAGCTCGTGAAGTTCCCCAAGGGCATGTGTCGCGAGATCGTGCAGGCCACAGCACCCACGTCGTTCATCCAGCACGCTCGCAACCCCGAACGGAGCGTCAAGATCGGCGAGAACACCACCGTTTTCGCACCGAACTACGGCTCACCGTTCGTGATGGACCTCGACAGCGGCCGTCGCTACGGCACCGTGGAGGACTTCCAGAACATCGTCAAGCTCGTGTACCAACTGCCCCACCTGCATCACAGCGGCGGCACGGTGTGCGAGCCCGTCGATTCGCCGGTGAACAAGCGTCACCTCGACATGGTTTATTCCCACATCAAGTACAGCGACAAGCCGTACATGGGGTCGGTCACGGCAACCCAGAACGCCACCGACTCGATCGAGCTGAGCCGGATCGCGTTCGGCGGCGACCTCCAGGACCGCACCGTGATGACGTCGCTCATCAACGCGTCGTCGCCGCTGCGATGGGACGCCACCATGCTCGGCGCCGCCACCGAGTACGCCCGTGCCAACCAGGCGGCGATCCTGTCGCCGTTCATCCTTGCCGGCGCCATGTCGCCGGTCACGGTCGCCGGGCTCTGTGCCCAAGCCCTCGCCGAGGCACTGTCCGGCATGGCGTACTACCAGCTCGTGCGTCCGGGTGCCCCGATGATCTTCGGCACGTTCGCCTCGTCGATGTCGATGGCCACGGGTGCTCCCACGTTCGGCACCCCTGAAGCCGGCCAGGCCATCAACGTGATGGCGTCGCTGGCTCGGCGGGTCGGTGTGCCGTTCCGTTCCGGCGGCCAGTTCACGGCGTCGAAGTACCCCGACGCCCAGGCCGCGTACGAATCGGCCTCGACGATCCTCCCCACGATCAATGCCGGCGTGAACTTCGTGCTGCACTCTGCGGGCTGGCAGGAAGGCGGTCTGGCCCTCGGCTTCGAGAAGCTGATCATGGACGCCGACCAGCTCGGCATGATGGAGGTGTACGCCCGCGGGATCGACATGAGCGAGAACGGTCAGGCCATGGACGCCTTCCGCACCAACACCCACGGCGACCATTTCCTCGGCAACGCCCACACCCTCGCCAACTTCGAGACGGCCTTCTACCGCTCGACCGTCGCCGACAACAACAGCTTCGAGCAGTGGACCGACGAGGGATCGTTGACCGCAGCCCAGCGGGCCAACACCCAGTGGAAGCAGATGCTGCGCGACTACGAAGCCCCACCCCTCGACGATGCCATCGACGCCCAACTCCAGGACTTCGTCAACCGCCGCAAGTCCGAGATGCCCGACGCCAGCTACTAGCAAACCCCGAAATTGCTGCCGCCTACCCACTCCTGAGGTGGGCCGGCGGCAGCCGTTTCGGTTGGAGGACTCATGACGGAAACAATCGGATTCATCGGTCTGGGCAATATGGGTCTCCCCATGTGCCTCAACCTCATCGAGTCGGGGTTGGACGTGGTCGCGTTCGACCTGCGTACCGAGCCCGTCGCCGAGGCCGTCGCGGCCGGTGGCCGCACGGCAGACTCGGTCGCCGCGGTGGCTGCCGAGGCCGACATCCTCCTGACATCGCTTCCCCGCCCCGACCATGTCGCGGCCGTGATGCGAGCCGGGGGCGCGCTCGCAGCCCTTCGGCCGGGCTCGCTGTGGACCGACCTCACCACCAACCGTCGCGAGTTCGTGGCCGAACTCGCGGCCGAGGCGCCGGCGGGCGTCACCGTGGTCGACTCTCCCGTCACAGGGGCAGTCGACGGCGCCCGCAATCGCCGTCTGACCCTCTTCGCCGGCGGCCGCGACGAAGACCTCGACCGTGTGGTGCCGGTACTCGAGAACATGGGCCGCGTCATCCGCTGCGGCGGACTCGGCACGGGCAACGTGGTCAAGCTCGTGACGAACCAGCTGTGGTTCATCCACGCCGCCTCGATCGGCGAGGGCTTCGCCCTCGGCATGGCCAACGGCGTCGAGCTACCGGTGCTCTACGACGCCATCTGCGACTCCGTTGGTGACTCCTTCGTGGCGCGCCACGACGGTCCCTCGATCTTCGCCGGCCACTACGACCCGTCGTTCACCCTCGACCTCTGCCTCAAGGACCTCGGTCTCGTCCGCGAGCTCGAGACCAGCCTCGAGGCGCCCCTGGCGATGACGGCCGCGGCCCACGCCGTGTTCGAAGAGGCCGCCGAGCGCTACGGCAAGGATGTCGGTGAGCTCCACGTCGCCAAGCGTCTGGAGGACGACAACCAGCTGTCATTTCGCATGGACGGCGACTGGACCGCGCCCTGGGACGTCACCGACTGAGCAACACCGACGTCACTCCTCCAACTTGGCGCGCTGGCCGCGCATGAGGCCCATGGCGGAGACCGACGCACGAGCCGGGAATGCCACGTAGCGACGCTTGTTCGACGCATCGGGCGCGTCCGCCACGACGATGCGCCAGGCAAGATACACGGCAATGGCGGCATTGCCCGCCGCCATCGACCAGAAGTACATGATCGGCGAGGTGAACCCGATCACCGCGGTGGCAACGAGCGGTCCGACGAGCGCACCGACGCCGTTCACCCGGACGAGCGCGGCGGAGCCGGCGGTGAGTTTCGTGGTCGGCAACCAGTCCGCTGTGTAGGCGATGGTGAGCGAGTAGATCGGGAACGCTGCCGCACCGAGGGCGGTCATCAGCCCAACCGCGACCCAACTCCCTTCTAGCGTGAGAGCCAGCGCCACACAGATGCCGGCGGCGATCGCCGCCACAGTGAACATCACCCCTCGCCGGGGCAGCCGGTCCGAGATGTAGCCGATCGGCCACTGCAGCAGCATCGACCCGAACAGTGGCGCGGCCAGAAAGACCGGAATCCGCGAATCGGGCACATCGACCGCAACTGCGTAGACCGCGCCCAGGCCGATGAGGATGCCGACGGCGGCGCCGTTCCAGAAGGAACAGATGATGCCGGTCGGGATGATGCCGAACAGCTCCTTGAGCGACATGGGCTCGGGAACCGCCAAGGGCGGGTTGCTGGACGCCGAAAGCGCCACCGGCACCAGCGACGCCGACACGAGCACCGAAGCGAGCAGGAACAACTCGACGCCGTCGGGATCAGCGGCGTCGAGCAGAAACTGACCCGCCGTCATGCCGCCCATCGTGACGACCATGTAGATCGACAACAGCCGACCACGGGTCTCGTTGGTGGCGAGGTCGTTCAGCCATGACTCGGCCACCACGTAGAGGCCGGCCATGCAGAGGCCGGTGACGAAGCGCATGGCGCCCCACGTCAGCGGGTTGATGAACAAGGCGTGGATCAGGACGGCCGTCGAGGCCATCGATGCCAGACCGGCGAACACCCGAATGTGGCCCACGCGGGCCAGGGCGTATTCGGAGTACCGCGATCCCGCCAGGAAGCCCGCGAAGTAGGCCGCCATGACGAAGCCGCCGACCGTCACCGAGAAGCCCTCGGTCTCGGTGCGAACACCGATGAGGGACCCCTGGAGGCCGTTGCCGGCCATGAGGAGCAGGATCCCGAGAAAGAGGGCGCGGGCGGCGCCGGTGGGGTTCTCCTCGATCCACGGGCCGCCCTCGATGGCTTCCTCGGGATCGAGGACGACCTCAGCCACTGGACGAACGTCGGAGCGCGGCGAAGATGGCTTCGCGGGTGGCATCGGGAGCCTCGGTCATCATCGAGTGGCCGATCCCGTCGAGCACGACCACGGCGGGCTCTGACGCGAACGCTTCACCGAGCTCCCTGGACTTCTTGACGGGGGTCATCTTGTCGGCCGATCCGAGGATCATCGTGACCGGGCACGTGACCGCAGCCGCAGCGGCGAGCGATCCGTCGTAGGCGTTGCAGGCCGCCATGTCGACGCCGAGCGACTCGGGACGCGACGTGTCGATCAGCGCGCGCGAACCACCGATCAGCCACATGCCGGGCGTGGCGTGGTGCCCGATGTGGGCCGCGTTGCCGATCGACCACGACGACATGAGGTCACTCGCGTGAGGTACATCGTTGGCGGCCGAGTCGAGCAGTTCCGGGTGCACGGGCATGGCAGTCGCGGTGCCGATCAACACGATCGATGCCACGGCTTCAGGACGCTGTGCGGCAGCTTCGATGGCGATGTAGGTGCCCATGGAATGGCCGACCAGGTGAGCGGGGCCGAGATCCAGCGCATCGACGACGTCGCCGATCCACGCGCCGAGTTCGGGAATGCTGGCGAGTGACAGGCCGTCACTGCCACCGTGCCCTGGGAGATCGATCGCACAGACGCGATAGCCGTGGTGGGCGAGGGAGCGGGTCTGGAGTTGCCACGCAGTGCGGTTCATTCCCGCACCATGGATCAGCACCACTGCGGGGAGATCGGGGTCGTGGTCCCGGCCGCCGTTGGCGTAGCGGACGGTTGCGCCGTTGAGTTCGAACTTCATCTGCCGCTCCTACCGCTGTGAGATCTTGAGGGCGGATGCGAGGTCATCGATGATGTCGCGCTCGTCTTCGATTCCGACGGAGACGCGAATCAGGTCCTCGCCGATCCCGGCGGCCTCGAGGTCTTCGACGGACATCTGCTGGTGGGTGGTGCTCGCGGGGTGGAGTACCAGCGTCTTGGCGTCGCCGACGTTGGCCAGGTGCGATGCGAGCTTCACCGACTCGATGAACTTCTTGCCGGCGGCGCGTCCTCCCTTGACGCCAAAGCTCATCATGGCGCCCGTGCCGTTCGGGTAGAGCCGGTCGGCGAGCTCCCGGTCGGGATGATCGGGAGCGGTCGGGTAGTTCACCCACTCGACCGCGTCATTGGCCAGCAACATCTCGGTGACCGCGCAGGCGTTGGCGGTGTGCTTCTCCATTCGCAGCGGCAACGTCTCCACGCCCTGCAGGAGCTGGAACGCGTTGGCCGGCGACATCGACGCCCCGAAGTCGCGCAAACCCTCGGCGCGAGCTCGAGTGATGAACGCGCCCGGGCCGAACTCATCGGCGAACGAGATGCCGTGATAGCCGACGTATGGCTCGGTCATGGTGTCGAACCGGCCGCTGGCCTCCCAGTCGAAGCGGCCCCCGTCGATCAGTGCGCCGCCGAGGGCGATCCCGTGACCGCCGAGGAACTTCGTGACCGAGTGCATGACGATGTCGGCACCGTGTTCGATCGGGCGGATGAGATAGGGCGTGGCGAAGGTGGAGTCGACCATCAGGGGGAGGCCGGCGTCGTGGGCAACAGCCGCCACGGCCTCGATGTCGAGCACCTCGATACCCGGGTTGCCGAGCGTCTCGGCGAAGACGAGGCGCGTCTCTGGCCGGATGGCCGCCGCGAACTCCTCGGGCTTGCGAGGATCGACGAACGTACAGGTGATTCCGAATCGCGGCAGCGTCACGTTCAGCATCTGGTGCGTGCCGCCATAGATGTTGCGGCTGGCCACGATGTGGCCACCCGACCCCATGAGCGTGACCACGGCCAGATGGAAGGCGGCCTGTCCGCTGGCGGTGCACACCGCACCGACACCACCCTCGAGCGCGGCGAGGCGTTCCTCGAGCACCGCGACGGTGGGATTGGTCAGCCGCGTGTAGAGATGGCCGGGGACCTCGAGATTGAAGAGTCCGGCGGCATGGTCGCTGTCATCGAACACATACGAGGTCGTGAAGTAGAGCGGCACCGCCCGCGCCCCGGTCGTGGGGTCGGGCTGCTGGCCGGCGTGGAGACTGAGCGTGTCGAATCGCAGGTAGTCGGGTTCGATCATGCGCGAACACTAACCCTGATGACGCAGATCCGGCACCACCGACCGCTGGTGCCGGATCCGGATGTCAACGAGTCGGACGGTACGTCTGCTGGGCCGTGTTGACCGCAGCAATCGTCTTGCCCGACGGACCCGAGGCGAAGCCCGGGCCGAGTGCGTCACGCCAAGCGCGCGACGCGTACACGGTGTTGTTGGTGACCATGATCACTCCTGATTACTTGGGGGATCCCACCGAGGTGGGTTGAGTGCCCGCTGATGAGCGTTGCGAGGGCGGCAGTCCCGCCGACTCATGGTTCGGACTCACACGGATCGTGCTGCGCCGATGCCTCAATTGTCTCCCGCTTTCCGGCCGCGCGCACCCGATTTTCGTCCGAGAATACGTGCTTTCGGTCACAGCGTCGGTTGCGCCCGCCCGACCCATGGGCAATGTTGGTTGGGTAAGCGATGTTGTTGAGGGAATGTCTGGCGAATCCGACAACCCGTGGGCTCCCGGTGCTGAACACGAGCCGGCTCCTGCCGTTGTCGACCCGGCGCCGACCTGGACGCCGATTCCACGGGGATCCCTCGAGCCCAATGAGCGGCGTATTCATCCGCTGGTGTTCGGCACCGCGGTCGTCATGCTTCTCGTCGTGAGCGCGGCGCTGGTACGCGCCCTCGACACCGGCGAGCCCGACCGGCCCGCGACGGAGGAAGCCGCCGCGACGGCCGCTGTCGTCGAGCCCGGCGAAGTGGGTGATGATGGGGCCAACGTCGAGCGGGCCGCGTCCCTGATCGACGCGCTTCCCGGTGCGGGCGACTACCTGATGTTCTTCCGGTCGAGTGACTCGTTGGCGATGTTGGACTTCCGCGACGGCACATCCGCCCTCATGGACTGGAGCGTTCCGAACGAGGCCGACACGGTGGGGTTCATGTATCTGGCGAGCGAGCGTGGTTCCTGGGTCGTCGACCCCGACGACCTCTCCCTGGCGCTGCGCCTCGCCCCCAACGCCCAGATCGGCGTGCTGAGCAATCCGACCCGCACCGCGGTGCTCTCCGAGTCGGACGGATCCACCACCGTGCTCGGCGGCTTCTTCGACGGCCGCTCCGTCCGCATCCTGGCCGCGGTGCCGATGGGCGCCGACGCCGAGGTGGTGCAGCAGCTCGGCGTCCTCATCAGCCCTGTGAGCGGGGGCTCGTACCTCGTCCAGGAGGGCTCGCCGACGCGGGTGTCCGACGGCCGGATCGTGGCGGCAACGGCCGATCGGTACGCAGAGATCCTCTGCGACGACCGCCTGCAGTGCGAGGGCCGGCTTGGCAGCTGGCACGACGATGAAGCCGCGGACCTGCCGCTCGACGTCCTCACCGCTCCGGTTGTGCGGATCTCACCGGACGGCCGGTGGATCCTGAGCGGCGGAGGTGAGCTCTGGACGATCTATGACGTCGGGGAAGCGACGTTCACCTCCGCTGGTGGAGCGGTCGCACCGAACGGGTCGGTGACGTGGTCGCCCGACAGTTCCTTCTTCGTGTGGATCGACGCGCGCACACTCTTCGCCGCGAGCCCGGCCACCCCGCTCGACCGTGTCGATCTCGCACTCGAGGCCGTGCCCCTACCGGGGTTGACTGATTCGGAAATCGGATTCATCGCCGTGGCGGACACGGAATGACACCTGAACTTCGATCGGAGTTCGTCAGAGGAATCGGTTTTCCCTCTTGTGACGTTCGTCATCCAATGGCTAAAGTGCCGTGCGTTTGGGCAGAGGGGGCGATGCGATTCGTAGCGCTTTCGGCACGGTGACTCGACCTAGGGGGGCCTCGAGTACCAACTGCCACATTTCTGTCCTGCGAGCCGCGACCTGAGGGGTGCACAGCGTGATCTCAATCCTTTCCCAGCAATCCGATCCAGGACTGCTGGACAATGATTGGCCCAACCAGTTCTATTTCCCATTCGGTGAGTGGATCAAAGAATTGGTCTTCTGGGCCGTCAACAACCAGGTCACGTCCTTCATCGGCGATGTGATCGAGTGGCCGTTCTCCACACTGTTCAGTCTCATCCTCAGCGATGACCCCAGCCGCAACACGATCCAGTCGATTCCGTGGCCGTGGATGGTCATCGCGGTCTTCCTGATCGGCTCGTTCGCCCGCAACCCCCGTGTCGGTCTCACCGTGGCCGGAATGCTCGCCGTCTGTGGGTTCCTCGGCCCGGAGTACTGGGACGAGACCTCTCGCACCATCGGCATGATCCTCGTCTCGGTGATCCTCTGTGCGTTGTTCGGTATCCCGCTCGGGGTCATCTCCGGGCGCGTCGATTCCGTGTGGAACGTGGTCAGGCCCACGCTCGACGCGATGCAGGTCGTTCACCCATTCGTGTTCATGTTGCCGTTCATCTTCTTCTTCCGCATCGGTGAGGTGCCGGCCACGATGGTGACGATGGTGTTCGCGCTGCCACCGATCGTTCGCCTCACCAACCTCGGCATCAGACAAGTCCCCGAAGACGTCGTCGAGGCATCGCGGGCCTACGGCGCCAACGAGGCCCGCGTCCTCTTCGACGTGCAGCTCCCACTCTCGCGGCCCGCAATCCTCGCCGGCCTCAACCAGACGCTGCTGTTGGCGTTCTCGATGCTCGGCATCGCCGCCCTCATGGGTGCCGGCGGCCTCGGCAAGCTGCTCCTCCGAGCCATCAACAGCCTGAACCTCGGTCTCGCCGCCAAGGCCGGTGTGGCCTTCTTCCTCGTCGCCGTGGTGCTCGACCGGATCACCCAGAGCGAGGAAACCGACGGTATCCGGTTCTCCACCAAGCTCTCCCAGGTCTGGCGCTTCCGTGCGGACCCCGAAGGTCTCCTCGACGCCCAGGCCGAAGCAGCCAACGAAGTCGCCGAGAAGAAGGGCAAGAAGGAAGAAGCAGAGCCTGCCGAACGCCCCGCACCGGTTTCACCCCGGGAACGGCTCGGACTCCTGCTCGGACTCGGCGGCACCGTCCTGGCCCTGGTGGCCGTGTTCCTTCCGTGGGGCAAGAACGCCGGCCTCGTCGGCAGCTGGGGCCGCGTCGCCGATGTGAACGCCAATGGTGAACTCGCCGGCATGAGCTTCAACGGCATCGAGGGCAGCGGCGGCTCCGTGTTCGGCGTGATGATCCTCCTGTTCGGCATCCTCGCCCTGCTGGCCTTCGCTCGACCGCTCCTCTCGTTCTCCGAGGCGCTGGTCACTCGGATGATCAAGATCCAGGGCGCGATGCTGGTGGGACTCGCCGCCATCATCTTCATCATCTGGGTCTGCACGTCCTTCGGTATCGGATTCGGACCGCTCCCGACGATCGGCATCGTCTTGTTCGTCGTGATCGCCGCCTCGATCGTGATCGAGTTGTTCGTTGAGGGAACACACCGACTCGGCTGCGACGGGGCGCTCATCGCCTCGATGGGCATCCTGGGCGCCGCACTCGGCTACTTCTTCCTGAACGGCGCCCCGGGCATCACGGGCTATGAGCACGGCATCGGCATCTACCTCGCACTCATCGGCACGGCGGTGGCCGTCGCTGGTGGCATCATCGCCATGCGCAGCGCCCCCTACACGCCGCACCGTCCGCTTCCGACCAGAGTGTCCGTCGGGGGTCTGGTCGGCGCGGCATTCGCAATCTTCTTGATTCTCGGCGGAGCCTTCCTCGCCGGCAATGAAGAGGAACAGTCGGAGTTCGGCTGGTTCTACGACGCACGACTCACCACACTCGAGACGCCGGAGTTCCTCGCCGAGATCCAGCAGCTCGAGGACGATGCGGGCGACGACATCACCAAGCAGCTCGCCGCCGCTCAGACGATCTCCAACATGTACAACGAGCTGATCACGGGTCAGCGCATCGTCTACACCGGTTCTGAGAGCGATGGTCCCCAGCAGGGCGTCCTCGCCGCCGTCATCGGAATCCTGGCGGTCGGCACCGCACTCGGCACGGCCGGGCTCGTCGGTCGAGGCGAACAATCCCGCTGGCAATCGGCCACGCTGCAGGCCGGCCTGGGTCTCGCCCTCATGGTGATCCCCGGGGCGTTCATCGCCAGCACGGTTCGCACCGCGGAACCGAACGCGATCGCCGGGGTGGCGGCATCATTCGCCCTCGTCGGCGGCTTCGTGTTCTTCGCGAGCGGTCGCAAGATGGTCGGCGAGTTCCGCCGCCAGAAGCTCTACGCCGATCACAGCATTCACGCCGACAGTGCGGAGCTTGACGAAATCGTCGAAGCCGTGACCCACACGGAAGCCGCCACTGTCTGATGCAATCCACTGATCTCCAACCGCCGCACCCCGCGGCCCGACCCGAACGACCCACCACGAGGAGAAGCCCTGCCCATGTCTGACGACGAAATCATTCGGCTTGAGCACGTCTACAAGATCTTCGGGCCTCAGCCTCGGGGGCGTGCCCTGACGCTCGCCAAGAGCGGCATGAAGAAGAACGACGTGCAAGCGGCCACCGACCATGTGGTCGGCATGACCGACGTGTCGTTCTCGGTGAAGCGCGGCGAGACGTTCGTGATCATGGGTCTGTCCGGTTCGGGCAAGTCCACGGCGATCCGCACGGTCAACCAGCTCCACGACATCACCGACGGCAAGGTCATCGTCGATGGTGTCGATGTGCACGCCCTCACCGGCACGGCACTCCAGGAGTTCCGTCGGGAGAAGATGGGCATGGTCTTCCAGCACTTCGCCCTCTTCCCGCACCGCTCGGTGATCGACAACACCGGCTACGGCCTCAAGGTGCAGGGCGTGGAGAAGGCGGCTCGCAACGAGGCGTCGATGAACGCCCTGCGGCTCGTCGGACTCGAGTCGTTCGCCAACAACAACCCTCGCGAGCTCTCCGGCGGCATGCAGCAACGTGTGGGCCTGGCCCGGGCGCTCGCCGCCGATCCCGACATCTTGCTCATGGACGAGGCCTTCTCGGCGCTCGACCCGCTGATCCGGCGCCAGATGCAGGACGAGATGCTCGACATCCAGGAGCAGCTCCACAAGACGATCCTGTTCATCACCCACGACCTCAACGAGGCCCTGCGGATCGGCGACCGTGTCTGCATCATGAAGGACGGCGCCGTCGTCCAGATCGGCACCCCCGAAGAGATCCTCACCCAGCCCGCCACCGGCTATGTGGCCGAGTTCGTGCAGGACGTGGATCAGGGTCGTGTCATCGACGTGAAGACGATCATGGTCGACGCCAAGACCTGCTCGGCCGACGCAACACTCGGCCAGGCACTCGATGCCATCGGCGATCGTTTCGGTGCCTTCGTCGTCGACAACGACGGCAAGCCAACGGGCCTGGTGTCGCGCGAAGAGGCCGTGGCCGCTCTGGCGGCCGGTTCCATCGACGTCTCGTCGGTGCTCATCGAGGACTTCGACCGCACCGGGGCCCGCACCACCTTCAACGACATCTACGCGGAGGCCGGCAAGGGCCGCAGCCTCGCCGTGTGTGATGAGGGCGGCAAGCTGATCGGCGCGATCCACCTGAGAGACATCATGAAGGAGATGGGACGAGTCGAACGGCTCATCGACGGATTCGAACGCGAGGTGTTCATGTAATGCCGTTCTTCCAGGAAAGCTCCGACGGGTCGCAGTCAGCCGCGGAAGCGGCGCGCGACTCCGGATTCTTCGACAATGAGTGGCCGGGGAGTTTCACGCTGCCGTTCGGCGAATGGTTCGTCCAACTGGTCAAGTGGGCGCAGTTCAACGACGTCACCGCTCAGCTCGGCGACATGGTCGAATGGCCGTTCTCCACGCTGTTCAGCCTGATCCTCAGCGACAAGGTGGGGCGAGACTCCATCACGACGATTCCGTGGCTGTGGATCGTGATCGCGGTGTTCATCATCGGCTCGATCGCCCGCAACACCCGGGTCGGCCTCAGCGCCGCCGTGATGCTCGGCACGTGTGGTTTTCTCGGGAGTGGCACGATCTCGGGCGATTTCTGGTTCCAGACGTCACGCACGATCGGCATGATCCTCGTTGCCGTGCTGCTCTGCTCCATCGTCGGCATCCCACTCGGGATCCTGTCGGGACGAGTCGACGCGGTCTGGACCGTGGTGAGACCGACACTCGACGCAATGCAGGTCGTCCACTCGTTCGTCTACATGCTGCCGTTCATCTTCTTCTTCGGTATCGGTGAAGTCTCGGCAACCATGGTGACGATGGTGTTCGCGGTCCCGCCGATCGTGCGCCTCACGAACCTCGGCATCAGACAAGTCCCGGAGGATGTCGTCGAAGCGGCACGCGCCTATGGCGCCACCGAGTTCCGGGTGCTGACCGACGTGCAACTCCCGCTGGCCCGACCCGCGATTCTCACCGGCCTCAACCAGACGCTGCTGCTCTCGATCGCCATGCTCGGTATCGCCGCCCTCATGGGTGCCGGCGGTCTCGGCAAGCTGCTGTTCCGGGCCATCAACAACTTCGACCTGCGCCTCGCCGCCGGTGGTGGCCTTGCGTTCTTCCTCGTCGCCGTCACCTTCGACCGAATCACGCAGTCCGAGGCCGACGACGGCATCGGATTCTTCACCAAGGTCTCGCGGGCATGGAAGTACCGCGCCGACCCCGAGGGACTTCTCGAAGCACGCGCCGACGCCGCCGGCGCTCAGACGGACGAAGAGCCCGCGGAACGCCTCACCCCGGTCGAGTCCGGTGAGCGCACCGGTTTGATGATCGCCGCGGCGGGAAGCCTTCTCGCCTTCGTGTCGATCTTCCTGACCTGGGGCAGCGATGCCGGCCTGGTCTCGGGCTGGGGTCGCTCGATCGACCTCGGCCTCACGGGCGAGAGCTTCAACGGCATCTCCGCTTCCGGCGGCACGTTCTTCGGCATCTTCGTCGGTGTGTTCGCGCTGCTGGCCCTGCTTGCCGCAGTTCGACCGCTGCTCTCGATCCCCGGGTCTGTGGTGACGCTGATGGCTCGCATCCAGGGTGCGGCGATCGGGGCGATCGTGGTCATCGTCGCACTCATCTGGGTTCTCAACATGCTCGATGTCGGCTTCGGTCCGTTCCCGGACCTGGGCTTGTGGTTGTTCGTCGTGGCCGCCGTCGCGATTCTGGTCGAGCTGTACGCCGCCGGCACGCCCCGCCTCGGTGCTGATGGTGCGCTCATCGCCGCACTCGCGGTCACCGGGTCCGCCCTCGGATACCTCTTCCTTCGCACCGCTCCCGGCTCAGCCGACTACTCCGATGGCATCGGTGTCTACGTCGCCATCATCGGGTCCCTCATCGCGTTCGCCGGCGCCCTCATGGCCACGCTGCGTGCTCCCTACGCATCGCGCCGACCCCTTCCGCTCACCGTGAGCTGGGGCCGGATCGGAGGCGCGGCAGCCGCACTGCTGCTGGTCGTCGGTGGCGCATTGCTCTCCGGCAACGACAGCACGAAGACCGAGTTCGGCTGGTACTTCGATCTCACCGACGAGTTCCAAGCCGAACTCGTGGGCGAAGGCCTCGACGAGGCCGATCTCGAGGAACTCACCGAAGAGGAGCAGACCGCCGCTCTCCTGGGTGGATTCACCGGTGATGACGTGGAAGACGTCGTACAAGAGGCCCTCGAAGACGGGGCCTCGAGCGACTACACCCGAATCGTGTTCACCGGCGTCGAGTCCGAAGGGCCCGGGTTGGGCTGGCTCTCGATGCTGTTCGCTGCCCTGGGCCTGGCGGTGGCGATCCCTGCCAGCGGAGCCCTCGGTGGAGGAGAAGAAGCACGATGGAAGGCTTCGGCGCTCCTGGCCGGGATCGGTTTGGCACTCATGGCCATTCCCATGGGCTTCATTCTCGGAATGGTGCGGGTCGCCGAACCCGGCGCACTCTCCGGCGTGGGTGCGTTCGTCACCCTCGTTGCCGGATTCCTGCTCTTCGCGAGCGGACGGGGCGTGGTCGACGAGTTCCGTCGTCGCAAGATCTACGCCGACTTCAGCGCTGATGCCGCCGAGGCCGCACCAAGCGATGACACCGAAGACGTCAGCGCCGACCCGGCGCTGACCGGCACCTGAAAGATCTGGGCACAAAACGATTCATACCCCGTGACACGAAATACGCCCAGTGGTCGCGGTAGCCTGTTCGGCGGTATGAATATCCCAAGGAGGGGACAAACCAATATGAGTAAGACAAAGAGCTTGTTGCTCGCTTTGCTTGCGGTCTTCGCGCTCGTCGCTGCTGCATGCGGCGACGACGATGACAGCTCCACCAACGCTGGTTCCGACGACTCGGGGTCTGACGACTCCGGCTCCGATGACGACATGGCTGCCGCACTTCCCGGTGAGGGCAAGACCGTCAACTTCGGTCGCGCCAACTGGTCGTCCGGCTACGTTCACGCCCAGATCCTCGCAATCCTGCTCGGGGAGCTCGGCTACGACGTGTCCAGCCCTGACGCCCTCGAGTTCGCGCCTGACCTCGGCTATCAGACGATGGCTTCCGGCGACATGGACATCTGGGCCAACAGCTGGTACCCGGGTCACTTCAGCTGGCACGAGGGCGATCTGCCCGACGGCACCCGCATCGGCGACAACCTGACGGTCGTCGAAGGCTCGGTCATGCCGGGCGGTGGTCTGCAGGGCATGCTCGTCACCAAGAGCTGGGCCGAGGCCAACGGCATCGAGTCGCTCGACCAGATCGCCGCTGACGAGGCTCTGTGGAGCCAGCTCGACAGCGACGGCAACGGCAAGGGCGAGTTCTACGGCTGCCCCGAGGACTGGACCTGTGATGACATCATGGCTTCCCAGATTGCGTTCGCTGGATGGGACACCCTCGAGCAGACCCAGGCCGGCTACGACGCCATGTTCGCCGAGTTCCTGACCAAGGCGCAGGCCGGCGATCCCGCCATCATCTACACCTGGACCCCCACCTCGTACCTCGCCCAGGCGATCCCTGGTGAGACCACGATGTGGCTGACCCTCGAGACCATCCTCGACGACTCGAACCCCCTCGGCAAGGAGGGTGGCGAGAGCTACGCGCAGGGTGAGGGTTACGACGGTCTGAGCGCCGATGTGTGTCTGGCTCCCGCCAGCGGCTGTAACACCGGTTGGGAAGCTGCCGACATCCTCGTCACCGTCAACAAGGCGTGGGGCGACGACAACCCGGCTGCCATTGCGCTGAGCGCGGCATTCAACCCGCCGCTGATCGACATGGCCATCGCCGGTGTCGACCTCAACGCCTCCGACGGCTCGCAGGCTGCGGTCGAGGAGATCGCGGCCAAGTGGGTCGCGGACAACCGTGACCTCGCTGACAGCTGGATTGCCGCTGCACTCGGCTGATCCGACTGAATCTCGCTGACCCCCGGGTCAGCACATTCTGAGAGGCAGGGCCTTCGGGCCCTGCCTCTTGCGTTTTGGTCGCGGCACTCAGGTGCTGTCGACGAGCCATGTGTGCAGCGCGGTGGCTGCCGGGGACAGCGAGCGATCCACTCGCCGCAGGAGCGGAAACGTGCTCCCGGTCTCGACAGTCGGCCCGACCGGCACCAGACTCCCGTCGTCGATCAGTGGACCGATGATGTGGCGCCACCCCAGAGCGAGGCCATTGCCGGCCAGCGCGGCATGGAGAATGAGCGAGTAGTCGTTCGACCGGACGCCGCAGAGCACTGAAGGCGTTTCGACATCGAAGTGAGCGAACCATCGCTTCCAGTCGTAGCGAGGCGAGTAGCGCTCCTCCAGGTGCAGGAGCGGATGATCGAGCAGCGCGCGGGGTCCTGACGAACGGTCGACCGCAGTCGCCAACTGCGGGGCCGCGACGGGCACCAACTCCTCGATGCAGAAGTCGACCGACTGGAGCTGCGGATCGTCGACCACGCCGAGTGGAATCCACAGATCCGAGTCGTCTCGTCCCACGGTCTCGTCCGTGTCGGTGGTGATGACCCGGAGTTGCACATCGGGGTGGGCGAGCTTGAACTCGGGAAGCCGCGGCGCCAGCCAGTAGGTGGCCAGAGAGGTCGACACCGACAGTGTCACCGGGCGCTGCGCCGCCTCCGTTCGAGCCTCGGCCATCGACTGATCCAGCGCGGCGAAGGATGTCGTGAGCCGGTCGAGCAGTGCCTGACCGTCCGAGGTCGGACGAACACCGGAATGACTCCGATCGAACACTCTGGATCCGAGCCATTCTTCGACGCTGGCGACCGCATGGCTGACGGCGGGCTGGCCGATCCCCAGTCGTTGTGCGGCTGCGGTGAAACTCCCCGACTCGGCCGCCGCCACCATGATTCTGAGCAGTCGATCCGAAGGTTGTGCAGACATTAGACACCCATCATTTCACATGATGACCAGATGACCTGAACGTGGGATTTTCAGCCATGGCGTCGGCCCGCATACTGGCGGGAATGACTGTCGCCACTCTCGAAACGCTCGTGGACCTCGATCGCTACCCGCTCCACGAGCCGGATTCCGCTGCGTATCTCGTCGCAGTCGACGCGGCTCGTGAGCGTCTGCGTTCCGTCGGCTGTGCGATCGTCAAGGACCTCGTGCGGCCAGAAGCCGTGGCCGTGCTCAATGACGAGATCGAAGCGCGGAAGCACACCACACACTTCTCCACCCAGGTGATGAATCCGTACTTCCACACCTCGGTCAATGACGACTACCCCGCTGACCATCCGGTCAACACCTTCCTCGAACGTTCGAGTGGCTTCATCCCGGGTGATTCCTGGAACGCCGACTGCGCCACGGACGTGATATTCCGCGCGCCTGAACTGAAGCGGTTCGTCGCCGAGTGCCTCGAGATCCCGGAGCTGCATTGCTACGAAGACCCGCTGGCGGGTCTCACCGCCAACATCCTCGATCCCGGCCAGCTCTTCACGTGGCACTTCGACACGAATGACTTCGCCGTCACCGTGCTCGTGCAGGAGGCCGACGAGGGCGGCCTGTTCGAGTACTACCCGGCAACCCGGAGTGCCGAGGACGAGGGGTTCGACCGTATCCAGAACATCCTGGAGGGTGGCCGAGAGGGCATCCACACCCTCGACCTCCGTCCCGGCGACATGCAGATCTTCCGGGGTCGCTACAGCCTCCATCAGGTCTCACGCGTGCCCGCCGACTCTCGGCCTCGCCACGCCGCGATCTTCGCCTACACCGAGGAGGCCGGCGTGATCGGCCGGGTCGAACGCACGCAACAGCTCTTCGGCCGCGTCCTGCAGGAGCATCTCGATGCCGAGGAGCAGCGGATCCGATCCGACGTCCTGATCGACTGAGATCTAGCCTGTCGAACATGCCGCTCCCCGCGCCCACCACCGACTACGCGCAACAGGTCGCCGATCTCGACGAGTACGGATACTGCATCATCGCCGAGGCACTCAGTGACAAGGACGCGAGGGCACTCTGTGACCGCATCTCCGCTCAGGCCAGGGCCGAACGCAGTCGTTCCCTTGACTTCCACTACCCGGCAGAAGCCGAGGGCGACGACGTCAACCAGTGGGTCTACCAACTGATCAACAAGGGCGATGAGTTCCAACAGCTGGCCTTGCACCCCGGCGCCCGGGCACTGGCGACCTACATCATCGGCGCTGAGCATCTCCTGTCATCGCTCGACGCTCACATCACGTATCCGGGCAACAAGGTCATGCCGCTACACGCCGACCAGTGGTGGATGCCACAACCCGTGACGCCCGGCACTCCTCACGGCCGACAGGGAGACCTCACTCGCACCAGCGGCCCGTACGGCGACCCGATCCCGGCGACCGCGCCGATCGCTCCCCCGCTCTCCGCCAACATGATGTGGATGGCCAACGACTTCACCGAAGCCAACGGAGCCACCCGCATGGTGCCGCGGAGCCATCTGAGTGGGTGCTTGCCCGATCCGAGTCGCCACTATGACGCCGTCACCATCGAAGCACCGGCGGGGTCACTGCTCGTGTGGGAGGGCCGCACCTGGCATGCCGCTGGCATCAACACCGCCGACCACCCTCGGTACGGCGTGGTGACCTACTACTGCGCGCCGATCATGCGCGGGCTGGCCAACCTCACCTATGGCGCGCGATCCGAGGTGCGCGACGCCATGTCGCCGGGGCTCCTGAAGCTGTGCGGTTTCGTCCCGTGGAACAGCTACGGCATGACCGACGACCCCGATTCCAACCCGGTCCGAGCCGGTGACGACACGGCCGGGCGCTTCGACTGATGGGTCCCGGTCTCCCTAGACCAGGCTGAGCGGGAAATCGGTGAGGAGCTCAGGGCCGTTCTCGGTCACGAGATACTGATCCTCGAGCTTGATGCCCTCTCCACCGTCGCGAGAACCGATGAAGCTCTCCGACGTGAGCACCATGCCGGGCTCGAGGGCACCGTCATGGCCCCATTCGTCCCAGGTCCACGGCATGTAGATCGACGGGTACTCATCGCACTGGCCGACACCGTGGTAGATCACCGAATAGTGGCGATAGTCCTCACGCGGCATCACCTGTGCATCGAACGTGAGTTCGCGGAAGGTGCGACCGGGTGTGAGCAGCTCGGCGTTGCCCTGGACCATGTCCTTGGCCATGTCGAACAGCGTCTGTTGATGAGCGGTCGGCTTCCGATCGCCGACAACCCATGATCGGCTGATGTCGATCATCATCCCGTAGGCACCCACGAGATCGGTGTCGTAGGCGAGGATGTCGCCTTCCTCGATCACTCGAGCGCTGGCTTCCTGCATCCAGGGATTGGTGCGCGGCCCCGACGCCAGGATCTGGGTCTCGATCCACTCCCCTGCCCGAGCGATGTTGCCGGCGTGGAGCAGGGCCCATACCTCTCGCTCGGTCATGCCTGGTTTCAGCGCTTCGCGCATCTCAGCCATCGTTGCCTGACACGCATGCGCCGCACAGCGCATCGCCTTGATCTCGTCGGGGCTCTTGATGGCGCGGGCCAGCTCCATGACCTCGGTGCCTTCGCCGACCTCGATGCCGGCCTTGGCCAACTCCAGGTAGCCGGTGCGGTGACACTGATCCACCGCAATCCTGGATCCGCTGCCACAATGCTCTTCGATGACCTCGATCATCTCGGCTGACCAGCGTTTGGCCTGCTCTTCCCATCGACGACCACCGAGGAAGAAGGTCGAGCCGATCGCCGGACGGATCTCGTCGACGACCTCGCTGTGACCGGACAGGAACTCCGTGTTGACATAGTCCCAGATGATGACGTGGCCGGCCGCGCTCACGAAGGCGTAGCGAGCGCCGTTGTGCATCACCCACAACTGCATGTTGGTCGAGTCCGTGGCGTAGCGGACGTTGAGCGGATCGAACAGAACGATCCCGCCGTAGTCCAGGTCCCGGAGTTGTTCCTGGATGCGCTCGACGCGGTACCGGCGCATGGCCGGGAGATCCGGGAGTTCCAATCCATCAGCGATCCACTGCGACGTCAGCGCCTCACCGGGACCGATGGCGAGATGGTGACCCTCCCCCGCCGCATGGGCGACCTCAGGGGTGCCATCGAGGGCCTGCTGTACCGAACGACGTATTCGACCCGCCATGATCAGCCCAACATCCGCTCGGACTCGGTGTCCCAGATGCAGCCGGCGATTCGTGTCGCTGCCCTCATCTCACCGATGATCTCGATCTGCCATGGGCCGTCGGAATCGCCGAGTGCCGCCGGTACGTAGCCCATCGCAACCGATGTCTCGCTGTGGTGGGCGTAGCCGCCCGACGTGACCCATCCGACGACGTCGCCGTCGTGCCAGATCGGCTCGTCGCCGATGACATCGACGCCGTCTCGGCCGGGGTCGCTCTCCACGGTGAACGTCATCAGCGCATGAGTGGCACCAGGACCGTCGGCGGCGTACTTGGCGGCAAGTGCGTCACGACCGATGAAGTCCTTGTCCATCTTGATGAACCGATCGAGGTTTGCCTCGAACGGGTCATAGATGGGGCGATACTCGCTGGCCCACGAACCGAAACTCTTCTCGAGGCGCAGAGAGTTGAGGGCGTGGAGACCGAACATCCGCAGACTGAACTCCTCGCCCGCCTCGAGCAACTGCTCGTAGACGTAGCGCTGGTAGCGGGCCGGCATCCAGAACTCGTAGCCGAGATCGCCGGTGAAGGTCACCCGGCCGCACCGCACGGGAGCGAGACCGATGTTGATCTCCTTGAACGCCATGAACCCCATGCCGTTCTGGCTGACGTCGGCATCCGTGATCTTCTCGAGGAGCGCTCGGGCGTTGGGACCGGCAATCGACAGGCCGGCCGTCTCGAAGCCGAGCGTCTCGTACCGCACCGAACCATCAGCGGGGAGGTGCTGGTCGAACCAGCGCTCGTAGTATCGCTCGGCGATGCCCGAACCGAACAGGATGAACTCCTCCTCGTGGCGAACGTTCGCGGTGACCCCACCGGTGATGGTGGCGGCGGGACCCTCGGCGACTCCTGCCGCGGGGCCGAGCGTTGCCACCGTCAGGTCGCCGATGAGATTGCCGGCCGGATTGGTCATCGGGGTGAGCGACATCCGACCCGGAACGGGGATTCGGCCGGCCAACACGCGGTCGAGATACGCACGTGCCCCGGGTCCGGAGAAGCGGAACTTGGAGAAGCCGGTGGTTTCCCACAGGCCGACGCTGGACCGTACCGCCAGCGTCTCCTCGCGTACCTGGTCCCAGGCATTCGAGCGCCCGAAGGTGACGTCCTCGACGGGCTCCTCGCCTTCCTTCTGGAACCAGAGTGCGGCTTCGTGGCCGAAGCCGACGCCGAAGACGGCGTTCTGGGCAGCGAGACGGTCATAGATCGGCGAGGTCTGTACGGCACGGGCGGCGGGCAGGACCTCGTTCGGGAACGAGATGCGGAACCGGCGGGAGTAGTTCTCACGGACCTTTTCGTTGGTGTAGGCCATGGTCGCATAGTCGCCGTAGCGGCTGATGTCCATGCCCCAGATGTCGAAGCCCGGATCACCATCGACGATCCAGTTGGCGAGCGACAGACCGACTCCACCGCCCTGCGACAGACCGGCCATGACGGCACAGGCCGACCAGTAGCCGGGCAGACCTCGCACCGGCCCCAGCAGCGGATTGCCGTCGGAGGCGAAGGTGAACGGACCGTTGATCACCTGCTTGATACCCGCTTCGGCGAACACCGGGAAGTGTTTGAATCCGGTCTCGAGCGACTCGGCGATCCGTTCGAGGTCGGGGGTCAACAGGCGGGCACCGAAGTCCCACGGCGTCTGCGAGGTCGACCAGGGTTTGCCACGGCGCTCGTAGGTGCCCATCAGGAGGCCGTTGCCTTCCTGACGCATGTAGATCTCGCCACCGAAGTCCACCGCGTGGATGATCTCCTTGCCCGTGTCCTTGTTGTGCTGGACGACCTCGGGGATCTCCTCGGTGAGGAGGTACATGTGCTCCATCGCGAGCAGAGGCAGTTCCAGGCCGACCATGCGGCCGACCTCTCGAGCCCAGAGACCGCCGGCGTTGACCACGTGTTCGCAGTGAACGGTGGCCCTGTCCTCGTCCGTGCGTGGGTCGTAGACGGTCAGGTCCCACCCACCGTCGGCGGCGCGGTTGATGTCGCGCACCCAGGAGTGGCGATGGGTTTCTGCCCCACGGTTCCGGGCGCACTCGAGGTAGGCATGGGTGATCTGGCTCGGGTCGAGGTGACCTTCGTGTTCATCCCACATCGCCCCGACGAAGTACTGCGGATCGAGGATCGGGAGGAGGTCTTGTGCTTCCTTGGCCGAGATCAACTCCGTCTTCATGCCGAGGTAGCGACCGCGGGCGTGGCTCATCTTCAGCCAGTCCATGCGTTCGGGCGTGTCGGCCAACATCACGCCACCGGTGATGTGCATCGACGCGTCCATGCCGGACTCCTTCTCGATCTCCTCGTACAGCGTGATCGTGTACTGCTGGAGCTTGGCGACGTTGGGGTCGCCGTTGAGCGTGTGCATACCGCCGGCGGAGTGCCAGGTGGAGCCGGCCGTGTACTCAGCCCGCTCGAGCAGCACCACGTCGGTCCAGCCGGCCTTGGTCAGGTGGTAGAGCACGGAGGCGCCGACGACGCCACCGCCGATGACGACGACCTGGGTGTTGGTCTTCATGGTTTCCTTCAGACCTGCTCGATCGCAGGAGGAGTCGGGTTGGGTCCGGTGCCGAGGCGCGAGACCTCGGAACCGTCGTCGCCTGCAGGGATGGTGAGGCCGGTCGCGAGCGAGTCGGCCGTCATGCAGTCGGCGAGCATGTTGTGGAACCGGTGAAGTGGTTCCTCGAAACGAGGGGCGAGCGGACCGGCGGCGATGCGACCGTGGGTGAGGCCGCGCTGGCTTCGCTGGCAGATGTCGATGTCCTCGTTGTTGACGTCGAACCAGAAGTCGCGCGTGGTCTTCATGTCGTCGTCGGTGACGTCGGGTGTCGATGGCGGCAGGAGGAACGTGCAGGTCTCTCGGGTGAGGCCCGGGGCGAGCGGATCGAGCCGCATCACGAACACATGGTTCGGCAGAACCGAGAAGATCACGTTGGGGTACACGGCGATGTGACGGCCACTGGTGGCATCGGACTCGTCGAGCCCGGCGGCCGCGGGCAGGACCAGCCAGTCGTCTCGATCGTCGCCGGAGACCGGGGTGGTGGTCTGGCCGACATACATTCCCGGCCCCTGGTAGCGGTAGTGGTCCTTGACCCGGCTGACTTTCGCGAGCTCGGGATGGACCCACGTGAGGTGGTAGTACTCCTGGAAGTTCTCCGAGATCAGCTTCCAGTTCGCGCCGATCTCGAGCACGGCCTCCTCCTGGACCCGCCAGTCCTCGAAGCCGTATCCGGCCATTCGCTCGGGCAGGTCACCGAGCCACTCGAGCAACGGCGGTGTCTCGGGGTCGAGACATCCGTAGAGCAGTGGCCCCCACGTCTCGACCCGCACCTGGAGCAGCGGATAGTCGGCCTTTTTGAAGTCGTCGCGTGGAACCTCGTCGAAGAACGGCGTGGCGACCAGAGTGCCATCGGTGCCGTATCCCCAGCGGTGGTAGGGGCACCGAATCGTGCCGGCGATGTCGCAGTCGTGATCAGCGAGCTCGGTCCCACGATGACGACACGAGTTGAGGAACCCCCGCAACTCGCCGTCGGTGCCTCGAGTGACGAGGATCGACTTCTGGCCGAGCCGACGAACGAGCATGCGACCGGGTTCGGCCACCTCCGGTGCCGTGCCGATGACGACCCAGGCCCGCTCGAAGACCAGTTCCTGCTCCAGGGCGAAGAATCGCTCGTCGACGTACGCCGACGGATTCAGTCCGGTCGACTGGCGAAGCGGGGCGCGCGTACCGCTCCAAACGCGATCGTCGGTCCAATCAGTCATGTCCATGTTGCCGTTCCTCAGAAGTCCGTGGCGACACCGCCCTCCGCGACGCGACGGTCGACGAAGTCGTCGAGTTCGGCGCGGACGGCATCGTCCATCGAGGGTTGTTCGTACGACGCGAGAAGCTCCTGTACGGCCCGTTCGGCGTGGTCGTACGACGACGGTCGACCGGCTTCGTCCCACGATTCGAAGTTGCGCCAATCGGAGATCATCGGCCGGTAGAACGCCGTGCGGTAGCGGTCCTGGGTGTGTTGTGTGCCGAAGTGGTGACCACCGGGTCCGACCTCGGCGATGGCGTCGAGCGCCAGCGTGGCATCGTCGACCACCAGCGGCTGGAGGAATGTCGCCACCATCTGGAGCAGGTCGGCGTCGATGACCATCTTCTCGGGCGACGCGTGGAGCCCGCCCTCCATCCATCCCGCACCGTGGTAGACGACATTGGCGCCGCCCATGATCGCGCCCCAGAGCGCGAACGTGCTCTCGTAGCCTGCCTGGACGTCGATGGTGTTGGCCGCGCAGACGTTGGACGAGCGGTAGGGCAGTCCGTAGCGACGGGCCAGCTGCCCGCCGAGCATGGCGGACTGGATGTACTCCGGCGTGCCGAATGCGGGTGCACCCGACTGCATGTCGACGTTTGACGTGAACCCGCCGTAGATCGCCGGCGCGCCGGCGTTCACGAGTTGGGTGAACGCGATCCCGCCCAGCGCTTCCGCGTTCTGCTGCACGATTGCGCCCGCGACCGTCACGGGGGCCATCGCACCTGCCAACGTGAAGGGCGTGACGATGATGACCTGGTTGCGCGCCGAGTATCGGAGGATCCCCTCCAACATGGGTGTGTCGAGCCGGAGTGGCGACGACACGTTGATGACCGAGTGAACGATCGGATGCGTGTCGAGCTGATCGTCGGCCAGGCCCCGCACGATCCGAACCATCTCGAGACAGTCGATGTTGCGCTGAGCACCGAGGGAATAGACGTTCACCGCCTTCGGGCTGAGGGTGAGGATGTCACGGGTGGCTTCCAGGTGGCGGATCGATGCGTGAATGTCGACCGGCTCGACCGGATAGCCCCCGTGGCTCTGGATGACGTTGAGCTGCTGACACAACTTGAGGAGAGTGCGGAAGTCCTCGCGACGCCCCGTGCGACGTCCTCCGGCCCGATCGGTGTAGTTGGGGGCGCTCGCCACCGAGGTGAACACGACGTTGTCGCCACCGATACGCAGGTCGTACTGCGGATCGGGTGCGTGCATCGTGAATTCACCTGGCACCGTCGAGATCAGCTCGAGCACGAGCTCCGGGTCGAGCCGAACCCGTTCCCCGTCGATCCTCGCTCCGGCGGCCGCCCACAGCTCGAGCGCCTTCGGATGCAGGAAGTCCATTCCGACGGTGCTCAGCACCTCGAGCGAGGCGAGATGAATCGACTCCAGCTCGTCGTCGGACACCACCCGGGTCGGTTCGATGGAGCGCCGGTACAGCTCCCACGGCCGTTGCGGAGGGCCGGTGGGGCCGTCGGGGCGTTCGCGGCGCCCGCTTCGACGACGTCGTTCGGTCATGAAGCTTCGGCCTCGACCCGGTGATGCCCCAACTCGGCCGACACCTGATCGGCACGGGCGAGGATGATGGTGGCGACGCGGTCGGCTTCGCCCGGGGCCGGGAACCGATACGTCGGGCCATAGGTGTAGAGGGCGCCGACGGACCGGCCGCTGCTGTCGACGATCGCCGCCGATGCCGATGACAGGCCGTCGACGTATTCGCCGTGGGTCCACATGACACGCCGCATTCGCGCTTGGCGGACCCGCGACCGCAACCGGTCGGGGTCGGTGACGGTATTGCCGTTGCACGCAGCGAGGTCGCCGGCCAGGTACTGCTCGACCTCGTCGTCGGTCCATGTGGCCATCACGACGAGTCCGGCTCCGCCGGCATGCAACGGCACGCGGGTGCCGGTCCAGTTCTCGGCCTGGATGGGTTTCGGTGCGTCGACCTGATCGACGGTGACCGTGTCGTAGCCCGACAACATCGCGAGACACACGGCTTCGTCGAGTTCCTCGGCCAGATCGACGAGGTGAGGGTGCACGATCGTCTCGAGCGCGCGCGACGGGTCGGAGGATCCGGCCAGCGCCTGGATCACCGGACCAACCAGATACGACCCGTCACCATCGCGAACGATCGCATCCTCCGCCTCGAGGGTGGCCAGCAGCCGGGCGGTGGTGCTCGTTGCCAACCCGACGCGCGCCGAGAGGTCGACGAGTCCTCCGGGTTCTCGCCCGATCTCCCTCAGCAGCGCAAGGGCTCGTTGAACACTCTGAACCGAACTCACAATAGGGGCGACGCTACCGCTTTATGGGAATCCTGTCGAGTGATTCCCGTATCGCGGGAATACGCGATCAGTGCTGGCGCTCCAGAGGCTTGTCCGACGCCGAGTGATACACCGCCGGGCTCTCCCGCATCCGCACCACACGCTGCCACGGCCTCGTGAGGTAGCCGAGCGGCAAGGCGACGATGTGGACGAGGCGAGTGAACGGGAAGACCGCGAGGAACACCCAGAACATGAACGCGTGGAGCTGCAGGGCGAACGGCAGCGGGTCCACGTATTCCGGTTTGGGGTCGAACCCGATGATGGAACGCATGTACGGGACGAAGACCGACGTCCCCCAATACGAACCCCAGCGGTAGCCAACGGCGATCCAGATCCCGCTGAGGATCTGAATGCTGACAACCGCGAGTACGACGAAGTCCATGACCGAGCTGACGGATCGGACCCGGGCGCTGGTGACTCGGCGGTACACGAGCACACCGATACCGAAGGCCGCCCAGAGCCCGAGTGCGAGCCCCGTGGCCTCGAGCAGATAGAGCCGCAGCGGAGCACCATTCCAGGCTTCGAAGCCACGCGGGATGAGCAAGGCAACCAGATGACCGAGCAGGATCGTCGAGAGACCCCAATGGAACGGCACCGACCCCCAGTACAGCTTGCGACTCTCCAGGAGCTGGGAGGACAGTGACGACACGGTGAACGGATGCAGCCGCCAGCGGATCAACGTCACCACCACGAGCAGGGCCGTGGCGACATACGGGAAGATGCCGAAGAGCAGATCGGTGGTACTCATTGCTTGCCTCCAAGCGTCTGTCGGACTCCGATCGCAACAGGCTTCAGGTCCTGCACCACCGCGAGCGTGGCGGCGAGCAGGTGACGGTAGGGACTTCGTTTGTCCGCGGTGGCCAAGGTCGATTTCATCTCGCTCACCGCGGACTCGAGCACCTCGATCAGGTCGGCCAGAGGAATCGGTGTCGCGGCGAGGTAGCGGAGGATCGGCTCGATGTGATCGGGGAGTTCGCCCCCGAGATCCACGCCAATGCCCTCCATGTCGCGCTTGAGTTCCGCCATGAACTCGCCGCGCCGGTAGTTCTCGCCCCAGGTCACGTGACCGACATAGGGAACGAACATGGGCGACAGGTCGAGCGTGCGGGTGTGGAGTTCCTCCCACTTCCCCAGTTCGAGTCCCGCGACCGAGTCGACGAAGTCGTCCATCGCCTTGCGAACCGCAGACCGCGGAAGTGCCCCGACGGAGTCGCGGAGGACCTCGAGTGAGGATGGGCCCGGATACCGGTACCCGAGTGCAACGACGTGACCGGGGTGCATCATGCCCCCCGATGTGGTGCTTCGAGCGCACCGAATCCGGCGAGGCCCTTGTGCTCCATGACGTCCTCCAGGGCCTCGATCGACATCTCCCGGTGATATGGCGGGAACACGAATCGATCGTCCAGGGTGGGGATCGTCGTGAGCTTGTAGATGTCCTCCGCCAGCTCCTCGGTGATGCCGGCGGACTCGAGCATCGCAATGGTCGTCTCGTCGATCGACTGGTCGACACTCTGGCGGCGCTTGTAGCTACGGACCGCCAACATGATGCGAAGCGCCTTGCGGATCGGCTCCTCGTCACCGACCGAGAACAGGTTGGCCAGGTACTTCACCGGGAGCCGAGCCTTGTCGAGTTGATCGAGCAACTCGAAGTCGACCCGCTCGGCGTCGAGGTCGAGATCGACCATGTTGCGCTCGATCGTGCTCATCACCGGCGACAGCGGCGGGACGTAGAACATCATCGCGGCGGTTCGGTACTCGGCGTGAAGAGGCAGGGCCATGCCCCACTCCTTGACGAACTTGTACACCGGTGACCGCTGGGCTGCGTCGAGCCATCCGTCGTCGATTCCCGCTGCCTTGGCGGCGGTGATCACGGCCGGATCATTGGGGTCGAGGATCGTGTCGAGTTGGGCGTCGAGCAGCTCGTCGTCGGGCAGTGCCACGATCTCGTCGATCCGGTCGGCGTCGTACAACAGCACACCCATGTAGCGGATGCGGCCGACACACGAGTGGGCGCAGGCCGGGGCCTGGCCGGTCTCCATCCGCGGGAAGCAGAGGATGCACTTCTCGCTCTTGCCGGTGTCCCAGTTGTAGAACACCTTCTTGTAGGGGCAGGCCGAAACGCATTGACGCCAGCCGCGGCACTTGTCCTCGTTGACGAGAACAACGCCGTCCTCCCCCCGCTTGTAGATCGCACCGCTCGGACACGCGGCGACACAGGCCGGGTTCAGACAGTGGTTGCAGATCCGCGGCAGGTAGTTGAACACCACCCGCTCGATCTCCTCCATCTGCGCCCGGACCGTGTCGTCCACACCCTCCAGGGATATGTCGTTGCGGGCGAATACCTCGGAACCGCCGAGGTCGTCGTCCCAGTTGGGGCCGCCATTGATCTCCATCTCCTTGCCGGTGATCTTGGAGACGGGAACCGCAGTCGGCTGGTGCTCCTGTTGGGGAGCGTTGAACAGATCGCCGTACTTGAACGTGAAGGGGTCGTAGTAGTCCTCCAGCTCAGGCAGCGACGGGTTGTAGAAGAGCTTCCCGATGCCACCGGCCTTCGAGTGCAGGGTCAGCTTGAGGCGGCCCTTCTCGTCACGCTGCCAGCCACCCTTGTAGTGGTCCTGGTCCTCCCACCCCGTGGGGTAGCCGGTGCCGGGACGCGTCTCGACATTGTTCCACCACATGTACTCGGCCCCGGGCCGGTCGGTCCACAGGTTCTTGCAGGCCACCGAGCAGGTGTGACAGCCGATGCACTTGTCGAGGTGGAAGAGCATGCTCATCTGAGCTCGTACTCGCATGATCGTGCTCCTAGTAGTCGGGCCGCTCGATGCGACGCACATAGACGAAGGTGTCGCGGTTGACACCGGTGGGGCCCCAGTAGTTGAAGGCATAGGTGAACTGGCCGTAGCCGCCACTCATGAGCACCGGCTTGAGTCGGGCTCGGGTCAGCGAGTTGTTCATGCCCGCTCGTTTCTCCCGTCTCGGTGAGATCGGGATTCCGACGGTGCGTTCGGTGGCGTGGTACACGAACACCGTGCCTCTCGGGATCCGAGACGACGTGGTGCAACGCTGCACGAAGACACCGTTGTCGTTGTAGACCTCGACCCAGTCGTTGTCCTCGATGCCGAGGTCGACCGCGTCCTTCGAGTTGAGCCAGACCGGATAACCACCCCGCGAGAGGGTCATCATCCGTTCGTTGTCGCCATAGGTGGAGTGAATGGACCACTTGCCGTGCGGCGTGATGTAGTTCATCAACTTGCCGTCCTGGCCCTCGGCCAGTGACTGCTCGGTCTCCGACAACATGGCGTGATCGGGACGGGGCTTGTACACCGGCAGGTGCTCGCCCCACTCGATGTAGCGATCATGGTCGAGGTAGAAGTGCTGGCGACCGGTGAGGGTTCGCCAGGGCACCCGTTCCTCCACGTTGAGGGTGTAGGGGGCGTAGGCCCGACCCTTGCCGATCAATCCACTCCATGTCGGAGTCGTCAGCACCCGTCGGGGCTGGCTGATCAGGTCGGCAAAGCTGATCCGCGTGTCTCGCTGGCCCGCGCCGAGGTGGGTGATGTCGCGGCCGATCTTGGCGCTCTCGGCCTCGAAGGCCCGGTGGGCGATCTCACCGTTCGACGCCGGGTCGAGAGCGAGGATCGCCTCGCACACCTCGCGACCACGGACGAGCGACGGTCGCAGTGGGGTGTCTCCCCCACCGCTGCGCTTGTCGGGCTGCTTACGGGCGAGCTCGTCGTAGAAGTCGTCGACCTGCATGCGCAGACCGTGGGCGGCGACACCGTTGTTGCGAACGCCGAGACCCAGCGAGGTCATGCGCTCGTACATCTCGGCGTAGTTGCGCTTCACGACCTTGAACTTCGGCATGGTCTTGCCGGGGACGGCCTCGACCTCACCGGTGCGCCAATCGCCTGGCGTGGGCTGCGACATCTCGTCGGGGGTGTCGTGCGCCAGCGGCTGCATGACGACGTCTTCCATCTCGCCGGGCAGATGACCGCCGGACAGCTCGGCGACCTTCTTGGCCATGGCCGTGAAGATGTCCCAGTCCGACTTCGACTCCCACGCCGGCGGTACGGCCGCCTGCATCGGGTTGATGAAGGAGTGCATGTCGGTGCTGTTGAGATCGTCTTTCTCGTACCAGGTGGCCGCCGGAAGGACGAGGTCGGAGTACAGCGCCGACGTGTCCATACGGAAGTTGAGATCGACGACCAGGTCCATCTTTCCGATAGGGGCGTCGGGCCGCACGTTCACCTCGGCGACACCATGGTCGTCGGGCTCGGCCGCGATCGCCGTCGAGTGCGTGCCGAGGTAGTGCTTCATGAAGAACTCGTGGCCCTTGGCCGACGTGCCGATCGCGTTGCCCCGCCAGATGAACCAGGTGCGAGGCCATGACTCCGGCGCATCAGGATCATCGATGGCGAACTCGATGTCACCGGATTTCAAGCCTTCGACGATGTAGTCCGAGACTTCCTCGTCGGTCTCGGCGCCGGCCCGGCGCGCCTTGCGCATCAACTCGACCGGGTTGTCCTTGAACTGGGGGAAGAACGGCAACCAGCCCTGACGGACCGCCCGAGCCTGATGGTCGATGGTGTGGTCGTGATTCTCGGGATGAGCATCAGGCAGCGAGTCATAGTCGCGGTAGCCCCGCTCGTAGCGCCACTGGTCCGAGTGCACATAGTGGAACGACGGGGTGTTCTGGTGCCGTGGCGCCATCCCCCAGTCGAGACCGAAGGCGATCGATGCCCAGGAGGCAGCGTTGACCAGCTTCTCCTGGCCGACGTAGTGGCCGAGGCCGCCGCCATTGACACCGACCGAGCCGGTGAGCATCAGGGCACAGATGCCCGACCGGTAGAGCAGGTTGTTGTGGTACCAGTGGTTGGCGCCGGCACCGATGATGATCAGGTTCTTGCCCTTGGTGAGCTCACCGTTGCGGCCCCACTCCTGGGCGAACTTCACGACGGTGTCGCGATGGATACCCGTGTACTGCTCCTGCCAGGCCGGGGTGTACGGCACGTCCTCGTCGTCATAGCTGGCAGCGTCATAGCCCTTGAGACCACGGTCGACGCCGAAACGAGCGTTGAGAAGATCGAAGACCGTGGTGACGGTGACGGGACCGTCGGCGGTCTGCACCGTGCGAACCGGAACCGAACGGGTGACGGTGCCGTCGGTGCCGAAGAACTCGAGTTCGACCGGAAGCACGTCGTCGTGCTGGTCGAGGAACGAGAGCCGCGGGGCGATGTCCTCGCCGGTCAGGCTGTCCTTGAGCTCGAGGTTCCACTTGCCCTTGTTCTCCTCGGCCCATCGATCACCGAGGGTGCCGTTCGGGAGCTTCGGCGCGTCGGCGTCGTCATCCCAGACCAGCATCTTCCAGTCGGCGTTCTCCACACCGGTGTAGGGGTCGACCTCACCGGCTCGCAGGTACTTGCCCGCCTTGCCGGCTTTCCCATCCTCGTCGGTCTGGATCTGCACGAGGAACGGGAGGTCGGTGTTCTCCTTGGCGTACTTCTGGAAGTAGTCGACCTTGCGATCGGAGTAGAACTCCTTGAGGATCACATGGTTGACGGCAAGCCAGAAGGCGGTGTCCTGCCCCGGGTTCGCCGGGATCCACCAGTCGGCGTACTTGGCCACCTGTGAGAAGTCGGGGCTGAAGACGGCGAGCTTGGCGCCGGCGTGGCGCACCTCGGAGATGAAGTGTGTGTCGGGGGTGCGGGTCATGTTGAGGTTTGCACCCATGACCGCCACGAATCGGGAGTTGTACCAATCCGCGGACTCGTGCACGTCGGTCTGCTCACCCCAGATCTCCGGCGAGGCCGGCGGGAGGTCGCAGTACCAGTCGTAGAAGCTCATGATGACGCCACCGACCATCGACATGAATCGACTGCCGGCTGCGTAGCTGACCTGCGACATGGCCGGGATCGGCGAGAAGCCGGCGACCCGGTCGGGGCCGTGGTCCTTCACAGTGTGCACGGTGGAGGCAGCCGCGAGCTCGAGGGCCTCGTCCCAGCTGATGCGCCGGAAGCCGCCCTTGCCGCGGGCTTCCTGATACTTCTTGCGCCACTCGGGGTTGGCCTGGATGGCCTTCCACGCATCGACGGGATCGCCGAGATGCTCACGCTTGGCCTGGCGGTACATGTCGATCAACACGCCACGCACGTACGGGTACTTCACCCGGATCGGCGAATAGAGGTACCACGAGTACGAGATGCCGCGCTGACAGCCACGCGGCTCATAGGGCGGCAGACCCTCTTCGAGCTGCGGGTAGTCGGTTGCCTGCAACTCCCAGGTAACGATGCCGTCCTTGACGAACACCTCCCACGAGCAGCTGCCGGTGCAGTTGACGCCGTGCGTCGTGCGCACCCGCTTGTCGTGCTGGAAGCGGTTTCGGTAGAACTCCTCCCACTTCCGTTCGGCCGGGGCGACCGTCTCTTCGATCCATTCTCCGGTCATCGCTTGCTCCTCAACCGCTCGACGTAGGTCTGGCGCATGCCGCGCCAGGCGATGGCCATGCCACCGATGAGGACGATGAGTCCGGCCACGCCGGCGTAGATCAACCCGTCCCCGGGGTCAGTTGGCTTCGACTGCGTTGGTGCGTCAGCCAGGAAGGCGACGACATCGGCGATCTCGTCGTCGGTCATCGGACGGTCGTTGAAGACCGGCCGCATCGTGGCCGAAGCCGGGCTCGACAGCCAGGCCGCCAGCCCGACATCTCCACCGAGCGACTCATGGCTGTCGGTGATGTCGGGGCCGAGGCTCCAACCACCGAGGTTGCCGACGTCGCCGGCCGTGTGACAGCCGACGCATGCGCCGCCGCCATTCTCGAACCGGTCCGCGCCGATGAACAGGTCTCGTCCCTCTCCGATGTCGCCGGGCTCGACGACGTCGGGTTCAGCATCGGGAACCGCCGTCGGATCGCTGTCGGCGAGCGTCGCCACATAGGCGACGACATCGGCGACCTCGCCGTCGGACAGGTCCGGGAAGGACGCCATCGTGCCGTCATAGGTGACGTCGAGGACATCGATCTCACCACTCAGGCCATTGCGGACCACGTCTTCGACGTAGTCGGTGTCAGCCGCATTGGGATTGCCGGCGAGAGGCGGGAACGTGCCCACCAGGCCGATGCCTCCGGCCTGATGGCACGACGCGCAGTTGTCGGCGTAGACCTGTGCCCCAGCGGCAGCATCCTGCGCCAGGGGCGCAGCGGGATACTGGGCCGCCTGGGCGGGCAGGCTGGCCGCGGTGAGGAGCAGGGCGAAGATGCCGATGCCGAGGACGAGACGGAAACTCATGGGTTCTTGAACTCCGCTCTGGGGCCGAGGTAGTACCAGTAGTTCAGGACCAGGCAGACCACGTAGAAGATGGCGAAGCCGATCAGCGCGACCTCGGGGGTCCCGCCCTTGATCTGTTCGCCGAACTCCTGCGGCACGACGAAGGCGCCGTAGGCGGCGACTGCCGAGGTCCATCCCAGCACCGGTCCGGCCTGCTCCTTGTTGAACACGATGGCGATCGTGCGGAACGTCGACCCGTTGCCGATGCCGGAAGCGGCGAACAGCAGCAGGAAGAGCAGGAAGAACGGCACGAAGAAGTCTTCTGGGGTCTCCGAGCGGTAGGCCTCTCGCAGGAAGTAGGCCACACCGAGCGCCGATGCGGTCATGACGATCGACACGTAGTGGGTGACCCGCGCGCCGCCGACACGGTCGGAGATCCAGCCACCGATGGGTCTGATGAACGCACCGATGAACGGTCCCATCCAGGCAAAGGTGAGCGCCGATGGTCCGTCGGGGTTGGTGACCGAGTGATCCCAGACACCGTCGGTCTCGATGTGCTTGAAGCCGAACACCACCTTGATGGCGAGGGCGAAGCCGGCCGAATAGCCGATGAAGCTGCCGAACGTCATCGTGTAGATGACACTCATCACCCAGGTGTGGCGGTTCTCGAACACCTTGAACTGGCGCTCGAGGTTTGGCTTGATCTCACCAGGGATCCGCTTGAGCAGCTGCACGGTGAGGGTGATCACACCGGCGATCACCGGGTACTTCGCCCATGAGGGAGCGCCGAGACCGGTGGGATCCGGGAGGATGATGTAGAGGCCGACCGCCGAGGTGAGGAACGCCACCAGGAGCATTCCGAGGATCTTGCCGAAGGAGGACATCGGCGAGCCGATGTTCGGCGAAACGTGTTCGGCACGGATGTTGTTCATCCGGGTCCAGGCCAGGAAGACAAGCGGGATCAGCAGCACCAGCCAGACGAAACCGGCATTGTGGATCCATGTCTCGGTGCCGGCATCGATCGTGCCGATCAGGGTTCCGGAATTCTTCTCGAGGACCATCGAACCGCCACCGAAGACCGCAGAGGTCATCACCAGCGGGATCAACAACTGCATCGTGGTGACGCCCGCATTGCCGAGTCCGGCGTTCAGACCGAGGCTCAGACCCTGCATCTTCCTCGGGAAGAAGAAGCTGATGTTCGACATCGACGAGGCGAAGTTGCCACCGCCGAGACCCGACAGGAAGGCCAGCAACTGGAAGACCCAGAGTGGTGTGTCCTGGTCCAGCAGGGCGAAGCCCGTGCCGGCAGCCGGGATGATCAGCAGCGCAGTCGTGAAGAAGATGGTGTTTCGACCACCGGCGATGCGGATGAAGAAGCTGCTCGGGATTCGGAGGCTGGCGCCGGTGAGACCGGCGATGGCCGTGATCGTGAACAACTCGGACTGTTCGAACGGGAAACCCAGATTGAGCATCTGGACCGTGATGATCGACCAGTAGAGCCAGACGGCGAACCCACACAGGAGGCTCGGGATCGAGATCCAGAGGTTCCGGTTGGCGATCTGTTTGCCCTCGCGTTCCCAGAACTCCTCGTCCTCGGGGTCCCACTCATAGATGTCAGCCATTGGTTGTCCTCTCGGGCTCGGCCGGGGTCACTTCGTCGTCGAAGTCGGCGGCGAATGCATCCTTCGGCTCTTCGAGCATCAGCCACGTGATGAGGAAGCTGACCGCTGCGCCGGCCGAGAGGATGAAGAAGAAGGTGCGGGAGTCGACCAGCGAGAAGATCACGAGGTAGATGACGGCGCCGACGTTTCCGTAGGCGCCGGCCATCCCGGCGATCTGGCCGGTCATGCGCTTGTTGACCATCGGGATGATGGCGAAGGTTGCACCCTCAGCGCCCTGCACGAAGATGGAGGCGAAGATGGTGATCACCACGGCGATGACCAGCCAGGTCACGCCGCCGAACATCGGCACCACGTTGCGGAGGCCGTCGTCGTCGACGCCGGTGCCCCACTTTGCGATGAATCCCATCAGGAAGAAGCCGACGACGATGCCGCCGATGTAGATCAGCATGGTCCGCTTGCGGCTCGACGCGAGATCCGACAGGTAGCCACCGAGCGGTCGGGCAACCAGGTTCACGAAGGCGAACGAGGAGGCGACGAGACCGGCGACTGTGGCGGTCACCAACGGACTCCCGTCACCGCTGCGGAGCGGCTCGAAGGTCGCCTCGAAGAAGGCGGGCAGCATCGACACGACGGCGAGCTCGGCGCCGAAGTTCGCGAAGTAGGTCGAGTTCAGCGCTGCCACGCTGCCGAAGTGGTACTTCTCGTCCTCGGGCACGCCGGCCCTGAGGTACGGCAGGTTGACATTGAGCGTCTTGGCGACATGGCCGACGTAGACGAGGGCCAGGATGGCGTAGATCGTGTAGAGGCCCGTGTCGCTGATGATGTAGTCGCCGTCGACCTTGACGTTGCTGATCCGCCAGGCGAGCACGCCGAGAGCGCCGACCAGCGGGATCGACCAGATGAGGTACTGCACGAGGTCCTTGTAGGACGTGCACAGCATCGGCGTGGCCTTCTTGGTCTTCGTCAACGTCCGGCCGTCGGGCACGTCACGGACGAGGAAGTAGTACATGACGCCGTAGACGCCGAGCACGAGACCATTGATCGCCATGGCCCAGCGCCACGCATCGTCACCCATGTCGAACCAGTTGCCGAGCACGGTGAGCGCGAACCACGGAAGCGTCATGGCGGCGAATGCCGAGCCGAAGTTGCCCCAGCCGGCGTAGAAGCCCTCGGCCCGCCCGACGTACTTGGGCGGGAACCACTGGGCGACCATCTTGATGCCGATGACGAAGCCGGCGCCGACGCTGCCGAGCGCGAGGCGGGAGATCATCATCTGGGTGAACGAGTCGGCGAAGGCGAACACGACCGCCGGGATCGACATGACGATCATGAGCCCGGTGAACACGATGCGGGCACCGAGACGATCGATCAGCGCACCGACGATGATGCGGGCCGGGATCGTCAACGCCACATTGCAGATCAGGAGGATCTTGACGTGCTCCTTGGTGAGCCAGTCGAGATCACCCCTCATCGTGGTCGACATGGGCGCCAGGTTGAACCAGACGTAGAACGTCATGAAGAAGGCGATCCACGTGAAGTGGAGGACCCGTATCGATTCCTTCTCGAAATCGAGGAGCTTCGGAGCGCCCTCGTCCTGGCTCGCTGGTTTCTTGGATTCTGTGTCTGTCATGGATTACGCCAATTCGGGAAGTCCGGCGCCTCGTCTTCGAGTGACCGGAGGAAGGTGCTGATGGCTTTGATCTGCTCGGAGGTGAGCGGTCCGCCGAAGTCCTGCGAGTAGGCGCCCATGGCGGAGCCGGGCACGCCGACGGCGATCAGCAACTGGATCTGCTCGTCGGTCGCGGACTGGAGGAACTGTTTCGCGTTGAGGGCCGGCGCCGAGCCACCCTCACCGTCGTCGCCGTGGCACGAGGCGCAGTTGAACGCCCAGATGGACTCACCCTCGTGAGCGAGCGACGAGAGCTGTTCGGCGCGGGCGTCCTCACGGGCGGAGGGCTCGTAGGCGAGGTACAGCGGGAACGCTGCCGCCATGGCGAGCAGCAGCACGGCGCCGAGCGTCATGACCCGGTTGGTCGACCGGTCGAGCTCGGGGTCGGTGGAGTAGCCGTAGGCCATCAGTGACCACCTTCGACTGCGCAGGAGTCGCCGGGGCTGGGCTCCTCCATCGTGATGGTGCCGGGGCTGACGCCATCGATCTTGGTGCTGGTGTCGATGTAGACGAGTCCGTCCGCACCGATCTCGATCGGGTGCCGGTCGAGGCCGCGGGGTGATGGGCCGGTGAGGAGCTCGCCGGCCCGGTTGTACACCGAACCGTGACACGGGCACTCGAACCGATTCGACGATTCGCAGTAGGGCACGCGACACCCGAGGTGGGTGCACTTCTCCGACAGGGCGATCAGTTCGCCGTCGATCCGCACCAGGTGCGCCTTGGCGGCCAGCACCTCGACCGCGCCGGTCTCAGGTACCGCCGTGGGCGGAATCGTGCGGACCTTGCCGCCGAAGCCCGTGGTGGGCAGGGGCTGCAGGAGGTCCCACGTCGTCCAGGCGCCGGCGGCCCCGATGAGGACGATGCCGAGCTTCCAGATCCGTCCGAGGAACGTGCGTCGTGAGAGGTCGTTGCTCATAGTTCTCCGTGCCATTCCTCCCAGGGCCAGACCCATCCCCAGTTGGGGCCGCGGAAGGCGAACCCGACGAGCGTGAGGATGATCCAGGCGACGAGAACGATCGTGAAGGTGGCGACCGCCACCTTCCGTCGCCTCGCATCGGTGTGGGGGCTGTTGTCGATGTAGGGCAGGGCGATCAGCCCGACGATGATCCCGCCGGGGACGAGCACGCCGGCGATGAGCGGGTGGAAGTGTGAGAGCAGCTCCTGGAGTGCCGCGAAGTACCACGGGGCCTTCTCCGGGTTCGGGGTGTCGGTCGGGTTGGCGATCGAGCGCAGCGGCGCATCGAAGAAGACCGAGATCAACATGACGCTGAGCATCACGCTCATGCCGGCCACGGCGTGGCGCACCAGCAGATGTGGCCAGACCATGACGAGGTCCTGTTCCTCGGGCTGCTTGCGGTCCCCGGCCACGGGCTTGCCGGGCACGACGCCGAGCACTCGGCGGCCGTCGGGGGTGGTGTCAGTCATTGGCTGCCTCCAGGTCGAGGTCCAACTCTGTGTCCAAATCCAGCATTGCGTCCTTGCGCCAGCGCCAGAGGTGGATCATCAAGAGGAAGACGATGATCGACGGCAGCACCGCCACATGCAGGACGTAGAAGCGCAGGAGCGTGGAGGCCCCGACGACCGAACCGCCGAGCAGCATCTCCTGCACGTCGCCACCGATGAGCGGCACGTAGCTCGCCATTTCGGTGCCGACGGTGACGGCCCAGAAGGCGAGCTGATCCCACGGCAGCAGATAGCCGGTGAAGGACATGAGCAGGGTCATGGCCAGCAGCATCACGCCGACCACCCAGTTGAACTGCCGGGGCGGCTTGTAGGCGCCGCGGTAGAAGACTTTCGCCATGTGCATCGCCACCGCGAGCACCATGAGATGGGCGGACCACCGGTGCACGTTGCGGACGTATTGCCCGAAGGTGACCTCGGTCTGGATGGTCTGGATGTTCGTGTAGGCCTGGTTGGGCGACGGTACATAGAAGAACATCAGGTAGATCCCGGAGACCACGAGGCTGCCGAGCAGCACGGTGGAGATCACGCCCAGATACCAGGAGTACTTGAAGCCAAGTTCGGCCTTGCGAACCTTCACCGGATAGATGTGCAGCAAGAAGCTCGACCAGTGGCCGGCCGCTCGGTCTCGGGGGGTGACCCGGGGCGGTGATCGGAAGATCGATCGGCCGACGGGCGTTCTGCGCAGTCGGGCGATCACGCCGGAGGTCTCGTCTGTCAGGCCCATTCGGGGACTCCGATTCCTGTCCACATCCCCATTGACAGTGCGTCAGGGGGACAACGTTCGATGCAGAGGCCGCAGCGGATGCACGCGGTCTCGTCCAAGAGAAGTGCGGTGCCGCCGCCGTGGTGCTCGTCGACTTCCTCGGAGGGCACCAGCGAGATGAGGTCGAGCGGGCAGACGTCGACGCACAGGGCGCAGAGCACGCAGCGTTCGACGTCGAGCATGATGTTGGCGAAACAACGCAGGCAACGGCTGGCTTCGCAGCGGGCCTGGTCGGGCGTGAAGCCGGTCTCGACTTCGGCGAGTCCCATACGCCGGCCGGTCTCGAGGGTGGGAACATCGACCCGGGTGACCCGGTCGTAGTGGTCGTCGAGTCGGTGGAACTGTTCGAGGCGGACCATGCGACCCGCCTTCTCCGACTCGAGTTCGCCTCCGAAACTGGTGTGGATGCTGGCCGCGGCCCGGCGACCGTCGGCGACCGCATCGATCAACGAGCGTGGGCCCTTGGCGGCATCGCCGCCGGCCCACACATCGGCGAGGTCGGTCTCGCCCGTGGCGTCCTCCACCTGGATGTTGCGCCGGGGCCCGATCTCGGGGCCGTTGTCGCCCAGCGAGTCGATGTCGATGGCCTGACCGATGGCGAGGATCACCGTGTCGGCGGGGAAGGTGTGCCGGTCGGACTCGTCGAACTCCGGGCTGAAACGATGGTCCTCGTCGAAGACCCGGGTGACGCCGACCGTTTCGAGGCCGATCACGCCATCGTCGTCGACCTCGATCCGCGCCGGGCCTCGGCGAGGGGCGAAGGAGATGCCCTCGTGTTCGGCCTCCTCGATCTCGAAGTCGTGGGCCGGCATCTCGTCTCGTGCCTCGAGGCTGACGACCGTGATCTCGCGGGCCCCGGCGCGTGCGGCTGAACGGGCGACGTCGATCGCCTCGGTCATCGAACGATCGGTCTCGCGCTTGTCGTCGTAGTCAGCGGCCCGCAGGGCGGTGCGGGCGGCGTCCATGGCGACATCGCCGCCGCCGACGACCACCACGCGTTCCCCGACCTCGACCTCGAAGCCGCGGTTCATGTTGATCAGGAATTCGACGGCCTTGAACACGCCATCGGCGTCGGCCCCTTCGATGTCGAGACCGCGGCCAAGGGTGGCACCGATCCCGAGGAAGACCGCGTCATGGCGGTCGCGGAGCTCGTCGAGCGTGACATCGTCACCGAGCTTGGTCTCGTAGTGAACGTCGACCCCGAGGTCGACGATGGCGCCGACGTCGCGAGCCAGCACGTCGCGATCGAGTCGGTACTCGGGAATACCCAGCCACATGGCGCCGCCGAGCTTCTCGGTGGCTTCGTAGAGGCTGACCTTGTATCCCCAGCGGCGGAGATCGTGGGCGCAGGCGAGACCGGCGGGTCCGCCGCCGACGATACCGACGCTGTGGGGAAGGTCGACCGGCGGAGGAGCGGCAACTTGGCGCCAGTGCTCGCCGTCGTCGGCCTCGGGGCCGAATTGTTCGGTGACGTAGCGCTTCAGCGCCCGGATGGCGATGGGCTCGTCGATCTGGCCTCGCCGGCAGGCGGCTTCACACGGAGCGGCACAGACCCGTCCGCACACGGAGGCGAAGGGATTCGGCATGCGAGCCGTGAGATACGCCTGCTCGTCGTCGCCATCGGCAATGGCCGCGACGTACATGCCGGCGTTGGTGTGGACGGGACAGGCGGCCAAACACGGGATGTTCTGGTCGAAGTAGGCCAGATCACCCGGAGGCTCGCCGACCATCACACCCACTTCTCTCGGTGGGCGTACCAGAGGCCACCGAGTGTGGCCACCATTCCGGCACCCCAGATTGCCGAGGCGATGATGTCCTGGGCGTTGCGGTCCATGTCGGCGACCGTGGAGGTACCGATCACCCAGGAGGGCAGGTAGATCGTGAAGAAGACCACGAAGACGACGATGACGAGGGCCTTCAGCCAGGCATCAGTCCACGAGGTCTCGGTTCGCTCGTTGGCACCGAACACCCGCTTCCGAGCGATGATCGCGAGGACTGCCACTGCGATTGTGGCGGCGACGACGTTCGGGATCCCGAGGACGGTTCCGAGGAGGTGGGGCACTCGTTCAGCATCAAACGATCTCCCCTTGTGAACTAGGGAACAAGGTCCCGCCCTGATTTCCTTGCCGAATAGTCCGGCGTGTGGTGGGTCGTCAGGACACGAGTTCCGCCGCGCCGAACGCAACCCCGAATCGCACGCACCAGATCACGACGGTGCGATACCGGGACAGATCGACACCTTCGGGAATCTCATAGTTCTGTGGTCCGATGTTCCCCTTGAGGTCGCCGAGATCGATGAAGTCGTCGTCGAACTCGCCGGCGGGCGCATCCGGAGCCGCCGTCGAGAGGTACACGTTCAGGTCGGGCCCGTTGTCCGTCGCGAAGTCCTCGAAGCGCAGGAAGCGTTGTCCCGTTCCGTCGCCCAGAATCTCCGCGACGCCGACCGCAGGATGGGACCGATCGATGAAGGATCCGGAGGCCTCGACGATGATCTCCGGCATGTCGGGCATCTCGTCTGCAGCCGTGTCCTCGACCGGCGTGCCCTCGTCCTCCATGGCCTCGTTCATCGCATCGACCTCGTCGCCGGACATCGCATCCGACGGCAGGCCGGAGGCACCGGCACCGGAATCGAAGACCGGCACCGCCTCGTTCGCTTCATCGTCGATGAACAGGGTGTGGATCCCGAAGACAGCGAAGGCGAGGTAGCAGACGACGCCAACACCGGCGGCCGCGGCGCCGTACATCCAACGCGGGACACGGGAGAGGAGATTGGGCGATTCGCTCATGCCTCTCCAACGCCAGGAGCGCGAGGATCGTTCCCGCGGTCAGGCCTCTGGCGACAGACTGGGCGGCAGGCTGAGCTTGCTGGTGCGAGCGCCGTCGACCACGACGACCTGGCCCGACACGAATCGGGCGTCGGGGCCGGCGAGGAAGGCGACCACGGACGCCACGTCGGCGGGATCGCCGATGTGGCCCACGGGGTGGAGCCGGCCCAACTCGGCCACGGCCTGGTCGCGGTTGGGCAGCCGATCGATGTACTCGCGGTTCAGGGCCGTGTCGATCCAGCCGGGTGCGACGGCATTGCAGCGCACGCCCATCGGCCCGAGGTCGACCGCCATGGCGGCCGTCAATCCGTGCACGCCGCCCTTCGACGCGGAATACGCAGTGTGGAGCGGGTTGGACCCGATGCCCTCGATCGATCCGATGTTGACCACCGCTCCTCCGTCGGCCGTGAGCCGTGGGAGCAGCGCCTTCGTCATCAGCCACGGGCCACGCAGGTTGACGGCCATGGCGGTGTCCCATTGCTCGACGGTCTGGTCGGCGATCGACGCTTCGAACATGATGCCGGCGTTGTTGACCAGCACCCCGACGGCATCACCGCACTCGGCCGCCAGCGCGGCGACCGACTCCTCCGACGTCACGTCGAGGTGCACCCATCGCTGGTTCGGTCCGAGGTCGGTCGGGTCACGGAGGTCACCGACGACGACGTCGGCCCCGTCGGCGGCGAGCCGATCGGCGATCGCCCGTCCGATTCCCTGCGCACCGCCGGTGACGACGGCGGTGATGCCGGTGAAGTCGCTCATTGGGCCGTGTATCCCCCGTCGAGCGAGAGATTGGCACCATTGATGTGGCGACTCGCAGTTGAGCTCAGGAACAGGGCGAGGTCGGCCACCTCCACTGGCTCGGGGATGCGCCCCTCGGGAATCGATGCGAGGTTCGACGCGAAGACATCCGCGGCGCTGCGGCCTTCCGGATGCTCCGAAACGAGCATCGGCGTGTCCACCGAGCCGGGACAGATGGCATTGACACGGATTCCTTCGGCCGCATGATCGAGCGCCATCGCGCGGGTGAGATTCGTGACGGCTCCCTTCGACGCGCAATACGCGGCAAGCCCCGCCGAGCCCACCAACCCGCACGTCGAGCTGATGTTGATGATTGCTCCCCCACCTCGCGCTCGCAGGGCGGGGATCGCCGCACGAGAGAGAAAGAACGTGCCGTCGACGTTGGCCGACATCACTCGATGCCAATCCTCGTCGCTCGTGCCGTTCGCGTCAGCCCGGTGGATCACGCCTGCCGCGTTCACCACGATGTCGATCCCGTCGAAGGCCTCGACCGCGGCATCGACCATCTCGTCGGCGTTGGTCGAGTCAGCCACATCACCGAGCCAGGCGAGTGCCGTGGCGCCGGTGGACTTCAGCCCATCGACGACCTCGGCGGTTCGTTCGGGGTTGCGGCCCCCGACCACGACCGACGCACCCGAGGCGGCGAATCGTTCACAGATCGCGGCGCCCATCCCTGACGAACCGCCGGACACGACCGCGACCTTGCCGGTGAGGTCTACGGACAGATCGCGGCTCATGATGGTCTCCGGTCAGGTGCGGACATAGCTCTTCGTGGCATCAGTGCGGACGTATTGCTTCGTGGCATCGAAGAACGGCTGATGATCCCAGTGCGTGTCGTTTCGATGCATCGCCTCACGCACGATTCGCTTCTGGGCGATCTTTCCGGCCACATCGCGACCGAGGTCGTCGACGTCGAACCGGTTGATCAGGCGAGCGTGGAGGTCTGCTCTCACGGATCGAAGCGACGGGTCAGCCGCTCGGTTCGTCCACTCACCGGGATCCTCGTGCAGGTCGAACAGTTGCGGCGCTTCGTCCTCGAACCACACGTACTTGTAGCGGTCATGGCGCACCATGAAGCACAGCCGGAAGACGCCCTCCGCGTGGTATTCCGAGACGACTTCGCGGTCATCGTCGAGTGAACCGAGAAGACTGCGGCCCTCCATGGGCAGGCGGGCGGCAGCGGCGACCTCGGCGAGTTCGAGCAGCGTCGGAGCGACGTCGAGCAGAGACACCGGAGTGTCGATGACGGACTGCTCGCGGTCGCCGGGTCCGCTGACGAGGAGCGGGATCTCGAGATTCGACGTGATGACCGTCGGGTGGCCGTAGCAGCCCATCATGAACGGCGTGAACTGGTCCGCCATGATCACCAGCAGGTTGTTCATTCCTCGACTCCTGCCTGCCAGCGCCGCCAGCGGGAGTTCATGCGCACGCCCCACTGGTTGAAGGGGTCGGGGAAGTTGCGGCTCGGCGAGCCCGCGAGCAACCCCATCAACGGATCGTCGTCACCCATCATGTGTTCGGCCAGGTACTTGCCCGAGATCGTGCCCTTGGCCATTCCGGTGCCCTGGTAGGCCATCGTGGCCCACACCCCGTCGGCGACCTTGCCGCACACGCCCTCGCCGTTTCGGCTGAGCGCCAATGCTCCACCCCACGAATACTCGAACTCGACGTCGGGCAGCATCGGATACCGGTTGCGGAACGACGTCTCGTGCACGCGCTTCACTGCCTCCACGCCCCTGGTGATGTTGGAGCGACGACTGAACGTGTACTGGTTGCGGATCAGGATCCGGTTGTCGGGTCTGCGCCGCACCGTGGTGCCGGCCGGGTGGGCGGGGATGATGGCGTAGTTGTCCTCGCCGCCGAGCTCGGCCACCTCGGCAGCGGTCATCGGTCGGGTCATCGACCCCCACGTGATCAGCGGGATCAGCGAGTTCTTGAACAGGCCGAATCCTTCGCCGAACCCGTTGGCCGCGATCACGAGGGAAGGCGTGCGCACGGTTCCCTGTGCCGTCCGGAGGGTGTGCGGAGGGCCGAATTCGAAGTCGGTGACCATGGACGACTCGAAGACCTGCACGTTCTCCGGCATGGTCGACGCGAGGCCGATCACCAGCGACGCAGGGTTCACGATCACGCTGTGGGGAGCGTGGAGACCCGACCGGTAGAAGCTCGTGCCGAATCGGCGTTCCAGCTCGGCCGCGTCGTAGAGGTGGTAGTCCTCGTCGACCGCGTCGAGCGATTCGGCGAAGCCGGCAAGCGTGGCCTCGCCCTTCTCGGAGGCGGCCGCGTGGATCTTGCCTTCCCGGCGCCAGTCACATTCGATGCCCTGCTGATGCACGATCTCGTCGAGCCAGTCGACGCCTGCACGATTGAGCGCGATCTGCCGCTTGGCGTTGTCGGTGTCGTCGGCGAATCCCTTGGCGCGGATGTTGTGGGCGTGGTCGATGATGAAGCCCGAGCATCGACCGGCCGCGTTGTTTCCGAGCCGATCGGCCTCGATGAGCACCACCGATGCCGACGGATCGAGCTCGGCCAGGCGCCGTGCCGCGGCAAGGCCGCCATACCCCGCCCCGATCACGACATGGTCGGCCTCGAGGTCACCCGTGAGAACGACCGCATCCGGTTGCGGCCCGAGGATCTCGAGCCAGCCGTTCTGCCGGTCGTAGGCCGGTGTGATGGTCACTGAGGTCATGGCGCCCAAGACCGGGTCTCGGCCGCCGCGCCGAGTGAGCGCAGAGTCATCAGGAGAGATCCAGCCAGATCGTCTTGGTCTCGGTGTACTGCTCGTGGGCGTGGATGCCGTTGTCCCGACCACCGAATCCGCTGAGGCCGTAGCCACCGAACGGTGTCGTCATGTCGCCTTCGCTGTAGCAGTTGACCGAAACGGTGCCGGCCTTGAGCATGCGGCTGGCGAGGTGGGCGGAGCGTACGTTGGACGTGAACACCGAGGCATGGAGGCCGTAGTCGGTGTCGTTGGCCATCGCGATGCCCTCGTCGGCGTGGGTGAAGGTCGACACCGAGAGCACGGGCCCGAAGACCTCCTCGCGAGCGACGGTCATGTCGGCAGTGACACCCGTGAAGATGGTGGGTTCGACGAACCAGCCGCCGGAGCCCTGACGGGTCTGGTTGCCGCCGCAGCGAACGGTGGCGCCTTCGTCTTTGGCCTTCTCGATGTTGGACAGGATCTTGTCCATGTGGGCCGGCTCGATGATGGCGCCCATACGCGTGTGGGGATCCAGGGGATCACCGAGCACCCACTCACGCATCGCTTCATCGATTCGATCGAGGGTCTCGTCCGCGATCGACTCGTGAAGGATCAGCCGGGAGTTGCTGGAGCAGTTCTGTCCGGCGTTCCAGAAGATCGATTCGCAGGCGTTGGCGGCCACCTTGTCGAGGTCCTCGGCGTCGGGGAGCACGAGCATCGGCGACTTGCCGCCACATTCGAGCAGCACGCGTTTGAGGTTGGAATCGGCGGCGTAGCAGAGGAACATCCGGCCGACCTCAGTCGATCCGGTGAACCCGACACAGTCGACGCCGTCGTGCAATCCGAGGGCCGCGCCCACGGTCTCGCCGAATCCGGGCACGACATTGATCACTCCGTCGGGAAGCCCGGCTTCGGTGGCGAGTTCCGCGATGCGAATCGTCGACATCGACGTCTGCTCGGCGGGCTTCAGCACCATGGTGTTGCCGGCGGCCAGCGCCGGCCCGATCTTCCACGCGGCCATCATCAGCGGGTAGTTCCACGGCAGCACCGCGCCCACAACGCCGATCGGCTCACGCACGATCGTCGACACCACGCCGGGGCCCGACGGGGTGGCCATGTCGTAGACCTTGTCGGCCAGCTCGGCGTGCCACATCAGACAGGCCACGGTCTCGGGCAGGTCGATGGTGGACGTGTCGAAGATCGGCTTGCCCGCTTCGAGGGTCTCCATCACGGCGAGTTCGTCGCTGTGGGCCTCGATGAGCAGGGCGAACCGCTTGAGCAGGTTGCGCCGGTCGGCCGGCGCCATCCGACCCCAGGGGCCGTTGTCGAACGCGTCTCGTGCGGCCGCGACGGCGCGGTCCATGTCTTCCTGGGCGCCTTCAGCGATCTGGGCGAGTTCTGTGCCGGTGGCCGGGTTGAGCGTGGCGAAGGTCTTGCCGCTCGCGGCCTCCACGGAGCGCCCACCGATCATCATGCGAGTGGGCGGAGTGACGGAAGCGGCGAGCGCCGCGGGATCGAAGTCGAGAGGCATTCCCTTATCCCTTCGTTCGGCTCACGCCGGAAGTGTGTGTCATCTGAACGAGCCAGTCCTTCTCGTCGTCCCACTCGCGGAACACGAGCGTGTCGCGGTTGGTGCCATTGACCGGAAGCGTCGACAGCGCGGTTTGGAGGGCGAGTCGGCCCTGCCGCGTCATGGGCATGACGGGTCGCCGACACGGCCCGACCGGACGGCCCACCATGTTGGTGGCGGTCTTGACACACGAGTTGTACTCGGCGTCGACATTGTTCTCCCAGAAGAACATGTTGGCCGGCAGCATCTTGGCCCACAGGTCGAGCGCCCCTTGATGGTCGCCCTTCTGGACGAGGTCCCACAGCATCACGCACTCGTGGGGCATCACGTTGGCGGCGCCCCAGATCCAACCGGCCGCACCGGCCATGGCTGCGTAGGGCGCCAACGGGTCGGCACCCGCCAGCACATGGCCACCGATGCCGACGACCTTCTGGAGCCGGATCAGGTCGCCCGTCGACTCCTTGATGTAGTCGATGTTCTCCATGGCGAGGAGCTGGCGGTACATGTCGGGGTTGATGTCGACACCGCTGGCCGCGGGGATGTTGTAGAGCACGATCGGAATGTCGATGGCCTGGGCGAGCTTCTCGTAGTGGAACATCACACCCCGCTCGAACGGTCCCTCGAAGTACGGCGGCAGCACCATGGCGGCCGAGGCCCCCATGTCGGCGGCCTTGCGGGTGCGCTCGATCGCGTCGGTGGTGGTGATGGCCGAAGTCTGCGCGATGACGGGCACACGACCATCGACGATCTCGCAGCCGAGGCCGATCATTCGGTCACGCTCCTCGTCGGACAAGAACGCGAACTCGCCGGTGCCGGCGCAGAGCACGAGCCCGTGCACACCGGCGTCGATCAGACTCTCGATGTGGTCGCGCAGCCGGCCATCGTCCAACCGCTCGCCGGTGTCGTCGAAGGGTGAACTCATGGCGGCGCAGACGCCGTGCAGCAAGGGACTCATTCGAGTGTCTCCGGGATCTCGGTGATGCGGCGTTCGACAAACTCGCACAACGCCGCATCGATGTCATCAGCAAGGGTGGGCTCCTCATAGTCGGCGAGGAGCTTCTTGGCCTTGGCCAGGCCGCGGGAATTGGCATCATCGCCGCCCGCCGCCATCCACTGCTCGAACCCGTCGCTGTCCATCAGCTCGGGCATCGAGAAGGCGGACTGGAAGTTTTCGAGGGTGTGCGAGGTGCCGAGGAAATGCCCGCCGGGTTCGACCTCACCCATCGCCTCGAGCGATGCATCGAGCTCGTCGAACTTGATGCCCTCGGCGAAGACGCGGAACATCTCGGCCTGTTCGCCATCGAGGGCGGCCTTGCCGTAGCTCTGACACAGCGCCGATTCGAGGTAGCCGGTGGTGGAGAGCACGAAGTTGGCGCCCGCGAGCACGACGCCGTACATGTTGCGCGCCGCCTCGTAGCCGGCCTGAGCGTCGACCTGCTTCGACGCCGAGCACATGCCCGAGCAGCGCCACGGCAGGTCGTAGTGACGAGCGAGTTGGCCGACGAGCAGGTTCATCTGGTCGATCTCGGGGGTGCCGGCCATCGGGGCGCCGGTCTTCATCGACACGGTGGCCAGCCACTGCCCGTAGACGGCGGGGGCGCCGGCTCGCACGATCTGTGAGAAGGCGACACCGGCGAGCGCCTCGGCATTGATCTGCACCACCGAGCCGATCACCGAGGCGGGTGTCGAGGCACCGCCGAGCACAAATGGGCTGAACAACATCGCCTGGTTGGCTCCGCTGTACACCTTCACCGCGTCGAGCATGGTGGAGTCCCACACCAGCGGCGAGTTGCCGTTGGCCAGGCTGGTCATGACGGTGTTCTGGCCGACGAACTCGTCGCCGAACAGGATCTTCGTCATCGCCAAGCAGTCCTCGGCCCGCTCCCGCGACGTCACCGATCCCATGAAGGGTTTCGTCGAGTGCTTCATCAAGCTGTAGGTCATGCGGAGATGACGATGCGGAACGGGCACGTCCATCGGCTCGCACAACACACCGCCGGTCATCTGCATGGCCGGCGTCATGTACGCGATCTTGGCGAAGTTGTCGAAGTCGCCGAGCAGCGCGCTGCGACGGTTGCCCTCGAGGTCGAGCACGAACGGCGCCCCGTAGGCCGGGGTGAAGATCGACTTGCGGCCGCCGAGGGTGACGGTCCGCTCCGGATCGCGGCCGATCATCGTGTATTCGCTGGGCGCCTTCCCCACCAGCTCCATCAGGAGTCCACGGTCGATACGAACGCGGTACCCGTCGATCGTCACCTGGTCTCCACCGGCGGCGCGCCACATGGCGATCGACTCGTCGTCACGGAACTCGATGCCGGTGGTCTCGAGCAGCTTCATCGTGTGCTCGTGCACGATCTCGACCTGCTCGGGCACCAGCATGTCGAGGTACGGGATGCCACGATCCATCTCGGGGAGGAACCGTTGGGTGTACGCCGTGCGGGCATCACGGCGCGCGCCGCGCCCGCGCCGGCGGGTGGCTGTCTCGGTCATGGACGGACTCCCTGGGAACTGAGCGCTTCGGACAGGTGATGACGAAGGGCGTCGACCAGTTCATCGGCGCCGGGTTCGGTGGCGGTACGCAGCACGAACGCCACGGTGGGCAGCCGCAGCCGACCCATGCCGTTCCACGGCCGCATGTCGTCGGTGAGGTTGGGGGTGTTGAGCACGGCGACCCCGAGCCCGGCCTCGACCGCGGCCTGCACACCCTGGATGCTCGGGCACTCCATCGCGTGCCGATGGGGACGGACGGCGTCGTCGAGTTCGGTGGTCAGCCATGGTTCGTACAGGCAGCGGGGGCCGAAGGAGATGAGGGGCAGGACGGCGGCGTCGTCGAAGTCGGCGGCCTCACCCTGGACGACCTGGAGTTCGTCACGACGCCAGACATCGTCGGTCTGGCGAACGGCCTCCCCGATGTCGAGTACCTGCAGCAGCGCCACATCGATCTCTCCGGTGTCGAGCCAATCGGCCACGTAGGCGGAGTCCTGGACGCGGATCTCAAGCGCGACGTCGGGATGGGTGCGCCGAAAGCGGCTGGCCACGTCGGCGAGCTGGGTGGCCGCCACCTCCTCGTTGCAGCCCAGCCGCACCGTGCCCGCGAGATCGCTGCGCTGGAAGTAGTCGACCGCCTTGTCGTGGGCATCGACGATCTCGTCGGCATGGGCGAGGAGATCACGACCATCGGCGGTGAGGGTGACCGTTTGGCCCTCTCGGCGCATGAGTTCCATGCCCAGGCGTTCCTCGAGGCGACGGATCTTGTGGGAGACCGCTGACTGGGTCATGCCGAGGCGGTCGCCGGCCGCGGTGAAACCGTCGGAGGCCACGACCTCACGAAAGACGCGCAGCGATTCGACATCGAGTTTGACGGGTGCGTCGGCTGTCATCCCCACGGAGAGAAGCATGACATGTTGTCATCGCTGGCGCAAGGGGCATGACAGCCCTACCATCGTCGCCCATGCGCTTCCAGCTGGCCATCAATCTCGAACGAATCACGCCCGACACCGACATGCGGGGAGTTCGCGACCACACGCTCGAGATGGTGAAGATGGCCGACGCCGCCGGCTTCGAGATCGCCTGGGCCGCCGAGCACCACGCCCTCGAGATGACGATCATGCCGAACCCGTTCCAGATCATCGCCTGGTGGGCCGAGCACACCGACAGCATCCGCCTCGGCTCAGGCGTCGTCAACACGGCGTACTGGCATCCCATCGGTCTGGCCGGCGAGGCGGCAATGGCGGACCTCCTCTCGGACGGCCGGCTCGAGTTCGGACTCGGGTCCGGGGCCTACCAACGCGAGTTCGACCGGATGTACCCGGGCCTCGCCCAGCCCGACAGCTACAAGTACATGCAGGAAGCGCTCCCCCTCATCCGCGCGCTGTGGAAGGGCGACGTCACCCACGACGGCGAGTACTGGCAGTTCCCGAAGGCCACCTCGTGTCCCAAGCCGCTACAGGACGAGGTGCCGTTCTGGGTCGCCGCTCGCGCCCCGGTGACGTTCGACTACGCGGTCGCCAACGACTGCAACATCATGAGCTGGCCGCTCACCCATCCCTTCTCCGAGGTCGAGGAGTACCGCGGGCGCCTCGATGCGGCCATCGCGGCCAACGGTGGTGTCTTCAACGGCCAATGGGCGCTGATGCGCCACACGGCGGTCTATGAGAACGACGCCGATCGTGCCGCGAGCATCTCCGCGGTTCGCCACGTCCTCGGCATGTTCGGCAACCTCATGACCCAGACCGGCGACGTGATCGACGGTTTCCCTGAGCTGATCCCGCTCGAGGAACTCGATGGCAACTTCCGGGTCGACCCCGACATGTTGGAAGAGAACCTCATGTTCGGCACACCGGAGCAGGTGACTGCCAAACTGCACCGGTACGCCGACGTCGGCATCGATGCGTTCATCTACTACGCCTCGATGGGTCTCGACATGGACGTGCAGAAACGCTCACTGCAGACCTTCATCGATCGAGTCCTTCCGGAGTTCACCTGATGCCACCCCAGATCCGTCGCACCTTGATCCATCACCAGGTGACCCATGAAGAGGGCGGCGAGCCCGTCGACGAACCGACCGAACTCGTCGCCGCGCTCGCCATCATTCGCAATCCCTGGTTCGGCCAGGGATGGGTCGAAGACCTGCGTCCGGCGATTCGTGACCACGGGCCCGAGCTCGGCGCTCTGCTGACCCAGATGATCCTCGGGGTCACCGGCGACCGCCTCGAGGGCTACGGCAAGGCGTCGGTCGTCGGCATGGGAGGCGAGATCGAGCACGCACAGGCCCTCACCCACACCCTCTTCTTCGGAAACCAGTATCGCAACGCGGTCAACGCCAAGAGCTACCTCGCGTTCGCCAACACCCGTGGCGCGGCGGGTACGTCGATGATGATCCCGCTCATGCACAAGGACGACGTGGGTCAGCGATCGCACTACCAGACCATCCATCTGTCGGTGCAGGACGCACCGGCCGACGACGAGGTGATCATCGCTCTGGGCGCGTCCATCGGGGGCCACCCCCACCATCGCATCGGGAACCGCTACCAGGATCTCGAAGAAATGGGCGGCGACGTCGACAATCCGGCCGGTGTCTGAGCGCACGCCGCCCGGGACGGCCTACGAGGTTCACGGGCCCGATGCCGGCGTCCCGGTCGTCCTCATCCACGGGCTCGGGCTCTGCCGCGCCCTGTGGAACGACCACCTGCCGGCGTTCGCAGACCACCGGGTCATCACCTATGACCTCTACGGCCATGGCGAGAGCGCCCCACCGCCACGCGTGGCCGACCTCGCCCTCTACGCCGACCAGATCGTTGAGATCCTCGACGAGCTCGACATCGCCCGCGCCGCGATCGTCGGATTCTCGATCGGAGGAATGATCAACCGGCGGCTGGTCCTCGATCATCCCGACCGTGTCGCGAGCCTCGTCATCCTGAACTCGCCACACGATCGCGGCGAGGAGGGTCAGGCCGCCGTCGAGGCTCGCGCCGCGACCGTTCGCGAGCAGGGGGCGATGTCCACGATGGATGCGGCGCTCGTTCGCTGGTTCACCCCCGATCACCTCGACGTTCACCCCGAGCACGAGACGCTCGTTCGCCAGTGGCGCAACGACGTCGACCCCGAGGGCTACGCGCAGGCGACCTGGGCCCTGGCCCACGGCGTGCGGGAGCTGATCGCCCCGGCTCCGCCGATCACCTGCCCCACCCTCGTGCTCACGTGCGAGAACGACTCCGGCAGCACTCCCGCGATGACACACGCGATCGCAGCCGAGATCGCCGGCGCCGAGACGGTCATCGTCGATCGCCTGCAACACCTCGGACTCATCGAGCAGCCCGGACTCTTCACCGGCCCGACCCTGGATTTCCTCGAAAGGCACACGTCATGAGCCCAACCTCACGATCGGGCGGCCAGGCTGCGGTCGACACGCTTCTGGCCGAGGGGGTCTCCCACATCTTCGGGCTGATCGGCTCGGCCACCATGGAGATGTTCGATGCGATCCACGACGCCGAAGGTATTCGCTACATCGGCGTGCACGACGAGCGCACCGGCACCCACATGGCCGACGGCTTCGCCCGCGCGTCGGGGCAGGCAGGTGTCATCCTCGCCGGCCAGAACGGCCCCGGCGCCACCAACCTCGTCACCGGCCTGGCCCAGGCCAAAGCCGCCTACTCCCCCGTCGTCTCCATCGCCGGCGCTCTCGCGTCCGGCCACATCCATCGCGACGCGTTCCAGGAAGTCGACCAACAGGCACTCTTCGCACCCGTGACGAAGAAGGTGTCGACGGCACCCTCGACCGACCGCATCCCCGAGCTGGTGCGTGAGGCATTTCGCGTCGCGCTCGCACCGAGGTGCGGACCGGTGCAGCTCAACCTGCCGCGAGATGTGCTCGCCGGCCAGGCGGACTTCGAGCCATCGACGGCACCGGCCAACCACCGCAATGAGGGCGTGCCCGCACCGTCGGCCGATGCCATCGCCGATGCTGCGGCCCTCCTGGTCGCCGCCAAACGGCCCGTCATCGTCGCCGGCGGCGGGATCAAGAACACCGCCGGACATGCCGCGGCCACAGATCTCGCCGAGGCCATCGGCTGCCCGATCGTCACCTCGCCCGGCCACGGCGACGCCATCCCCGCTGGGCATCCGCTCAATGGCGGCCAGATGGGCCCTCGGGGCAACCCCGTCGCTTCCCGGATGGTGAAGGAGGCCGACGTCATCGTCGCCCTCGGCACCCGGCTCGGCTTCAACTCGACCTTCTACTCCTACGACAACGTCAACCGCGATGCCAAGATCATCCACATCGAGCTGGAGCCGACGGCCATCGGCCGCTTCTTCCCGATCGAGATCGGCATCTGGGCCGACGCGGTGCAGACCGCCGAGTTGCTCGCGGTGGCCGTGCGCAAGGCCGATGATCGAGCGCTCGCCGAGGATTGGGCCGCAGCGTTCCGGGCCGAACGCGTTGCCTACCTCGCCGATCGCGACGCCCAGGCCGACGAGTCGCACCCGACCCAACCATCCGGCCTCTTCAAGGCGCTGCGATCGGTGATTCCCACCGACGCCATCGTCACCATGGACGCCGGCACGCTCTGCCTCCAGGCCACCGATGCCCTCGAGTACCACTCGCCAAAGAGCCTGTTCACCCCGCTCGACTTCGGCCTCGTCGGCTTCTCGTTCGCCTGCGGGCTCGGCGCCAGGCTCGCCCAGCCGGAGCGACCGGTGATCAGCCTCATGGGTGACGGCGGCTTCGGCATGACCACCTCTGAGCTGTCGACCGCAGTCGACAACGGGATCAACACCACCACGATCGTCATGAACAACCGCTGTTGGGGCGCGGAGAAGGCGTACCAGCGCGACTTCTTCGGCGGCCGCTACATCGGCGCCGACGTGTCAAGCCCACCCTTCGACAAACTCGCCGAGTTATACGGCGCCAAGGGCTTCCGGGCCGACACGCTCGCCGACGTCGCACCGGCAATCGAAGCAGCGCTCGCGTGCGATGCACCCGCCGTGGTCGACGTGGCCGTCGACCCCGATGCGCTCTACAGCTTCCGAAGGGACAGCTTCAAACACAGGACCTAGTCTGCGCCGATGACCACGACCGTCTACCCCGCCCGCACCGTGATCACCATGGAGGACGCGGCTCCCCGAGCCGAGGCCGTGGCTGTTCGCGACGGCCGCATCGTCGCCGTCGGCCCACTTGCCGACGTCATCGCGCGGGTCGGGCCCGACCATCTGATCGACAGTCAGTTCCAGGACAAGGTCGTGCTGCCCGGGCTCATCGATCAACACCTCCATCCGGTGCTTGCGGCCACCACCCTGACCACTGAGGTCATCGCGCCGGAGCGGTGGGTCATGCCCACCCGCACCTTCGAGGCTGCGCCGGACGGCGAGGCATATCGGCGTCTACTGGGCGAGGCACACGAGTGCCTGGCGCCCGGCGAGTGGCTGTGGTCCTGGGGGTACCACCGGCTGTGGCATGGCGACCTCCATCGCTCGGAGATCGACGAGCTCTGCGGTGACCGGCCGGTGGCCATCTGGCAGCGCACCTGCCACGAGTGGCACCTGAACACCGCTGCGCTCGAGGCGCTCGGCGTCACCGAGGAATCCTTCGAAGGACGAGGCTTCATGAGCGAACAGCTCGACTACGAGGCCGGCCACTTCTGGGAGAACGGCGCCTTCGCCCTGCTGGCCCCCGTGCTGATGCCGATTTTCGCCACCGCCGAGCGTTACCGCGCCGGTCTCGACCAGATGATCGAGTACCTCCACATGAACGGCGTCACGGGGATCAACGAACCCGGCATCGCCTGGGCCATCGAGCCGTGGGAGATCTACCAGGAGGTCCTGGGAGCCGACGAGGTCCCGTTCATGAGCACGTTCATGGTCGACGGGCGCAACCAATCGGTGAAGGGAATTCCCGATGAGGACATCCTGGCGGACAGTGCACGCCAGATGACCAGGGCGACCGGCACCGAGAAGGTCCACGTCGTACCCGGTCAGGTGAAACTGTTCTGCGACGGTGCCGGTATCTCGCAGTTGATGCAGATGAACGACGGCTATTTCGACCGCGATGGCGAGCCCGACCCCGGCCATCATGGCGAATGGATGATGGAGCCCGACGAGCTCCGCCGAGTGTTCGACGTCTACTGGGACGCGGGCTGGCAGATCCACATTCACGTCAACGGCGACATGGGCGTCGATCTGCTCCTCGACGTGCTGACCGACGCACAGAAGCGTCACCCCCGAGACGATCACCGGATGGTGTTCGTCCACTTCATGAACTCGACCGAGGAGCAGGTGACCCGAATCGCCGAGCTCGGCGGCATCGTGTCGATCAATCCGTACTATCCGATCGGCTTCACGAAGAAGTTCTCCGAGGTCGGGCTGGGCCCCGAGCGAGCGGCGGTGATGGGCCGATCAGGCTCGGTTGTGCGCGCCGGTATCCCGCTCTCCTACCACTCGGATCTCCCGATGTGCCCGTCCGACCCCATGTCGATGGCGGGCTGGGGCGCGGGCCGCCTCACCAACGAGGGGGAGGTCGCCGCGCCAGAGCAGCGCATCTCCACACACGAGGCACTCAAGGCCGTCACCATCGGCTCGGCCTACTCCTGGCGCCGCGAGCACGACCTCGGCAGCATCGCCGTCGGCAAGATCGCCAACCTCACCGTGATGGACGAGGACCCGTACGACAAGGACCCGACCCGTCTCGGCGAGATCCGCATCCGCGGCTCGGTCTTCCAGGGCCGCTGGTTCCCCGTGCCCGACCATCTCATCGAGCGCCGCGTCGAGAGCGCGCCGACCGCATCGGCCGTGGCACCCGCCGCCCCGGGGCTCATCAGCAGCGTCGCCGGTGCCTGCTCACACGAGACCTGCGGCTGCGAGGTCGCCGCCTATATGGCCCGCCACATGACCCGACACGGCTGGGCAGCCTGACCGTCATCCGACGGTCCAGCGCTTACGTCGATGGCCTGGACGCGATCCTGACGACGTCGCGGCCAGATCTCCGGATTCTCGAGATCATCAAGACACCGGCGAGATCGCCTGCGATGTAGCCGGCCACGAACACGGCGAACCAGATCAATCCGGCGCCGATCCGCGGCGACACACCGTGGCGAGCGAGCACGACGACCGATGAGACGTAGCTGAGGCACGAGAGCGCGTCCGCCACGGTTGCCCACCAGAGCCCGCGGGCCGCCGTGTAGGCGGTCCACACGCCAGTACTCACCACCCCGAGCATGGCCCAGACCGGCGACACACCTGCCGTCGATCGGGTGCGGATCATCCTCGCCGTTTGCGGAATCACGGCGATGGCGGTGACGACGAGCGCTGCCCCACCGACCACCTCGGCGGCCCAGATCACGAACTGGTCCGATTGATCAGTATGAAACGCCTACAGCAAGCCTAATGCGTTACATCGAAGATGCCCGTTACGAAGGCGTAAAGTTGCGTTCGTGGACGCCGATACCCGCGAACCCGCTGCAGACCCCAACTGGGTCGTGGATCTGATCAATGAGTATTCAATGCCCACACGCGCCGCGGCCGGAGAACTCGGCAACGCCCCCAGTGCGATCACCGGTGGGCCGCCAGAGATCGACGACTTGTCGCCTGCCGATCTGGTCGCCGTGGCAAACGGTTGGTTCGAGGTCTTCCGGGCGGCCCCAGACCCCGTGGCGATCTCCGACGCAGTGAACCAACTGCTGGCCAATGCACAACCGATGATCGGCGCCACGAGCGATGGGGCCATCGTCTCCGCCGCCGTCGACTTTGCTGACTCGGCAACTGACAGTGAGCAGCTGTCGGCCCGCGGCGCGCTCGCGCTTCTCGAGATCGTTGCCGAGATCGGAGCCGCCCGCATCGGCATCTGTCGAGCCGAGAACTGTGTCGACGTGTACATCGACCGATCCCCGAGGCGAAACCGCCGATTCTGCTCTCAGCTCTGCCAGACCCGAGAGCGCGTGCAACGCCACCGCAAACGAGCCCGGCCATAGCCGGTCAATCCTGGCGGAACGCGCAGAGCTCGTTGCCTCGGCACCAAGGTGAACTGTCCGACGACGACTTCGCCCGCCGCCACGAGGTCGACCCCGAGGTGGCAAAGGTTGTGGTCCAAGCCCACGTTGCCGGCAGCGGAAGCGATACCGGCTAGCCGATGTCGCGGTGCTCCTTGCTGGGCGTGTCGACGAGCACGGTGGAGATCAGGCCGGGCTCGACGTCGTACACATGCCCAGAGATCGTCAGCAATTGCGGGACGGACTCTGCGGCTCGGATGACGGCGACATCATGAGTGACGGTGGCAACGGGGTCGATCACGGCGAGTTCGAGGAGCTCGGCTTCGTCGGCACCGGTGCGATCAGCGTAGAGATTGCGGAGGTTGTCGTCGGCGAGGAAGGCGGTCATGCAGTTGGTGTGATGGATGAGCGCGACTTCACCGGATGGGAACGGATTCTCCTGCAGGGCCTCCAACAAGACGCCGGCGAAGGCGAGTTGCTCGATGATGTCCTTCGTGACGCGGCCGCCCTCGTTGCGCATGACGACCACATCGCCGTAGTCGGTTCCGAGCAGGTGGGCCGGGTCGACCCGGGGGTCGGAACAGGTGATCACGAACATGTTGCGGTTCGGATTGGGCGGCTGGCCTTCGTGTACGCCGGTCGTGGCGAATGCCCGGTTGCGTTCGAGAAGCGGCTCGAGGTTCGACATGTGTGTTCCCTTTTGTATGGCTGCCGGAGGTGGGCTTTTTTAACGTTAAAAAGTAAAGTCAACGAGTTGGCGTGAGAAAAGCAACCGAAGATTGGGGTGTCGTCCTCGGTTGCGAGTCACCACTCGAAGGAGATCCATGCCTGACAAGCGCGGCTATCGCCTCCTGTGCCCGATTGCGCGAGCCCTCGATGTCGTGGGCGACCGGTGGACGCTGCTCATCCTTCGTGACCTGCATGCGGGGCCGGCGCGCTACCAGGAACTCCAAGAGGGCCTCGGTGCGGCCACCAACCTGCTGAGCGCACGCCTCGTCGAACTCACCGCCGCGGGCCTGATCCAGAAGCCGACCCCAGGGAGGAGCCCCTACGAACTCACCGCACTCGGCCGCCTCACCGACAAGTTCCTCTGGGAACTCGCAGGATTCGGCAGTCTGCTCGATCGCGAGCCGGACCAACTCGAGCCGGTGAACCTGAGAACCATGGCACTGCCTTTGCGCATGCTCTTCGACCCGGTGTGGCCCGACTCCGGGTTCGCCGTTCGCCTACTCGTCGAAGACGACATGTTCACCATCATGTCCACGCCGGCGGGGGTGGACGTGGAGTACGGGCCCTCCGACACGACCGCCCACTTGACGGCGCGTCTGCACTACCTCGCATTCCTCGAACTCGCCGAGGGGCGCATCGACCCGAAGGAGTTCGTCGCGCACAACCTGGAGATCATCGAGGGCGACGAACACCGCGACGAATTCCTGGGAGTCCTCGGCGCCGCATTCGGCTACGACTACGCCGACTGAACGAACGTTCAATTCTGGCGCTAGTCTCCGCGACGTGACCCGGATCTTCCTTCTCGGACTCGGACATATGGGTGGCGGCATGGCGGCCAATCTGGTGAAGGCCGGGTTCGACGTGGACGGGTTCGACCCGAGCGCCGATTCGCTGGCCCGGGCCATGGAGGCCGGCGTCAATGCCATGGATCCACTCGACGGCTACGCCACGGCCGATGTCGTGATGTCGTCGCTACCCGGCCCGGCACAGATCGCATCCGTCGGACTCGCCGATGAGGGTGTGCTCCAGACGGTTCGTCCCGGCTCGACCTGGATCGACCTGAGCACCAACGACCTCGAGACCGCCCGCCGGCTCGCAACGCACGCAGCCGAGAACGACATCACGCTGATCGACGCCCCTGTGTCGGGCGGGCCCGAGGGTGCAGCGGCCGGAACGCTCAGCGTCTACGTCGGCGGCCCGGCCGATGCCGTGCAGAAGCACTGGTCGATCTTCGAGGCGATCGGTTCCAACGTCGACCATCTCGGCGACCATGGCGCCGGGTATGTCGCCAAGATCGCCCAGGTCACCCTCTGCTACACCCAGACGATCACGCTGATCGAGGCACTCATGCTCGGCGTGAAAGGCGGGGTACAGCCGGCGAAGATGCTGGAGCTGATACAGAAGAGCGCCGGAAGCAGCTATGTCGCCGACACCTACGGGCCCGAGATCGTGGCCGGCACCTACGACGAATCGTTCTCGATCGCCCTCGCGGCCAAGGACATGCGATTGGCCATGGAGATGGCCGCGTCGGTAGACGCTGACCTCCCCTTCATGGCCCGAGTGGCGGAGCGGTACGGCGAAGCCGAGCAGCGGTATGGTTCCGCGGCGCCGCACCTGCTCGCGGCCCAGATCACCGAAATCGACAACCAAACGATCTTCCACGAGGAGGAGTCATGACCGAAACCACCCAGCCCCGCGAGGTCGTCGCCGAGGACTTCACCGCCGCGAACTCCGGGAGTTTCACCGGCGACGAATGGCAGGCCCGAGTCGAACTCGCTGCCATGTACCGCCTATCGGCGCATTTCGGATACGACGACACCGTCTGGAACCACATCACCATGCGGGTGCCGGGCAGTGATCACGACTTCTTCCTGAACAAGTTCGGCCTGCTCTACAACGAGGTGACCGCGTCGAACCTGATCAAGATCGACGCCGAGGGAAACGTGCTCGAAGGACCCGCCGACGTCAACACCGCCGGCTTCGTCATCCATGGTGCGATCCACAACGACTTCCCGCAGCACAAGGTCGTGTTCCACGCCCACGTACCCGACGCGCTCGCGGTCACCGCGCTCAAAGACGGCTTCCAGTACCTGGTGCAGGACACGTCGATGCTCTACGGGCAGATCGGCTACCACGACTGGGAGGGACTGTCGCTCACGCTCGAGGAGCGCGAACGGCTGGCCGCGAACATGGAAGGCAACCGGGCGCTGATCATGCGCAATCATGGCTTCCTCACCGTCGGCGAGACCGCGGGCGAAGCGTTCATGGTGATGCATTACCTGATCCGCGGGTGTCGAGCGATGCTCGCCGCGGCGGCCACGGGCCTCGAGCTCGATCCCGGCCCGATCGAGATCTGGGAACTGTCGAAGCGCCAGTACGACCACTTCCCGTTGGGTCAGTACGAATGGCCGGCCCTCATGCGCCTCGCCGATCAGCTCGACCCCGGCTACCGCCAATAGCTAGAGGTCGAGGATCGAAATCGGGGCCGGGTTCCGGTTCTCGGTGATGCTGTCGTGCTTGTCCTGCAGTGCGGCGACCATGTTCATGTCGGTGAAGATCCAGAACGTGTCGTTCAGGACCGCGTCGTGGACGAACTCGGCCACCTCCGGCGCCGGCATCCCGGTCTTGAGCGACTCGCGCACGGCCTCGAATCCCGCCTCCTGCTCGGCGGTGGGTTCCACGAGCGCCGATGGCATCGTCGACTCGGGTCGGTTTCTGTCCGAGTTCATGAGATCCGTCGCCACCCAGCCCGGGCACAGACACGACACGCCGATCCCCGTCTTCGCCGCGATCATCTCGTTGTAGAGACCGAGCGTGATCCCCACCACCCCCCACTTGGCGGCGACATAGGCCGAGTGACCGGGCAGGTGGCCGAGGATCGACGCCGTGTTGACGATGTGGCCCTCACCCTGTTCGAGGAGGTGGGGCATGAAGACCCGGTGGCCGTGGATGACACCCCACAGGTTGACGTCGATGACCCAACGCCAGTCGGCCTCGCTCACGAAGTCCGGGCTGGTGCGGCCACCGCTGACACCTGCGTTGTTGCAGACGACGTGGACCGAGACGAACTCGGCGAAGGCGCGCTCCCCCAGCTCGTCCATGCTCCCCGAGTCGGACACGTCGGTGATCTGGCCGACCACCTTCGTGCCGTGGGCAGCGACCTCAGCGACCGCCTCGTCGAGCCGAGGCTCCTCGATGTCGCTCATCACCACGTTCATGCCGGCCTGGGCGAACCGGTTGGCGAACGCACGCCCCATCCCGCTCGCCGCGCCGGTGACGACGGCTGTCTTCCCTGTGAGATCTCGCATCGCCGGACCGTAGCCGCCGGGGGTCAATGGCGAGAAAGCACGATGGGGTCTGTCCCCAGCGTGCTTACTCGGCGGCGGTCTTCTCGACTGCCTCGAGAATCTTGGCGTAGCCCGTGCAGCGGCAGAGGTTGCCGCTGAGGCCGATCTTCACGTCCTCGGAGGTGGGGTTGGTCTCACGGTCGAGCAGGGCGTGTGCCGACATGATCATGCCCGGGGTACAGAACCCGCACTGCACACCACCCGCCTCCAGGAGGTTGCGCTGCAGGGCATGCATCTCCTCGCCCTGCATCACGCCCTCGATCGTGATGACGGTCCGTCCCTGCGCCTGCACGGCCAGGTAGCTGCACGAGTTCACGGGTTGGCCGTCGAGCAGCACCATGCAGGCGCCACACTCGCAGTCGTCGCAGCCCTCCTTGGTGCCGGTCAAGCCGACATCCTCTCGGATGACCGACAGCAGGTTCTTGCCCTGCTCGGCCGTGACGGGATACGAGACCCCGTTGACGTCGAGGTCGAATGATTCGCTCATGAGACAGCTCCGATTCCGAGCGCACGGTTCACAGGGACAGGGATTGATTCGCCGCCGGCTCGACGGCAGGCGGCATCCACCGCTCGCTTGGCCATCACGCCAACGCAGTGGCGGCGATACGTGTCAGCGGCACGAAGATCGCTGATCGGCGAGGCCTGTTCGGACGCGAGCTCGGCCGCCTTGACCGCGGCATCGGTGGGAGCAAGGCCGGCGAGGCCCTCGACCCCCTCGACCGCGAGGATCGTCGGAGCGACCGCCGACAGCGCAACCGACGCGGAGGCAACCGAACCGTCGTCGGCCAGGGTGACGCCGGCGGCGGCACCGACCACTGCGATTTCCATGGCACGGCGGTACTCGAGTCGGACATACGCCGAACCGCAGCGCTCGGAGGGCGCCGGCAGATCGAGACCGACCAGGAGCTCGTTCGATGAGGCCACGGTCGAGCCTGGCCCGGTCCACAGGTCGGCGAGAGGAACCGAGCGCTCGATTCCCGGCCCGACGAGTCGCGCCGTGGCACCGAACACGAGCAGTGGTGCGCCGGTGTCCATGGCGGGCGACGCGTTCATCACGTTGCCGCCGAGGGTCCCGACGTTCCGAGTCGACGGCGAACCGACAAGCGCCGACGCGTCGGCCAGCGCCGTGTAGCTCCCGACGATGAGTGGATCGGTCATCAGGCGAGCGTGAGAAACCAACGCGCCCACATGATGACCCCCGGCTCCGGGGCGGATCTCGGAGAGATCATCGAGACGGTCGATCGCCACCAAGTCGTCGGGCAACGGTGACTTGCCGTGGCGGGCACCGACGACGAGGTCGGTGCCGCCGGCGATCGGGCGAGCGCCGTCAGCCATCGCGGCGACGGCCTCCTCGACGGTGCGGGCGATCGTGAAGCTCATGACGCGCCTCCCCCGCTCGTCATCCACACCCGTTCGGGGGTCATCGGGAGTTGGCGCACCGGTTCGCCGATCAGCTGAGCGACGGCGTTGGCAATGGCCGCCGCGGTCGGCACGTTCGGTGCCTCGGCGAGACCCTTGGCCCCCCGAGGCCCGGCCTTGGGGTCCGAGATCTCGATGAACTCGGTCGTGACGACCGGCGCATCGGCCGCGGTCTGCAGTTTGTACTCGAGCAGGCCCGCGTTGCGCTGCTTGGCGTCGTCGCCGTAGACGGTGCCCTCGCTCAACGCCTGACCAATGCCCATGGTGATGCCGCCCTCCACCTGACCATGAGCGGCGATCGGATTGATGATCGTGCCGGAATCGTGGGCGGCGGAGATCTCGAGCACTCGGACGACGCCGGTCTCACGATCGAGACGCACCCGCACGGCATGGCACGAGAACTGGGGGCCGGCCCAGCCGGCCATCCCCTGATCTCCGACACAGGTCGCCGAAACACTCGGCCAATCCGGCGGCGTACCCGAGCCTTTGCCGATCAACATCTCGCCCTCCGCGGCGATTCCGGCCAACTCGGCGATGGCAACGCTGCGATCGGGCGTACCGCTCACGTGAGCAACACCGTCGGCCAAGACGATGTCCGCGGCCGCGGCCTCGAGCTGGTCGGCGGCCAGATCTCGAAGCTGGGCCGCGATCTCCTTGGCTCCCTCGATGACGGCGCGTCCGTTGTTGAGCAACGTCTGCGAGCCGGTGGCGCCCATGTCATAAGGAGCCGCGCTCGTGTCCTGGTAGACGAGCTCGAAGTCTTCGGGTGCCATACCGAGTTCCTCGGCCGCGAGATAACGCAGGGTCATCACCGATCCCGTCCCACACTCCTGTGCGCCAGTGATGATCTGGCCCGAACCGTCAGCGTCGATCTTGATGTACGCACCGGACGGCGCTGGCATGCTCGGCCACCATCCGATGGCGACGCCGACCGCCTCGTCGTCGGGCAACGGCGACCCGTAGGCCGAATTGGCGACGGCGGCGTCGATACAGCGACGAAGGCCGATCTCGCCGTACACCTGCGCAGCCGGACCCTCGAGGCCCTCCTCGACGGTGTTCGTGCGACGGAAGTCGACCGGGTCCATTCCGATCGTGCGAGCGATCTCGTCGGTGTGGGACTCCAGCGCCCAACACGCCTGGGGTGCGGTCGGGGCCCGAACCGAGCCGGACGGCTGATGGTTCGTGTAGACGAGCGACGACTCGACGAACACATTCGGTGAGACGTACGGGCCGGCCACGTGCATGGCGGCGAGCTGCGGGAAGAACGCGGCGTCAGCGGTGTAGGCGCCGTTGTCGATGGCGATCCAGCCCTTCCGGGCCGTGATCGTGCCGTCATTCTTCACCCCGGTGGTGATGTCGACGATCATGCCTTCGCGGCGCCGGTCGGGAGCGAGGAACTCCTCGCGCCGGGAGAACACCAGCTTCACCGGACGTTTCGCGGCGCGGGCCAGTGCCGCGATGTGGGCCTCGAAGTGAAACCCGCACTTCCCGCCGAACCCGCCGCCGAGGTGCGGCACGATGATCCGTACCCGGCTGGCCGGCATCTGCAGGGTCTCGCACACACCGTTGCGCGCATCGAAGGGAACCTGGGTGGAGGTCCAGATCGTGACCTTGTTGCCCTCCCACTGGGCCACGACCGCACGCGGTTCGATCGGGAGCGCATGGCAGGCGTCGGCCACGTATCGGCTGGTGATGACATGGTCGGCTTCGGCCAGGCCTCCCGCGACATCGCCCTTCTCGATCGACGAGAACGACGCAACGTTCGGGCGCTGAACAGTGTCGCCGGAGACGTCGTAGGACTCCCAGTCCTCGTGCACGACCGGCGATCCGTCGGCCAGGGCCGCCTCGAGATCGTCCACGATCGGCAATTCGTCGTACTCGAAGACGATCGCGTCGGCCGCGGCCTGGGCGGTGGCGGCGTCGACCGCGGCAACCGCGGCGACGACCTCACCCTCGAAGCGCACGACGTCCTTCACGAACAGCGTGCGGTCAGCCACCACCGGCGAATACCGCAGGTCGGGCACATCGTCGCTGGTCAGGACGGCCAAGACGCCCGGCATCGCCAGCGCGGCCGAAGCATCGATTCTGGTGACGCGGGCGTGGGCCACATCGGCGTAGCGGAACTTCGCGACGAGTTGACCCGTCAGATTCATGTCGGCCGTGTAGCGGCCGCTTCCCGTCACCTTGTCGGGTCCATCGGCCCGCACGAACTCAGGAGCTTCAGTGAGACTCATAGCGCGTAAATATCTCATGTCTCGCAACATCTTGCTCATCAGAGGACCACAGTCCCTGATTCAGACTGTTGACATGCGTCATGCTGGAACCATGAAGAGACTCTCGCTACTCCTCGCCGTCGCGACACTCTCGGTCGCCTGCGGCTCGGACTCGTCCGACACGAGCGCGGACACGACCACCACCACGACCACCTCTGAGGCGCCCGAGTCGACGACCACCACCGACGCGCCCACCACCACGGCCGCACCCACCACCACTGTCACGTCGACCACCACCACGACCGAAGCACCAGAGGACCTCCCCGGTGAGGACTTCGATCTGATGCCGGCGAACGGGGCCGCCTTGGTGGTGCACGGCGTGGCCCACGACGACGTCCTGAACGTGCGACACATACCCGGGATGACCGGCGACATCATCGCCACCCTCGACCCCCTCGCCGACGATCTCACCTTCGCCGGGCGGGCTCGTCACCTCCCCAACAGCATCTGGTGGGAGATCACCACCGCCGACGGCGTCACCGGTTGGGTGAGTGCGTCGTTCACTGCGGCTCAAGGAAACACGCAGGACATCACCGTGTTCATCGTCGAGCAGATCGGCTATGTCACCGGCGACTCGATCGAGGCGGTCGGACTCGAGGTGGCGGAAGCCATGACCGAGGAGGAGTACGTCCAGCGGATCGTGATCGCCGTGCCCGCCTCGGAAGGCGACCTCGGCGAGATCACCTATGACGTCGTCGGGCTCGGTGATGATTCCGTCTCCGGGCAGCGCCTGCACATCTTCCTCACCGACGAAGCGGGCGATGGCACATGGACCCTCCGCAACGTCGAGGCCACGTACATGTGCCACTCACATCGCGGAACGAGTGACGAGGGCCTCTGCAGCTGAGAAAGCACGATGGGGTCTGTCCCCAGCGTGCTTACTCGGAATCGATGCGGCGTTGCACGTGGGGCATGAACCAGCCCGCGTAGCGCGCTTGCACATCTGGGCGCTGCCAGTCGTCGTTGGTGACGATGCCGCGACACACATCAGTGCCGCATCCGCACCCCAGCCGGTACGGAGCGAGCCGGGCCGTCGCGTAGTCGTGGCACAGTTCCTCGCCCGCCGGGATGTCACGCATCGCCACATAGGTGATGTTGCCGACGAACCCGACGTTCGCATCGCACGAGTGGTTGATGTGGATCGTCATGTCGTCGTACTCGTCCTCGTGGCGAGGCGACAGGAACATGTCGTCGTCGATCTGGAGCGAGAAGTCGCCGAGCTCTTCGGTGAGTCGCTGGACCTCCGCGAAGTCCACGATGTGGCCGACCTTCACGGCGACCCGCTCCCCCGTCGCGATCGGTTCGGCCGCGAACACCGCCAATCCGCCCAGGTGGCTCTCACGCACCTCGACCTTCGGCGAGCGCCAGACCTTCACACGTTCCATCACGGCAGTATGCCAGTTGAGGTCTTGGACGACCGATCATGCAAGCTGTAGCCACATGGCTGAGACACTCCCGGCCGACAATGTCCCCGCCGACAATGTCGTTGCCATTCGCAAACGAACCCGCTGGGTACTGATCTTCTCGGTGTTCCCCGCGGGCATGGGCATGACAGCCACCTTCGCGGCGACCAGTCTCGCCGCGAAAGAGATGACCGACAATGACGCGCTGGCGACGCTCGCGGCGACGATGACCGCCATCGGCGGCGCGGCTGCCGCGCTCCCGCTCGGGGCCCACATGGCCGATCACGGCAGACGCTCGGGCCTACTTCGGGCCTGGACCGTCGGGACCGCCGGCGCGATCCTCGCCTTCGTCGCCGTGCTGATGCAGTTCTACCCGTTCCTCCTGGTCGGCGTTTTCTGCGTCGGCGTCGGGCAGGGAGCCAGCCTCGCCGCCCGGTATGCCGCCGCCGACCTCGCCGAGCCACAACATCGCGCCCGCGACCTCGGCATCGTGATGTGGGCGAGTTCGATCGGATCCCTCCTCGGCCCCACCATCGCTCTCGGCGGCGCGGGTTGGGTCGCCATCAATGTCCTCGGCATCAGAGAGCTCGGCGGCCCGTACCTCATGGCGATCCTGACCTTCATCATCGCGGCCACTGTCGTCAACACCCAGCTCCGGCCGGATCCACTCCTGCTGGCCAAGGAAATCGGTTCGGCCACGGACGTCAAGCGCCCGTCTCTCGGTCAGAGTTTCCGCAATCTCTTCACCCACCGTCTCGCCGCGATCGCCGTGCTCGCGATGGCCGTCGGGCAGGGCGTGATGGTCGCGGTCATGGCCGTGACCCCGTTGCACATGGACGACGGCAACCACGAGGCTCGGGTGATCGGCCTGGTGATCTCGCTGCACGTCGTCGGCATGTACTTCTTCAGCCCGCTGGTCGGATGGGTCGTGGACCGCGTGCCCAGCACGGTGATGGTCGCGGCCGCCGGTGTCACGTTGTTCATCGGCGCCGAGATGGCATCCCACACCGACGCCACCGACCGGCTCGGCGTGTTCATCGGACTCTTCCTGGTCGGCCTCGGCTGGTCCTTCGCCATGATCTCAGGTGCTGCGCTCATCAGCGCGGTGTTCGATGTCAGCGAACGGGCCTCAGTGCAGGGCGCGGCCGATTTCATGATGGTCACCTCCGGCGCAACCGGCGGCTTGCTTTCCGGTGTGATCGTGGAGGCGACCGACTACCACACGCTCAGCCACTGGGCCGCCGTGTCGGCACTACTACTGCTGATCGCCGCCGCGCTCTACCCGACGGTCACCCGGATTCGTCCTCGGACTCCGGCTGCAACCGCTGGCTGAAGAAGTCGAGGATCAGTTCGGCGCGCTGCACACGATGGGTCGGTGAACCCGAGCGGCTGAGCTCGTGGGTCTCCTCGGGGAACAGGTAGTACTCCGCGTCCCGATCTCGTTCCTTGAGCGCGTAGTAGAGCTGATCAGCCTGCTCGTGCGGGCAACGGAGATCCTGATCGGAGTGGACGATGAGCAACGGCGTCGTCATCTCGTCGACATGGGTGATCGGCGACATGCGCATGAGTTCCTCGGCGTTGTCGAGCGCACTCTCGCCGAACCAGAACGCACACACTCCGGCGATGTCGGAGGTGAGATCGAGAGTGAGCAGGTTGTTGACGCCCCGCTCGGAGCAGGCCGCGGCAAAGCGGTCGGTGTGCCCGACGATCCAGCTGGTCATGTAGCCGCCATAGCTACCGCCGAGCACCCCGAGACGATCAGCATCGATGTAGGAGAACTGCTCGAGCGCGGCGTCGACGACCGCCATGCAATCGGCGTAGTCGACGTCGCCCCACCCAGGACCGCCGAGGGCCTTGCCACGGATGGCCCGGCCCCAATCATTGTCCCGACCGGAACTGCCGCGGGGGTTGCACATCACCACCACGAAGCCGGCACGGGCCTCCATCTGGGCTTCGTCGTAGAAGAAGTCGCCGTACTGCGTGAACGGACCACCGTGAATGTTGAGCAGCATCGGATACTGCTTCTCCGGATCGAAGTCCACGGGACGATAGATCCATGCGTCGACCTCGACATCACCGTTCATGGCCGTGAACCGTTCCGCAGGAATCGGCTCGTTCGCCCCTGCGACTGCTCGCGTCACATTGGTGAGTTGCCGCTCACCCCCGTCGTCGAGGATGAAGAGTTCACCGGCGTGAGTCGAGTCTTCGGCCACGAAGGCCAGCACGGACCCGGCCGTCGACCAGCCCGTCACCCAGCGATCTCCGCCCACGATCTCGGACACATTGCCGTCGAGATCCACGTCACGCAGCGACACGCTGCCGCGGTCGGCAACGAGCGCTCGAAGGGAATCACCGACCCATTCGGGAGCGGCAGGAACCGGGAACGCGAGCCAGTCGCGGTCAACCGATGTGGTCAGCCAGCGCGGCTTGTCGCCGCCACCGTCGAACAAGCCGACATGAGAGTTCTGCGGGAACACCTTCGCATCGTCGTAGCCGGTGCAGGCGATGCGGTCTTCTTCGTCGATCGCCGGCGCGCCGTACAACCCGCCGACATCGGTGATGACCTCGACGTCGCCGGTAGCGAGGTCGATGGATGCCAGGCTGCTCGCCAGGATCAGCTCGGACGTGTCGGAACGAGCAGCGAGCAGCCGGGCCGAGTCGCTGAACCAGGCCGGGTTCGAGAAGTCAGATGACCCGGGAGTGACATCAGTGGTGCCTGCGGAGCCATCGGTCGGTAGCACGTGTACGTGTACGGGGCGGTCGAGGGTCACACCCTCACCGTTGAGGCGATACATCGGACGGTCGATTCTGCGGGGCTTGCGAGCGCTGACCTCAGGAGCCTCGTAGTGCTCGCCCCGGACGCGTGAGGCGAAAGCGATCATCGTGCCGTCCGGCGAGTAGACGATCTGACCGATGCCCTCGTCGCGATCGCACAGGAGGCTGGCCTCGCCGGGCCCATCGGTGGCCAGGACGTACAGCGAGGACCGGGTGCGACCCTTGTCGTCTTTGCGGCGCGTCGACGTGAAGGCGATCGAGCGGCCGTCAGGTGCCCAACGAGGCGAACCATCGGTTTCCTCGCCGGCACTGAGCGGACGAGGGTTCGAGTTGCCATCGACATCCATCAGCCAGACGCGGCTGCGGTAGCGATTGGCCGCCTTGTCGACGCGGGTGACGACGTAGGCCACCTGGTTCCCGTCGGGTGAGAGCTGTGGGTCGCTCGCCCAGGCGAGATGCTCGATGTCAGTTGGTTCCATTGCACGACGCTAGCGACCAGGGTCAGGCGGCCGCCATTAGTGCCACACCGGTGATGCACGCGGCGATACCCGCGACCTGCCACCACCGAAGCGGATGCAGCCGAAGGATCGCCGCGAGTGCAGCCGTCACCGCGGGGAAGGTGGCACCGGTGACGGCGACCTGCGTGATCGAGCCACGCTGCGCTCCGACGACGAACGCGGCGACCGCCAGCGCGCCGAAGATGCCGGAGGCGATCGCCGTCGCACGCACGCCGCGGCCGGCGAATCGGGGGATGCCCCGGGTCGTGGCGACGATGAACAGCACCGTCAGCCCGACGGTTCGCTGTGTCACTGCCGGCCAGACGCCTGACGCCTCGCTGGTTCCCGCGAGGAATGTCAGCGCCGAACCGAAACACGCTCCCGCGACGAGACCCCACAGCAACCCGACCTTCACGGCCGAGCCGAGGTCGGGCGAGAACGAACACATCACGATGCCGATCAACCCGATCACGACACCGACCACCACGAGCGGTTCGAGCACTCCTCCGGTGACGACGTCGAAGATGATCGGACAGAGGGTCGAGACGAGCGCCGCCAACGGCGAGACGACGGCGGGCGTCGACCGGGCGAGTCCGTGGAACATCGCCATCAGGGCAAACCCGACGGTCAGGCCCGAGGCCGCGCCGAGGGCGACGTCTCGCCCCCCGAACGCACTCGGCACGATGGCCAGCAGCACCGCACCGGAGAGAACCCCGCTGATGAGCATGGTGACGACGACGGTGAGCGCCTGCGAACGGCGGGTGGCGAGCCCGCCGAAGAAGTCGCTGGCTCCGATGCCGAAGGCGTAGCAGAGACCAAAGACGATCGACATCGGCGGGAGTCTGTCAGCGATCGGATGAAAGAGCTACTGTCCCGCGATCACCGGAGGGGACATGAGCGACATCGACGATCAGCAGCGCCTGATGAACGGCATCTATTGGTACGGGATCCCGACCCTGTTTCGCTGCGACTGGGACACGGATCCGGTGAACGCCGACATCGGTCTGGTGGGGGTTCCGCACTCGACCGGCAACGGCACGACACAACGGGATCAACACCTCGGCCCCCGGGCAGTGAGGAATGTGTCCGCGATCGGCCGGCGCGTGCACAACCACTTCGGCATCGACCCATGGGAGATGTGTCGCGTCAACGACCTGGGCGACGTGCCGCTGAGCGAGGGCAACAACAATGAACGTTCGATCGAGATGATCACCGAGTACTACCGCCGACTCGATGCCGCAGGGTGTCGACCCGTCTCCATCGGCGGCGATCACTCCATCACCGGCGGAATCCTCCAAGCTCTCGGGGGCCCCGACTCGACGCTGACCGGCGGCGAGAAGGCCTGCCTGCTCCACTTCGATGCCCACACCGACGCATTCCACAACATCCCCCACTTCATGGGTGCGGTGAAGTCCGCCGCCCACTGGGCCAGCTATCTGGTCGAGGGCGGTCACGTCGATGCCGAGCACAGCGTGCAGGTCGGCATTCGCGGCAACACCCGAAGCCTTGAATGGCTCGAGCCGTCGTACGCGCTCGGCTACGAGGTCATCAAGAAGACGGACTACGACGAGATGGGCGCCGACCGCGTGATGGAGATCATCGACGAGCGCATCGGCGACCGCCCTCTGTACATCACCTTCGACCTCGACTGCCTCGACCCGACCGTCGCTCCCGGTGTCGCCAACATCGAGGCGGGGATCGAGGGATTCGGGATCGACCAGGTCATGGAACTGCTGCGATCCGTACGAGGCAAGAACATCATCGGCGGCGACGTGGTGTGTCTCATGCCAACGGTGGACTCTCCGAACCAGATCACGTCGTACCGGTCCATGTCGGTCATGTTCGAGATGATCAGCCTGATCGCCGACCGGCATCACGGGAGCGACGCGTGAACGACTACCACACCCGACTCGATGGCAAGCGGGCTCTCGTCACCGGGGGTGGCTCCGGGATCGGCGCTGCCATTGCCGCCACGTTGCGCGCCGCTGGTGCGGAAGTCCGGACCTGTGATGCGAACCCCGACAGCGACGCCGACTTCATCTGTGATGTGAGCCATGACGCCGCCGTCGCCGCGATGTTCGAAGCCATCGACGCCGACCTCGGCGGACTCGACATCTGCATCAACAACGTCGGCATCGCCGGGCCGACCGGCCCGGTCGAGGAGATGGATCCGACCGAATTCGACCGCTGCGTCGAGATCAACATCGGTGGCACCTTTCGGGTGACGCGCCACGCTGTCCCCCGCTTCCGCGCTGCAGGGGCCGGCTCCATCGTCAACATCTCGTCGACGGCCGGCCACTTCGGATATCCGCTTCGCTCGCCATACGCGGCGTCGAAGTGGGCCGTCGAGGGGCTCACGAAGACCTGGGCCATGGAGATGGGCCGGTTCGACATCCGCACCAATTGCATCGCCCCCGGCACGATCGCCGGCCCCCGGATGATCGGGGTGATGGAGCGCGAGGCCGAGTCGCTCGGCCTGACGGCCGATGAAGTGAAGGCCGGCTACGAGGATCAGGTGTCGATGCGGACCTTCATCGATGCAACCGACATCGCGGCGATGGCGGCGTTTCTGTGCAGCGACGCCGCCCGGTTCCTCAACGGCGAGATCGTGAGCGTCGACGGCAACACCGAGACCCTCCGTACCGGCTGGCCGGACGACGTCCGCGTCGATGGCGTGTCGTTCGACTGAACCGGACGCGACGGTGCCGGCCCCGCAGGGCCGGCACCGTCATCTCTGGGGACGGAGAAGGATCAGCCGTTCACGGTGAATGTGGTGACCATGCCTTCGGCGAAGTGGCTCTCGAGTTCGCCATCTTCCTCGATCTCGGCGAGGTTGCAGAAGAACACGTACTCACCGGCCTCGAGGTCGAAGGTCTGCGACATCTTCTCGCCGCCCTCGAACTCCTCGATCTCACCGATGAACGAACCCTCCGGAAGATCGTCCTCGACGACTTTGCCGGTCTCGGCGTTGAACGGAAGGTCGTCGACGGAGACACCCTTCACGATCACGAGTTCGTGCGGCTCGCCACCGACATTGTCGGCAATGATCTCGATTTCGCCGGCATCGATGGACGAGACCTCGGGCGTGACCGCCCACTCGCTCAGTTCGACGGTGAGGCTCGAGTCGTCGTCGGAGCTACACGAGGAGAGCAACGCTCCCATGACCGCGACGACTGCGACTACCCGCTTTGCAGTCTTCATTTCTTGTCCCTTTCCCAATTTCACTGCGTCATCTCGTTACGACGCGGCGACTTTCACGGTCAACTCCATACCGAGATCCCGATGTCCGGGGACGACGCAGTAGAAGATCGTGTCGTGCTCTATGACGCCGGCGTCGTAGTGGCCGGTTTCGCCCGACTTGACCCGGTCGGAGACATCGTCTTCGCTCCGACCGAGGTTGTGTTGTGAGTCACCGATGTTGTGAAGAATGAAGCTCAGCTCCGTGCCCGGACCGACCTCGATCACGTCTTCGTTGAAGTCGAAATCCCACAACAACACGAAGGCCAGAGTTGCGACTCAGAATTGGCAAATCGTTGTGAACTAGAAATGGGCCGAAAGGCCCTGTATTTCAAGGGTTGGCTGGACCGCCTGGGCGAGTCAAAGTCACAACAGAAGGTGTTGGTTCACATCCTCCGTTGCGAATTGGAACTGAATTCAGTCCCTAGTCCGCGTGTTTCGCGATGACTTGCTCACCGAACGCGGTCATCGACGCGTGGGTGTCTTTGCGGTGGAGGTAGACCGGGACCATGATGCGGTCCATTCCCCACGACGCGGCCTCCTCGACCGCTGCGTCAGGATCGTCGCCGAACAGACCCGCGTGCACACCGGTGAACTCGATCCCCTCCGGATCCCGATCATTGTCGGCGGCAGTCTGGCGACAGATCTCGAAGAGTTCGGCAGCGTTGCCCTTGGCCGGATAGAACCCGTCACCCATTCGACCGGCTCGCTCCGCTGCGGCACGACTGTGACCACCGATGTGAATCGGCACACTGCCGTTGGCCGGCTTCGGGTTCGATGAGATGCGCTCGAAGTTCACGAACTCGCCCTCGAAGGTGACGTCGTCGCCTGCCCAGACCTGCCGCATCGCGTCGACGTACTCCTCGGTGCGGGGTCCCCGACGGGGCCATGACACATCGAGTGCGGCGAACTCCTCTTTCAACCACCCGATGCCGATGCCGAGCTCGACGCGACCACCCGACATGGCATCGAGCGTCGCCACCTCCTTGGCGTAGGTGAGGGGGTGGCGCTCCGGCAACAACGAGATGCCTGTGGCGAGCCGCAGGTTCGTCGTGACGGCACCGATCCAACTGAGCCAGACGAGCGGATCGGGGATCGGATTGTCACCCGAGCCGGGCATCTTTCCGTCGGGAGCGTAGGGGTATGTCGACTCATAGCCCTCCGGGTAGACGATGTGTTCCACGGTCCAGACCGACTCGAAACCGGCGGCCTCGGCCGCGAGGCCGAGCTCCCGCGCTCCGGCGCCCGTGGCGAACCTCATGGTGTTGGCGAATCCCACAGCAAATTTCATGCCTGCATCCTGCCCCGACGTTGCAGGACACGCGAAAAGTGATATCACTTAGATCTATGAATGAAATTACCGAATCCCCGAACTCGGCATCCCAGATGGTTCAGGAAAAGGCAGGCAGCGCCCTGCCCGGCGTCACCGGCATCCTGGCGCTCCTCGGAACGGTCGTGCTCTTCATCGTCGGCGTGACCCTGACCGCCACGGTCAGCCCCGCGTTCGTGCCGCTCGTCATCGTCGCCGCTCTGTTCTTCGCCGCGTTCTTGCCGGCGCACTACCTGATCCAACCGAACACCGCCCTCGTGCTGATCCTTTTCGGCCGCTACAAGGGCACGATCACCGAACCCGGCTGGTACTGGACGGCAAATCCATTCACCAAACTCGAGTCCCGCAAGATCAGCCAACGGGTGCACAACTTCACCACCCAGGTGTCGAAAGTGAACGACGCCGAGGGCAACCCGATCGAGATCGCAGCGGTCGTGGTCTGGCGCGTGGTCGACACCGCGCGGGCGGTCTTCGACGTCGATGACTACGAGGACTATGTGGTCGTGCAGTCCGAGACCGCCATCCGGCACCTGGGCACGCAGTACCCGTACGACGACTTCGAAGGCACTCGTACATCGCTACGCGCCGATCCCGACGTGGTGGCCACCTCGCTTCACGAGGAGCTCCAACAGCGCCTCAGCGATGCCGGCATCGAAGTCGTCGAGACCCGGCTCACGCACCTCGCCTACGCCACCGAGATCGCCGAGGCCATGCTGCGTCGCCAGCAGGCCGCCGCCGTCGTGGCCGCTCGTCGCACGATCGTGGAAGGCGCCGTCGGCATGGTCGAGGACGCCCTCGAGCTCCTCGCCGAAAACCAGATCGTCGAACTCGACGAGGAACGCAAGGCCCAGATGGTCAGCAACCTGCTGGTCGTGCTCACGAGCGAGCAGCAGACCACGCCGATCGTCAACACCGGATCGCTCTACTAGGGATCCCGCTCGAGGCCCGGCCATGGCTCGTCAACGCAAGAGCTACCCGCTCCGCATCGACCCCGACGTCCACGCAGCACTCGAACGCTGGGCGGCTGACGAGCTCCGGTCCGTCAACGCCCAGATCGAGTTCCTGCTGCGCAAGGCCGTTCTGGATGCCGGGAGGTTGAAGCGCGAGACTGACTCGCATGAGTGACTACCTCGCCTCCACAATGCAGGACTTCCCATTGACGATCACCTCGTTGCTCTCCCACGGGCGCAAGGTGAACGCCGGATCAAAGGTGTTGACCTACAACGGGCCGGGCGAGATCGTCGAGCACACCTTCGCCGAGATCGCCGACCGGGCCGACCAGCTCGCCGCTGCATTGGCGAAGCTCGGTGTGGTCAAAGGCGATCGTGTCGGCACGTTCATGTGGAACAACCATCGCCACCTCGAGGCGTACTTCGGGATTCCCTGCATGGGAGCGGTGCTCCATACGCTCAACATCCGCTTGTTCCCCGAGCAACTCGCCTATGTGATCAACCACGCCGAGGACAAGGTGGTGTTGGTCGACGGGTCGATCGCTCCGCTCCTGGCCAAGGTCCGCGACGAACTGACCACGGTCCAGACGTTCGTTGCGTGCGGGCCCGGTGACTACTCCGGTCTCGGTGACGTGGTCGACTACGAGGAGCTGATCGGGGCCGAGGCACCCGGCTACGACTATCCCGAGCTCGACGAACGCGCCGCCGCGGCGATGTGCTACACGAGCGGCACCACCGGCAACCCCAAGGGTGTCGCCTACTCCCACCGTTCGACATGGCTCCACGCCTTCGGCGCGATGACCGGCCAGGCGCTCGGTTTCAATGAACACGACCGGGTGCTGCTGATCGTTCCCCAGTTCCATGCGAATGCCTGGGGCATGCCGTACAGCTGCTTCGCGGCCGGCACCGACATGGTGATGCCCCAGCAGTTCCTGCAGGCCGGCCCGATCGCCGACATCATCGAAGCGACCCGCCCGACGTTCTCCGGCGCGGTGCCGACTGTGCTCAGCGATGTGCTGGTCAACCGACCCGAGGCCGATCTGAGTTCGCTCCGGTTCATCATCTGCGGAGGCTCGGCCGTCCCCCGGTCACTCATCGAGAACTACAAGTCCAACTACGGCGTCGACATCCTCCAGGGCTGGGGTATGACCGAAACCAGCCCCCTCGCGGCACTCGCCCATCCGCCGGCCGGGTCCGACCCTGCTGATGAGATCGACCACCGGGTGAAAACGGGTCGGATCATTCCCGGCGTCGAGATCCGCATCTGCGACGACGACGGCTCGGTGCTTCCGTGGGACGGCGAGGCCCAGGGCGAGATCGAGATCCGCGGCCCCTGGATCACCGGCTCGTACTACCTCGATCCGACGCCGGACAAGTTCCACGATGGCTGGCTGCGCACTGGTGATGTCGGCTCGATCGAACCCAACGGGTTCATCATGATCTCCGACCGCGCCAAGGACGTCATCAAGTCCGGTGGCGAGTGGATCTCATCGGTCGACCTCGAGAACGAACTGATGGGGCATCCGGCGGTTCGCGAGGCCGCGGTCGTCGGCGTACCGGACGAGCGATGGGACGAGCGTCCGATGGCGTGTGTCGTGCTCGCGGACGGCGCCGAAGCGTCTCCCGCCGAGCTGTCGACGTTTCTCGGCGACAAGGTCGCCAAGTGGTGGCTGCCCGAGCGCTGGACGTTCATCGACGAGGTGCCGAAGACCTCCGTCGGCAAATTCGACAAGAAGGTCCTCCGCCAGCACTACGCCGACGACCTCCTCGAGGTCACGACGCTCTAACGCACACTGGGGACAGACCCCAGTGTGAGTTAGAGCGGACAGTAGAAGTCGGCGGGGTTGCCGTCGGGGTCCAGAACGGTGGCGTAGCGCTGCCCCCAGAACGCATCGAACGGCTCCTCCTTCGAGGTGTGGCCGGCGGCGACCATCGCCGCGTGGGTCACGTCGACGTCCGCCGGAGTGTCGCAGCGAAACGCGAGCCCGACGTTGCGCCCACCGACGGCCGGCTCATAGGTGGAGAACGATTCGACCACCGCCCTGTCGTCGAACATCAGACGGAATCCGCCGGCCGACTCGACCTCGACGTGGCCCTCGTCGGCCTCGGGGATGTCGAGTCCGGCGAGTCGATAGAAGTCGAGGGTGGCCGCCAGGTCGGAGGCGGTGATTCCAAGTGCGTCGAAGTGGGCCATGGCGCGACACTATGCCCATGTTCACCACCCCCACCGTCGAGACCGAGCGACTCATCCTGCGCGGCTTCGAAGAACGCGACGTCGACGCCTACACCCGCATCCACCGACATCCGGAGGTCCGCCGCTCCCTGAGCATCCCCGAGGACTTCGACGAACTCGAGGCCTGGAACCATCTGACCCGATGGAATGGCCAGTGGACGCTTCGCAACAGTGGACAATGGGCGATCGAACTCCGCGAGACAGGCCAGTTGATCGGCCGCTGTGGCCCCCACCGTCCCCCGCGGCCCGACTGGCCCGGCCTCGAGATCGGCTGGACCCTGGATCCCGACCACTGGGGCAGGGGCTACGCGACGGAGGGCGGGGCCGCGTCGATCGAGTGGGCATTCGCCAACCATGACGACGACCATCTCGTCAGCGTGATCCTGCCGTCGAACACGCCGTCACAGGCCGTGGCCCGACGCCTCGGGTTCGCGTGGCGCGAGGAGAAGGTCCTGTCGTTCGTGCCTGACAAGCCCATCGGGATCTGGGAGCTGCCCCGACCGTCCTAGGCTCCGCCCGTGACCGATCGCTACCTCGACCTCCTGCAGCAGTGTCTCACCCGCGAACTCTTCCTCGATGAGGAGGTACACGACGTCGCCCGCGGCGAGTGGGAGGACATGGTCGGCTCGGAACTCCGCAACCGCATGCGCGCCGAAGGCTGGCGGCTCACCCGTCGTGGCGGTGATGCCACAAAACGACACGACGGCAACGACTGGCCGCCGACGGCCGAGACCATGGTCGGGCGCCAACGCCTCGCCAATGTGCGCTCTTGTGTCGAGTCGGCCCTGCGCGACGGAGTTCCCGGTGACCTGATCGAGACCGGGGTCTGGCGAGGCGGTGTCACGATCCTCATGCGCGGCATCCTGGCTGCGTGGGGCGACACCGATCGTCGTGTGTGGGTCGCCGATTCCTTCAAGGGCCTGCCCGCCCCTGACGTCGAGGCCTTCCCGGCCGATGTCGGTCACGACCTCTCGGGCGTGACGACGCTCGCCGTGTCCGCGGATCAGGTGCGGGCCAACTTCGCTCGCTACCAGCTGCTCGACGACCAGGTGGGGTTCCTCGAAGGGTGGTTCCGAGACACGTTGCCGACAGCACCGATCGAGCAGCTGGCGGTGCTCCGACTCGATGGTGATCTCTACGAGTCCACGATGGATGCCCTCGAAGCGCTCTACGCCAAGGTGTCGCCCGCGGGCTACGTCATCGTCGACGACTACGGCGCATGGGAGCCGTGTCGTAAGGCAGTCGACGACTACCGCTCGACTCACGACATCACCGACGAGATCATCGAGGTCGACTGGACCGGCATCTACTGGAGGAAGTCATGAGCGACTTCGCCACCTACTACGAACTGCTGGCCTGGTTCCACGAGCAGCTGAAACCGGATCTCTACGTGGAGGTCGGGGTGCACCAAGGTCACTCGCTGGCCCTGGTGCAACCCGGCACCCGAATCGTCGGTGTCGACCCCGAACCGAAGGTGGCCGAGCCACCGCCGTCGTGCACCATCGTGGAGACCACGAGCGACGACTTCTTCGCCGATCCCGCAGCGCTCGAGGGACAGCCGATCGATCTCGGATTCGCCGACGGGCTCCACCACTGGGAACAGACGCTGCGCGACGTGGCGAATCTGGAACGGCACTCGGCACCGGACGGCACGATCCTCGTTCACGACTGCAACCCGATCGACGATGTCACCTCAGCTCGGGAACGAACGACCATCGTCTGGTCCGGCGACGTCTGGAAGACCGTCGTGGCGCTGCGCCGATTCCGACCCGACCTCTCCGTGCGAACAATCGACGTCGAGCCGACCGGTCTGGCCGTCGTGACCGGTCTCGACCCGGCGAACACCGTGCTGTTCGACGAGTACGACGAGATCGTCGCCGAGATCGATCAGTTCGCCTACAACGACCTCGACCGCATCGGTCGAGTCGAGCTCCTGGGCCTGGTGACATAGGCGACGTGCACCGTGCTCAGCGTCTAGGGTTCGCCTCGGTTTACGAACTCACGAGGAGAGAATCTCATGGCGCAAACGGTGGAGGGTGTTGTCGCGAAGGCGGTCGGCGAACCGGTCACGATCGAGAACATCGTGATTCCCGACCCGGGGCCGGGTGAGGCGGTCGTCGCCATTCAGGCGTGCGGCGTGTGCCACACGGACCTCCACTACCGCGAGGGCGGGATCAACGACGAGTTCCCGTTCCTGCTCGGTCATGAGGCGAGTGGCCTCGTGGAGTCCGTGGGCGAGGGCGTCACCGATGTCGAGCCCGGCGACTTCGTCATCCTGAACTGGCGCGCCGTGTGCGGCCAGTGCCGCAGCTGCCTCAAGGGCAAGCCACAGATCTGTTTCGCCACACACAACGCCGAGCAGAAGATGACGCTGGAGGACGGCACCGAACTCTCCCCCGCGCTCGGCATCGGCGCGTTCGCCGAGAAGACGCTGGTCGCCGCCGGGCAGTGCACCAAGGTCGACCCCAACGCGTCCCCAGCGGCAGCGGGTCTGCTCGGCTGTGGCGTGATGGCCGGCATCGGCGCAGCCATCAACACCGGCGGCGTGAGCCGGGGCGACTCCGTTGCCGTCTTCGGCTGCGGCGGCGTGGGCGACGCGGCGATCGCGGGCTCCAAACTCGCAGGAGCGTCGATCATCATCGCCGTCGATCTCGACGACCAGAAGCTCGAGTGGGCCGAGGGCTTCGGCGCCACCCACACGATCAACTCCAGGACCGAGGACGCGGTCGAGAAGATCCGGGAGCTCACCGGCGGCAACGGCGTCGACGTGGCCATCGACGCGATCGGTCTCCCCGAGGTCTACAAGCAGTGCTTCGAGGCGCGTGACCTGGCCGGCACCGTCGTGCTCGTGGGTGTGCCTCACCCCGACATGGTGCTCGAGCTCCCATTCATCGACGTGTTCGGCCGCGGCGGCGCCCTGAAGTCCAGCTGGTACGGCGATTGCCTGCCGAGTCGCGACTTCCCGATGCTGATCGATCTCTACCAGCAGGGTCGACTCGACCTCGATGGTTTCGTGTCGGAGACGATCCCGCTCGACGGTGTCGAGGAGGCCTTCCACAAGATGGAGCGCGGCGAAGTCCTGCGCTCGGTCGTCGAGCTGTGATCGAGCTTGTAACCACTGACGGTGTCTTCGCGCTCGATGGCGGCGAGTGGGAAGTCACCAACAACATCTGGCTCGTGGGCGACGACCGTGAGGTCATGGTGTTCGACGCGGCCCACGATCACCAGCCGATCGTCGACGCCGTCAACGGGCGCAACGTCACCGCGATCGTGTTGACCCACGGTCACAATGACCACATCAATGCCGCCGAAGCGTTGCGTGACGCGGTGGATGCTCCGATCCTTCTCCACCCCGACGATCGGATGCTGTGGGACGTCGTCTACCCCGACTCGTCTCCCGACGGCGAGGTCGTGCCCGGCACGACGCTCTCCGCGGGCGGCCATGATGTCGGCATCATCCACACGCCGGGCCACTCCCCCGGGTGCTGCTGCTTCCATGATGTGGCGGCCGGTCGTGTGGTCAGCGGCGACACGCTGTTCTGCGGTGGCCCCGGTGCCACCGGGCGCAGCTACAGCGACGAGCCCACCATCCTGCGGTCGATCCGTGATCGGCTGCTGACCCTGCCGGGCGAAACAATCGTGCACACCGGCCACGGCGACACCACAGTCATCGACGACGAGCGCGAGCGCGTGCTCGATCGGATGGCCGAACTCGGGGTCGAATAACGCACGCTGGGGTCTGTCCCCAGTGTGCGTTAGGCCGGGCGGTCGAGGGAGAACAAGTCGGTGGCGTTGCTGTACCAGCTGCCGGCGTGACGACCGATCGCGCGCAACTCCTCCTGGAGGACACGGGTGCCGTCGAGCACGCGGTCGGCGGCGTGGATCATCACCGCCTCGCCGATGACGAGGTGGTTGCCGGCGCCCTCGCGACCGATGTGAATGATGTCGATGACTCGGCATTCCATCGTGGCGGTCGCCTCGGCAACTCGGCACGGGCCGATCTCCGTCGACGGGAGTTTCGTGATTCCCGCGTGCTCGAACTCGTCCTCGTCAGCCGGGAGCGACGCCGCCGTGGCGTTCATCGCCTCCACCGTCTCGGCCGTGACGATGTTGACGGTGAACTCCGGAACCTCGCGCACATTGTCGAGTGTGTCGCGCCGAGCGCTGCCGCCAGGCGAGAAGATGACGTGTACCGGGTCGCCGCTCATCACGTTGAAGAACGAGTAGGGCGCCACATTGTCGACCCCATCGGCTGAGACGGTGCCAATCCAGCCGATCGGTCGAGGAACGATCAGCCCGGTGGCGAGCTTGTATCCGTCCTGCGGTGCCAGGTCAGCCAGGCGAAACGAGGTCTGTGACTCGGTCATGTGACAGCAAGCTAGTCCCGTTCGACGAGGTCGACGGTGGTGAGGTCGTCACCGACCACGATTTCGCCATCGAAGTGTTCGGCAGCGATGGCGACCCACTCCGGGTACTGCTCGGGTTGGGGCGCGGGAACCATGTGGGTGAGCACGAGACGACCCACGCGGTTGCGAGCCGCGGTCTGCGCAGCATCGATCACCGACGAGTGGTAGTCGAGGATGTCGTTGAACCGTTGGTTGGGGATCTGCATCACCAGGTCATCTCGGATCACCGTCTGGACGTAGGCGTCCGCATCGACACACATTTCGTCGACGCCGTCACACGGGATCGTGTCGCCCGCGAGAGCGACGACATAGTGGCCGTGCTCGAGACGGAACCCGATCGACGGTTCGACGGGCTCGTGCGCGGTGCGGTGAACGGAGACCGACGACGTGCCGACCTCGAAGCGGTCGCCGGGCGCGACCTCAATCACCTCGACGATCGGCTCCCAGGTGAGGTCGTCGTGATGGGCGACGCGGTAGCTCACGTCCGGGGCGAGCGCATCCATCATGTGGTTGACGTAGTCGGCGATGCCAACCGGGCCCCAGATCCGCAGCGGGGTGGGCTGCTGCGACATGATCCAGTGGGTGGTGATCACGTCGTTCAGATCGGTCAGGTGGTCGCTGTGGAGATGGGTGACCAGCACGCCAGCGAGGAATCCGGGGAGCGATCCGGCGCCGGCCATTCGCATGATGCATCCGCGCCCAGCATCAACGAGCAGGTGCTCGAATTCGCCGACCTTCAGCAGCGTCGCCGGCCCGGCGCGATTGGGATCGGGAATCGGCGAACCGGTTCCGAGCAGGACGATCTCCATCAGCTGACCTCCGTGGTCGTTTCGTTGGCGAGCATGCGCTGCACCATCAGGCGTGCCACCATCGGCGCGGCGTTTTGGTTCTGGCCGGTGATCAGGTCACCGTCCTCCACCACATGGTTCGCGAGCGCATCCCGACGCCCGGTGGCCGATTCGAAGTCGGCGCCGAGGCGTCGGAGCTCCGTCTCCGGATGCTGCGGGGTGGAGGTGATGCCGAGCTCGCGGACCTGCTTGTCGGTGACGGCGGTCAATCGGCGACCCTCGACGAAGGGACGCCCGTCGGCATCGACCGCCTTCAACAGGCCGAGCGGACCATGACACACCCCGCCCAGCACCGCTCCGGCGGCCGCGGCCGCGGAGACCTGATCGCCGACGGCGTCGGACAGTCCGAGGTCGAAGGCCGCGCCCCATCCCCCGGCGAAGTAGACGATGTCGTACCCCTCCACGTCGATCTCCCCGATCGCCAGGGAGTTCAGGCATGCGTCCTTGGCTTCGCGGTCGGCGAGGAAGCGATCGTCGTGTTCGGTGCGGACCACCGGCCGAAACGACTTGGGATCGAATGGGATGTCACCACCGCGCGGCGACGCGATGTCGACGTTCATCCCCGCATCGAGGAAGACGTAGTACGGCACGGTGAGTTCCGATGCGAACACCCCGGTGGGCTTGCCGATGGCCAGGGTGCCGTGGTTGGTGGCCACGATCAGGGCTCGGCGACCAGTGGCGTCGAGTGTGGTGCTCTCGGGGTCCTCGGGGTGCATGCCGAGGCGCTGCACGAGCTTGCGGACCCGCCGAGCCGGACGCGGGGGCCGCTCGAGCCTGGGCGTGGCCCGTTCGGGCCGAACGGCGTAGGGCCACGGCTCATTGCGCACAGGAACGGACTCGGCTCGCGTCGTGCGCATCCGCTCGGCGAGTGCCGACAGCGTGTCGACGTGTTCGCCGCAGACCGCGAGGTTCACCGCCTCTGCCGGGTCGGCGTCGAGGTCGTAGAGCTCCCAGTGGTCCGGAATCGGTTCGGTCCGGTACCGGGGACCGCCCGGTGTTCGCGCCGAGAGGTGCCGCACATGGGGTTCGGACCATGTGGCCGGGTCGTCGAAGGTGCGGACCACCTTCCACAACGTGCCCTCGTGGCGCACCACCAGTGCTTCGACATTGGTGGCGGCATGCGCCGGAATTCGGATCTGCAGCGGGAACGGGGGTTCCAGTTGGCCGCGAGCCCGTGCAGCGGCCGAACCCGACCCGTCGCCCTCCATCATGTTGTCGCGGGTGAACAGGTAGACGGCGTCATCGGCGGCCGCAGTTGATGGATCGGCCACCACGGCGCTCAGATCCCGCCCCGGGAACGGATGAACCTCACGATGGCGCTCCGCCAGTTCGGCGCCGACGGCATCGACATCGACGCCGGCGAAGCCGAGCATGGTTGGCAGCAGGTCGACATGGCTCGTCGGCGCGTCCTCGACAACCGCGCTCGCGGTGGCGGCATCGCCGACGCGAGCAATGATGAAGGGAACCCGAACGGCCTCGTCGTACAGCTGATACCACTTCTGGTGCATGCCGCCATGAGAGCCGAGCATGTCGCCGTGGTCGGCGCTGAGGACGAGGACGGCATCGTCGGATCCGGAGGTCACCGCCCGACGCACCCGGTCGATCGGACCGTCGACGTCGTGGTGCATGCGGTAGTACGTCCGGCGATAGTCGTCGAGGTTCTTCTCGTACGACGGACGGACCATTCGGGACGGCCCATACGCCGAGTAGTACGAGTCCCGGAACGCACTCTGCACAGCCGGTTTCGATCGCAGGTCCTCGTCGTCGGTGGGCGAGGCGGGGATCGGAGGCGGCTCGGCTGTCGAGGGAGGGAACGGCTTGCCGGTGCGCATGAAGAGCGGCCACAGCACGATGTCGTGCGGATTGACGAAGCAGCAAACGAGGAGGAACGGCTTGGCGGCTTCCGCATCCCCGGCGGCACGACGCTCATAGCGATCGGACAGCCACGCCACGACGCGATCAGCGATCAACGGATCGCGGATATAGCCGGAATCCGCGGCACGGCCACCGTGGGGTTCGGGTCCGACCCATCCCGAGAATCCGAACTCGTCGAGCGGGTCGGCATCGAGATAGGCCTGGACCGCGCCAGGGATGATCTCGCCGTCGTTCGTGTTGGTTGCCAGCGGACGACCGTCGACCATCAGGTCGGCATGGCTGACGTGCCACTTGCCGTCGTAGTGGGTGTCGTAGCCCGCGGCCCGGAACCAGTGACCCATGGTGGGCACTTCGTCGGACCGCAACCAGCGCATCCGGGTGTCGCTGTGCGTCTTCCCGAGTCCATCGGTCTGCGTCACCCCGTGCACGTCGGGGAACTGGCCGGTGAGCAGCGACGGGCGGCTCGGCACGCAGGCCGTCGCTGCCACATAGTGCCGACGGAAGTCGACGCCGTTGTCGGTGAACCACCGTCGACCGGGCAGGTTGTCATGTCGCCATGCCGTGACCTCGGGGGGTTCGTAGGCGGGAGCGGCCCGCTCCTCGTCGGTGAGGATCACGATCACGTCGGGCCGACTCACGAGGCGGCTCCCCTCTTCTCGGCTTCGGCGGCAAGGCAATCGAGGAGCATCTTGTTGGTCGACCCGATCTTGCGAGCAGCCAGCGCCGCCACAACCTTCATCGGCGGCTTCGGACCGGGCTCGACGGTTGCTGTCAACGTGACCGCCGTGCCCGCCCCCTCGGGGCTGAGCGTCCACTGGTTCACGACCGATGCAACCACCGGCGGGAGCCCTTCGACTTCGTAGGCAAGCGATGCCTCTGGTTCCCATTCGCTCACCCGTTCGAGCAGGATCGTGGCGCCGACCGCCACGCGCCGAACCATGCCGATGCCTTCGGTGGCGTCCGACATCGAACTGCTGTGGGTGATGGCGGGAGCCCACTCGGCGAGCGATGGGAAGTCGGCGAGAACCGCCCATACGACGGTTGTCGGCGCGGCGATCACGCGTGAATGCGCAACCTCGGTCATTGGGAACCCTTGTCGGCAAGAAGTCGGGCGAGACTCTCGATGAGGCCCGTACGGACGGAGGCACGGTCGTGGTCGGTCATCATCACGTCAATCGCCTCCATGGCGGTGAGGGCCGAGGCGGTCACGAGGACCGCAGTACCGGCTCGTTCGAGCTCGGAGCCGAAGTGGGCGACCAGCTGATCGCGCAGCATGGATCGATTGGCCGCGATGTTCTGCGCCAACACCGGATGGGTCGGCGCCTTCATCCGCGCCACCCGGGCGAGGTTTGCGGTCGCGTCGTAAAGCGCGAGACGGTGATCGACGAACCGTTCGATCCGCGCCGCCAGCGAACCCTCGCTGACCCCGGGGAGGTCGAAGAGATGGGAGTAGCGGGAGAAACTGCGTTCGATGGCAACCCGATGCAGCTCCTCGAGATCGTCGAAGTAGCGAAAGACGCTGCGATGGCTGACACCCGAGCGTTCGGCGACGAGAGCAAGGGATGGGACGACATGCCCCTGCTGAAACAGTTCGAGCAACGCGTCGACGACGCGCTCACGATTGGCTTCGCGCCGAACGCGGCGTCCGTCAGGTACGAGATCGGGTACTGCTTCCGCCGCTTGGTCCACTCGAGCACTCTAGACACGCGCCGAATGATCTGTCAGTTGGACTGCCAGAAGATCGAGTCAGATCTGGGATCGTCCCCGCGCCTCGATCGACGCACGATTGGCGGCGAAGGCCTCGCGGTCGAACCCTCCCCGGTCCTGCCACGCCGAACCGACCTCTCGTTCGACCGTGAGACCGTCGCTTGGCGCGACCGAGGTGGCCGCCCAGTACAACCGCTTCATGGCGCCCACCGCAGGCGCGGGTACTCCCGCCATGTCGCGGGCGAGTTCCTGAGCTCGGGCCACCAGGTGCTCGTGCGCCACCATCTCATTGAGCAACCCCCACGCCAGCGCCTGTTCGGCATGCACATAGTTTCCCGTGTAGCTCATCTGTCGCGCTCGCCGAACGCCGACGGCACGAGGGAGCTCGACCGACAGGCCCCAGCCGGGCAGGATGCCGACGCGGGCGTGGGTGTCGGCGAACCGGGCGCGCTCCGAGCCGATCAGGAAGTCGCAACACAACGCGAGCTCGAGTCCACCAGTGACTGCCGCACCATTGACGGCGCCGATGACCGGAGTGGCCATGTCGGCCGCGATTGGAGGACCCGCGCCCCCACCGCCGAGGGCGCCGGCGGCAACGTCACCCAGGTCGAGGCCGGCACAGAAGGCCGGGTCGGCGCCGGTCAGCACGATGGCCCTCACGTCCTCGCGCTCGTCCAGTGCCTGCATGGTCGAACGCAGCCCGCCGATGAGCAGAGCATTCAGCGCATTGCGAACATGGGGCCGGTTGAGGACGACCGTGGCCACCTCGGCATCGAGTTCGACGTGAAGAACATCATCCATGGGCCACGGTCTACCATCCAGCCATGCAGTACAACATCGGCCAGTTCATCTCCAAGCGCGCCAACTTGAACCCGACAACCGAGGCTGTCGTCGACATCACCAGTGGCACGCGGATGACGTACCCGGAACTCAACGCCAGGGTCAACAAAGCGGGCAACGCCCTGACCGACGGAGGTCTCACCACGGGTGACCGAGTCGCCACTCTGTTGATGAACGGACCGGAGTTTGTCGAGACCTTCTTCGGCGCCGCCAAGGTCGGCGGTGTGATCGTGGCGTTGAACTGGCGCCTCGTCGCCGACGAGTTGTCCTTCATCCTCACCGACTCCGGATCGTCGGTCATGATCTTCGACAGCGCCTTCACCCCAGTGGTGAGCGAGCTGCACGAGCGGGGAACGGACGGCACCCAGATCACTCGCTGGATCCATGTCGGCGATGCCGCCGATCGTCCCGCTTTCGCCGAGGGCTACGAGGATCTCCTGGCTGCGGCATCGGCACACGAACCGGACGTCACCGCCGGCGACGACGATCTCCTCTTCATCATGTACACCTCGGGCACCACCGGCCTGCCCAAGGGCGTGATGCACTCGCACAACACGGCGCTCTGGTCGGTCGTCACGGCCAACACCACCGCCGACACCCGCTACGACGACATCTACCTGATCTGCCTGCCGCTCTTCCACGTGGGTGCACTCAACCCGATGCTGAGCATCGCCAATCTCGGCGGCACCGCTGTGATCATGAGCGAATTCGACCCGGTGCGGATCTGGGAGGTGTTCGGCGAGGAGCGGGTCACCGTCACCCTGGCCGTCCCCGCCATGTTGCAGTTCATGTTGCTGACCTATGACGCCGAGAACCACGACATCTCGTCGCTGCGCTGGGTGATGAGCGGCGCCGCACCGGTCCCGGAAACGCTGATCAAGACCTATGAGGCGATGGGCATCGAGATCCATCAGGTGTACGGGCTCACCGAGAGCGGTGGCCCGGGCTGCCTCATCTCGCCGCAGGACGCACTGGAGCGGGCCGGCTCGACCGGCAAGGCGTTCTTCTACGGCGACGTCCGCATCGTCAACGAGGCCGGCGACGACTGCGCCCCCCACGAACCCGGCGAGGTGTACCTCTCCGGTCCCCAGATCATGCTCGGATACTGGAACCGCCCCGAGGCCACCGCCGAGACGTTGGTCGATGGTTGGCTGCTCACCGGTGATGTCGCCATCTCCGACGACGACGGTTTCGTCTACATCCAGGATCGGGTCAAGGACATGATCATCTCGGGTGGCGAGAACGTCTACCCCGCCGAGATCGAGAACGTCATCCTCGGCATGGACGGTGTGAACGAGGTCGCGGTGATCGGCATCGCTTCGGAGAAATGGGGGGAATCGCCCCTCGCCGTCGTCGTTCGTGGTGACGACTCGGTCACCGCCGAGGCCGTACTCGAGTTCACCGACGGCAAGCTGGCCCGCTTCAAGCAGCCGAAGGCCGTCGAGTTCGTCGATGTCATCCCCCGCAACCCCACGGGCAAGGTCCTCAAACGCGTGCTGCGCGACCAGTTCACCGCCGACGCAACTGAGTAGCGCTAACCGTCACACCTTGAGTGTTCGGTCCCGATGAAACCGATCTTGGCGGATTCAGGATCGATGGCGATGTCGCGTCCTCCAGCGGACACGACCACGTACGGCCACTCCGGGAACGAGATGCTCCCACCCGATGACGTACAGCCCCCTGGGCGGAACTCGATCCAGAACTCATAGGCCACAAGCTCATCATCGAACAGACTGGCGTTCGTCGACCACAAGGCGTTCGGACCGTCAGGACTCGGGCCTTCCGCACCATTGACGACCGGATCCAGGTGCACCGCCTGCACACCCGACCCGCCGTGCTCGCCGATCCCCGGCATGGCGATGGACGTAATCTCCACCTTCCGGCCTGACTCGTTGGCGAAGAAGAACCGTGCGTGACAGCGCATCTCCGGGGTAATCGGTGCCATCGCCGCCACGTAGTCGTCATGGTCGTTCACGGATTGTCGAACGACCTCGGTACCCGCGCAACGGAGGAGTCGACATCGGTAATGACATGGACGCCGTGTTCGACGTCGTCATCGGCAGGTAGCCAGCTGAGCAGTGGCCATCCGCCGACGAAGGCCAGCAGCGCGACGATCACCCAGATCGCCCGCGTCGATCGGACCAATGCCGCCATTGCTGTCCCTCCGCCGTTCCGCCGAACTGGGCGACCTCAACCCACGAACGCTGCGGCGAGGAGTTCGGGCTTCGCCGTGACAATCGACTCCATCTGAGCGGTGGAGCCGTCGGAGAACTGGATGTTGACCAGGGTTGACGCCTTGCCTTCCGCCACGGTGACGCCTGCGATCTGCTGGCGCGGCCATGAGCCGGCCACGCCCGTGGGGCCGAAGTGGAGCTTCGACTGCTCGAACAGAATCAGGCGCTGGTCGGTGACCGCGAGGATCCCTGCCTTGAGCGCGGGCCACGAGGCCGACAGCGTTCCGGCCGCAAGCGCGGGAGCCCGATCGGCGTTGCGGTGGGCGTCAGCACGAGCAAGGACGCCGTTGCCTGCCGCCAGCACCTTCTGGAACTGGCCGACCTCTCCCACCGCGCTGGCGGCGAGGACCGTCTCGCCGAGGTCCAGGAACTCGGACTTCTTGTTGACCTTCTTGACCATGTCGACCATGGGTCTCCGTCGGTCAATCCACCCGTGAACTCAAGAAGGCACCGATGAGGACGACAGCAGTGCCGGCGATGGCCCACGCGCTGATCGTCTCGTCGCGGAACACGACACCGAGCACGATCGAGACGGCCGGGATGATGTAGGTGACGATGGAGAACCGCACCGCACCCACCCGCCCGCTGAGGGTCACGGCGATGGCATAGGCGATGCCGGTACCGCCGACACCGATCGCGACACACGCGATCAGGGAGCTCCACGCGAAGGACGAGCCGACGATCCCGACCACCCCGTACGGAACACAGAACGGCGTGGCGAAGGCCAAGGCCCGAGCGGCGACCGGAAGCGAGCCGTGCTCGCGTTGGAGAGGCCCGGCGATGTTGGCAGCGACGCCATAGGACGCCACTGCAACGACGACCAGGATCACCCCGATCGCGTTCGTCCCGGCACTCGTTGCCTCGGGAATGCCGATCAGCAGAATGCCGACGAAACCGACCCCGACGCCGAACAGCCGTCGGGGGCCGGTCGGCGTCGAGAACACCAGCCACGAGATGAGGATCGTCATCAACGGCATGGCGCTGTTGAGCATGCCCGCCACCGACGAGTCGATCCATTGCTGGGCGATCGGGAACAGGGAGAGCGGGAACGCCATCCACGTGAACCCCACCAGCGCGCACTTGGCCTGATCACGGCGAGGGATCGATCCCCGGGCACCGGGCAGGAACGCCAAGGTCACCGCACCGAGGCCCACTCGCAGGAGGGCGACGAGGCCGGGCTCGAAGGCGTCGAGCCCGATCGCGATCAGCAGAAACGAAGAACCCCAGATCCCGGAGAGGGTAAGCAGCAGCCCCCAGTCCCGCGGTTCGAAATGAACGTCCTCGGCGCGAACGGTCACGAGGGCCGAACGAGATTCGAGCGCTCCGCCTCGCACTCCTCACCTGCAGCGCACCCCACGACGTGGTCGTTGACCATGCCCATGGCCTGCATGAAGGCGTAGACGGTGGTGGGGCCGACGAAAGACCAGCCGCGCTTCTTCAGCTCTTTGGCGATCCGGGTCGAGGTCGGCGTCGTGGCGGGAACGGGGATGTCGCCGGAACGATCGCCTTCGATATCGGTCGGCTCGAATGACCAGAACCACGCCGCCAACGAACCGGCTTCTTCGACCAGCTCGATGGCCCGTGCGGCGTTGCTGATGGTGGAGCGGATCTTGCCCTGGTGGCGCACGATGCCGGCGTCGCTCAGCAGTCGCTCGACATCGGACTCGTCGAACGCGGCGACCTTCTCGAAGTCGAAGCGCGCGAACGCGGCGCGGAAGTTCTCTCGCTTGCGCAGGATCGTGATCCAGGCCAGGCCCGACTGGAACCCCTCGAGACAGATCTTCTCGAAGAGGCGGATGTCGTCGACGACCGGCCGGCCCCACTCGTTGTCGTGGTACTCGACATAGTCCGGCGCCTCGCCGGGCCACCAGCACCGACCGATTCCGTCGGCGCCGATCTGGAAGGGTTCGCTCACAACATCACGCCGAGAATCAGCGCCGCGAGCGCCGCGAGAAAGCCGACGGCACCGGTGATGCCCCGCACGGCGGCTGAGGGTGTGCGCTGGTGCAGGAATGCGGCAAGACCGGAGAGAGTGACCGCCAGGAGCTTGATGCCGAGGGTGACGTTGTACTCGTTGGTCTGGGTGCCTTCGAGGTCGAGAATGTTCCAGATGCCGGTGAGAACGGCGATGCCGAACGCCGACCAGGCGATCTGCCCGAAACGAGCCGCCGCCTGCCGGGGTGCATCCGGGGACAGCTCCCGAAGAACCGGCACGAGCCCCATCATTAGGACCTGGCCGCCGACCCAGACCGCAACGGCGAGTATGTGAAGGGAGAGACGGACGGTGTCGAGATTGAAGTCGTTCACGGCGTCATCGTCGCACGTGAGCGTGCCCGTTCCACCAGATCGGCGAAGAGAACTTCGCCACCGTCCTCGCGCATCTGCTCGGGGTGCCATTGCACGGCGACGAGGTCGTTCAACGGGTGCTCGACGGCCTCGATCGTGCCGTCCTCCGCCGTGGCCGTGACGACGAGGCCCTCCCCCACGCGACCCACCGCTTGGTGGTGCAGGGAGTTGACGGTGATGCGCTCGGAGTCGTCGTAGATGGCCGCGATTCGGGAGCCAGGACGGAGCGCGACCCCATGGCGGTGGTCGCGAGGATCACCGACCTCCCGCATCTCCGGGTAGGTGGGATGAGAAGCACTGCCTTCGGAGAGCACTTCCTGGCGCAGATCACCACCGAGCGCCACGTTCACCACCTGCATTCCGCGGCAGATTCCGAGGATCGGCAGTTCGCGCCGCATCGCCTCACGCGTCAACTCGATGTCGAGCTCGTCGAGGTCGCGTCGAATCCGCACGCTGTCGGTGTTTTCCTGCCCGTACAGCGAAGGCTCCAGGTCTCGGCCGCCGCTCAGCAGCAGGCCGGCCATCCCGTCCATGAGCGCCGGGACGTCGCCGACCTCGCACGGCGCCATGACGAGTGGGACACCGCCACACGCGACGACGGCGTTGCTGTACGACGGCGAGAGTGACACCAGATCGAGCGTTGTCCCCTCGTGCGTCGTGCTGACGTTGCGGACCCACGGGGTGATGAGGATGCGCGGTTTGACGACCATCGCGTCAGCCTTCCATGTCTGCGTGGGTGTTCATCGGTCCTCGAGCCGCGATCCGATCGGCGTCGAAATGCCCGGTCTCGTTCGCGGAGATGATCCGGGGATGGCCGTTCTCGACCATCACCCGAGTGATCGACGCGAACTGCATGCTCACCTGGAACTGCGGCGTGTTCTCGCCGATCACCGCAGCGAGAACCGACCGGATGGTGCCGCCGTGGCAACCCACGACGACATGATCGCCGCGCGGGTTGGCGAGCAGGTCGTTCCACGCGCCACGAACCCGATCGGTGAAGACCACAGGAGGGTCCCAGCCGATCTCATCCCACTCCTGGGCGATGATCTTGTCCCAGTAGTCACCGCCCTCGGTCGGAAGGAGATCGGTCGGGATGTAGGTGGCCGACCCCCGATCGATCTCGTCGAGGTCATCGATGACCTCGTTGGTCAGGCCGAGGCGGGTCATCAGCGGCGTGACCGTCTCGATGGCGCGAGCCTTGGGACTCGTCACGATCGCATCGATGGGCTCGTGGGCGAGCCAGTTCGACACCCGTTCGGCCTGCCATTCGCCGTAGGGGTCGAGGCCGGGATCGGCGATGCCGGTGCGACGGCGCTCGATGAGCGGTCGGCCGTGCCGAACGAGGACGATCTCCATCGACGTCATCGGCTGGGGTAGATCGTGCGGATCGCGGCGACGGCCAGTCCGGCCCCGATCAGTTGCATCAGGACGAACATCGGCATCGATCCGGGATCGATGCCGGCGAAGGTGTTGCTGAGCGTTCGGGTGATCGAGACGGCGGGATTGGCGAACGACGTGGACGAGGTGAACCAGTAGGCGCCACCGATGTAGGCGGCGACTGCACTGGCAGCGAGTGCGTCTCGCCCGGTGCGGACCAGCGAGAAGATCAGGAAGACAAGTCCGAAAGTGGCCACGACCTCACCGATGTACTGACCTGAGCCGTCACGCGGCTTCTTGCTCATGTTGATGGCATCGAGTTCGAACATGAGGTTCGCCGTGATCACGCCGACGGCGCCACCGGCGATCTGAGCGGCGATGTACGGTCCGACATCGGACCATCGACGCGCCATCAGCGCCGCATCGCTCAACGTGACGGCAGGATTGAAGTGAGCACCGGACACGGGACCGAACATGAGGATGATCGCGTAGAGCACGCCGACCGTGGCCCCCGCGTTCGCCAGCAACTGCAGGCCGACGTCGTCGGTGAGCCGCTCGGCCATGATGCCGGAGCCGATGACCCCGGCGAGAAGGAACGCAGTGCCGATGAACTCGGCCAGTAGCCGTCGGGGCAGGGGCGCGGTCATGAGCATCCAGTCAGATCCGGGGCTTGGGCCCGGTCGGCGGTCGCCGTCGACCGGGCCCTAGTTTCCCTGGAGGGGGATCGGGAGCCAAACTCCCGAGCTAAGTGTTTCACGGCCCTGCACCCGTGCAACACCGAACCCAGAGCGACCTTAGTGCAAGGCGCAACGAGGTTCCCAATCACGAAGTAAAAAAATCGCAATCGGACCGCAACGTTTCGTCCCGAATAGCTTCAGAAGTAGACGGAATCCTTTTGGAATCGCCGCCAAATGCCACGCTTTGTCCCCGCAAATACACTGTCCACATCACGGTACTGCGTTAGCGAGGTGAGGAAGGAAAGCGTGGGCGTGATGGCGCTCAACTCGCCGGATTCCACCTGCTTGAGGATCTCGATGGGACGGGCCCACCAGAGATCCTCGAACTCGTCACGGTCCGCGCGCACGTCACCACCGGGAAAGCGGGCGAGAAAGAACCGGGTGTCGAATCGGCGGGGTGAACTCTCCGGCGTCACCCAGTGCCCGATGTACGGGAAACGGGCTGCGTCGATCGGCGAATCACCGCCGACCCACACCCCGGCCTCCTCCTCGGTCTCTCGAAGCGCCGCGTACAGGTTCGCCGCGGCGTCCGTCGGATCCATGCCGCGGACGGCCGTATTCGTCATCGACCTGGCCGCGACGAAGTCCTCCTCCTCAACCGCACCTCCCGGAAACACGATCATCCCCGGCGCGAATCGAAGGGTGGTGAGTCGCCGTCCCATCAACACCTGGAGATCCGGTCGATCGTCGATGATCACGAGCGACGCCGCCAGTCTGGCCGGCGCGCTCATGGCTGTGCCCACTCGACCGGCACGCCGACATCGGCGCACGCAGTGTCGAAGGTGCCGCCCGGATCGGCGACGAACTCGTCCACGATCGAGCCGATGCAATCGTCGCCGACCCAGATTCCGTGGCCCCGGCCGGCCTGGGTGACGAGGGTGGCGTTGCTGAATCCTTCGGCCGCGGACTCGGCGAAGGCCGGTGGGGTGATCGGATCGAATTCGCCGGACAACAGCAGGACCGGAAGATCGCTCTCGACCGGTGCACCGGCCGAGGCCGACGACGCCTTCGCTCCCCATGGCTCACAGGCCTCGCCCACCGGTGCGGAAGTCAACGCGGTCGCGTAGGCGCTCAGGTCGCCCGTCGGGCCGTCGATGAACGGAAGCCGGTCATGGCACGTCACCGCGAAGTAGGTCGCCTCGTCGTTGACCCCGTAGGCCGAGAGCAGGGTGGTCGATCCGGTACGAGCGAGCCATTGCAATGCCGTACCGTCGCCCGCTTCGATCCTGGCGAGCACCGCCGGCAGGTAGCGCATCTGTCGTTCGCTGTAGGAGAGCAGGAACACATATTCGGCCAGACGCACATCATCGACGACGACCATGGTTCCGTCCACGGTGAGACTGACCGGCTCCGCGGCGAAACGGTCGAGGAGACGTTCCACCGAGGCGGCGACATCATCGTTGGAGTCGCGGCACGGACCACTCGCCGCGCACGCCTGCGTCAGCGCATCGAGCGACTGCTGCGCCGAGAAGGCGTAGCCGGCTTCGATGTCGAGGTCGGGCGGGTAGACGCCATCGAGCACCACACCGACCATTCCATCGCGCTCCTCGGCCAAGAGGGCGAAGCCGATGGTCGACCCATAACTGACGCCATAGGCGGTCCACTCCCCGTATCCCAACGCAACCATGATCGCCTCGACATCGTTGGCATGGTTCGCCGTGGTGGCGTGAGCGAACAGGGCGACGTGATCGGCTGAGGTGTCGGCGAGCCGGTTGGCACACTGCGCCAGGCTGCCGTCGAGAGTGTCGACGGCGTCGTCGGCCAGCTCCGCGAAGGAGTCGCCAAGCGCCGCGTCAAACTCATCACAGTCGAAATCAACGGGGGCGAATCCGGTCCCGCGTTGATCAATGAACACCTGCGGGAACAGACGCTGCGGAAACCAGGCCGCGAGTTCGCTACTCGCGCCGCCCGGCCCACCTTGCATCACCGCCATCGGACGAGCGATCGCCCCCGCCCCCTCCATGGCGGCGAAGGAGATCTCGGCATCGCCGAGTTCGGGGGCTGAACGGTCGAGCGGCACGCTGGCGATGCCGCAGGCAACATCGGCTACAGCCAGATACTCAGGACAGTCGATCTGGCGGATTTCAGCCGCGATGTCCCGAGACGTCTCCGCCGGAGCAGGGGCATCATCGACACCCAGCGCGACCGAGGTCGTCACGAGCGCCGGCGCGGCCTCACCATCACCGTCGGAGGTGCAACCGGCCGCGACCAGCGCCGCCGCGACGATCAGAGCGCCGAGGCGACTACTCAGCTGTGGAACGCTCAGAGGTCGAAACCTCAGCCGTCGAACACCATGCGGCCGATCCAGTCGGCCACGAGCGCGGGCTTGTCGTCGCCCTCGATCTCCACGGTGAACGTGCGGGTCTGGTTGATGGCCGTGCCCTTGAGTTCGACGGACTTGACCGTGGAGCTGGCCCGAACCCGCTTGCCGGAGAGAACCGGGTTGAGGAAGCGCACCTTCTCGAATCCATAGTTGATCCCCATCATCACACCGTCGAGGGGCGGGGTGTTGTTCGGCACCGTGGAGCTGAGATGCACGAGCATCGAGAGGGTCAGGAACCCGTGGGCGATCGTGCCGCCGAAGATCGGGGTGGCCCGCTCCTCGTCGAGGTGGATGAACTGATGGTCGAGAGTGACGTCGGCGAACTCGTTGATCTGCTCCTGGGTGATCTGATGCCATTCACCGACGCCTTCTTCGGCGCCTTCCTGGGCTTTGAGGATTTCGTAGGCGGCTGCTGCGTTGCTCATGGCCGCGACCTTAGGCGAGGACTGCCTCGGCGAACATCTCGGCGACAGGGTCCACCGCGGCGCCGTCGCGACGCGCCAGCACGAGTTGGCGTCCGGCGATCACTCGACCGACCCGCAGCCCCTCACCCGCTTGCACTTTGGGCAGAACGGTCCACCCCTCCCCCAGCGCGACCATGGCCCGCAGGACCTCGGGCTGATTCGATTCGGTCACGACGTCGACCGGCGCCCCCAGATCGACCAGCGCCCGTTCGATCACTGCTCGAGTGTGTGAGGTCGCGGCGAACAGAACCCATGGCCCCCACTTCGCGGGATCACGCGGCACCGGATCGCCTGCCGTGATGATCGCCAACTCCTCGGTCATCACATGATCCATGCGAATCCCACGCCGGGCCCCAACAGGATCGACACACACCACGAGATCGAGGCTGCCGGACTCCAGCTCGTCGAGCAGCACGCCGGACGGGGCGACCCGGAGCCGGAACTCGACGGACGGATGACCCTCTCGGAAGCGGGCGATGACGTCGGGATAGTGACCCAATGCCGCGGCGTCGATCATTCCGACGCGCAACTGGCCGCTGGCTCCGGTTCGACTGCGCTCGGCCCAGGCCGCGAGGTCGGTGGTGAGCGCAACGACCTGGCGAGCGTGTGCCAGCACCTCGGCGGCTGCGGGTCGAAACACACGCCGGCGTCCATCGCGATCGAACAGTGCCACGCCGATTCGCCGTTCGAGTTCGGAGAGACCCTGCGACAACGCCGAGGGCGAGACGCCCACGCGTTCTGCCGCCGCGGCCCAGTTCGGCTCCTCGTTCACCGCGACGAGGTACTCGAGTTGACGGATGGACAGGTCGGGAAGCGTGATCACTCGCACCCCGCGCAGAATAGTTCAGTCTTTCTTCACTGACTGTTCTTCTTATACAAGATCGCTTATCGTTCTCGCCCATGACTGCTCGCGATATCGCTCCCGCCACCGGCAAGCTCGGCGTCCTGACGCCCGGGCTCGGCGCCGTGGCCTCCACCTTCATTGCCGGTGTACTCACCGCCCGCCAGCAGGGCGTCGCCCCGCTCGGCTCCGTCTCCCAGATGGCGCACATCCGCCTCGGCACCCGAGAGGAGGGTCGCAACCCGCTCATCAAGGACTTCGCCCCCATCGCCACGCTCGACGACATCGTCTTCGGCGGCTGGGATCCCATCTCGGCCAATGCGCTCGAGGCCGCCCGCACCTGCGGCGTGCTCGAGGAGAAGGACCTCGCCCCGATCTCGTCGGAGCTCGAGGGTGTCGTGGCCATGGACGCCGTCTTCGATCAGCGGTGGGTCAGCCGCCTCGACGGCACCCGCGTGAAGTCCGAGACCAACAAGTGGGACCAGGCCATGGCGCTCATGGCCGACATCGAGAACTTCCGCACCGAGAACGACTGTGACCGTCTCGTCATGGTGTGGTGCGGCTCCACCGAGGCCTTCCAGGAGCCATCCGCCGTCCACGACACCGTCGCGGCTTTCGAGCAGGGCCTCAAGGACAACGACGACAACATCTCCCCGTCGCAGATCTACGTCTACGCCGCCCTCCAGAGCGACGTGCCCTTCGCCAACGGCGCTCCGAACCTCTCGACCGACCTTCCCTGCATGCTCGAACTGTCGAAGACCCGCGGCGTCCCGATCGCCGGCAAGGACTTCAAGACGGGTCAGACCCTCATGAAGACCCTGCTCGCTCCTGGCCTCAAGGCCCGCATGCTCGGTCTCGAGGGTTGGTACTCCACCAACATCCTCGGCAACCGTGACGGCGAGGTGCTCGACGCCCCCGAGAACTTCAAGACCAAGGAAGAGTCGAAGCTCGGCGTCCTACACAAGATCCTCGAGCCCGAGGTCTACCCCGAGCTGTACGGCGACGTCGATCACGTCGTCCGCATCAACTACTACCCGCCGCGTGGCGACAACAAGGAAGGCTGGGACGCCGTCGACATCTTCGGCTGGATGGGCTACAAGATGCAGATCAAGATCGACTTCCTGTGCCGCGACTCCATCCTTGCGGCCCCGATCGTCCTCGATCTCGCCCTGTTCATGGACCTCGCCATGCGTGCCGGTGAGTCCGGTGTGCAGGAATGGTTGAGCTTCTACCTGAAGGCTCCGCAGTCGGCCGGCGATGCGCCCGCCGAGCAGGACCTCTTCATCCAGCAGACCAAGCTCAAGAACACGCTGCGCGAGTGGATGGGCGAGCAGCCCGTCACCCACTCCGAGGTCGGCTAGCCAGAAAGCACGCTGGGGACAGACCCCAGCGTGCTTTCTCGAGAACCCTCCCCAACGGGGATCAGACCCCGGCGACTTCGGTCGTCGGCGTTTGTGCGTCCGGGTCCGACTCCGAGAGATGGACATCCGACGCACGCGTACACCCAGTCGTGAGGATGATCAGCAGCCCCATCGCCGCGATGACGCGGCGCGTCGTCAGTCCCCGTCGCTCGCGCATCGGGGGATCGTAGAGCCCCTTGCGGTCTCGCGCCGAAGTGAGGCCCGCTCAACCGCGAGCACTCCACCTGATGCGTTCACCCACCGCCTCCGTGATGGAAGCTCCGCCGGGCGCATCGGGGCGAGGCTGATGCCACAGTTGCCGGCCACCACCGTGGCGACACCCTGGGACACCTTGGCCGTCATGTCCGGCGTGTCGAGAACGGCAGCATCGTCGTGAGCGTGGACGTCGATGAATCCCGGTGCGAGGACCAGCCCGGTGCCGTCGACCATTTCCGCCGACGGCGCGGCGACCGCCCCGACTGCACCGACCGCGACGATTCGCCCGCCCCGAACCGCGACATCTCCTGCCCGGGCGGTCGTGCCCGTACCGTCGACGATCGTCGCCCCCCGGATGACGAGGTCGACGGCGTCGTTCACCTGGACATCGCGTCGCATCTCGGGACTGTATTCCCCGACGTGACCTCCGTGTAGTTGACTGGCGCCATGGCTGAACCCCGTGGTGAAGAAACGATCGAACTGCTCCAGGCGTTGATCCAGAACGCATGCGTGAACGAGGGCACGGAGGACTCGGGCCAGGAGTCGCGCAACGCCGATGTGATCACGACGTTCCTCGAGGGCGCCGGCATCGACGTCGAGCGGTACGATGCCGCGCCCGGCCGCACCTCGCTCGTCGCCCGCATCGAAGGTTCTGATCCCGATGCCCCCTCGTTGTGTCTGAACGGCCACACCGATGTCGTGCCGGTCAACGAGGACGGTTGGGACGAGGATCCGTTCGGGGGTGAGATCATCCGCAATGCCGATGGGATCGATGAAGTGTGGGGCCGCGGCGCCGTCGACATGCTCAACCTCACGTCGTCCATGGCGGTGGTCTTTCGCAATCTGGCGACCGGCGGCTTCCAACCGAAGGGTGATCTCGTCTACTTCGCGGTGGCCGACGAGGAGGCCGGTTCGGCCTACGGCGCCCGCTGGATGGCCGACAACCACCCCGACGTGATCACGACCGACTACCTCCTGACAGAGAACGGCGGTCTCCATGGCGGCGACGAGCACGGTCCGACGCTCAGCATGACCGTTGGCGAGAAGGGGGTCGCCTGGCGGCGGCTCCGCGTGCGTGGTGTGCCTGGTCACGGTTCGATGCCCTTCCGTAAGGACAATGCGCTGATCAAGGCGGCCGGCATCGTCCAGCGCCTCGCCGACTACGGGCCGGCGCCGAAGTTCCACGAGTTCTGGCGCGCCCAGGTCCAGGCCATGAAGATCGACGACGAGGCGAAATCGGCGCTGCTCGACGAGACCCAGATCGACATCGCACTCGCCTCGATGCCGAATGCCGCGGCGGCGAGCTTCCTGCACTCGTGCACCCACACGACGTTCTCGCCCAACGTGGCCGTCGGCCAAACCAAGACCAACGTCATCCCCGACACCGTTGACATCGATGTCGACATCCGCACGGTCCCCGGCGACACCACTGAGGAGGTCGACGCGCATCTCCGGGCTGCGCTCGGCGACCTCTACGACCATGTCGAGGTCACCATGTTGATCAATGACGCGTCGTCGGTGAGCCGCGTCGACACGCCACTGTGGGATGCCATGCAGCGAGCCGCCGAACGCCCGTTCCCGTCAGTGCGACTGGTGCCGCAGATGTCGGTCGGGTTCACCGACGCCCGCGTCCATCGAGAGCTCGGCGCCGTGAGCTACGGCGCCGGTCTCCTGAGTCCGACGGTGACACAGGGCGACTTCTCCACCCGCTTCCACGGCCACAACGAACGGATCGACACCGAGTCGCTGCACCTGACGACGCGCTTCTACCACGACGTCGTCACCGACCTCCTGGGTTGATCATGGAACTGTTCCGCATCGAGCCGACCGGCAAGTGGATTCGCGGGATGATCGACGGGCAGGTCGTCATCGATTCGACCGAGGCAAAGCTCGGCTGGGAGCACCAGTACTACCCATGGTGGTACTTCCCCCGTGCCGATGTCGACGAGAACCTTCCCGCGACCACCGCCGACAACCTTGCGGATCACGTGAAGGTGGACTGGAACGCGGTCGATCAGTGGTTCGAGGAGGACGAGGAGGTCTTCATCCATCCGCGCAGCCCGTTCACGCGCATCGACTGCTTGGCATCCTCGCGCCATGTGGTGGTGTCTCTCGATGGCACCGTTCTGGCCGACTCGACCCGACCCACGATCCTCTTCGAGACCGGGCTCCCAGCGCGCTACTACCTGCCCCTGGACGACGTTCGGACGGAGCTGCTCCAACCGACCGCCACGAGCACCGGTTGCCCCTACAAGGGCTTCGCCCGGTACTGGAGCGTGGCCGTCGACGGTGAGCTCTACGAGGATCTGGTGTGGGGCTACGACGAGCCCTTCCGAGAGTCGGCGCCGGTCAAGGGCCTCATGTGCTTCTACAACGAGAAGGTCGATCTCACGATCGATGGCGACCCTGTGTCGCAACCGGTCACCCCGTTCAGCTGAAAACGTGATGAGATGGCGGTATGGCGGAACGTGCAGGAACACCAACACCACTACCCACAGCGACCGAGGGGCAGTTGGTCCCCCCGTACGATCAGTTCTGTCCGGTGGCGGTGTCGCTCGACGTCCTCGGAGAGCCGTGGACGATCCTCCTGCTTCGCGACCTGTTGTGGTCCGGGCCCCAGCGTCGTGAGCTGCTCAGCGAACGCAACCCCGGCCTGACCGATGACGAGCTGACCGATCGGATCGCGACGCTGACAGCCCACGGCCTCCTCGCCGAACTCGACGAACCCAAACGCCGCCTCGTCCTCACCGAATCCGGCCAACGCATCGGTGGCGTGATCGGTGCCCTCTACGAATTCGGGATCCCGATCATCATGGACTCCGAGATCAGCGACCCGATGCTCGCGTACGCGGTGGCCGATCTCGGAAGACGGCACCGGTTCTCGCTGCTCGATGTCCCCCGAAGCGTCACGGTCCGGCTCAGCGTCGATGAGGCGTGTGTGGGCGTGGAGATCGGACCAGGGATGTTGAGAGCCGTGGAGTGTGTCGAGGCTGACGCCACGATCTCGTGCACGAGCCCGACGCTGGCAACAGTGCTGGGCGGCGCCCTGACCTACAACGACGCGGTCGCCAACGGCGAGGTCACGGTCACCGGCGACCCCGAAGCCGCTGCGATCCTGGGTGACTACCTCCGAGCGAACAACAGCTAGTCGCGCACCTCGGCGATACGCATCCGGGCGACCTCGAGGTCGCCCGGGTTGGTGACGCCCACCCACGGTTCTGACGTCGGCACGACACCGACGGTCATCTCCCCTGATGCCATCAGCTCGTGCACCACGCTCGGGAGCAGATACTCGCTCTTCTCCTGGTCACCGTGTTCGGCGAGGAACTCGGCAAAACCCCGCTCGAGATCACCGAAGAGTCGATTGGGGAAGACCCAACAGTTCATCGAGGCGACCGTGTCGTCGGCCAGCGACCCGGCCGGATCGGCGGCCGTGATCAAGCCGTCGGCGCGACGGCCGATGCCGTGTGTCTCGACGAGCGACACCATCTCGGTTCCCTCGACGCGACAGATCCCCCGGCTGACCTCACCCACGTCAGGCAGCGTTTGATCGAGACGGAAGCCGGCGAGGAGGCAGCGATCATCGGGGAGGTCGACGGCGGCCACTGCCAACGCGGCATAGGTCGATCGCCCGTAGTAGTCGTCGGCGTTGATCACGATGAACGTGTCGTCGACCTCGGGGGCGGCGGTGAGAACGGCGTGACCGGTACCCCACGGCTTCTGGCGGCTCGGACCATGGGTGTCCTGCATCACGAAGGCGATGTCGACCTCGTCGTGGCGACCATCGAGGTGCCGCTGCACGTCCGCTTCGATGTCGGATCGGACGATCAGGACGACCTTGTCGGCACCTGCGTCCACCGCATCGGTGATGGCGAAATCGAGGAACGCTTCGCCGTTCGGGCCGATCTCCGCCAGCTGCTTGATGCCACCGAAGCGCGAACCCAGCCCGGCAGCCATGACGACCAGTGTGAGACTCATCTGATCACCACTCGATCAGATCGCGGACATGGTGGGTCTCGTTCACCGAGCGCACGGTGCGATGGCCGCCGCTGCTCGCCTGCACCCGGGTGACGCCGCAGTAGTCGACCGAGATCGAGAACACGTCGTCGAGGCCGATGATCGTCTTGACGAACACCGCAGTGACCATGCCGTGGCAGAACACCGCGACCCTCTTCGACCGGTTCGTGTCGATGATGTGCTGAAACCCACGACGGACTCGTTCCTCGAACGCGTCATAGCCATCACTGAACACGATCTCGTGGAGATTCCCGTGGAAGTAGTGGGCGGTCTCGGGATCATCGGGCGACATCTCCTCCGAGGGCACGTACGCCTTGGACCGATGGTCGCTCTCGATCAGATCCTCCAGGAGCTCCGGCTCCATGCCGAGCACGTCGACGAGCGGCTGCGCCGTCTGGTGGGCACGTCGCATCGTCGAGGCGACGATGTGATCGATCCCCTCGTGTCGGAGGAACTCGGCCACTCGCTCCGCCTGGCGCACACCGATCTCGGAGAGGTCCGGATCGGCGCCTCCTTCACCCTCTCCGACGACCTGACGGACGGGACGACCATGACGAATGATGTAGAGATCCACGGCGGGAGGGTACCCAGCACTCAGGGCAGGGTCACACCGAGACCCGATTCGGTCCCGAGTGTGATCACCCCGTCGATGATTCGCAGCGGCTCAGCGAGGTCCTCGGCGAGCATGGCTGCCGTCGCCAGCCCATGCGCCAGCGGCAGCCCGGCCGCTGCCGCCACGTGGAGCGCGTGGCGCACCCCGACCCCGCTGTCGATCATGGTCGTGACCACCGGCGTGGCGCCGAACTCGAGGGCGAGTCGGACGGCCCGCATCGCCAGGTCCGGCCCGCCGATCGCCTGTGGTTTGATGACCACGACGTCGATCGCGCCGGTACCCAGCGCTCGCGCCACATCGTCAACGGTACGAGCCGACTCGTCGACGGCCAGCGGGATGGGGCTGGATGCTCCGAGCGCCGCTATCGCATCGATACCGGAGACCGGCTCCTCGCAGAACGAGATGTCGTAGAGGGCAACGGCATCGAGTACCCGTTGGGCATCGCGCGCCGACCAGCCGCCATTGGCGTCGAGCCGGAGTTCTACCCCGGGACCGATCGCTTCACGCACCTCGGCCACACGACGGATGTCGATCTCCGGCGACTCGACCCCCACCTTCATCTTGATGGTGGCGAAGCCGCGGCCGACCGCCTCGCGTGCCGTCGCCGCGCTCTGCACGGGCGCTCCGGATCCGACAACGGCATTCACGGCCACAGACGTCAGCGCGTCCGGGTCGAGGAACTGAGCCAGCGACAGGCCCCGTCGGCGTGCCGCGAAGTCCGCGACGGCACCCGCCAGGCCGGCACGGACCTCGGGGGCATCCTCGAGGTCGTCGAGGACGTCGTCGAAGTCACGACCTGCGTCCACCGCGGTGATCGAACTCAACAACAGCGCTCCCGCTCGATCCGTGTCGATCGGCGACCACCCCGGCATCGGCGACACCTCGCCGTGTCCGACGTGCCCGCCGTCGATGACGGTGACGAGCATGCCGGAGCGACTCGACACCGTGGCGTGCGCTGTGGTGAAGGGCACCACCAGCGCCAGATCGAACGGGGTGACGCTGAACCTCAACGGCCACGACCGATCGTGGCCAAGACCCCCGCCGCGGCGGCATCGGGCTCCTCGATGTGAGCGGCGTGTCCCGCGTTCTCGATGGTGATGACGTCGGCCGAGGGCAGAGCCGCGGCCATGTCGGCGGCGATCCCCTGGAACTTCGCGTCGAGCGCACCGACGATCAGACCGACCGGCAACCGGCACGCCGCGAGTTCGACATGCAGTGGCGTCATGCGGCCGGTGCTCCCCATTCGGAGACTGAGCGCCATCCCGGCGGGGTCGTTGGCGAGTCGCTGGGAGCGCGAGGCGGCCCAGGCTTCGGCGCCCAGCCGCTGCTGGGTGGCGAACAGCGGGTTGTGCATCCAGCGGTCGATGAACGCCTCCGGGTCTGCTTCGAGCGCGGCGGCGAGCGCGGCGTCGGACGCGAGTCGTGCAGCCCGCTCGTCGTCGCGCTCCAGGCCCGCCGATGCACCGATCAGGGACAGGCTCGCCACCCGATCGGGGCGCCGACAGGCCAACGTCAGCGCCACGCGACCACCCATCGAATAGCCGACGAGATGGAAGGGGCCGTCCACGAGCGTGCCGACGGCCGAGGCCATGGCCACGATGGTGTAGTCGGCCGGGTCGATCGACGCCGGCCCGAGGCCATGACCGGCCAGATCGGGGGCCAGGACGGTTGTGTCATCGAGCCCGGCCCGCAAGCGCTGTGTCAGCGGGTCCATGGCCGCGCCACATCCCGTGAATCCGTGCAGCACCACGACCGTCGAGCTCATCGAGCGAGTGCCTCGCCGACTGCCTCGGCGATGCTGCGCCGTTGGGCGACGTCGGCGTCGCGGTCGACCGGCACGATCAGCAGATCCACACCGGGTTCGACGACGGAGATCGCCGCGCTGACTGCGTCCCTGACCGAGTCGTGCTCGCCGAGGGTCGTGGCGCGAATGCCTGCGAAGCCGTCGAGCCCCGCGAGATCGACACCGTGCGGCGTGCGGAACAGCGTCTCGAAGTCCACGCCGCGGTCACCCTGGGCGATCGGCAGCATGGAGAAGATCCCACCACCGTCGTTGTCGATGCACACGATGGTGAGATGAAGTCCGAGACGCACGGCCGATGCCAGCCCGGTCAGATCGTGCAGCAGAGCGAGATCGCCGGTGTAGACCACGACCGGCCCGTCCTGGGAGGCGGCGAGGCCGAGACCGGTGGAGACGATCCCGTCGATGCCGCTGGCGCCGCGGTTGCCCACGAAGGTCGTGTTCGGTCCGCCATTGGCGAGGAAGCTGTCGAGATCTCGTACCGGCATCGAGTTCGAGGTCATGACCACCGCCTCGTCAGGGAGTGCATCGACGAACTCCCGCGTCACCCGAGCACTGAGCCGCGGGCCGTCGGCGATGAGCCGGTCGACGGTCTTCGAGGCGATGTCGTCGAGGTCCCACCATGCATCGAGCCACTCGCTGCGATTGCGTACCCCACTGCCGAGCCGGCGGGCGCGGCCGAGGGCGGTGACCGGCGACACCGTGTGGTGTTCGGTCGCCGTGAACGACGCGTCGTGCCAACGCTGTTCCTGGTCGATCAGTACGACGTGTTCGGGCTTGACCCGTTCGAGCCATCGGCGCACCGGCTTCGTCGTGGGACTGGCGCCGAGACGGACGACGACGTCGGGGCGCAAGGAGTCGACCGTGACGTGCTTGCACAGATGGTCGGCCGCGTTCATCACGTATTCCTCGCCGTGATGGTGACCACGGCGAAGCTGCGAGATGGGCTCGGCGAAGATGGGCCAGGCGACCGATTCGGCGAAGCGGAGGATCCAGTCGGAGACCTGGTGCTGTGCGTCGATGCCGGGGGCGACGTCCGGCCCGACGATGATGACGCCCTTCTCCAGTTCGGTGAGATCGCCGAGCGGATCCTCGGCGAGCTGGAAGTTGGCGTGGCTGTCGCGGCGAGGCACGATCGGCTCGGGCACGGGCACGGCCCCCACGGGTTCGAGCGGCTCGCGCAGAGGCCAGTTGAGATGGACGGGACCGCGGCGAGGTCCGGTTGCCAGGGCCATCGCACGCATGGCCGCCATCGACGCCGCCGCTTCGGTCCAGTCCGACGGAACGGGCAGGTCGGCGAACCAGCGGGTGTTGGTGCCGTAGATGCCGACCTGATCGATCGTCTGGCCGGCACCCCATCCCCGTAGTTCCGGCGGACGGTCGGCCGTGCAGACGATCAGTGGCAATCCCGCGTGATTCGCTTCGACCATGGCCGGGAGATAGTTGGCCGCCGCCGTCCCGGAGGTGCAGATGAGCACGGACGGCCGTCCCGTTGCCCGGGCCTGGCCGAGTGCGAAGAACCCCGCCGAACGTTCGTCCAGGTGGATCGTCGTCCGCAGGTCGGGGCGTGCGTGGAATGCGATGCTCAGCGGTGTGGACCGGGAGCCCGGGCTGATGACGATGTCGGTGACGCCGTGACCCGCCAGAGTCGCGGCGAACGCGGCAATCGGGTCGTACACGGGATCGGTCACGTCACACCTCCATCACGTCGAGCAATGCCCGGAGCTTCACCGCAGTTTCGGCCAACTCATCCTCGGGCACCGAGTCGGCGACGATGCCGGCCCCGGCGATGAGCTGCACCCGGTCGGGATCGACGAGCGCCGAGCGAAGCGCCACCCGCAGCTCACCGTTGCCGTCGAGGTCACACCAACCGACGGGCGCCGCGTACCAGCCCCTGTCGAGTTCCTCCGTGTCGCGGAGCCAGTCGAGGGCATCCTGAGTGGGTGTGCCGGCGACCGCCGGCGTCGGGTGCAACACGCTCGCCACCCGCAGCACGTCCATGTCGCTCACCCCACCGCGGCGACGTTCCACGCGAGCGGTGATCGGGGTGCGCAGATGCTGCACCCGTGCGAGCCGCAGCACTTCCGGTTCCTCGGGTGTGCGCCCCACCAGGCCGAGCGTGGCGAGACGCTCGGTGATGTCGTCGACGACGAACTGGTGCTCCTCACGGACTTTCGCCGAGCCCATCATCTCGGCAGCAAGCGCTTCATCGGTGGTCTCATCCCATCCGCGGGCGGTGGTGCCGGCGAGAGCGACGGTCTGGACTTCCCGACCATCCAGCAGCACCAGTTGTTCGGGACTGGCGCCGAGGAAGGTGCGTTCGCCGACCCCGAACGCGAACACCGCGCAGGTCGGGTACCGGGGTACGAGTCGCTGGAGCGTGACCCCGATGTCGATCGGCCCGCGTTCCTGCACGCGGGCACACACCACCTTGCCCATGTCGCTCGCGCGGATGTCACGGACCGCCGCGGCCACGAGATCGACATAGTCCTGATCGTCGGCGGTGGGTTCGCCGCGGGCCACATCGGACGGGTCGAGCACGGCGGGTACGGTGGCGGATGCGAGCGCGTCGACGCGAGCCTCGAGCGACTCGAGCACCGCGGACTCGTCGTCGCCGGGGGCGAGCCGAGCGGAGGCGATCAACCACGAACCGTCGGCGCGGTCGACGAATGTCAACTCCGGCAGCACCCATCGGGCGTCGGGGAAGCCGGCCCAGTCGGGCGTGTGGGTGGTCGAACCGGTGGCGAACGAGAAGCCGCCGAGCAGGACCGGGGCCGGGGCATCGGCGGGGCCATGACGCCGGACCCTGGCCGCCAGCGCGGCACGAGCCGCCGACGCGGCGGAGAACCGCGTGTCGCCGTAGGGCTCGATCGTGTCCACGGCGCCGATGCCGACGATGGCAGACCCGAGTTCGGGCCGAATCCACAACGCGCGGTGTCCGTCGGTGGCGGTCATGAACACCGCAACCGGATCGATGCGCTCGGTCAACCGTCGGGAGAACACGACGATACCGCCGTCGTCCTCCGGCGTCTCGTCGCCGAGTCGGGCGAGGGCCCGGGTGCGCAAGGTGCGCTCGAAGTGCTGGCCGACCAGGGACGACGCCACGGGCACGAGCCGGTGCATGAGCTCGATCAACTCATCGCGATCGCCACCGCTTCGATCGCTCTGGCGCTTGAACACCCCAATGGCGTCGTCGACGACGTCCTCGATGTGGGTGGCGTGGCGAAGGGCCAGCGCGGTGAGCTCCTCCATCGAGACGCCGGCGTTCACGAGCGTCTTGGCGGCCGCGAGCATGTCGACGGCGTCGGCCGGGAATCGTTCGTCACCGACCTCGCCGGAAGGCGCGATCAGCCCGGCGCTGACGACCACATCGACGATGAACTCCGGGACGTCGGCCCGACGCGCCAATTCGGCCTTGTCCAATTCAGGGTCGGCGGCGTTCTGTTCGGCGAGGTCAGCCAGCAACCCGGACGCATCATCGGTTGACAGGCTGCGGATCTGGGTGAGGCTGAAACCCTCGTCGGCGAGACGCCGGATCTCACTCAGTCGGTCGAGATGCGACGTGTCATAGATTGCTCGTCGACCCTCACGCCGCGGCGCGGCCAGCAACTGCTGTCGCTGGTAGTAGCGGATGGTGTCGACCGCGACTCCTGCGGCCTCCGAGAGTTCCTCGACACGAAAGTGCTCCACGACCGCATTGTAGGAGCTGTGACTCCACGAGTGACAGCTCCCAGCGTCTGATCAGGCCGGAACGAGCTCGAAGGCCACGGCCAGATCCACGCCGAGCAGCGGTCCCGCCGATGATGCCGCACCGCGGAGGAAGGCGTCCGGATCGAAGTCAGGGTCGCCGAGTGCATCGAGGTAGGTGCGGTGGCATTCGAGTGATGCGACGCCGCGGTCGAAGGTGTCGGTCACGTCGACCGCATGCGTCGGCGCGGTCGACGACCCGTAGGCGATCCACTTGACGCCGTTCCATGGTTCGCCTTGGTCGGTGAACAGCCATCGGTTCGCCGCGTCTCGGACAGCGTCGGGCAACGCTGCTCCGAGTTCGCGATGGTCGACGTGGTTCCATGGACCGGTGTCGCCCCATCGCTGCCGGTAGTTCGACGCGATGACCACATCGGGCCGGTGCCGACGAATCGCCGCGGCCAGGTCCCGCCGAAGGTCGACCCCGTTGATCACGAGTCCGTCCGGATGGTCGAGGAACTCGACCGTCGCTCACATCGACGACGGCAGCGCTCGCCTCCTGCTCCTGCGTTCGAAGCGGCCCGGCCTGCTCGGGAGGCATGGAGTCGATCCCGGCCTCGCCTCGGGTCGCCAGGACGTACCGGATGTCCTCGCCCTGCCCCGCCCAGCGAGAAACGGCTGCCGCCGCCCCGTATTCCAGATCATCGGGATGGGCCACGACCGCGATCACCCGGTCCCAGTCCTCCGGCAGTGGTTCGAGTGATGCTTCCATCCCGCGAGACGAGGTTCGTTCACCGCGACCGAACCAGGGCAGTCCATCTGGCGAAACCGTGACTTCGCATTGCTGTTCGGGGGAACGACGGTCAACAGCATCGGCGACCGGTTGCTGGAGCTGGCGCTGCCCGTCTATGTGTTCCTCGAGACCGATTCGGGCGTGCTCACCGCGGCCGTCTATTGCTCCGCCTCCTCATCGGAGTGCTGCTCGGTCCGCTCGGCGGCAGCCTGGCCGATCGGTGGCGACTCCGACCAACACTCGTGGCGACCAATCTGTTGCAGATCCTCGCGCTGGCGCCGCTCCTCGTTGTCGACTCGGAGCGGGTCTGGCCGGTCTTCATCGTCGTCGTCGCCCAAGGGATGATCAGCAGCGTCAACGACCCGGCGAGCTTCGCCCTGCTCCCCCGTCTGGTCTCCGGCGAACGGCTCATCGCCGCGAACTCGGCGATGTCGGCCGGCGGTTCGATCGCGCGCCTCATCGGTGCCGCGGCGGGCGGCATCGCCTTGAGCGCCGGCGGTATGCCCGCCGTGGCCGTGTTGGACGGCGCCACGTTCGCCGTCGGCGCACTCGCTGCCGGGTTGATGAGCGCGGCCACCAACCAGTCCGCAATCGACGAGGATTCCGACGATGAACCGGACACATCGATCAGATCCGGCCTGCGAACCATTCGCTCGTTGCCGGGCATGGCCGCGCTGTTGTGGGTCCAGACCCTCGCGATGGTCGGCTTCGGGATCTTCCCCGTCGTCTTCATCGTCTTCGTCAACGCACCCTCGGCCACGACCGCGCTCTGGCTGTACCTGGCCCTGTTCGCGCTCACCGGATTCCCCAACGTCGCCACCCAGGTCGGCACCAGATCCACGGCTCAAGTCCTCTCGCCGCCCGAAGTGCTCGGCCGCCTCGGCGGCTTGATGTCAGCCTCCACCGCGCTCGGAATGGGCATCGGATCCACGGCGGCCGGTCTCCTGCTCGAGATCACCGGCGCACGGACCGTCTTCAATGGTCAAGTCGCCATCCTGCTGGCGTGTGGCGCGATCAGCGTCTGGTTCGTTGCTCGGCCGATCGGTCGCACGGAAGCCGACCGAGACAAAAGCGTCCCCGCGGGGACGTCCGGTTCTACGATCGGTTGATGCAGCGTGACGGCATGCTCTCCGAGCCCCTCGATCTGAACGCACCCGCCAAGACGAGGCGGGACTATCCCCTGGTGGCCGTGCGCACGGGACTCGTGCTCGAGGACCGTGCGAGCGGTGTGGTCGGCATGGTGGTGCAGTTCAGCGACCCGAAGTTGGTGCTGCGCGATCGCCACGGGCGTGATCACTCCGTGCGGTACGAGCCGGGCTCGGTCCGAGCCGACATCGACGGCAAGGGCGTGCCGTGCAAGCTCGTCGTCCCAAAGAAGGAGGCCGCCGAGCCCCAGACCACTGCGAGCGGGTCGATCTCGGTCGGCGATGTGCCGGCCCGAATCGCTCGCGCCAGCCGCCTGTGGGTAGAAGGCGTGCACGATGCCGCCCTGATCGAGAAGGTGTGGGGTGACGACCTGCGGGTCGAGGGTGTGGTGGTCGAGCAGCTCGACGGCGCCGATGACCTCGCCGAGCGGGTGCGAGGATTCCGGCCCGGGCCCAACCGTCGCCTCGGTGTGCTCCTCGATCATCTCCTCGACGGCACCAAGGAATCCCACATCGCCGCCGAGGTCAATGATCCCAACGTGAAGATCTGCGGCCATCCGTTCGTCGACATCTGGCAGGCCGTGAAGCCGGCCACGGTCGGGATCGAACGGTGGCCCGACGTGCCGATGGGGCAGTCGTGGAAGGAAGGCGTGATGGCCGCGCTCGGCGCCACCGGGTCCACGGGCGAGTTCTGGCAACAGATCCTGGCCCGTGTCACGTCCTGGACCGATCTCGAAATCCCGCTACTGGGCGCGGTCGAAGAACTCATCGACTTCGTCGCCCCGCCCGAGCACTAGGACACATCCGCTCTTGTTGACACCGTTAAATTAACGCTGTTAACTCACTGGATGCCGCGCCGCCCGAGTTCAGCCGAAGAGATCAGCTCCACTCGCGAGTCGCTGCTCGACACGGCCCAGGCCCTGCTTGAAGAGGACGGCATCGAGGCGATGTCGTTTCGGGCCATCGCCAACCGGGCCGGGTGCAGCCACACGAAGCCGTACTCGTACTTCGGTTCGAAGGCCGACATCATCGACGCGTTGCGGGTCCGGTCCTACGAATGGCTGCTCGGAGTCCTCTCGACCGCCGCGGCGCTGCATGACGAGCCGATCGCCGCGTTGCAGGCCCTCTCGGAGGCCTACGTGCGGGCCGGGCTCGACCGGCCCCGGATGTACGACCTGCTCTACACCGACGCCGGGAGCATCGAGGAGTCGGATCCGACGCTGCTCACCGCGAAGCTCGCCGCCCTGGGTGTCTGCCGCGACGTGATCGACGCAGCCGAGAAGGCCGGCACGATCGAACTCGCCGTCGACCCGCTCACCGCCGCCCACACGTTCTGGGCCGGGGCCCACGGGCTCGTCGAACTTCATCTCGGCGGCTTCTTCGTCGTGGGTCGTTCAATCGACGACCTGCTCCCCGTCTTCGTCTCCACCCTGATCCTGGGGTTGAGCAAGCAGAACCTGGCCAAGGAGGTAGCAACATGACCGTCACCGAGCAGCACACGCCGATCGAGGTTCGCAAGATCCCGTTCGAGTTCCCCGACGACATCGAGCCGGTGTGGAACCCGGGCCATCACGAGTGGTCTCACATGATCAACGGGGCGTCGCTGACGATGCCGTACCTGGAACCGTTCCTGATCGCCACCCTGCGGGAAGCCGCGGGCGAGATCGAGGACCCCGACGTACTCGAGGAGATCGCCGGATTCTGTTCCCAGGAGGGGCAGCACTTCCGCACCCACCGCCGCTACAACGAGATCCTCAAGGCCAACGGCTACCCGATGCTTGCCGACGTCGAAGACGCGCTGAAGGCCGGCTATCAGCGCATGCGAGATCGTCGCTCGCTCACGTACCGGCTCGCCTACAGCGCCGGATTCGAGAGCATGACCATGGGCGTCACCGCCTGGCTGGTCAACGACCGCCGCAAGCTCTTCGGTGGATCCGACACCCGGGTCGCTTCGTTCGCACTGTGGCACATGGTGGAGGAGGTCGAGCACAAGCGGGTGGCCTTCGATGCCTATCAGGCTGCCGGGGGGCCCTACTGGCAGCGGGCGCTGGGAGTCCTGACCGGATCGGCCCACGTGTTCTGGTGGGCGCGCAAGGGCTGCATCGCGATGCTCAAGCACGACGGCCGCTGGCGCAACCCGCGCTCACGGATCCGGCTCTGGATGCGCACCGGGGCGTTCTTCGTGGCCGTTGTCCCCGGCGCCTTGCGCACGGCGCTGCCCGGCCATGATCCGCGCCGCGAGGACGACCCCGAGTGGGTTCGCGACTGGATCGCCGGCTACGCCACGGCCGACCCCGACTTCGTCCCCCGGCTCGACACCGATCACCCCGACATCCCCGTCCCCTTCGACACAGACCACCCCGGGAGCGCCGCATGACCACCACCTCGACCACCTCCGAGGAGCCCTGGGTCGTCGAAGGCGAAGGCTTCTCGTCTCGCATCGGCGGGAAGCTCCTCGTTCACTGCTTCGTCGTGATGTTCCTCGGGTTCATCGGCGGCTTCGTCTGGTTGATCGCCCTCGCCGACAACGTGCTGCACTTGTTCCCGATCCCGAGCCTCGACATCGAGGTGCCCGACACGCCCGAGCAGAAGGAACTCCTACGCAACGCCCACACCGGGCCGATCATGAACTCGACCTATGTGATGGTGATGGTGCTGCTCAGCAAGCGGCTCAACTTCAGCATGCGCCAGGCCAAGTGGTTCTTCTACGCAGCGATCGTCACTCTGTGGGGCAACACGATCGGCTACTCCTTCGCCGTCTACGCCCCCGAGCGGGGCCTGCAGCCGGTCGGCGACTGGCAGAACCTGATCTCGTACTTCACGTTCTACGCCGCCGTCGTCGGCGCCGTCATCACCACCGGCCTCTGCCTGAAGCAGGCGATCGGGCTGGCCAAGGCACCGGCATGAGCCGGGATCAACTCTGGGTCCCCAGCGGCCCCCGGCAGGCGGCCGGCACGACCCACACGGTGGAGAACGTGCCGCCGGCGCCGCCGGACCAGAACCTGTACCTCGAAGATCCCGTGCTGGTCGATCTCGTCAGGCGAGAGGAGATCGAGTGGGTCCACGATCGCGCCGTGAACGTCGGCGAGATCGTCGGCAGCGCGCGCATGCGCGAGCTGGCGCGTGTGGCGAACCACGAGAGGCCGACGCTGCGCACCCATGACGGCGTCGGCAACCGGATCGATCAGGTCGACTTCCACCCCGCCTACCACGAGGTCATGGCCGCCACGTTCGAGACCGAGACGCACTCGTTGCCGTGGACGGTCGACGAGCCCGGCGGCCAGACCGCCCGCAACGTCCTCTACTACCTCTGGAACCAGGCGGAGAACGGTGCGGTCGGCTGCCCCAACTGCATGACGTGGGCGATCGTCCCCCTCCTGCGCAGCGACCCCGAGATCGGCAACCGCTGGCTCGACAAGATCGTGGCGCCGGGGTACGACCCGCGCCCGGCGCACGTCGACGACAAGGCAGCCATCTCGGTGGCGATGGCCATGACCGAGAAGCAGGGCGGCTCCGATGTCCGGGCCAACACCACCCGAGCCGTGCCCACGGGCAACGGCCGGGAATACCTCATCACCGGCCACAAGTACTTCGTCTCCGCCCCCATGGGCGACATCCTTCTCCTCACCGCCCAGACCGACGCCGGTGTCACCCTCTTCATCGCTCCACGGATCCTCGACGACGGCACGCGCAACAACATCCGGATCCAGCGCCTGAAGGACAAGCTCGGCAACACGTCGAATGCCACCTCCGAGGTGGAGTTCGAGGTCGCCGTCGGCTACCGGATCGGCGAGGAGGGCCGGGGCATCGCCTCGTTCGTCAAGCACATGACGCACTACATCCGCATGGCCCTTGCTACGGGGTCGGCGGGGATCATGCGGCGAGCCGTCACATCCGCCATCCACCACACCACCCATCGCAAAGCCTTCGGCGCGACGGTGCGCGACCAGCCGATGATGCAGAACACCCTCGCCGACCTCGCCATCGAGAGCGAAGCCGCGCTGCTGCTGGGCACGCGCGTGACCAGGGCCGCCGACGACTCCGCATCGATGGAGTCCGCCGAGTTGCTCAACCGGATCCTCGTGCCGATCGCCAAGTACTGGAATTGTCGTCGGGCCAGCTCGGTCACGCTCGAAGCCCTGGAATGCCACGGCGGCATGGGCTACATCGAGGATCAGCCCATCCCGCTGCTCTACCGGGAAGCCCCCCTCAACAGCGTGTGGGAGGGCACCTCGGTGATCATGGGTCTCGACGTGGAGCGCTCCCTGCTCCGCACCCCTGAAACCGGCGACGCCCTGCTGGACGAGATCAAGCTCGCCGCCGGCGCCAACCGGCACCTCGACACCTATGTCACGGACCTGGAACGGGAGCTGCTTCGGGCCCGGGGCGACTTCGAACCACACGCACGTCGCCTCATGACGATGATCGCCAAGGCCACTCAGGGCAGCCTGCTCCTGCGCCAGTCGACCCCCGCCGTCGCCGACACCTTCTGCGCCTCACGTCTCGGCGGCGAGTGGGGCAACGAGTACGGCACGCTCGATCAGGATGCGGACACGCTTCGCGAGATCGTGGATCGCGCCGCGCTCACCTAGCGATCCGCCCGCCGTCACAGGGTGTGCGTACCATCACTGACGGATGGCGATCTCCCTCACCACGACCCCCTACGGCCCGGCGGCCCACGAGGCCCTCGCTGAGCGAATCGCCGCGCACAAGACCGACGACGCGTTGGCGCCGGTCACCGTTGTCGTGCACTCCAACCAGATCGGCGTGGCGGCCCGGCGGGCGCTCGGTCGTCGGGGCGGGGTCGCCGGCGTCACCTTCCTCACGCCGTACCGACTGGCCGAGCTGCTCGGCGCGGGACGGGTGGCGGCATCGGGGCGACGGCCCGTTTCCACTCCCGTTCTCGCAGGTGCGGTGCGGGCCGTACTGGCCGAGGATCCCGGCCATTTCGCCGGCGTCCACACACATCCGACCACTGAGCGGTCCCTCGTTCGCTCCCATCGGGCCCTGTCCGAGGTGGACGCTGGAGGTCGGGCGCGTCTGCGTGCCACCTCGCCTCGTCTCGCCGACATCGTTCGGATCCATGAGCAGGTTCACGCTCGTCTCGCACCGCGGTTCTCCGACGAACAGGACCTCATCGCCGCGGCGATCGAGCAACTCGAGGCGGGGTCGCCGGTTGCCCGCGAGCTGGGCCCGACCCTGATCCATCTCCCCCAGCGGTTGACGAGCAATCAGGTCCGGCTCATCCAGGCGCTGGCCGCATCCCAGCCTGTCGAGGTGATCGCCGGCGTCACGGGTGTCGTCGAGGCGGACGCTGCCGTGCGGGAGCTGACCGAAGCACTGGGGCTCACCTGGCGAGTCGACACGGCGCCCACGGTGCCGATCGCCGACCGTGCCATCAGCGTGTCCGACGCCGACGACGAGGTGCGTCATGCGGTGCGTCTCATCACCGAGGCGGCCCGGGCGGGAACGCCGTTCGACCGCACGGCGATCGTGTTCGGTTCGCGAAAGCCCTATGCGCGGCTCGCCGGCGATGCCCTCGACGCCGCCGAGATCCCCTGGTTCGGGGCATCTGTGCGCACGGCTGACACATCTCTGTTGGGTCGCTCACTCCTGGCCCTGCTCGGGCTGGCCGATCACGATTTCTCCCGTCACGACGTGGCGGCATGGCTCGCCGGTGCGCCCATCCGTGGGGTCGACAACCGACCCGCCCCGGTCGCCGCATGGGAACGAGCATCCCGCGCCGCCGGTATCGTCGCCGGGCCGACGCAATGGGATGAACGGCTGGACCAGCTGCGCATCGATCTGGAGTCCGACGCCGAGCGCCACGAACGAAATGAGGAAGAGGCCTGGCGGGCCGCCCGCCTGCGTCGCGAGGCAGCCACCGCCGCCGATCTCCGCACGTTCATGCTCACCCTCGTCGATGCGCTGAACCCCGGCGGGCGCGGCGCCACCTGGTCGGGGCTGGCGAGCTGGTGTCGCTCACTCGTGCGCACCTATCTGGGTGGCGAGTCGCTACGCGAGAGCTGGCCGGCGGAGGAACGTGCGGCCGGTCAACGCATCGACGCCGCGATCGACCGGTTGGGCGATCTCGACGGCATCGACCCGTCGCCATCCACCAGCGCCTTTCGTCGCGCGCTCGAACTCCAGCTCGGCGACGACCTCGGGCGCCACGGCACGTTCGGCCACGGCGTCCTGGTCGGGCCCGTCGACCAGGCGCTCGGCCTCGAGCTCGACACCGCAGTCGTGCTCGGCCTGGCCGAAGGATCCATGCCCGCCCGACGACGCGACGATCCCCTCATCCCCGATCGCGTCCGCGGGGCCGCCGGACGAGATCTCCCACTCCTGGCGGCAGCCGCCGACAATCAACACCGGGCGCTGCTGGCCGTGATGAACGCGGCCTCGCACACCACCTTCATGTTCCCGCGGGGCGACCTCCGCCGCAGCGCCGAGCGAGCACCGTCGCGATGGCTGCTCGACACCGTGGAACAACGCGATCACTGTCGCCCGTCCGCCGAGGAGATGAATCAGCGCACCGGCGACTGGCTCAGCGAGGTCCCGTCGTTCATCGCCGGGCTCCGGGCCACCGACTTCCCTGCCCATGCCCAGGAGTACGACGTCCGTGCCCTCCTCGACCACGCCGAGGACGGTGGCGCGATCGACCACCACCCGCTGGTTCAGGCTCGACGGGAAGTGGCCCGCGGTGTGGCCCTGACGGCCGGGCGCCTCTCGCGCCGCTTCACCCGTTTCGACGGCAACCTCGCCGGTGACGGCGATCTTCGCGGCGTCGTTCTTCCGTCGCCGACCAACCCCGAGCAGATCACCTCGGCGACTCGGCTCGAGAGCTGGGCGGCGTGCCCCCACGCCTATCTCGTCCGCCACGTCCTGCGAGTCGACCCCGTCGAGGACCCGGAGGAGTCGTATCGGATCACTCCCCTGATCCGGGGCTCGCTCATCCACAACGTGCTCGACCAATGGCTCGACGAGCAGATCGCCACCAACGCGGTGCCCGAGCCGGGCATCGGTTGGAGTGAGCCACAACTCGATCGGCTCCTTCAACTCGGTGTGGCCGAGGCCGACCGGCTCGCCGCCCGGGGCATGGTCGGTCGACGCATCTACTGGCAACGGGATCGACAGGTGATCCTGCAGGACCTCGCCGGGTTCGTCGCGTTCGACGACATCCAGCGCGCCGCCCATGGCACGCGACCGACCGCCACCGAGCTCCCCTTCGGCATGCCCGGCTCGCCCACGCCACCGACCGAGGTGCCGATCCCCGACGGTCGCACCCTGCGGCTCCGCGGCGCCATCGACCGCATCGACGAAGCCCACGACGGCACCATCACCGTCATCGACTACAAGACCGGCTCCACACGCGGCTACGACAAGCTCACGGCCGAAGACCCCGTCCCGGGCGGTGCCCACCTGCAACTGGTGTTGTACGCACTCGCGGCGCGGCGAGTGCTCGGGGTCGACAATCCCGCCCGCGGCGCCTACTGGTTCGTCACCTCACGGGGTCGATTCTCCACCGTCGGCTACCCGATCACCGACGTCGTCACCGACACCGCCCTCGATGTGGTCGCGCAGATCAGCGACGGGATCGGCGCAGGCCTCTTCCCCCAACATCCCGCCACACCGAGTTTCCGTCCGTGGGTCGACTGCTGGTTCTGCGAGCCCGACGGCCTCGGCCTGTCGCACCAGCACCGGGACTGGCGCCGCATCGCCGACGACCCCGACCTGGCCCCCTATCTCGCAGTCAACGGGGGCGATCATGGCTGAGGTGCTTCCGGTCGATGAAGACCAGCGGCGCCTGGTCCGGGAACGGCGCGACCTCACCCTGTTCGTCGAAGCGGGCGCCGGCTCCGGAAAGACCCGGGCCCTCGTCGACCGGATCGAGGCACTCGTCCTCGACGACGGCGTGGCGATGGAGTCGATCGCCGCGATCACGTTCACCGAGAAGGCGGCCGCGGAGTTGCGCGACCGAATCCGTCAACGCTTCGAGGACCGCATCGCCGTCGGCGACCTCTTCGCCTCCGCCGCTCGCGACGCGGTCCAGCAACTCGACGGAGCCGCCGTCGGAACCCTCCATGCCTTCGCTCAGCGGATCCTCGGCGAGCACCCGGTGGAAGCCGGCCTGCCTCCGGGCGTGGAAGTGCTCGACGAGATCGGATCCCAGGTCGAATTCGAGCTGCGGTGGCGGGCGTTTCTGGACGAATTCCTCGACGACGTCACCGTCGGGCGTTCATTGCTGATTCTCGAAGCGGGAGGGGTACGACTCGACGCCCTGCGAGCCGTGGCCCTGCAGATGGCCGCGAACTGGGACCTCATCGAGGAACGCCTGGATCTGACGCCGCCCGAACCCCCGCCGTTCGACGTGGACGGACTCGTCGCCCGGTTCGACCAAGTGCTCGCGCTCCGGGAGCGATGTTTCGCTGACGATGCCCTCCTCCCCTTCTTCCACCGCCTCGAAGACAACAAGGCCGCCCTTCTCGATGCCTTCGACGAGATCGACGCGTTGGCCATCGTGGCCGACATGGGCGAGGGCCCCAAGGCGACTCGAACGCTGAAGCCGGGCAACAAGGGCAAAGCCGCCAACTGGACGATCGATGTCGGCGACGTGCGGCGATCGATACGGGGACTCGGCGCAGAATGCGACCAGGCCACCACGCAGGTCACCACCGCGGCCCTTCATCACATCGGCGCCCGGATCGGTCGATTCGTCCTCGATGCCGCCGAGGAACGCCGGGCCTCCGGGCGTCTCGAGTTCCACGATCTTCTCGTGCGGGCCCGCCGTCTCCTGCGCAGCACCGACCATGGAGAGGTCGTCCGCGCCTCGCTGCGTGCTCGATACCGCCGACTCCTGCTCGACGAGTTCCAGGACACCGACCCCATTCAGATCGAGCTGGCCGTGCTGATCGCAGCGGCTGAGAATAGTCCGTCGCTTGCCGGGCGGCCGTGGAACGAGATCGAGGTCGAGCCGGGACGGTTGTTCCTCGTCGGCGACCCGAAACAGTCGATCTACCGCTTTCGGCGGGCCGACATCGGCGTGTACCTGGACGCCCGCGATCGGGTGGACGATCGTGCCGACCTGACCGTCAACTTCCGCACGACCGCACCGATCATCGACTTCATCAACGACATCTTCTCATCCCTGATCACTGCGGCGGATGGGAGTCAGCCGGCGTATGTCGCGTTGTCCGCACATCGCGCCGACGCCGCGCCGAGCGGCCCGTCGGTCGCTCTCCTCGGCGCCGATCCGATCCCCGAGCGCCTCGACGCCGAGGCCCTACGGGCAGTCGAAGCACGTTCGGTGGCCCTCGCCGTGGCCGAGGCGGTGCGAGGCGACACACCCTGGTCAGTCGAGGATGGTGAGGGTGGATGGCGCCCGGCGCGCCCGAGCGACGTGTGCATCCTGCTCCCCGCCCGCACGAGCCTCCCGGCACTGGAGCGAGCTCTCGACCTCGTCGCCATTCCCCACCGGGCCGAGACCTCGTCCCTCGTCTATGCCTCACGCGAAGTACGGGAGCTGATGCTCGCCCTGCGGGCGGTGGCCGACCCGACCGACGAGTTGGCCACGGTTGCTGCCCTGCGCAGCTTCGTCTACGGGTGCGGCGACGACGACCTCGTCCACTGGCGGCTCGGCCTGCGCGGCACGTTCTCGCTGCGCGCCGATCTGCCCGAAGAAGCAGATGACCATCCGGTCGCCGACGGCCTCCGCCATCTCGCCCACCTTCACGAGCAGCGGCTGTGGTCGACCCCGGCGGAGCTGCTCGATCGCGTGATCCGCGAGCGGGCGGTGCTCGAGACCGCCATCGCCACCGGAGCCCCCCGAGACGTGTGGCGCCGCCTCCGCTTCGTCCTCGACCAGGCGCGAGCATGGGTCGATGCCGGCGGCACCGACTTGCGGGCCTACCTCGAATGGGCTCGCCTCCAAGGGGCGGACAATGCCCGCGTGTCGGAGACCGTGTTGCCCGAAACCGACGACGACTCGGTCCGCATCATGACGATTCACGGTGCCAAGGGCCTCGAGTTCCCCATCACGGTGCTGTCGGGCATGACCACCCGCTTCCAGCAGCCCTCGAGAGGTCCGACCGTGGTCTTTCCCCCGGGCGGCGACGTCCTGCTCAAGGTCTCGAGCCGTATCGCGTCGGAGGGATACGACGCCTGGCAGCCGATCGACGATCAGATGGACGAACACGAGCGCCTTCGCCTGCTCTATGTCGCCGCCACCCGAGCCCGAGATCACCTCGTGGTCTCCCTGCACCGCGAGGATCGTAAGGTCCGTACCAGTGCCTCAGTGCTCGCCGAGCCCGCCATGGCGCGAGCAGCGGCCGCGGCGCACGATCCGACACCCGCGGCGTCCGGGAAAGTGGTCGTGCCGTCCCGTGTCCCGGTCCCTGACCGGGATGAATGGGCCGCCGAACGCCAACGGGTGGTCACCGCGGCCTCGACTCGCACGGTCGTGGCCGCCACGACGCTCGCCGCCGAGGCGTCCGCCGCCGCTGATCCGGGTCTCGACAAGCGCACCCGGGACCTCGATCTCCCACCGTGGCAGAAGGGTCGCTACGGCACTGCGGTCGGCCGCGCTGTGCATGGCGTGATGCAGGTGATCGACCTCGCCACGGGCGAGGGTCTCGCCGACGCGGCCGCCGCCCAGAGCGCGGCCGAGGGAGTCACCAAGCAGGAGAAGGTCGTTGCCCGTTTGGCGCAGGCCGGGTTGATGACCGAAGCGGCACGCACCGCGGCCGGTGGCCAGCACTGGCGCGAGCTCTGGGTTGCCGCACCCGTCGGCGATCGTCTGGTCGAGGGCTACATCGACCTGCTCTACCGCACCCCGGACGGACTCGTCGTCGTGGATTGGAAGACCGATCAGGTCGGCTCCCCCGACGAACTCGACGCCAAAGTCGCGCGCTACCGATTGCAGGGTGCGTCCTACGCCGCCGCGCTCGCCGCCGCCACGGGCGAGAAGATCTCGCGGATGACATTCGTCTTCCTGCGGGAAGATGGAGCGACCGAGGTCGACCTCCCCGACCTTCCGGCCGCGATGGACGAGGTCGTGAGACGAGCCGCCGACCTGGCCGAGCTCTCAGCGGGCGGAGATCTTCGCTGACGCCACCGCGCCCAATCCGGCCACGACTGCAGCCAGAACGAAGACCGCCGTGAACGAGCCCCGCCAGTCCGCGATCGCTCCACCGATCTGGGGCGAGATGGCCTGGGCCAAGCCGAACGCCAGGGTCATCGCACTGAAGGCTGGTCCATAGGTCGACTCGTCGGTGTGGGACATGATGTGCGCCACGATGGTCCCCGGAATGCCGCTGAACATCAGGCCGATCAGTCCGGCGGCGACGAAGACCAGAACGGTGACTCCGGTCAGGATCAGGACCGAGGCGACGGCCCACGAGGCAAACGCGATCACGAGGGTGAGACGGCGACCGATCCGATCCGACATCGGCACCACGGTGAGGCCACCCACGATGATCGCCAGACCGACCACCGAGAAGACGAAGGCCGCTCGCTCCTCGCTGTAGCCGCTGTCGTCCTCGAGGCGAGCGACCAGGAACGAGATGATCAGGATGTAGCTGAATCCGTAGGCGGTGTAGGCCAAGGTCATCGGCTTCCATGCGGCGACCGTTCGAAGCGCACCGAAACCTCCGAAGCCACCCGCCACCGCCGGCCGCTCGCCGCGGGACTTGAGGACGGTGAACACGAGGAACAAGACGATGATCGCGAGTGCCAGCTCGATCCGATAGACCCGTTGCCAGGCGCCGTCGGAGCCGTCGTCGACCCAGCCCCCGAGGCGACCGGCGAACACGATGCCGACCCCGATGCCGGCTCCGACGATGCCCGAGGCCAGACCCCGGCGTGACGCCGGGAAGTACCGAACGGCGATGCCCGGCGCCGGTACCCAGATCACGGCGCCACCAAGGCCCATGATGAACAGCGACACCCCGAGCACCCAGGGAGCCGGCGCGAACGAGGCCAACGCAAGTCCCGTGGTGGACAGCATCAGACCCACTCGCACCAACCAGACCAGGGTGAGTCGCGACGACAGCCAGGCCACCAGGATCGTGCCGAGGAGATACGCCCCGACGTTGATCGATCCGAAGAGTCCTGCCAGCGTGTTCGATCCGTCCAGGACATCGTCACGGGCATCGGGCAGGACCACACCCCACGTGAATCGGCCGAATGCCTGGGCGACCGCGGCCGAGGACATGACGATCGCCAACGAGAGGACGCGCCGTTCTCGGAGGTGATCGGACATGCAGCGTTCAGTTCACGAGGGGATCCGGATCGCCTGGTCGCATCCGGCCGGTGAACAGTACGGCGATCCGTTCGCCGTCGACAATTGCGGCCGGTGCCGACGCCCGAAGCGTGATCAAGCCGCCGAGCCCGGCGGAGCCGGTGGGACACACCGGGATATCGGTGTTCTCGTGAGCAACACGATGCGCCTCGCGAAGCGCGCCCTCCGTCGCCACGATCGGACAACCGCTCGTGCGCAGCATCGCCTCGATCAGCTGCATCCAGTCGTAGGTGATGTCGTCGAGGATGCCGGTGGCGTAGGACGTTGGTTCGTCGTCCCAGGCCCGCATGTAGGCCGACGGATCGGCCGCGAGGCGAGTGAGAGCTTCACGAATCGCCGGATCGTCGAGCCGGCCGAGTTCCTTCGCCGCGGCCAACCGTCCGGCAACCGAAGGCTCGACGGGTGCACCGATCAGCTGGGCGACCAGGATGTCCCATGCTCGAACGAGCGGATGATTGCCGACCGGTTGGACCGCGTGGACAACCGGCAACGCGTCGAGCTCCGTTCGGGCCAACCCGGTCACCACCGCCGTGCCGAGGGCGCCGCCACCGACCTGGATGAACAGGCGGTCGAGTCGAGGGGCACCTGGCAGATCATGGTCGGCGAGTGTGTCGACCATCTCGTACGCGATGGTGCGTCCACCATCGATCGCAGCCGGCGTTTCGGTGCCCTGGCAGGAGAAGGCGGTGGCCCCAGTGGCGACGGCCGCCACCATCGCGTGGTGTGCCGGGTCGCCCAGGACGCCGGGCTCACGGTCGGTTCGCACCACCGCGGCACCGAGCCCTTCCATGTGTTCGACCACCGCGTCGTTGGCCCATGTCGGGACGAAGACCTCGAGCTCGTGCCCGACTGCAGCGGCCACGACCGATGCACCGAGCGCGGCGTTGCCGCACGAGGCGATCGCCCATGCCCCATCCCCCGACGGGGAAACGGTCTCGCCGATGGCGACACCGAACAGGTGACGGGCCTTGTGACTGCCCGACACATTGCCGGTCTCGTTCTTGACCCACAGCTGGACGCCGTCGGGCAGCCCGACCGCCTCGCGCAGCCGCGGTTGCGGCTCGAACGGGGTCGGCTCGAACCCGTGTCCGTCGATCGCGGCAACAGCGGCGTCGAGTCGTCGGATCACACCAACCAGCTCGTCGCGTGAGATCGTGCCGTCGTCGACGAGACGCGACACGTCGAGCCGATCGAGGTGTTGCTCGAAGGTGGAGACGGCCACGGGTCAGTCGTCGTCGCGGGTGCCCGTGCGGGCGTTGAACTCGGCAATCTGCTCGTCCCACTCGGCCACGAAGTGACGCATGCCGTCCCAGAATCGCTGGTCGCCGCGAGCAGTGAAGTCGGCGAAGTCGGTGCCCTGCTGCTCGACCCAGGTGAAGTAGCCGAGGTTGAAGACCCGACGGCGTTCCTGCTCGGTGAGCTCCAGATGCTGGGCGGTGTCGCCGGCCTCGAGCTCACGACCGAAGTCGGCGGCTGCGGCCACGGCGTCGTAACCGCCCGGATGGTGCGATGCGAGGTATTCGGCGCGCTCGGCGTCGTAGAGCTCGGAGCCGTCGGTGGCGACGGTGACGATGACGTCGTCGCGCCCGAGCCCGCGCTCCTTGGCGATCTTGATGGCAGCGAGCGCGTTGCAGCTCGACGAGTAGCCCATGTGCTGGAGCGCCTCGACGAAGGCTGGGTCGAGACCCACTCGATCGACGAGATGGGCCTTGCCGGCCGGCGTGTTGAACAGAGCATCCATGGCGTCGGTGGAGCGATCGCTCACCGCCACGACGTCATCGGTGTTCATGACGTTGTGGATCAGCGGGACATGCTTGTCGCCGATGCCCTGGATGTTGTGATCACCGAACCCGTTCTCCAGGAGCGTGGGGCATTCGAGAGCCTCGACGGCCACGATGCGGGAACCGTAGTGGTCCTTGAGGTAGTCGCCGGCGCCGAGCGTGCCGGCAGAACCGCTGGCGGACACGTAGGCGGCGAGGTTGGCGGTGCCCGAGCCGCTCGTGGCGTGCTCGAACGCCCGGGCGAGCGCAGGGCCGGTGACGGCGTAGTGGCCGAGGTGATTCGAGAATTCCGAGAACTGGTTGATGATCTCGATCTCGGGATCCTTCTCCAGCTCGTTGCAGGCGTCGTAGATCTCCTTGACGTTCGATTCGGTGCCCGGCGTGCGGATGATGTCGTTGGCCGGGTCGAGGGTCCATTGCTCCAACCAGTCGAAGCGGGCCTTGCTCATTCCTTCGGGGAGCACGGCGACGCCGCGGCAATCCATGATCCGGGAGATCGCGATGCCACCGCGGGCGTAGTTGCCGGTGGACGGCCAGACCGCACGATGGGCGGTCGGGTCGAATCGGCCGGTGACGAGTCGGGGCACGAGGCAGGCGTACGCCGCCAGCACCTTGTGCGCCTTGATCATCGGGAAGCGGTTGCCGAAGGCGAGGATGATGCGCGCCTCGACACCGGTCATCTCCGGCGGCAACTCGATGTAGTCGGGCACGTCGTGCGGGCCGCTGCCATCGAGGCCACCGAACCAGTGCACGCGGAACAGGTTGCGGCTGTCGGGCTCGTTGCGATCGAGACCAGCCAGCGGTGCCAGTCGGGCCGCGGGAATGGTCGATGGATCAGCGAGCTCGCCGAAGGTCGGAAGCGCGATCCCGCGATCACGGAAGCGATCGACCGTGCGGTCATAGACCGCCGAATCGGCGACCTCGGTGGTGAGTCCGAGCGAGGCGTGCGCTCGGGCGATTTCGGCAGCGTCGATTGAGCCCTTTGACATTCTGTAAAGCTAGCCCGCCAATGCAATGATCGAGAACACCGCGCCCGCCGGGTCGGCCAGCACCGCCATCCGGCCGGGCGGGATGTCCATCGGCGGGGCCAGCACGGACCCACCCAACTCGGTGACCTGGGCGACCTTGGCGTCGGTGTCGGCGACGCCGAAGTAGGCACCCCAGTGGGGCGGAACGCCGTCCATCATGAGATCCATCGCGGTCGCCACATCGTTCTCGCCGGCCTTGAGGACGAGCATGGAGCCCATGTCGCCCATGTCCATGGCCTCCGACGTGATGCCGAGCACCTTGCCATAGAACTCGGCGGCGCCGGCCTGATCGTTCGTCTGGAGCTCGGCCCAGGTGAAGGCGCCGGGCTCGTTCACGACCTCGCTGCCGATGGCCTCGACCGTGGCCACGGTGGCATCGAGGTCCTCGACCGTGGCGTAGATGTTCCAGCACGGCGGAATCCCCATGTCGATCATGTCCTGGGGTTGCGGCATCATGGCGGCCGCCGCCTTGCCGTCGAGCATCGCCATCGTGTAGCCGCCGGCTTCGGGGTCGGGTTCGGTGAAGAACTCCCAGCCGAACAACGCGCCATAGAAGGCTTTCGCGCCCTCCATGTCGGTCGTGGCGAGGTCGAGCCATGAGGGGGTTCCGGGGGCATGGGACTCACGTGTGGACATGCCGTCGACGCTAGGTACGCTTTTTCAACCTATCAACGGGACCGTCTCGGTCGGGACACGCATCCATGCCCAAGCGCTCCTACAAACAATTCTGTCCGGCCAGCCGTGCCCTCGATCTCATCGGTGAGCGCTGGACGCTGCTGATCGTGCGCGATCTGCTGCGGGGTCCGCGCCGCCACACCGACCTCCGGGCCGGCATGCCCGGAATGGCCTCCAATCTCCTCGGCCAGCGCCTGACCGAGATGGAGGAAGCCGGTCTCGTTCGCCGCGAGACCACCGGCGAGCCCAACGCTCGGGCCCTCTACTCGCTCACCGAACGCGGCGAGGAACTCCGGCCCGTCGTGCTCGCCGTCGGCCGGTTCGGACTCCCCTACCTCGACATGCCGACCGACCTTCAGCCGATGCTCGACGGGATGCTGCCGGAGGCAATCGCCACCCTCGTACTCGTCGAGGAACTCCCCGACAGCGGCATCGTGATCGACTTCGACCTGGACGAGGGATTCGCGCGTCTCACAGTGGTTCCCCAGGCCGCACCAGGGCGGCGGGTGCCGGCACTCGAGCGCGTCGAGGTCTCCCCCACCCCAGCCGCGACCAATGCCGCGACGCGCGTCACCGGCTCACTCGGCGCCCTGCTGTGGGTCCGGCGCGGTGATCTCAGCGGCAAAGAGGCGCTGGACTCAGGAGCGATCACCCTCGCGGGTGGCCGGGGTGATACGGCGGTGGTGAAGCGGCTGTTCGGCTTCAGCCGACCGGCTCGACGGGGTTGATCGCAACCATCTCGAACGAGTCGAGCTGCTCGCGCCACCAGTCGGCGGGAACCATGTTCTTGCCCGGAAGTTCGCCGAGTGCCCGATCGATTTCGGTCAGCATGTCGTGGCGGCTGCCGGCCTCGAGACGCAGGTCGAGGAGCGAGTCCATCACACGCGAGCGGCTGCACACATCGCCCTCAACGTCTTCTCGCATCGAGCGAATCGTGATTTCCAGGTCGTTCATACCCATCACAACATCTCCTCGCCACCCGGTATTTCAACCAGTCGGTCACTCAATGGTCGGTCACCATAACGCAGGATCTGAGGCTAGCGGGGTCGATTCGGGCGTCTGAAGCCGGAAAAGGTGCAGAAGTCCCATTTCTTGCTGGGCGCTGTGGCCCAGATTTCAGCGAACCCGAAGCGACTCGAGCCAGCTCTCCGCCTGGTCGAGGCGGCGGCGCAATGCCCGCTCATCGGCCTCGGCAACCCGATCGACGCTCGAACGCCGGTTCAGCTCGGTGTTGACCTGGCGGTGGTCCATGCCGGTGGCTCGCACGAGTTCGAGCACCCGATCGGCGTTCCACTCGCGCAGCTCCTTCTTGCGGGCATGCTTCGATCGGAGGTCGCCGAGCATCGACTTGGCATCGGGGCCCCGACCGGGCAGCGCCGGCGGCGGGGGCAGGTCGACCGGCTCGCCGGCGAGGTCCTCGGCATCCACGATCAGGTCCTCGTGGGGGTCGATGCCGTCGTCGGCCGGCGTCGGCGCTTCCATGTCGGCGTCGACGGCGGTCGAGGACAGCGCCTGGAACAGCGACGGCTGTTCATCGATCTGCACCGCCCGCTCGAGATCGTCGAGGGCGGATTCGCGCTGGTCGCCGGCCGCGACGCGCTCCGCGATCGAGTGCCGCCGCTGCTCGGCCACGGTGCGGGCGTGGTGGCGCAGGCGCGGGTCGTCGGGTACGTAGAAGTAGGCCTTCTGCGATGCGTGTCCGGGTGTCCATCGCGCGATCCGGCCGACCGCTTGGCGGAAGAACAGTGCGGTCGCCGTCGTGGTGGCGTGGACGCCGACGCGAAGGCGGGGGATGTCGACTCCCTCGCTGATCATCCGCACCGCGATGACCCACGCCTGGTCGCCACTGGCGTAGCGCTCGATGACCTGCGATGCTTTCGGGTCGTCGGAGAGCGCGATGGCCGGCTCTTCGCCCGTCCAGCGATGCAGCAGCTTGGCGATAGAGCGGGCGTGGTCCTGATCGATGGCGATCACGAGTCCTCCAGCATCAGGGACCTGCTGGCGGATCTGACGCAGCTTGTGATCTGCCCGGTTGAGAACCGTGGCCAGCCAGTCGCCATCGGGGCTCAGCGCGGTTCGGAGTCGGGCACCGAGTTCTTCGCGAGCGATGTCGTCGCCGAAACTCGCCTCGCGGTGGCTGCCATCGGCCGAGATCCACTCCATGTGCCCGTCGAAACGGGGGAAGAACACGGGGCGGACCACGCCGCCCTCCTTGAGGGCCGCGCCGTAGTCGTACTCGTAGTCCGAGACGGCGTCACCGTGATCGCCGAGCGTGTAGCGCACGAAGGGGATCGGCGCATCGTCCGAACGGAAGGGCGTCCCGGAGAGAAGGAGCCGCACCGCCGAATCGGCGAAGGAGGTGGCGACGCCTTCGCCCCAGGTGAGATCGCCGCCGGCGTGGTGGACCTCATCGAGGATCACCATGCCCTCGCGGCTCACCTGACTCAGCACCCGTGACGCCGAGGCCGCCTGGGCATACGTGACGACGATGCCGTGCATGTCCTCGGGGATCGACCCCGTGGTCGGGTCCCACTCTGGTTCGAGATGGAAACCGAACCGCTCCCCCGCGGAGGCCCACTGAACCTTGAGGTGACGTGTCGGCGCCACGACGACGAGCGGCTTTCGCTCACCGCGCAGCCAATGGCGGGCCGCGGTGAGCGCGAACGTCGTCTTTCCCGCACCCGGACACGCGACCGTCAGGAAGTCGGGTCGATCATGCGCCAGAAAGGACCGCAGTGCGTCGTGTTGCCAGGTTCGAAGCGTGATGCTGCGGTTCATCCGGCTGGCGACGCTAGCGACCAGCGTCGTCGGTGCGGTGCTATTCGAAGAGGATTCCGATCAATCCGACCGGAATCAGCACCCAGCTCACCGCAAGGATGATCATGGCGATCAGGGCGAACGTCTTGGACTGGTCCTTCGGAGGATTCCCGCAGCGCCCGAACGGCTCCGGTGTGCGCGTCCATGAACTTCTCGGGGTGACCGAGGGGTCGTTTCCCGGCCAGTTCCAGGATGATGTCGCGACCGACCGGATCGGTGCCCCCGAGATCACGGAACACCGCGTCGGCTGTGGTGTCGCTCATCGGAGGATCCTTGCAGCCCGACGGGTCACGTGTCTCAGGACAGGCGGACGTCCATGCGTTCAACGCCCCGGAGGGTGATGCGGGGGCGCCAGGTCGGCTCACCGACGATCTCCCAGTTCTCGTAGCGCTCGAGCAGCTTGCCGAGCACCACCTGGCCTTCGAGACGGGCGAGGGCGGAACCGAGGCAGAAGTGGATGCCGGAACCGAAAGAGAGCACCTGGGTGTCGACCCGGGTGATGTCGAACATGTCGGGGTCCTCGAAGTGGGCGGGGTCGCGGTTCACCGCTCCGATGAGCGTGATGATCGAGTCGCCTGCCGGCACGGCCTGGCCGCCCATCTCGATGTCCTCGTGCACGAACCGACCATCGATCTGGACCGGCGGGTCGTAGCGAAGCACTTCCTCGACGGCGCCCGGGATCAGGGAACGGTCAGCTCGAACACGCGCCAGCTGCTCGGGATTGGCGACGAACGCACGGAACATGTTGCCGATCAGATGCGTCGTGGTCTCGAAACCCGCGGCGTAGATGAGCAATGTGTTGACGATGATCTCGTTCTCGGTGAGCCGATCGCCGTCCTCATTGGCGTGGATCAGGACGCTCAGGAGATCGTCGCCCGGATTCTCCCGGCGCTCGGCGATGAGGTCGACGAGGTAACGGCGGATCTCCGATCCCGCTGCGTCGGCCATATCGATCTCCTCCGCCGAGGCCGTCGGCTCGATGCCGACGGTGAGATCGGCGATGAGTGGGCGCAACTGTTCACGATCGTCGCTGGGCACACCGACCATCGCGGAGATGACGTTGGCGGGAAGCGGGTGGGCGAGACCGCTGACCAGATCTCCCCCGCCGTCGAGAGCGTGGAGGAGCTCATCGGCGATCTCCTCCACGATCGGGCGCATCTCCTCGACTCGGCGCGGTGTGAAGGCGCGAGAGACGAGACTGCGGATGCGGGTGTGACCCGGAGGATTGAGACTCAACATCGACAGCGACTCGCGAGGACGCGGACGCCGTGTCGAGCCGTCGATGCCCGTGCGTCCCTTCTCGAACGCCTCGGGTGTCGGGTTGCCGCATCGGGGATCCCGGAGGACCGCTCTGGCCTCGTCGTAGCTGCTGACGATCCACATCTTGCCGATCGCTGCCTTGTGGATCGGAGCGTGCTCCCGGATGTCTCGGTAGTGGCCGTACGGCTCAGGGATCACCGAGCGGTCGGTCAAGACCGTGAGAATCGCCGAATCCGCATCGAACGCGTCATCACTGGAGCCGTCTGCCATGGCCAACGATGACCCACCGGTTGCGCCGCGGACAAACCCGCGACGGCACTACCGTCTCGCCATGCTCGACCGCCAAGCCAGCGACGACCTGATCGACCTGTCCACCGTGCGGCTCTTTCGACTGCAGCGGGTGCGAGAGGAGATGGCCCGATACGGGGTCGACGCCTGCCTGCTCTTCGACCCGGTGAACATCCGGTACGCGAGCGACTCCCGCAACATGCAGATCTTCTCGGCCCGCAATCCGGCCCGGTATCTGTTCGTTCCGCTCGACGGACCGGTGATCCTCTACGAGTTCACCGGCTGCATGCACTTGGCCGAGGGGTTGGAGACCATCGACGAGATCCGTCCTGCAATCACCGCCAGCTTCGTCGCGGCCGGTGACGACATCGCCGACAGGGAGCGGCTCTGGGCTCGCGAGACGGCGGCGGTCATCCGTCAGCACTGCGGCCCCGATGCCGTCGTCGGTGTCGAGCGGGTCAACGCCGGTGCTGCGATGGCCCTCGCCGGCGAAGGGTTCCGGATCGTCGATGCCCAACAGCCGGTCGAACGAGCCCGCGCCATCAAGAGTGACGAGGAGATGAAGTGTGTGCGCTCCTCAGTGCGGGCCACCGAACTCGGCGTGGCGGCGCTGCGAGAGGCCATCGAACCCGGGATCACCGAACAGCAGCTGTGGAGTGTCCTTCACCAGGCAGTGATCGCCCAGGGCGGCGACTATGTCGAGACCCGTCTGCTCAGTTCGGGAGCCCGCACCAACCCGTGGTTCCAGGAGGCGAGTGAGCGGGAGATCCAGCCGAACGAACTCGTGGCCCTCGACACCGATGTCGTCGGCACGTTCGGCTACTACGCCGACTTCTCGCGCACCTTCCACGCGGGCCCCGAGGCACCCACCGCCGACCAGCGCGAGCTCTACCGGGTGGCCCATGAGCAGGTCCACCACAACATGGACATCATCCGGGCCGGCGTGAGCTTCAAGGAATACTCCGAGCGAGCGTGGAACATCCCGGCGAAGTACGAGGCGAGGCGGTACTACCTGTCGGCCCACGGCGTCGGCATGACCGGCGAGTACCCGTACCTCTACCACCATCGCGACTACGCCGACGCCGGCTACGACGGCGTGTTCGAGCCGAACATGACGATCTGTGTCGAGAGCTACATCGGCGCCGAGCACGGCGGCGAGGGCGTCAAGCTCGAACAGCACTGCCTCGTCACCGAAACCGGCCTCGAGGTCCTTTCGACGTTCCCCTTCGAACCCGACCTGTTGCTCTGACGCACACTGGGGCCAGACCCCAGTGTGCGTTAGGAGAGGGCCACCGCGATCTCGGTGGCGACGCGGGCGTTGTTCTCGGCCAGGGCGAGGTTGGCCGGGACGGAGTCGCCATCGGTGGCTTCGGCGATAGCGGCCAGCACCAGCGGCGTGACACCCGGACCGGCGATGCCCTGTGCGGCCACGTCTGCGAGCGCCCGCTCCAGAGCGGCGTTGATGCGCTGGGGGTCCAGTTCGTCAGCGGTGGGGATGGGATTGGCAACGAGGATGCCGCCGCGGTGACCCAGGGCGGCGGCGGCGCGAAGCATGCCAGCGACCTCCCTCCCGCTCGAGACAGTGGCGGCGACGGGCAAGCCACTGTCACGGACGTAGAACGCGGGGAACCGATCGGTGTTCCAACCGACGACCGGCACGCCAAGGGTTTCGAGCTCTTCGAGCGTGCGGGCGAGGTCGAGGAAGGCCTTGGCCCCGGCCGACACTGTCACGACGGGATGGCGCGACATGGCGAGCAGGTCATGGCTCACGTCGCCGGTCAACTCGCTCCCCCGGTGCACACCGCCGATGCCACCGGTGGCGAAGACCTCGACGCCGGCCGCGGCGCAGATCGTGACGGTGGCGGACACGGTGGTGACGCCGACGTCAAGCCCGGACGCCAGCGCCAACGGCAGGTCACGAGCCGCGATCTTCGCCTCGCCGGCGAGCACGCGATCCAGCTCACCGGCATCGACCCCGACCACGGCCTGGCCATCGAGGATCGCGGTGAGCGCCGGCACCGCACCACCGGCTCGGATCACGGCGGAGCATCGTTCGTGACACTCCGCATTGGCGGGCGATGGCAACCCCATCCCGCTGTAGATCGTGGATTCCATGGCCACGATCGGTCGGCTCTCGGCCAGGGCCGTCGAAACCTCGTCATTGATTCGCAGACTCGAGTGCACGGACGGAGCCTACGGGCGCTAGGAAGAACGGCGTGAAAGACGTCCTGATGGAAACGTGGGCCGAACTGACCGCCGAGGGTGCGCCCTTCGCGTGGAGCGAGACCGAGGTGCGAGGCATGACCATGCGCACCTTCGACGCCGCTCCACCGAACATGCGGCTCTTGTGGGAGATGTCGGCCGGCCACGGCGATGCCTCCTATCTGGTCTACGAAGACGAGACCTACACCTACAACGAGGCCCACGCCATCGTCCGCTCGCTGGCCGGTGTGCTTCACGACGACCACGGTGTCCGTGCCGGTGATCGTGTGGCCATCGCCATGCGCAACTTCCCCGAGTGGGTCTTCTCCTACTGGGCGATCTCATCGCTCGGCGCCGCCGTCGTCGGCATGAACGCGTGGTGGACCAGCAGGGAGATGAGTTTCGGACTCAACGACTCCCGCCCGAAGGTGCTCATCTGTGACGACGAGCGCCTCGAACGCGTCACGTCCGAACTCGCCGAGCTCCGTGAAGCAGGGTCGATGCACGTCATCTCCGTGCGCACCGACCGTGAACTCCCCGACGACGCCAGCCGTTGGGAAGACGTCGTCGATCCGGCCAATGCTCCCGAAGCGCTGCCCGCCGCCGAGATCGATCCCGACGACGACATGTGCATCTTCTACACGTCGGGCACCACAGGGTTCCCGAAGGGAGCGCAGCTCACCCATCGCGGCTGCATCCACAATCTCCTCCACATGGCGTTCGCCATGACCGCGGCCGACATGGCCGGCGCCAAGCTGCTCGCCGCCGCGGGCGAGGCTCCTGCTGCCGGCGACGCTGCCGCCGCTCCGGCGCCGCCGACGATCATGGTGCCGACCCCGCTGTTCCACGTCACCGCCAACAACTGTGTGCTGCACCCCGGCACCGCCGTCGGAGGCACGGTCGTGCTCCTGCGCAAGTGGGACCCGGCTCGCGCCCTCGAACTGATCGAGCGCGAGAGGGTCACCAACTTCACCGGTGTTCCCACCATGAGCCGCGAGATGCTGATGCACCCCGATTGGGAGACCCGCGACACCTCCAGCCTCGAATCGCTGGGGGGCGGCGGCGCGGCACTGCAGCCCGACCTCGTCGAGAAGATCGACAACGCGGGCGAGAATGTCAAGCCCTCGACCGGCTACGGCCTCACCGAAACCCACGGCATCGTCACTGCCATCGCCGCTGCCTTCTTCACGGCCGAGCCGGCCTCCGCCGGTCCGATCATGCCGACTTTCCAGCACAAGGTCCTCGACGAGGACGGCAACGAAGTCGGCCCGGGCGGATTCGGCGAACTCGTCGTCCAGGGTCCCGCCGTGGTGAAGGGCTACCTGAACCGTCCCGATGCCACCGAGGAGTCGATGCCGGAGGGCTGGTTCCGCACCGGCGACATCGTCACCGTCGACGAGCACGGCTTCGTTTTCATCGTCGATCGCGCCAAGGACATGGTGATCCGCGGCGGCGAGAACATCTACTGCTCCGAGGTCGAGTCGGCCATCTACGAGCATCCCGATGTCGCCGAATGTGCCGTCTTCGGTCTCGAGGACGAGCGTCTCGGCGAGAAGGTGGCCGTGGCCATCTACCGCACCCCGGACAGCACCATGGACGAAGCCGGCCTGTCGGCACATCTGACCGACCGCATCGCCAAGTTCAAGCACCCCGAAGCCGTGTTCTTCGTCTCGGAGCCGCTCCCGCAGAACGCCAACGGCAAGTTCGTCAAGCGCCAACTCCGCGAATCTCTCGCCTAGCGGTCGAGCATGAACGGGAATCGAGCACGGGTGTCGGCGACGACGCTCGGGTCGATGTCGGCGTAGATCGTCTCCTCCGCCCCCGGCATTGCTTCGGTGATCTCGCCCATCGGATCGATGATGCGCGTGTCACCGGAGTAGTCGAGGCCATTGCCGGAACCAACCCGGTTCACGCCGACGACGTAGGCCTGGTTCTCGATCGCCCGCGCTCGAAGCAGTGACGTCCAATGCGTGCTGCGGCTGGCGGGCCAATTGGCGGGGACGAGATAGCAGTCGGTGTCGGCAGCCATGTCCCAGTACTGGTCGGCGAACCGCAGGTCGAAGCAGATCGTCGGCGTCACTCGCACACCATCGATCTCGACGACCGTCGTGCGGTCGAGGCCCGCGTCATAGTGCTGATCCTCGCCGGAGTAGGAGAACGGATGGACCTTCGAGTACCGGTGATCCTCGCCGTCCGGCCCGGCGAGGAGGAGTCGATTCGTCGGCCGCTCGTAGCCGGCGGTCCGCTCCGGGAAGGAGCCGGCGATCCACGCGCCGGTCGACGCAGCCATCTCGTGCATGAACGTCGGCGTGGGACCGTCCGGCGCCTCGGCCATCTCGGTGGCGTTCATCGTGAAACCCGTCGACCACATCTCCGAGATCACGATCAGACGGGCACCCTCACCCGCAGCCGACTCGACCATCGGGCGGACGTGCGTCATGTTGGCCGCCGGGTCCTCCCACACGATGTCGTGCTGAATGGCGGCGGTGCGAAGGCTCATGCCGAGCCCTCGGCCAGAACGGCGAGCCGTTCGATGGCCTCGTCGAGCACCTCGTCCTTCTTGCAGAACGCGAACCGCACGAGCGTGCGACCGGCTTCGGTGTTGTCGTAGAAGACCTGGCTCGGCACGGCCACGACGCCGGCGCGATCCGGCAGCGACAGGCAGAACTCGAC
>JAERSO010000128.1 GCA_016845585.1 Acidimicrobiaceae bacterium | reverse complement strand
GGTCCGACCCCCGCCCCTTCCGGCGTCGGCGCATAGGGTGGTGCATGGCTGAACTTGTCGACACCACCACTGAGCTCCTCCAGCAGCTCATCCGCAACGAATGCGTGAACGACGGCAGCAAGGAGTCGGGCCACGAGCTTCGGTCGGTCGACACGCTGCAAGGCTTCCTCGAGGGCGACGGACTCGACGTCCAGCGCTACGAACCCGCTCCCGGACGCGGCTCGCTCGTCGCCCGCGTTGAGGGAAGTGACCCGAACGCGCCCTCCTTGTGTCTCATGGGCCACACCGATGTCGTACCCGTCAACCAGGACGGCTGGGACAATGATCCGTTCGGCGGCGAGATCATCCGGAGTTCCGATGGCACGGACGAGGTCTGGGGCCGCGGTGCCATCGACATGCTGAACCTCACGTCGTCGATGGCCGTGGCCTTCAAGGACCTCGCCACCTCCGGATACACGCCGAAGGGTGATCTGATCTACTTCGCGGTCGCCGACGAAGAGGCCGGCGGCCACTGGGGTGCGGAATGGATGCTCGAGAACGAGAACGACGCGGTCAAGGCCGACTATGTCCTCACCGAGATGGGTGGCTTCGGGTTCAGCCACGACAACGGCCGGTCAGTGCTGATCAATGTGGCGGAGAAGGGTGCCGGCGGCGTGCGGTTGACGGTGCGGGGAACACCCGGACACGGCTCGATGCCGCTGGGTGCCGACAATGCGCTGCTGAAGGCGGCTGAGGTTCTACGCCGACTCGGCGCACACCGCCCCACCCCACAACTGGACGACCTGTGGGTCGGCCTCCTGGATGCCCTGGGCCTGGAGGGAGAGTTGCGCGCCGCCCTGATGGATCCCGAACGGGTCTGGGACACTGCTGTCGCACTCGGCGACCTCGGCGGGAAGATGCTGCACGCCTGCTCGCACATGTCGATCTCGCCGAACATCGTGCACGGGGGCCAGAAGATCAACGTGATCCCCGATGCCGTCCACATCGACGTCGATATCCGCACCCTGCCCGGCCAGGACTCCGACTACGTCCGTATGGAACTCGAAGCCGCCATCGGCGACCTCGCCGACTTCGTGGAGATCGAAGTGCTGAGCGATCGCATGGCCAGCCGCTCCCCCCAGGACACTCCGATGTGGGGCGTCATCGAGAACGCAGTGCATGCCGCCGATCCGACCGCTCGCGTGCACCCCGGCCTGATCGTCGGCGGCACCGACGCCCGCCACTACCGCCCCTACGGGTCAACCGTCTACGGCGCCGGCATCTTCTCGCCCGACATCGACATGACCGACTTCGGCACCCGCTTCCACGGCAACAACGAGCGGATCGACCTCGAGTCGCTCCGCCTTGTCACCGACTTCTGGGGCCGGATCGTCCGCGGCTTCGACGAAACCAACCGCCCCTAGTTGGGACGGTGGGGTCAGACCCCTGTCCCGATAGGGACAGGTCAGCCAGACGACACCGGAACCACACAGCTACGGTCCGACGATGACTTCTGTGCGCCGAGCCGCGCCGCGATCCTGACGGGCACCTACAACCACGTCAACGACGTCACCACCCTCGCCACCCCGCTCGACAACACGTTGTGGACCTTCCCGAAGGCGCTGCAGGATACCGGCTACACGACCGGGATGATCGGCAAGTGGCATCTCGGGCACGGTCCCGGTGCCGATCCCACCGGGTTCGACTTCTGGCAGGTGCTCCCCGGCCAAGGCCACTACCACAACCCCGTGATGCTCCGATCGAACGGCGAGATCTTCGAGCGCGGGGCTACGTCACCGATCTGATCACCGACGACTCCATCCGCTTCATCGATCGGTACGCCGACCAACCGTTCGCCCTGTTCTGTCACCACAAGGCGCCCCATCGCACATGGGAACCCGCGCCCAGACATTTCACGATGTACGACGACATCGAGATCCCGCAGCCCGACACGTTCCGCGATGACCTCGTGGGCCGGGCCGAGGTCGTGCACGCGACCCGAATGCAGATGATGGACCTCGATCCGATCATCGACCTCAAGGCCGTCGTGCCCGAAGGTCTCTCACCCGACGAGGAGATCGACTGGCGGTATCAGCGCTACATCAAGGACTACCTGCGTGTCGTCGCCGCGATCGACGACGGCGTCGGTCGGATGCTCGACCAACCTCGAAGCCACGGGCCTGGCCGAGAACACGATCGTCGTCTACACGTCCGACCCTGCCCGACCTCATGGGGGTCGACATCCCCGACCATGTGCAGGGCCGATCGTTCGCGCCGATCCTCAATGGCCAGACGCCCGACGACTGGCCGATGTCGATGTACTACCGCTACTGGATGCACCGGGACGGCTCCCACAACTGCCGCGCCCACTACGGCATCCGTACTCGCACACACAAGCTGATCTGCTACTACAACGACCCGCTCGAGATCGAGAACGTGATCGACGATCCCTCCTACGCGGCCGTCAGAGCTGAGCTGGAGACCGAGCTCGCCCGTCTCCAGACCGAGGTCGGCGATACGCCGTATCCGGAGGGCTAGCTGCTCCTCTCGGCGATTGCCTGCGACGCGCGGGCGGCCGACGAGTAGATCCCTTTGCTCATGAGGCTGAATTCGGCGTCGCGCCGAGCCTGGTAGATCTCGGCGCGCACGCCGTGCGCGGACACCGACGATGGGTCGGCCTGCACGGCGAGCTCGATCAGCTGGCAGGCGAGTCTCAGGTCACCTGCATCGGCGACCTCGGCGGCACGGGCAGCCATGGCTTCCACACCACCGGCGAGCCGCACGACCTCCGCCGCGTACACCGACTCGGGAGCGGGCTTCAGGTTGGCCGGGTTCTTGTCCCACCAGCCGCCGTAGAGACGCCAGAGGTTGCGCAGCACGAACTCCGGCTCGTCGTACACCGGCTGCATCCATGGCCGCACCAGAAGGTCATCGGGCACCTTCACGGAGTGGATGATCGCGTCGAGCGACTCCCCTGCGTTCATCTTCTCGAGCGTGTCCCTGACCAGGATCTCCAGTGATGTCGCGAGATCATCGAGCACTCGATCGATCCGCGCCTTGCCCTGTACCGGCAGACCGTGGGCCGGCAGCATCCACTCGGCGTCGTAGGTCTGCATCTCGCGCAACGCCGCCGCCCACTCGAGCGGGAACCGCTGCACCTTCTGCGGGTTGCCGCAGTTGGGGAACACCCAGGTCACGAGGTCACCGACGCAGAGGGCCTTCGACTCGGGCATCCAGGCCCACAGGTGATCGTCGGTCTCACCCTTGGCGTGATGGAGCTGCACGTCCATGCCGCCCACGGAGAGGTCGAGGTTCGAGACGAACGTCTGGTCCGGCCACAGCGCGTCCTCGGGCAGGAAGCGGGGTCCGCCGGCCAGGCCGATGCCGTTCGACTTGCTGATGCCGCCGAACTGGCGGGCGTTGATGTCGGAGTTGTACCCGTCCGTCATGATGTAGCGATCGAACCTGGCGGCGACCGCCTCGTGACCGACGACCGACGGCGCGGCGTAGCCCCGCTGTTCCGCGTCGGCCGCGATGTCCCCACTGCCGCCGACGTGGTCGATGTGCCCATGGGTGTAGAGCAGGGAGTTGACCCGGTCGGTCGACCATGTGCGCATCGACTCGACGGCTTTGCCGCCGGTGGCCTTTCCGGAGGAGTCGACACACACCAGGCCGTCCTCGGTCCGGAACGAGTAGATGTGGCTGAACGATTCGACCACCGAGATGTCTGGCGTCAACTCCGTGACCTGTTGGGTCACCCGGTTCACCCGCTCGTCGAATTCGCCGGTGTCGATGACCCGACTCGACAACTCGACGGGGTTCTCGGTGACGATGGGCAGCTTCTTCTGCAGCTTTCCGATCATCTGCACACCGTAGGCGACCCGCTGACCTGTCCCCAATGGGACAGGGGTCTGACCCCAGTGTCCCAACTCAGCGGGTGAAGAAGAGCTCGAGGGAGCGTTCGCCGTCGACCCTGGGTTCGCCGGACCAGACGAGGTCGACCCCGTCGATCTCGCCGGGGGGTTCCGCCATGTGGTCGAAGAGGATCACGAGCTCTCGCTCGTCGAGGTACGTCGACGTGTGGGCGACCTGGTCGAGCGCGGCCAATCCCGAGAGCACGTCGCCGGCGCGGGGCACGAGCTCACGGAGCCGCGCCGGGTCGAGTGTCGCACCACGCTCGGCGACATCGAGCCGCCGCCATGTCGGCTTGTCGTCCCGTCGGCGCAGTCCGGCGGCGCGGAGACGCCGTACCAGCACGCGGCTGTCGACCACCTCTGCGCCCAGGTCGATCGCACGCGCTCGATCGATGGCTTCGATGTCGTAGTGATCACCCTGGAAACCGAGCCGACGCTTCCCGATCCGGCGGGCGAAGTCGTGGAGTTCGTCGTACGACTCGTCACTGACCAAGTGAGCCCAGCGCGCGCCGCGCCACTCCCAGGCGGCAGCGTCGACGAGCACGGTCACGCCCGCACGGTACCGGCCGTCAGCCAGGCGCGGTCGCGCCCATCGGTGTCGACGTGAAAGACTGCTGCGGTGATCGATGCGAACACCGACGAGGTGTTGTTGCGCGTCCCGGCCCGCTCCGAATACGGCCGGATCGTCCGCGTGGGCGCCGCCGCGCTCGGGCTGTGGCAGGGGATGTCGTTCGCCGAGATCGACGACCTTCGCCTGGCCATCGATGAGGCGATCATCCTGCTCCTCGACGGCATCGAGGGCGGGGAGGACACCGAGCACGAGATCCACGTCGTCTTCCGGATCGACGAGGGCGCGCTCGAACTGCACGCGGAACGATCGAGCGAGGAGGCGCTGGGCGATGCCGCGGTTCATCGCTTCGATGCGATCACGTCCGGGCTGATCGACGACTACGACCTCGACCTCGACCGAGGCTGGCTCCGGCTCCGCAAGGTTGCCGAAGTCGACGAGGACTAGCCGCCAGGTCAGGGCGCGGAGTCGATCGTGCCGGGGCCGCACCACTCCATCGCCGCTGCCGTCCTCGTCCGGGCGGGTCGTGTGCTGCTGGGCCACCGTCATCTCGAACGGCGTTGGTATCCCGATGTCTGGGATCTGCCCGGTGGCCATGTCGAGAACGGTGAGTCACCGGCCGAGGCGGTCCGCCGTGAGCTGTTCGAGGAGTTGGGCGTACACGCCGAGATCGACGACCCGGTGCCCTATCGGACCTTCGAGATCCACGGCGAACTGACGCTGCACGTCTGGGTCGTCACCAAGTGGAAGGGGGACGTCATCAACATGGCGCCCGACGAGCACGACGACCTCGGCTGGTTCGGCCGAGAGGACGTTGCGGGCCTCCAGATCGCCGATGAGGCACTCAGGCCGCTGCTGGTCGATGCGACCGTGTCGACCATCGGCCACTGAAGGCGAGCGAGCTACCGGCCGGTCGAGCCGAATCCCTTGTCGCCCCGTGAGCTCTCCTCGAGATCGGCGACCTCCACGAAGTTGACGTTCTCCACCGCCTGCACCACGAGCTGCGCGATCCGCTCGCCGCGGGTGACCTCGAACGGCGTGTTCGGATCGTGATTGATCAGGCAGACCTTCAGCTCTCCTCGGTAGCCCGAGTCGATGAGACCGGGCGTGTTGAGGCAGGTGACGCCGTGCTTGAGAGCCAGTCCGCTCCGGGGTTGGACGAAGCCCGCGTACCCCTCCGGGAGCGCGATGGCGATCCCGGTCGGCACGAGCGCACGCCCCCCGGCCGCCGCGAGAACGACGTCCTCGCGGGCCAGCAGATCGATCCCGGCGTCGCCGGGACGGGCATACGCCGGGAGGGGAAGGTCGGGGTCGAGTCGGAGAACAGGCAAATCGAGCACGCAGCGAAACGTAGTCGACTGCGGCGTCTACCCTGAGACGATGCTCGCATGGATGGACCTTGAGATGACCGGCCTCGAGCCTGGGCGGCACGTGATCGTCGAGATCGCCACGCTGCTCACCGACGACAATCTCGAGTTGATCGCCGAAGGGCCCGACCTGATCGTGCACGCCACCGACGCCGAGCTCGCCGAGATGGACGACTTCGTCACCAACATGCACACGCGCAGCGGCCTTCTCGCCGAGATCAAGACGTCGACCGTCACGCTCGAAGAGGCGGGCGCCGCCACACTCGCCTTCCTCAAGGAACACATCCCCGAGGAACGCACGGTTCCCCTTTGCGGGAACTCCATCGGCACCGACCGCCGGTTCCTCGCCGAGCACCTCCCCGAGATCGAGAACTACCTGCACTATCGATCGGTCGACGTGTCGACCCTCAAGGAGCTCGCTCGCCGCTGGAAGCCCGCGGCGTTCTCGGCTGCTCCCAAGAAGGCCGGCGGCCACCGAGCCCTCGACGACATCCGCGAGAGTCTCGAGGAACTCCGCCACTACCGCGCCGCACTCTTCGCCACCCCGGCTGATTCGTGAACCTCGGCCCCGCCGCCTAGCCTCGACCCATGGGGCAGACGTACCGCAAGCAGGAGCAGGAACCCGCGTCCGAGGACGTGATCGAGGTTGCGCCCGACATCTTGCGCATGCAGCTCCCGATCTCGATGCCTGGGCTCGGCCACGTCAACTGCTATGCCCTGATCGACGGCGACGGCGTTGCGCTGGTCGATCCCGGCCTCCCCGGCGATGCGTCGTGGAACGCACTGCTCGACCGGTTGAAGAAGGCCGAGATCCCCGTCGAACGGGTCCACACGGCGATCGTCACCCACTCCCATCCCGACCACTACGGCGGCAGCACCCAGCTCCACGAGGAGGTGGGTGCCGAGATTCTCACCCATGAGAGTTTCGAGTCGTTCTCCGGTCAGGCCAACGACGACCTCGGCGCCGCCGCGCTCGACATGACCGACGAGGAGATCGTCGAGCACTGGAAGGAGCGGATGACAAGCGAGCCCACGCCGTGGGGCACGCGCCTTGAACCGCCTCCCGACGAGGCGTTGATTCGGTACATCCGAGACGGCGCCCGTGGCGGTCAGCGATTCCTGACCCCGCAGCCGACCATCCGAGTGGGCGACAACGCACCGTTGACGTACGCGCGACGAGAGTGGTTCACGGTGCACACACCTGGCCACACCGTCGACCATCTCTGTCTGTGGGACCCCGAAGGAGGTGTGCTCCTCTCCGGTGACCATGTGCTTCCCACCATCACGCCACACATCTCGGGCAGCACCGAGCTGGGCGACCCGTTGGCTGCGTTCTTCGCCTCACTCGATCGAGTTGCCGCGCTCGACGGCGTCACCACCGTGCTCCCCGCCCACGGACATCCCCTCGACGAGGCCGCCCAGCGGTGTGACCACATCAAGGTGCACCACGAGGAACGTCTCGACGTCCTCCGTGAGGCCGCTGACGGGCTCGGCGATGCACCGGTCGACGAGTGGATGAAGATCCTGTTCCGTGAACGTTCATGGGGCGGCATGGCGGCGAGCGAGACGTTCGCCCATCTCGAGCATCTCCGGGTGCTCGGCGAGGCCGCCACCCGGCGCGACGCCGACGGCCTCCTTCACTACGAGATCTCCGTCAGCGAGTCGTAGGCGAGATCAGCCGACGACGCCGGCCGCTCTGAGTCGCTCGATCTCGCCAGTCGCAAGACCCAGCTCCCCGAGGATCTCGTCGGTGTGCTCGCCCTTGCCCGGGGCGTGGCGCTCGATGGCGGTGGGGGTCTCGCTGAAGCGGGCCGGGGGGCGAACGGTTCGCGTTGTGCCCGCGGTGGGGTGTTCGCTCTCGATCACCGTGGCGTTGTGGCGTACCTGCGGGTCGTCCAGCACCTCGCGCCGTGCGAGTACCGGACCACAGGAGACATCGGCGTCGCGGAGCGCCACGAGTGCCTCCTCGGACGTGAGCGAGCGGAGTGCGGCACCGAACTCGTCGCGCTGGGCCTGTGCATTGCGCATACGGCCTTCGCGGGTGGTGAACCGGGGATCATCAGCCAGGTCCGGCCGGCCGACGGCTCGACACGCCCCCTGGTACTGGGCGAAATTGGTCCAGTTGGCGGTGATCAGACCGTCCGACGTCTCCCACGGTGCGTACCATTCGCTGTAGGTCGGCGCCGGCTCGGCATCCGGGAGGGTGAGGTTCCAGTAGGCGTCAACGAACAACCAGGCGAGCATCGAATCGAGCAGGTTGACCTCGATGTGTTGACCACCCGCACCTCCGGCCCGAGCGACCAGTGCGGCCAGGACGGCATTGGCGGCGGTCATCGCGGTCGTCTTGTCAGCCACGATCGAACGCACGAAGTCACCGTTCTGGGTGTCCGCCATTCCCGACAGGCCCTGGATGATCGGGTCGTAGACGGGCCGGTCCGCGTACGGCCCGTCGGCACCGAAACCGGAGATCGAGAGGTAGACGATCTCGGGGTTGCGAGCCGAGAGGTCGCGGTACCCGATGCCGAGTCGATCGGCCACGCCCGGCCGGAAGTTCTGGATGAACACGTCCGCCTCATCGGCGAGTCGAAGCAGGATCTCCCGTCCCTCGTCGGCCCGCACATCGAGATCGATCGCCCGCTTGTTGCGGTGCATCTGGACCCAGCATCCCGACTGCTCGCCTTCGATGGCGCCGGTCATGCGCATCACGTCCTTCACGCCGACCTTCTCGACGAACACGACCGACGCGCCCTGCTCGGCGAGCTGGCTGCTCGCCCAGGGTCCGGCGACCGCCGCCGACACGTCGAGCACCTTGATTCCGGCAAGCGGGCCGTGGGCCATGGAGACTCCTCTCGGGAGCGGCCAGACTAGTTGTGGCCGTCGGCCGCGCCCTGGTCAGATCGGACGCACGCGAGCGACACTGGCCACCTTGCCGTTCGCCACCAGCCAGGTGTCGACACCGCCATCCGAGGCCGTCCATCTCAGCTCGGTGGTGTCACCGGGTTCGATCCCGGGACCATGTTCGAGCTCGGCACGGATGCCCTCACGGGGACCATCCACCCGATTGAGCACTTCCTCGACCGGTCCCCACTGCGCGGCGTTGTTGACGTGGGCGAGGACGTCGAAATCGGTGAACCGAAGGGGCCACGGCTCGACGGTGGCACCCTCCACCAGGCTGGTCGGCAGTCGCTGACGAGCACTCACGCGTCGATCGACCGCCGTCGGCCCGTAGATGTCGAAGAAGTCAGGGTTGAGCGCCTTCGGACGGCCGGTCCCGCCGTCGACATAGATCCAGATCGTGGCGGCCTCGATGTGCGCACCGTTGTCACCATGCAGCGATGTGCGACGCTCGGCCCATCGACTTCCATGGCCGCTGCACCATGTGGCGATGTCAACCCACTCCTGGAACACCGGGGCTTGGTGAACCTCGAGCATGACCCGCCTGACCACCCAGGTCATCGGGTCGGTGAGCGCGGAGTCGGCCGAGTCGTCTCGGGCGACGTCCTGGAGGTGACGGACGGTCGCATCGAGTCGGCAGCGACCGCCTGCGTCGACGTCGCCGAGCCGGACCCGCAGTCCGCTCGTGAACACGCGGCCCGCCGAGGGTCGAGCCGTGATCTCCCCTGCCCCCGGTTCAGCCATGATCCGCACGATACCCACCTGACACGAACCGCCCCCAGCCCTACGGTGCTCACCATGTACGACGTACGCAAGCCAGTGGTGTCGGACGCAGATCGCCTCGGGGAAATCCACGTCGTGGCATGGCGGTTCACGTACCGGGGCATGATGCCCGACGAGTTCCTAGACGGGCTCGACGCGGCGGGCGACGCGACGTCGTCCGGCGGGTGGCCGTCGGCCACGAGTCGCAGCGAGTCGAGGGCTTCATCATGGCCGGACCGGCTCGGGACTACGAACGACTCGGCGAGGTCTACGCGATCTACGTGGACCCCGCGGCAATCGGCACCGGCGCCGGGAGCCTCCTCTTCGACGCGGCGCTCGACGAGCTCCGAGCAGCCGAGGCCATGCTCTGGGTCCACCCTGACAATGCGCTCGGTCGCCGCTTCTACGAACGCAAGGGATGGACGCCGGACGACGAGTACCGCTACGAGGAGGTCCTCGGCGTCACCGCTCCCGAGGTCCGCTACCGAGGAATCCTGAAATAGTTCGCGACCCCATCTCCCTTGAAATTGCAGTGGATTCACCCCGCCCAGCGGGGTCAATCCGCAGCAATTTCGGTTTATTCGGTTGACGGACGGCAAGAAGTCCGCCACCGTGGTGCCCGCCGGACCGCCCGGCCGCGTCTCAAGGAGCCGACGATGAAGCACCTTCTGTGCCTCGAGCATCACACCGCCATTCAGGCCGATGCCCGCGCGCGCATGAACGTGCACGAGGCTTCCGGCTTTACGGGTAACTGGTTCACCACCACGAAGCCGTATGGCAACCAGCGGCCCTCCGGCGCTCCCCCAGGCTGACCAAGCCACACCCAAAGGGGAAGATGCACCGAGGCCGCCAGAAATGGCGGTCTTTCTGCTTTTCCCCCTGCAATGCCCAACTCAATCACCCCAACCAGAGAAATGCTCACAACCCAGGAAGGAGACGAGGCCATGCGGACCCTCGTCGCAACAGAATTCAAGCCCATGGAGATGGTCGCCACCGAGACGTGGGAGGACCACGCCTCCTGCCGCGCCATGCCGAACGCTGCGGATCTGTTCTTCAGCGAGGACATCGGTGAGATCGCGGCCGCCAAGCGAGCCTGCGGAGAGTGCCCGGTGCTCGCTCCGTGCCTCGAGGCAGCGCTCGATCGTGGCGAGCCGTGTGGCGTGTGGGGCGGTCAGCTCTTCATGAACGGCAAGATGCTCGCGATCAAGCGTCGTCGGGGCCGTCCTCCGAAGAACCCCCGTCCCGAGGATCAGATGCCCGTCATCCCGATCCCGGCTCACCTCACCGCAGTCGCCGAGCGACTGACGGCTTGAGTCCCCCCGCACGGCGCCGCCCCGGCGCTCCCCCCAGATCCGGGCAACGGTTCACGCGAGCCCCGATCTGACCGCCAGAGGCGGCGCCGTGCCGGTGCCAGTATCCACCCACAACCCCCAACAGCCCCTGCGAGAGGTTCCCAGGAACCTTCCGTGGGGGCTGTGTCGTTGGGAAGGGGAACACGCCGAACCGGGTTTCAACACCATCCATCCCGGTACCGTTCTCTCAGGAGATTGTTGTGCGAACCCTCCCCCACCCCACCTCTCGTCGTCGACTTGCTGCCACGCTCGCGGCCGTCGCCCTCACCACCGCCGCGTGTGGCGGCTCCGACGATGAAGCCGGCGTCATCCACCTGAGCGAAGGCGGCCTCACCCCAGCCGTCGAAGACGTGCAGACCGATGCCGCAGTCGACTCCGACGTCGACTTCGAATACGCCACCTTCGATGGCGGCGCCGACAACTTCACCTCGTACGCCGGTACACCGCTCGTCATCAACTTCTTCGCCCGCACGTGCCCGGCATGCGTTTCGGAGATGCCGGAATTCGAAGAGGTGTCCACCGCCCTCGGCGACGCGGTGAACTTCGTCGGCATCTCCACCGACCCGAGACTGGAGGACGCCGAGGTCCTGGTCGAGGAGACCGGGGTCACCTACGACGTCGGTTGGGACCCTCAAGGCGATCTGTTCGCCGAGTTCGGTGGCTTCGCCATGCCCACTACCGTGTTCGTGTCCTCCGATGGCACCGTCGCTGAGGTGTGGTCCGGTGTGCTCACGGCAGCGGACCTCACCGCGAAAATCCAGGAGCTCACCTGATGGATCTCGAGCAGTTCGCATTCCCGTTCAGTGTCGGGATGCTGGCCGCATTCAACCCGTGCGGGTTCGCCATGCTGCCGACATATCTCGGCTACTTCATCGGGACGGACGCGCCGGACAGCACGCGGCTGAAGGCCGTCACCCGGGGCATGTGGGTCGGCACGATGCTCACCCTCGGCTTCATCGCCGTATTCGGCAGCCTCGGCCTGTTGATCTCGCTGTTCCTCAATCAGGGCACCGTGATCGAGTACGTCGGCTACATCACGGTGGTGCTCGGCGTGTTGCTCATCCCGATGGGTATCGCCATGGCGATGGGCAAGCAGATCAATGTGCGTCTCCCCAAGATGAACAAGGGCACCGACAGCCGGGAATCGGGCTCGATGTTCCTCTTCGGCGTGTCGTATGCCGTGGTGTCGCTGAGTTGCACCATCGGCCTCTTCATCCAGGCCGTCAGCAACACGTTCACCACCGACGGATTCTGGAACGGCGTCGGTTCCTTCGTGGCCTACGCGGTCGGGATGGGTGCCGTCATCTTGTTCCTCACCGTGAGCCTGGCCCGGGCGAAGTCCAACGTCGCCACCAACATGCGCCGATTCCTGCCCCACATGGGCAAGGTCTCCGGCTTCGTGCTCGTCATCGCCGGTTTCTACCTCATCGACTACGGCGTCTGGGAGCTTCGGATCCTCGACAACCCCCGAGCCGGCAACCTGATGGTCGACAAGTTCTTGGAATTCCAGGGCGCAGTCAGCACATGGATCAACAACACCACACCCGAACGCCTCGGGGTCGTGAGCATCCTGGGCATGGCGCTGGTTCTCCTGTTGGCCTGGCGGGAGGACAATCCCGCCGACGCCATCAAGCGCCGGTCGGTCACCGCGGTCTACGCGATCGTCTACCTGTACGTGGAACTCGACAATGACTGGGATTTCGTGCTGTTGCCGATGTGGCGGTTCGTCACGAACTGGCCGGCTCGCATCCTCACCTGGTTCGACGAACCCCTCCGTTGGGGTGTTCCGCTCGAGGCGCTGATCGTCGCCTTCGTGGCCTGGCGGGTGTGGGCTCGCATTGATCGCTATCGTCGCACCAATGTTGCGGTCACTGCTGGCGCGTCCTGAAGTCACCGAGGTCTGTGAGATCCGCTCGACCTTCGGGTTGATGGCGTTTCACGGAGGCAACCTCGAGCGCACCACCGACGTGATCGCGTCCGAGGTCGCAGAACGTACCGGCTCGTCGTACTACGGCGTGATCCAGGCGTCGCCGCTTCGCCAACACATCCCGTCGACGAAGTTCGACCCGAATCACTCCGAAGCACTCTCCTCGTTCGTGGACCATGTCGACACCGTCATCGCCATCCACGGCTACGGGCGCGACGACCGGTTCTGGGACGTGCTGTTGGGCGGCCGCAATCGTGAGCTGGCCGGGCACATCGGTGATCATCTACGGGCCGGATTGCCGGATCAATACGGGATCGTCGACGAGATCGACGAGATCCCCAAAGGACTGCGAGGGCAGCACGGCGCGAACCCGGTCAACCTGCCGCCGAGTTCAGGTGTGCAGATCGAGCTTCCTCCGCCGATCCGGTGGAACAAGGAAGCCACGAACTGGAGTGACCACGAAGGCACCCCGAGGGCTCCCCAGGTCGCCATGCTGATCGATCTGCTCGCGGCCGCGATCCTCGCCTGGCGTTAGCCGGCGGCTTCGATCTCGGCGAGCACGGCTGCGAGCTCGGCCATGGCCTCGTCGCGGTTGGCGTAGTTGAGCATCGCCATGCTGATCCGGCTCCCCCACTCGGGGTCGATCGTCGCGTCTGTACCGATCAGGTCCGTCATCGCCATCAACGGTCGACAGATCGCCTCGCGGAAGTCGGGATCGTCGGGAAAGGCCTTGCCCTCACCACAGTCGTCGACACCATCCCCGGAGTCTGTGTCTGTGCCTGTGTCGTCAACGGTGGCGGTGTCTGCGTCCGTGGCGGTGACGTCGCCACCGTCACCACCACCACAGGCAGTCGCTGCCAGGGCAAGGGTGAACAACACAATGAGAAGACGTCGAGTCATAGGGGCTCCGATCGTGATGTTACCTCTCCGATCAGCGCCCGACGAATCATCTTTAGGGGGCCAGTCTCTCCGTGACCCACGCGTCACCGTCGCGGCGATAGCGAACACGGTCGTGAAGGCGACTCGGACGACCCTGCCAGAACTCGATCTCCTGGGGACGAACCAGATATCCACCCCAGTGCGGGGGTCGAGGGACCTCGTGCGGGAAGCGGCTGTCCACCTCCGCGACCGCGGCCTCCAAGGCGTCCCGGCTCGGGAGCACACTCGACTGCTGACTCGCCCAGGCGCCGACCTGACTTTCACGGGGCCGGCTCGCGAAGTAGACATCCGATTCGTCATCGGGCAGATGCTCGACGGTGCCCACGACTCGCACCTGGCGTTCCAGGTCGTGCCACACGAAGCTGAGGCTGGCCCGCTCGGTCGCGTCGAGGGCACGCCCCTTGTCGCTCATACGGTTCGTGAAGAACGCGAATCCACGAGCATCCAGACCACGCAACAGCACCGCTCGAGTGGCGGGCCAGCCGTCCGCGTCGGTGGTGCCGACCACCATCAGGCCGGGATCGCGCGGGCCGGTGGCCGCCCACGCGTCCATCCACACTCGGAACTGGGCGATCGGATCAGGGTCGACGTCAGCGACATCGAGACCCGCTTGTTCGTATTGATGACGGATCGAACTCAGGTCCATGACCAGACTCTACGGTGCGGGGATGAACCGGGCCGTCTTCAGCGTCGCCATTGGCGGAGTCGTGGGCGCACTCATTCGCTGGGGCGTCTTCGAGACGCTCGGCGAACCCACCCCTGCGCTGCTGATCGTCAACACGGTCGGGTCGGCGCTCCTGGCCCTCGTGGTGGCGCGCTGGCCCCGCGCCGATCACCCCCAACGCCTGGGCCTCGGTGTCGGGTTCTGCGGAGGTCTGACGACATTCTCGGGGTTCGCGATCGACATCGCGGTCCGACTGGAGGAATCCGAGCCGCTCAGCGCCGTCACGACGACTGTGGTGTCGCTCGCGCTGGCGGTCGCCGCCTATGTGCTCGTTCGCCGCTTCGCCCTCCGGGGCGGATTGATCCCGTGACCATCTTCGCCTTCTGTGCGGCCGCGTCGGTCGGGGCGCTCGCTCGGTGGGGTGCTGGTTCCGCGCTGCCGCGTCCGTTCGGCACGCTCGCGGTGAACGTCGTCGGCGCTTTCCTGCTCGCACTGCTCGCGCATCGATCGGTGGGGGGTGATGTTGCGCTCGGGATCGGTGGGCTCGGTGCGCTCACGACGTTCTCGACGCTCATCGACGACCTGCATGACCTCTGGGCGCGAGATCGATTCCATGCGGTCGGCTACGTCGGGGCGACGATGGTGCTCGGCGTCGGAGCCGCGTGGGCGGGTCTGCAGTTCGTCTAGCGGCGTTCGGCCACGAGCCAGAGACCGGTTCCGGCGCGACCGGCCACGCCCGACCACTCACCGGGAAGCGCGGCGAGCACGTCCTCCGGCGGCAGATGGATCGGCGTCTCCTCGGCCATGCTGTTCACCCACAGGAGTTGTCCGTTCGCGTCCAGGACGCGGTCGATCTCCCTCGGAAACAGCAGCATGTTCACCAGGGTGATGGTATCGGCCGCGCCGTCAGGGAATGGCAGCGCCGACGAGTCGCCCTGGACGCGGCCACCCAACGCAGGCGAGGCGTTCTGCAGCATCGCCAGTGAGAGATCGAGGGCCACGACGGATTCGAACCGGCCGGCGAGTGCTCGAGTGCCGGCGCCGGTGCCCGAGCCGAGCTCGATCACGCGCCCACCGCGGATGTTGCCTCGATCGAGGGCGTCACTGAGCGCGGCCTCTCGTTCTGGCGTGGCACGTTTGCTCCACTCGTCCGCCATCGAATCGAAGAGGCTGCCGATCTTCTCCCGGCGCTCGGCATCCCATCCATCCTCGAACGCGACCTGGCGAGTGACCTTGCGGATGGGACTCGCCGAACCGAAGACCGGGAGATTGCGTTCGGTTCCCGGCGCGTCAGGCAGCCACGAGACAATGCCGGCCATCAGGCTGGGCTGGGAATCTCTGTGGTGCCGTTCATGTAGCGGTGCAGCACCTCAGGGATCTTGATCGACCCGTCGGCTTGGCGATGGGTCTCCACGATGCCCGCCCAGACGCGCGGCACGGCCAGTCCCGAGCCGTTCAGCGAATGCACGAACTGGGTACCTTTCTCGCCTTCGGGCCGGTAGCGAATGTTGGCGCGGCGGGCCTGATAGTCGGTGCACCACGAAACCGAGGAGACCTCGAGCCAGCGGTCGGCACCGGGCGCGAACACCTCGATGTCGTAGGTCCGGGCGCCGGCGCCACTGATGTCGCCACAGGCAAGGTCGAGGATCCGGTGGGCGAGTCCGAGATCGCGGATTGCGTTCTCGGCACGCTCCAGGATCTCCATGTGGAGATCCTGGGCCTGATCGGGTGTGCAGAAGGCATAGAGCTCGACCTTGTCGAACTCGTGGACCCGGAGCAGGCCCCGGGTGTCGCGCCCGGCGGAGCCGGCTTCGCGTCGATAGCAGGAGGTGTGGGCCATCAGCCGAAGCGGCAGGTCAGCCTCGTCCAGGATTTCTCCGGCGACCATCGAGGTCAGCGGGACCTCTGCGGTGGGGATGGCCCAGAGATCATCGCGTTCGAGATGGTACGCGTCGTCTTCGAACTTCGGCAGATGCCCGGTGCCGATCATGGTGTCGGTCTTCACGACCGTGGGTGGGCGAATCTGCTCGAACGCATCGCGGTTTCGGTCGAGGCCGTAGTTGATCAACGCCGACAGGAGTTGGGCGCCGTAACCCCGGTACATGGCGAACATCGACCCTGACATCCGCACGGCCCGGTCGACGTCGAGGATCCCCAGTTCCTCGCCGATCTCCCAGTGGGGCTTCTTCTGATGGTCGGCGTACGATGCCGGGTCATATCCCTCGACCCGCACCTCGATGTTGTCGTCCTCGGTGAGGCCGTCCGGGGCCTCCGGCGACGGCATGTTGCTGATGTAGAGCAGCTTCGTTCGAATCTCGGCGAGCAGCTGGTCGGCCTCGTCGCTGAGGGTCTTCTCCCGCTCGCCCATCTCGCGACTCTGCTCCTGCAGCGCGGCGGCCTCGTCGCCGCGCCCGTCACGGTGCATCGAACCGACTTCCTTGGAGATCCGGTTGATCTCGCTGCGGATGTCGTCGCGCTCGGTGCCGATGGCGCGGACCCGGGAGTCGAGCTCGACGACCTCGTCGATCGAAGAGGCGTCTTCACCCCGGCGAGCGACGGCTGCTTTCACGGCCTCCGGATCATTGCGGATCAGCTTGATGTCGAGCATGTAGAGACGGTACAACGCGGCACCGGGGCTCCCCCCGCATTTGCCGGTACCAGTTGCCGCTAGGGCTGCGTCTCGCGTTCGAAGTCGGCGTAGGTGAGGTTGGAACGTTTCTGGCGAGCGGCCATGTCGGCTTCTCGCTGACCCGCCGCGAAGCGCATGAAGCGTATGGCGATCAGCGCCCACAGATAGAAGCCGCCGACGATCTTCATCACTGCTCCGGCGGCTTGTTGATCCTCGGTGGGCGAGATGCCCCACAGGTGATCGTCGTGGTCATACGCCTCGTAGACCACACCTTCGGCGAAGGTGAGCCATCCAGCCGGAACGGTGGGGACGATCGACATGAGAAACAGGTAGAGCATCTTGCCCGGCTCGCTCATCTGGAGCTCCTTGAGCGGACCGAGGACCGGGAACCACATCAACAAGGCGGAGAAGAAGACGCCGAGATGGATCGCGTAGTGGAAGGCGCCGTTGTCGACGGAGAGGTTCACGACCGCACCCCAATGGGTGAGGATCTGGAAGAGATTGAAGAGCACACCAGCGACGACGGGTTTCGTCAGGAGTCGCAGCGCTCCCTGAGCGACACCATCCTCCATGATCAGCAGGCGCGCCAACCATGCCGGCATCGCGAGCAATAACAACGGGGGGACGATGAAGCTGATCAGCAGATGCTGGAACATGTGTACGAAGTACAGATGTTCCTCAGCGATGTCGTGCATCGGCCAGTCGGCAGCGAGCCACAACAGGAGGACGCCCGCGATGAAGTAGCGCTTCTGGGGTGTGGTGACGATGGTGTCGCCATCGTCGACCGCGATCGGACCGATGGCGCGAACCGAATACACCCCGAGTGCGACGATTGCTCCGACGAGCAGCCAGACCTCAGGGTGAAACTCGTACTCCCATGCACTGACCGCGAGCATTGCGGTCATGGCACTAGAAGAAGTTGAACGCCAGCAGGGTGATCATGTACACCGCCACGGCCATGATGATGCCGGTGACGAAGAAGCTCGACAGAATCGGCTTGTCGGCCTTGAGGTGCATGAACATCCGGGCGACCAGCCAGAACTTCACGACCATCATCACCATCAATGACGGGATGAGGAACGACCCCCAGTCCAGGACGGACTCGAAGTAGGTGAAGACCTCGACACCGGTGATGACCGCGAGGATCAGCGCGATCTTGATGTACTCGGCGTCGGAGGGGTGGTGCGCATGATCGTCGTCATGGGCGTCGTTGGTGTCGACGGCGGCGTCGGTGGCGGACTCGCTCATTGCTCTCTCTCCTACTCGGCCGGGATCAGGTAGATGACCGTGAAGATGAAGATCCACACGATGTCGACGAAGTGCCAGTACAAGCCGACGATCTCGACCGTCTCGGCGTTCTGGGGCTTCAGCTTGCCCTGGATCGACGCCACGACCAGTGACATCAGCATCAAGATGCCGAGGCTCACGTGGACGCCGTGGAAGCCGGTGAGCGTGAAGAACGCCGAGCTCGCCGGGTTCGTGGTGTAGCCGAGGCCCTCACGGTAGAAACTCGTGAACTCGTAGACCTGACCGCCGATGAACACACCGCCCAGCATGGCCGTGGTGAGCAGCCAGCCTCGGGAACGCTCGACCTCGCCGCGCTGGAGCGACGACAGGGCCAACACCATGGTGAGCGAGCTCATGAGCAGCACGAACGAGCTGACCGAGGTGAACGGGATGTCGAAGATGTCGGTCGGCAGGGTCTTGCCGTTGCCGCGCGTCTTGTAGAGCAGATAGGTCGAGATCAGCCCACCGAAGAGCAGGCACTCGGTGCCGAGGAACAGCCACATCGCCAACTTGGTATTGGAGATGCCGGTGTTCGTGGCATGAGGATCGTGCTCAGCGTGGGCGTCGGCCGTTGCCGTTGCGGTGGACATCAGGCGTCTCCTGCAGAGTCATCAGCGCCGGCAGCGACGGCGTCGCCATCGTCGTCAGGGGCGTCGTCAGGGTCAGAGTGGTCGTCATGGCCATCGCCATGACCGTGACCGGCGTCGGGGTCGTCGACCGGCTCCAGGGCCCAGGCGTAGATGGCGCCGCCGGTGAGTAGGCCACCGAGCACGCAGAGCCAGAGGTTGAAGATGATGCCGTAGCCGATGAGGGGCATACCCACGGCGAGCACGAGTGGCCAGAAGGACGGTGACGGAAGGTGTACACCTTCGGCATCACCCTTCTGCGCGGCCTCCTCGACCGTGGCGATCCGGATGACGTTGTGGTCCTCGTCGAATCCGTACTTGCGGTGCCACCACTCGTCCTGGGACTCGACCGTCGGGATGACGTCGAAGTTGTGCTCCGGGGTCGGTGACGGAACCATCCACTCGAGGCTGCGTGCGTCCCAAGGATCGGGTCCCGGGTTCGGCAGATCGCGTGCTTCCTTGCGGGAGCGGAGTGCGTTGTAGATGAAGTAGGCGACCGACACGGCAATGATGTACGAACCGATGGTGGCCATCAGGTTCCAGAATGCGAACCCGAAGCCTTCCGAATATGTGTCGATACGGCGGCTCATGCCCTGCAGGCCGAGCACGTGCATCGGACCGAACGTGAGGTTCAGGCCCACCATGGAGATCCAGAAGTGGATCTTGCCCCGGGTCTCGTTGAGCATGTGGCCGAAGATCTTCGGCCACCAGAAGTACGAGCCGGCCATGAGGCCCATGACGCCGCCACCGAAGATCACATAGTGGAAATGGGCCACGATGTAGTAGGTGTCGGTCTGCTGCGTGTCGGCCGGGGCCAGGGCGTGGGTGACGCCGGAGAGGCCGCCGATGGTGAACATCGCCACCGTGCCCACCGCGAACAACATGGCGGTCGTGAACTTCAACTTGCCGCCCCACATGGTGGCGAGCCAGTTGAGGATCTTCACGCCTGTCGGCACCGCGATGAACATGGTGGACAGGGAGAACGCAAGCACCGAGATCGGACCGATGCCGGAAACGAACATGTGGTGGGCCCACACACCCCACCCCATGAAGCCGATGGCGATGCCCGAGAAGACCATGAACGAGTAGCCGAAGATGGGCTTGCGGCTGAACGTCGGGATGATCTCGGAGATGATGCCGAAACTCGGCAGGATGATGATGTACACCTCGGGGTGTCCGAAGATCCAGAACAAGTGCTGCCACAACAGTGGATCAGCACCGGCTTCGGGATCGAAGAACTGCGAGTCGAACACCCGGTCGAACAGCAGCAGGAACAGCGCCACCGTGATGACGGGCAGAGCGAACGCCAGCAGGAACTGGGTGACCAGCAGCATCCAAGTGAGCACCGGCATGCGGAACAACGTCATGCCCGGGGCCCGCATGTTGAGGACCGTGACGATCAGGTTGACCGACGACACCAGCGAGGCGATACCGGCGATCAGCAGGCCGATCGCATAGAAGTCGACGCCGTGACTCGGTGAGAACGTGACACCGCTGTTGGGCGAGTAGCAGAACCAACCACAGTCGGCACCACCACCGCCGACCAGCCAGGTGCTGTTCAAGAAGACCGCACCGGAGAGCCAGACCCAGAACGACAAGGCGTTGAGCCGGGGGAAGGCGACGTCTCGCGCACCGATCTGCAACGGGATCAGGTAGTTCGCGAAGGCCGCAGCAAGCGGCATGATGAACAGGAAGACCATCGTGATGCCGTGCATCGTGTAGATCTCGTTGTAGAGCTGCGGGCTCAGGAAGCCCTGCTCCGGGAACGCCAGCTGCGTGCGAATCAGCAGTGCCTCGAAGCCACCCACGAGGAAGAAGAACATGGCGGCCACGCCGTACATGATTCCGATTCGCTTGTGGTCGACCGAGCTGAGCCAGTCGCGCCAGCCGTTGCCGGCCTGCGGGCGGGTGAGGACGCCGAGCGGACGCTCAGCGACAACTGCTTGGCCGCTGTCGAGGGCGAGGGGTTCTTCGATGATCGCCATGATCAGTCCACCTCCGTCTGGGCAATGACTTCATCCGAGGGCTTCGGACCGAGCGTTTCGAGATAGGCGACGAGGTCGCTGATGGTGCGTTCGCCCAACCCGAGGGCCGGCATACCGCGTGGGGAGACACCGTCACCGAGGTTGTCGGCGACGTTGCCCTTCATTTCGTTCGGGTCACGAATCCAAGCCGCGAGGTCGTCGCGGTTGACCGACCCGTCACGGTTGTACGTGTTGAGGATGCCGCCGGCGAAGGTCGTGCGGCTGGCGAAGTGGGTCAGATCGGGGGCCGACTCGGATTCCGTCGTGGCGCCGTTGTACGTGAGGTCGTTCACACCATCGATGAGGTGACACGACGAGCAGTTGGCGACGAAGGCCTCCAGGCCGCGAGCCGCGGCCGAATCGGAGTCGCCGAGCGAGGCGGTGCCGTTCTCGCGGAGCTCTGCGACGTATTCCTCGGCACCCTCGGGGATCGCCGCGGGAGTCATTTGCTCGTCGACCCAGTCCTGGAAGTCGGTGTCGGTCATGGCGACGACCTGCATCCGCATCCGCGAGTGGGAGACGCCGCAGAACTCGGTGCACTGGCCGAAGTAGACGCCCGGCGCGTCGGAGTCGAGCTTCCACGGTGCCCAGAAGCCGGGGCGAGCATCGCGTTTGCCGTTGAGTGCCGGGATCCAGAACGAGTGGATGACGTCGCGGCTCGAGATCAGGAGCTCGATCTCCTCGCCGGCCGGGATCATCATCTGTCCGGAGGTGACGATGTCGGCCTCGGGGAGGTGACGAGGGTCGCCGAGCATCTCCTCGGTGATGTCCTCGGAGAAGTAGTAGCGGTATTCCCACCACCATTGCTGCCCGACGACCACGACCACGGGCTCCCAGGACTCGGTGTCGCCGGCGACCTCGACCGAGTAGGCGTTGGCCTCGGTGTCGTTCACCGAGAGGTGCACCACGACGGTGGCGACGGCGATGAGCGCCATGATGATCGCCGGAATCGCGGTCCATGCGACTTCGAGGGTGTTGTTGCCGTGGGTCTGCTCCGGGAAGTCGAGCTCTTCGTACTCGGTGACCCGGTTCTTGAGGCTGAGCCAGAGCACGCCACCACAGATGATGACGAACACCACGCCCGCCACGGCCATGACCGGGTCCAGCAGGTTGTCGATCTCACGTGCCACATCGGACTGCGGTTTCAGAGTGTCGAGTTCTGCGTCCTCGGCGCAACCGGCCAGGACGAGGCCGAGCATGACGACGATGCCGCTCAGTGAACGTCGAGACGTCGCGAATTCACTCACGTTGTGCTTCCTCATTCGCCGTTTTCTTCCGCGTGGGAGTCATCTTCTTCGTGGACTTCGTGGGGGTGGAACTCACGCTCACCGTCAACCGCGGCGACGATGCCGCCGGCGAGAATTGCGCACGCTGAGACGAGCACCAGGCCCGAAATGATGTTCTTGTTGAGCTTCGGCTTCGTGGCATAGAGCGTGCCGATGCCGAGGATGACCACGGCGATGACACCGGCCCAGATGACCGCACCGAGCTTCGATGCGTTGAGCAGGATCCGAGACGCCGCGAGCACGATGATGCCGGCGGCGGCAGCGCCGGCGGCTGGGATCTCGATCGGTGCCATCACCCGGTTGCGAAGCTCACGGTTGGCGGCGGGATCGCCCGTCGCACGATCGGCCCAGGCATCCATCGACCACTCGATCGCAACGGCGGCACAGACCACGAGGCCGACCACGAAGATGGCCGAGTGCAGTGCCAGGCCGACGACCATGGTGCCGGCACCGAATGCGCCGACGACGGGCCAGATGCTGCCGGTCACCAGCGGGGTGGAGGGAAGCTGCTCGACGCCGGCGTAGTGCGCCTGCGCCGCGGGGTCGGCATCACGGAAGGTGACGAGGATGAGTCCGAGCGTGCCGGAGACCACGGCGAGGCCCATGAGGATGACGTAGCCGACATGGTCACCCACGCCGCCCTTCCATCCCCAGATGGCGGGACCGAAGCCGCCACCACCGGTCGAATATCCATACACCATGGCGGCGATGAACAGTCCGACGGCGATGCCGAAATAGAGCTTGAAGCCGGTTGTAAACATCTGCTTCCTACTTCGTAACGTAGACGACGTACCAGGTGATGAAGTACATGACGCACACGGTGTTCCAGAACATCGCGGCGGCGCCGACTCCATCAGCTTGGCGGGTGCCGTACTGGCCGAACAGCGCTCGCAACATGGTGAGCGCCAGGAACGAAACGGCGCCGATCAAGAAGATGATGAAGGCGCCGTTGAGAACAAAGAACATGAACTCGGGGGTCGAGCCCGCGAGTGTGAATCCGGTGTCGTTGATGATGAACCAGAGCTGGTTGAACACCGCGGCGGCGAACAGGCCGGTAAGACCGAGCGCCCAGAGTCCGTTGGCGCGGTCACCGGTCTTGATGGACCACTCGGCCCACTGGACGGTGAACACGGACATGATCATGGTCCAGAAGATCCAGCCGGACGGGCCGAGCTCGATGACTCCTTCCGGGAACCAGTCCGCGCCGGACAGGCTGGCGTTGGACCGCTCGACCAGGTAGATCGCCAGCAGACCGACGTAGGTCATGAACGCGGCACCCGAGGCGAGCATCGCCCCGACGAGGGCGGTGCGCGGCCGGCGCGCCGGTGCGGCGGGAAGAGAGGTGGTGGTGGCAGCCATCAGGCGTCGGCCTCCTCATCGGCGAGGTCGAGAAGCGGGGCTTCGGACACGACCTTCGCGGGCGGTTCGGCGAAGTTGCCGACGGGCGGGGGCGAGGCGGTGGCCCACTCGAGCGTGTGGCCGTTCCACGGGTTGTCGCCGGGCTCTTCGCCGGCACCACGGTTGCTCGCCACCAGGGCGAGGATGACGACCAGCGCCGCGACCGCGACGACCGCAGCGCCGATGGCGGAAACGAGCGACATGGCGTCGACGGCGCTGTCGCCGGGATCCGACACCAGGAGGTCGGGCGCATCGAAGAAGCCGGCGACGACCTGGGGGACGCCGACCAGCAGCGCTCCTGAGACGAAGAGGAGGATCACGGTGCGACCGAGACCCGACGGCATGAAGCCGCCGCCGATCTTCGGTGCCCAGAACCACAGGCCGGCGAGAGCGGCCGTGACCGTGGTGAGGGCCACCAGGTTCATCAGGCCGCCATGCGCGCTCGTGCCCGCGAGATCGAAGGGCTCGATGGCCTTCAGGGCGCCCGACACGACCGCGGCGAGCAGGACGATGCCGGCGCCGAGCGCACCCAACAGGTGGGCCGGCGGGAGTCCGGCGGGAGCGCTGCCGGCAGCCAGCGTTGCGGCGGCGCCGCCGATGACGGCGAAGACCGGCAACACGATTGCGATGCCGAAGGCGATGTAGAGGACTTCATCGGTGGTGTTGGCGAAGTAGGGCTGCGACCAGCCACCGATCGAGAGCAGGCCGAACAGGCCGACGAACGTGACCATGACCCAATGGGCGATCTGGCGAGCGCCGGCGATCACGGGGACGATCGAACCGATCACGCCGAGCGCCGGAATGGCGATGGCGTAGACCTGCGGCTGATCGAGGATCCATGCGAGCTGGAGATACATCGCATCGGAACCCTCGGGGTTGCCGAAGGCGAGGGGTCCACCACGAAGATCGACGTACATGATCGCGAGGTTGGCGATGGCGATCGGCAGCGTGAGCAACCAGACGGCACACGCCACGAGCATCGACCAGGCGAACAAGGGCACCCGCATGAGGTTCATGCCGCTGGTGCGCAGCGAGATGACGGTCGTGGCAACGGATATGGCGCCGAGCAACAGCGAGACGATGACCATTCCGGTGCCGAGGAGGGTGAGGGCGATGGCGTCGGCTTCGTCGCCGCTCACGCCGTCGAGTGCACCCCAACCACCGCCGGCGAGCACCGAGACGACGGTGATGCCGGCACCGATGATGTAGCCCCAGCCGGCCGCGAGTGCGGCTCGGGGGAACGCGATGTTGGTGGAGCCGACCTGCATCGGAACGACCACCATTGCCAGGCCGAGCATCAGCGGCGCCGCCACCATCAAGACGAGGGCGAAGCGGTACAGGCTCCAGAGCTGGAAGAAGGCGTTGTCGCCTCCCAGGAGGTCGACGCTGCTCGCGTCCACCTGTTCGAAGCCGACCAGCACGCCGACGATGGCAGTGCCGAGAAGGGTGAGCAGGGATGCACGGATCCAGGTGCGGCCGATGCGCTTGTGGTCGCTGGTCGAGAGCCAGTCATAGAGGCCCATGGCGGGGCTCGTGGCTGCGACCGGTGTTTCGGCGTCCGTGGCCGGCGGTGACTCGGTCATCGTCATCGTTGTAGAGGTCCTCCGACCGCATTGGTGAGCGCGCGCTCACGTTGCGGGTGCAAAAATTCGTACGAGCATGACCCAGACAGCTTCGGGCACATACCGGGCGTGAGCCTACAGGGCGACGGGCCACCCGAAGGAAACCGGGCGGCAGGAATATCAGACGCCGTTTCGAACAATCTCGTCGAGTGCCATCGCGCCGAACAGCAATGTGATGTAGCTGATGGAGTACCCGAACATCTTCATGGCCAGCTTCGGCTCTGGGTTGCGGAGGACCTGGACGGCCATCGCCGTGAAGATCCCGCCGAGCACGACTGCACTGACGATGTAGATCACACCCATTCCACCAACCGGCGCGAAGGCGAGCGTGAGCGCCCAGAGGGCGACGGTGTAGATGAGAATCCGGGTCGCCACCGTTCGGATCGACTCGACGACCGGGAGCATCGGCACGTCGGCAGCCGCGTAGTCGTCCCGGTAGCGGATCGCCAGGGCCCAGAAGTGTGGGGGCGTCCAGTAGAAGATGATGGCGAAGAGAAGGATCGGCTCCCACCCGAGGGAGTTGGTGACGGCCGACCAGCCGATCAGCACCGGGGCGGCGCCGGCGGCGCCGCCGATGACGATGTTGCTCTTCGACGTGCGCTTCAACCAGACGGTGTAGATGAAGACATAGAAGAGCGTGGCGGCCACGGCGAGTACGGCCGAGAGCAGATTCACGAAGCCCCACAGCCAGACGAATGATGCAATCTCGATCGCCGTGGCGAAGACGAGCGCCTCACGCGGGGACACCTCGCCGGTGACGAGCGGCCGGTTCTTGGTGCGTTCCATCAGCGCATCGATGTCACGGTCGATGTACATGTTGTACGCGTTGGCGCCGCCCGCGGCCAGGGTTCCGCCGATCACGGTTGCGATAATCAGCCAGATCGAGGGCACGCCGTGATCGGCGACGACCATCGTCGGAACGGTGCTGACGAGCAGGAGCTCGATGATGCGCGGCTTCGTCAATGCGACGAATGCCATGGCACGAGGCCGGGCGCGGACTTCGGCGGGAGCAGTCACCAAGGCAGGTTACGGCCGACACGACGACATCAGCCAGCTGGCCGTAACGTCTCGGGATGGCTCGTCGCGAAATCTCCCCTGCGCGCTACGTCCAGTACTGCCGCTGGGCGCTCTGGTCGCTCACGGTCATCGTCGTGAGCGGGGGCGCGGTCCGCCTGACCGGCTCCGGTCTCGGCTGCACCGACTGGCCGAACTGTGAGGAGGATCAGTTCGTCGCCTCGCTCGAGTACCACGCCCTCATTGAGTTCCTGAACCGACTGTTCACCGGTGTTGTCACCGTCACCGTGGTGCTCGCCGTGCTCGGATCGATCCGCCGGGTACCCCGTCGCGCCGACCTCGTCCGGTGGTCGTGGGGTCTGGTCGCGGGGGTCGCGGCGCAGGTCGTCCTCGGCGGCCTGCTCGTGAAAACCGAACTCGACCCGCGATTCACCATGGGTCACTTTCTCCTGTCGATGGTGTTGCTGTGGAATGCGGTCGTGTTGATGCACAAGGCCACCGACCCCACGCCGGTGGTGTCGTCGCGTCGAGTTCGACAGCTGAGTTGGGGGGCCGGTGCCATCGGGTCTGTGCTCCTGGTGACCGGAACGATCGTGACCGGCTCCGGTCCGCACAGTGGCAGCGACCACGAGTCGGTCGCGGAGCGCCTGCCATTCGTGGTTCGCGACGTCGCTCGCATCCATGCGGTCGTTGCCATCTGCCTAGTGCTCGTCGTCGTGGCGATCTGGCGCCTCTCCCAGGGATCCGAACACGCCGCGGTGAACAGGCGCGCCGCGATCGTCGCCGGGTTGCTCATCGTGCAGGGAGCCGTCGGATACTGGCAGTACTTCACGGGGGTACCCGTGCTTCTGGTCGCCGTGCACCTCACGCTCGCGTCGTTGGCGTGGATCAACCTCGTGCGGCTGCAACTCGCAACCATGTCGCAGTCCCTATGACCGCACCGATCGCCACCCCGGATGTCGACGTCGAGGAGTCGACCTCGCTCGACCATCCGTGGAAGGTCGTCGTGTGGGACGACCCGGTCAATCTGATGGCCTACGTGACCTTCGTCTTCCGGAAGCTCTTCGGCTTCTCGAAGGCGAAAGCCGAACGTCTGATGATGCAGGTCCACGTCGAAGGGCGCGCCGTGGTGTCGTCGGGCAACAAGGAGAAGGCCGAACTCGACGTCTTCCGACTGCATGAGCACGGGCTCTGGGCCACACTCGAGCAGGACGCATGAGCGTGTTTCGGCATCGTCGATTTCGTTGGATCGGCGACGTGATCCGGGTCGACCTGCCATCCGAGGATCAGGACCTGCTGCGCACCGTGCTCCCCCAGCTCCGAGAAATGCTGATGGCAGCCGACGACCCCGCCCTCCATCGACTCAGTCCGCCGGCCCGTGCCGACGATGACGAGGCGGAGAGGGCGTATCGCGAAATGGTCGACGACGACCTTCTCGTCCAGCGACTCGAGGCCATCGAGATCGTGGAGGAGGGCATCGAGGGTGTCGACCTCGACGAGGCGGCGATCACCGCATGGATGCAGAGCCTGAACGCCCTGCGGCTCGTACTCGCGGCCCGGCTCGACATCGACATCCTCGGCCACGACCCGATCGACGACCTCGAGGACGACGATCCTCGGATGCCGATCGCGGCACTCTACGAATGGCTCGGGTTTCTGCTGGGCTCACTGGTGGACGAAGCCATGAACGGTTTCGACGACTGAGCTCAGCCCGCCGGCCACCAGAACCCGCCGGCCGTTCCGGGGCCGGTGTGAACGGCGATCGATGGGCCCACCCGATAGCGAATGAGGTCGATGACGAGGTCCGATTCCATCAGCCGCTCCTCGATGCCCAGCGTGAACGGGAGCGTGGCGTCGTCCGCCAGGCTCACCGCCGCGCGGATCGGAACGCCACCGTCGAGCATCAACTCGGCCATGTGGTCGCAGAGCTCATCGACACTGCGACCGGTGCCGGTGACGTCGAGTCGGGTGCCGGCCCCACCGAGCACCATCACCGGCTCGTCGGGACCGTCGCTGAGTCCCGCGGTGTCCAGGCGGCCGCTGGCGCGGGCGAACTCGAGGGCCTGCAGGATGAACGTCGTGGCGACTGAGGGTGCGACCGCAGCGGCGCGCGCCGCGGTCTCGGCGCCATCGGCACCACCGGCCAGGCAACGGGCCGCCTCCCACACGCACGCAGCCACACCGAACGAGGCGGTGCCGGAATCCACGACGCGAACGTGGGCATCGACCATCTCGGCCGCCAGGATGGCGCTGTTGACCGTGCCGGAGACCTCAGCGCCGACATGGATCGACACGATCTCGCCGACACCTTGGGCCTCGAGGGATCGATAGGCCTCCGCGATGACGCCGGGACTGGGTTGCGACGTCGCGACCTCGGGCAACTCGCCACCTTCGATCCGGGACCAGAACTCGTCAGGGTGGATGTCGACGCCCTCGCGGTACTCGACACCGTCGACGGTGACCGTGACCGGCACAACGGTGACACCGAGCCGGTCGGCGAGTTCACCAGGGATCTGGGAGGCCGAGCCGGTCACGATTCCGATACTCATGCGCTCGCTCCTTCCTCGAATGCCGCGACACGCTCGATCTCGGAACGGAACCGCAACGCGATCACGACCGAACTGACCGCGGCGGCAATCGGCAACGCGACGGTGGGGGTAACACCGCCCGGGTTGGGAAGCTTCCGCTTCCACCACAACACGCCGCAACCGACCCAGGTCATGCTGGCGACGGTCGTGGCCGCCCGGGTGCGCTGGCGAAACCACGGCAGGGCCGATGTGCCGACCGCGACCACGACGTCGATCGGAAGATAGGAGGGGAACGTGGCGATCACCTGACCGAGCGACGCCGACACGCCCTTGCCACCGGGTCGTCCCGGCGGATGGCAGTGCCCGACGACGGCCGCAGTCGTCGCCACATGAGCACCGACGTCCCCGGCCAACGCCGTCCCGATCCGGCCCGCGCCGGCGGCCTTGGTCACGTCGGCGGCCATCACGGCCGCTCCCCACTTCTTGCCGAGAACGTGCGACGCGTTCATCGCCCCCGGGTTGCCGGTGCCTTCCTCGGTGAGTTCGTGTCCGGCTCCGACGCGGGACGCAACCAACGCCGCGCTCGGGGAGGCACCGAGGGCGTACCCGACGCCCGCCGACGCCATGACGCGAAGAACCCGAATCGGTCGCCTCATCGCCGCGACGGTAGTGCGCGACATCCCGTAAACTGTTCGCTCGGTCGGATTGCCGACTGTCCTCACCGGAGCGATCCGGGGAGGAGGCCCCATTCGTCCAGCGGCCTAGGACGCCGGCCTTTCACGCCGGTAACACGGGTTCGAATCCCGTATGGGGTGCAAGCGGTAACCGGGTTGTGAACTGCGGTTTACTCCCCTACCGTTTCAACTTCGTTCGGTGATCTGATTCGTCGGAATCCGAGCGAGTGGTCCTGTAGATCAGTTTGGAGTGATCGCCACCCTGTCAAGGTGGAGGCCGCGGGTTCAAATCCCGTCAGGACCGCCAACCAACCCCCACGGGGGTTGTACCCGGTCGGGTAGCTCAGTTGGCAGAGCGACCGCCTGAAAAGCGGTAGGTCACCGGATCGACGCCGGTCCCGACCACACCTTCCAACGCCCCGACTTCAGGTCGGGGCGTTGGTCGTTTTCGCCGGTCCGGCCGCCTACCGACGGATGACACCTTCACGAACTGCAGCGTCAGCCACTCCGGCGGCAACGGCGGGAGCGACGCTCTTGTCGAACACCGACGGCACGACATAGTTCGGGTCGAGATCGTTCTCGTCGACACAGGCCGCGATCGCATCAGCGGCGGCGACCTTCATCATCTCCGTGACGGAGTGGGCGTTGGCGTCGAGTGCGCCGCGGAAGATGCCGGGGAACGCCAGAACATTGTTGATCTGGTTGGGGAAGTCGGAACGACCGGTGGCCATCACGGCGGCGAGACCGTCGGCTTCCTCGGGCCGGATCTCGGGATCGGGGTTCGCCATCGCGAAGACGATTGGATCCTTGGCCATCTTGCGGACGTCAGCGGCGTCGAGCAGGTTCGGAGCCGACACCCCGAGGAAGACGTCAGCCCCGACCATGACTTCCTGGAGGGTGCCGGCCTTGCGTTCCTCGTTGGTGTTGTCGGCGAACCACTCCTTGGCCGGGTTCAGCCCGTCGCGACCGGAGTGAACGGCGCCGAGGCGGTCGACCCCGACGATGTGGCCCGCGCCGGCATCGCGCAGGATCTTGCCGATCGCCACGCCGGCGGCACCCATACCGGAGATCACGATCGAGATGTCGGCGAGATCCTTGTCGACGATCTTCAGAGCGTTCTTCAGGGCCGCGAGCGCCACGACCGCCGTGCCGTGCTGATCATCGTGGAAGACCGGAATGTCCAGCACTTCCTTCAGGCGATCCTCGATCTCGAAACACGCCGGCGCGGCGATGTCCTCGAGGTTGATGCCGCCGAAGGTCGGAGCCATGCGGATGACGGTCTCGATGATCTCGTCGGGGTCTTTGGTGTCGAGGCAGATCGGGAAGGCGTCGACGCCACCGAACTCCTTGAACAGCAGGGCCTTCCCCTCCATGACCGGCATGGCGGCGGCGGGGCCGATGTCGCCGAGACCCAACACCGCCGTGCCGTCGGACACGATGGCGACCGTGTTCTTCTTGATCGTGTATTCGTGGGCCTTCGAGGGCTCCTCGTGGATGGTCATGCAGACCCGGGCGACGCCTGGCGTGTAGGCCATCGCGAGGTCGTGCGCGTCGCCGACCGAGCACAGCGGCAGCACCTCGATCTTGCCGCCCTCGTGCAGATGGTAGGTGCGGTCCCACCAGTCGAGGACGTTGACCCCGGTGCATGCCCGTGCGACGTCGACGAGTTGACGGCCGTGCTCCGCTGACCGCGCGTGGATGTCGATCTGGCGCGCGACCGTGGGTCCCTTGGCCTCGAAACCGGTCGCCCCTGCGATGTTCCCGCCTGCGTCACCGATCGCCACGGCAAAGCGGCCGAGGGTTCCCGGGACATTGTCGAGGGTGATCCGCATCGAGATCGAATAGGCCGCGGTAGGTGCATTCTTCACGGGGCGCGATCGTATCGGCGTGCGTCAATCGAACTATGGCGACGGTGCGCGGCGGCGGTCTACGGTGGGGCCATGCCAGGCCCCTCCGGACACCAGATGACCGACGAGCACAAGGCCGCACTCGCCCTCGGCCGAGCGCAGGGCCGAGCCGTGCGCTCGTATCTGGAAGCGTTGGCGGACCACCGGCCCAAGCGGGGCCGCAAGCGCACCCCGGAGTCGATGCGAACGCGGATCGCGGCGATCGCGGAGGAGCTCGGTGCCGCCGACGCCATGTCGCGGCTTCAGCTGGTGCAGGAGCGGATGGATCTTGAAGCGGCACTCGAAGCCGCCGAGACCACCGTCGATCTGACCGCGCTCGAAGACGCCTTCGCCGAGGCGGCGCGCTCATACGGCGAGCGCAAAGGGATCAGCTGGGCCGCGTGGCGCGAAGTAGGGGTGCCCGCCGCCCTGCTCAAGCGGGCCGGGATTCCTCGAAGCTGACGTTCAGACGCGCATCTCGGCCACCGCGGCCGCGGCCTCCGGGTGAGCATCGACGATCGCCGCGACACGCGCAACGACTCGACCCACCTGGGCCACCGCGGTACCGGCGAACTCCTGCGGATCAGCGAGGAGCGCATCGATCGCTGCGGCATCGAGGGGCATGTCGGGGTCGTCGGCCAGACGTTGCACCAGCGAGGGCCCCTGGTCGCGCTCGCGACGGCCGAGGGCGGCGGCCACCGCGTGCTTCTTCACGATCTCGTGAGCTTCCTCGCGCCCGAGGCCGGCATCCACTGCCGCGGTGAGCAGACGAGTGGTGGCCAGGAACGGCAGGTCGCGCTGAAGCTCCGCATCGACGACGTCGGGGAACACGCCCATGTCGTCGAACACGGCCATGGCGGTCTGCAGGAGACCATCGGTGGCCATGAACGCATCGGGCAGCATGACGCGCCGGACCGCCGAGCAGCTGACGTCGCCCTCGTTCCACTGACGGCCGGCGAGGCTCGACGCCATCGTGAGGTGCCCGTCGAGGACGGCACGCAGAGAGCCCACTCGTTCGGCACTACGCGCATTCATCTTGTGCGGCATCGCCGAGGATCCGACCTGGCCCGGACGGAACCCCTCGGTCGCCAGCTCGTGCCCGGCCATGAGCCGTAGGGTCGTCGTGACGCTCGTGGGCGCGGAAGCGACCTGCACCAACGCACTGACCACGTCGAGGTCGAGGCTGCGCGGGTAGACCTGCCCGACCGAATCGAGCACCCGGGAGAATCCGAGATGTGCGGCGACGGCCTCTTCGAGTTGATCCACGGCCGCCACGTCGCCGAGCAGGTCCAGCTGATCCAGTCGAGTGCCGACGGGCCCCTTCAGACCCCGAAGCGGGTAGCGACGAAGGAGGTCCTCCATCCGTTCGAAGGCGATCATGGCCTCCTCGGCGCCGTCAGCGAACCGCTTGCCCATGGTGGTGGCCTGCGCCGCCACATTGTGGGTGCGAGCGACCATCACCATCGATGCGTAGCGATCGGCCAGACCGCCGAGGCGGGCCAGCAGCGCCACCAGACGGTCGCGGATCAGCTCCAGGCCTTCTCGGATCTGGAGTTGCTCGACATTTTCGGTGAGATCACGAGACGTCATCCCCCGATGGATGTGTTCATGGCCTGCGAGGGCGCAGAACTCCTCGATACGGGCCTTCACGTCATGACGCGTGATCGCCTCGCGCGTGTCGATGGACGCGAGATCGACGGAATCGATGACGGCCTCGTAGTCGGCGATGACCTCGGCGGGAATGTCGACACCGAGGTCGGCCTGCGCGCGCATCACCGCGATCCACAGCCGACGCTCATGCACGATCTTGCGCTCTGGCGACCAGATCTCGTTCATCGCATCGCTCGCGTAGCGAGCCGACAGGATGTTGGGCAGTGTTTCTCTGGTCATGAACCGACCTCGATGTTCTGGGCTGAACCCGTCAAGAACAGGGATGCACGTGCCGACCGGAACTCACACGTGACTACAGGAGGCTCGACGTGTTGGATGACATCACCGGACTTTGCCGCGATCATTCGTTCGAGACGGCAACAGCGATGTGTCGCCGGTGCTCCCTCGAGTTCTGCGATCTCTGCGTCGTGTACCCCTTCGGGCCCAAGAAGCCACTCTGCAAGGAGTGCGCCATGGCGGCCGGAGGTGTGCGTACGCATGTCTCCCATCTGGCGCAGCCACCCCGGCTCGTCAAGAAGCGGGTGAAGGCGTTCGAATCGTTCAAGGCTGCGCAGGCGGCCGGAGAGCCGACTCCTCCACCCGTCCTCATCGATCCGACCATGCAGGAGTCCGCTCCCGACAGCGACCCGATCGCGGCAACAGTTCCCGCCGGGAGTTCGATGGCAGGCGACTTCCTGGATCAGGTGCCGGACGCGCCGCTGCCGCCACCTCCCCCACCGGCCGCCGCCGGGGAGCCGACCGACGGTGTTGCTCCGCCGATCGACTGGAACCAACCGTTCGGCTGAGCCGACCACCACGAGCTACGCCGCTCGGTCGAGGAACTGTTCGCGACCCGGCCCGACACCGACGAGCCTGATCGGCACGCCGATCTGGGCTTCGAGGAACGCGATGTAGTCCGCGGCCGCGGTCGGCAGGGCACCGGGCTCGGTGATTTCCGAGATGTCGGTGTTCCAGCCCGGCAGCTCCTCGTACACCGGCTTCGCGTCATGGATGGCGGACTGGTGATACGGCATGTACTCATAGCGCTCGCTGCCCGACTCATAGGCCACACAAACCTGGAGGGAATCGAGCGCATCGAGCACATCGAGCTTGGTCAGCGCGACCTCGGTGAGGCCGTTGACGCGAACCGCCTGGCGCAACATCACCGCATCGAACCATCCGGTGCGACGGCGACGACCGGTGTTCGTGCCGTACTCGTGGCCGACATCGACCAGGTGTTCGCCGATGTCATCGAACAGTTCGGTGGGGAACGGGCCTGATCCGACCCGGGTGACGTACGCCTTGGCCACGCCGATCACCCGACCGATGTCACGCGGACCAACGCCGGCGCCGACACACGCGCCGCCCGAAACCGGGTTGCTGGAGGTGACGAACGGATACGTGCCGTGATCGAGATCGAGGAACATGGCCTGGGCCCCCTCGAACAGGACCTGCTTGCCGGACTCCATGGCGTCGTGCACCAGACCGACGGTGTCGGCGATCAGTGGCGCGACCCGGGGTGCGCATTCGCTGAGGTACTCCTCGGCGATCGCCTCGGGGTCGAGAGGCAACCGATTGAACACCTTGGTGATCACCTGGTTGTGGTGGCCGAGCGCGACGTCGAGCTTCTGGCGGAAGATCTTCTCGTCGAGGAGGTCCTGAACTCGCAGGCCGGTCCGCATCGCGCGGTCGGCGTAGGCCGGACCGATTCCACGCTTGGTGGTGCCGAGCTTCCCGGCACCGAGGTGACGCTCGTGGAGGGCGTCCAGCTCCTGGTGGTACGGCATGATCAGGTGGGCGTTGCCACTCACCTTCAACCGGGAACAGTCGACGCCCTTGGCGCTCAACTGATCGATCTCCTTCAGCAAGACTCGCGGATCGACCACGACACCGTTGCCGATGACCGGCACGGTGTGCTCGTACAGCACACCACTCGGCACCAACTGCAGGGCGAACGTGACGCCATCGACAACCAGAGTGTGACCTGCGTTGTGTCCGCCTTGGTAGCGGACGACCAGATCCATCTCACCGGCGACGAGGTCGGTGAACCGGCCCTTGCCTTCATCGCCCCATTGAGTACCAACGATTACGGTCGCGGGCACGGCGCTCTCCTCTCGAGGAATTGCGTTACCGGGAAAGGCTAGCGGTCCGTTCACCCCCCTGCATCGGTTTACCGAGTGCGAACCAGCACCGAGAACGCCCTGATGGGGGCAGGGCCCTACCCCCATCAGATGTCCAGGGTGCGTTGATTGGCTGGGAACTCAGCGGCGTCGAACGGTCCGATGTCCGACCGCTGGGTTCCTGGGGATGTCGGGGCGGAGTCCGTGCCCCGACATTCCCAGTGACGGTTCAGCCGGTGAAAGACGGAGTTGCGTCGACGGCAGTGGCGGGATCGGATTCCTCGACCTCGCCAAGGACCTCGGTCGGGACCGTGGTGGTCGGCGCCGCAGTGGTGGTCGGAGCCGCAGTTGTGGTCGGGGCGGCCGTCGTGGTGGTCGTGGTGGTCGTGGTCGTGGGGGGCGGGACCAGGTCGGCGGAGAAGCACCAAGGCATGACCGACTCGGCACTGGGCTGCTGCTGACCGGCGTAGAGGTGGGTTGCCCGCACCTGCACGGCGTCTGCGCTCAGCGTGACCCCACCGACCGCAAAGGACTCCGTGACCTCTTCGACACCGTCGAGTAGATCGCCGGTCGCTGCCGTCGTGGCGAGAACGGCGCCGCCCGCATCGAGGGACTCGAGGAAATACTGTTCGAGCGGCTGGGGGGCGGTGGCGGTGCGGTTCGTGTAACCGTCATAGGCCGTGGTGGTGATGTCGTACGTGCCGGCGGGGACGAACGATGCGATCGTCTGTGACGATGGTTCACCGGAGGACGAGAACCCGGTTGTCCATAGGCTCACCGGTGGGGTCGTCGTTCACGTCGTCGTCGGTCGGCACGGCCGCCGTTTCCACCGCGACCACGACGGTGTCACCTTCGCCATATCGGCCCTCGAGAATGG
>JAERSO010000127.1 GCA_016845585.1 Acidimicrobiaceae bacterium | reverse complement strand
GAGGACAACGACGCCCTGCTGGCGCTCGTCAACGACCGGATCCGGTCGATCGACGGCGTGGCGTCCACCGAGGTGTTCTCCATCCTGAAGATGGAGAAGATGACGTTCGCCTGGGGAACCGGCTGAGCCGACCCCCTCGGGCCCGCTCCTCCGGGCCCGCGACTTCAGGCCCTCTACTTCAGGCCCTCTACTTCAGGCAGGCCGCCATGGTGTCGATGATGCGGCCCACCTCGTCGTCGGTGATGACCAGCGGCGGGCAGATGGCCAGGCAGGTGCCGATGGGCCGGACGATCACGCCGGCGGCGAGGATGTCGTTGCGCACCGGGATGGCGTCGCGTCCCAGCTCGGCGGCGTAGACGGCGCCGGTGCCTCGCCACGACTCGATGAGCCCGTCGGCCTCGAGCGCGGACAGTCCCTCGCGGATGCGTTCGCCCACGTGGTTCGCCCGGTCCACGAGGCCCTCGTCGGTCATGATCTCCAGGTTGGCGATGCCCGCCGCGCACGAGGCCTGGTGGCCGGCGTACGTGTAGCCGGACCGGAAGATGAAGCCCGGCTCCTCGAACGCCTCGCACACGCCGCGCGACATGATCACGCCCGACAACGGCAGGTAGCCCGACGTGACGGCCTTGGCGAAGGTCATGAGGTCGGGGGTGACGCCGTAGTGCTGGGCACCGAACCACTCGCCGGTGCGGCCGAAGCCGCAGATGACCTCGTCGAGGATGAGCAGGGCACCGTGGTCGTCGCACAGGCGGCGCAGGCCCTCGAGGTAGCCGTCGACCGGCGGGTGCACGCCGCCGGCACCCTGCACCGGCTCGGTGATGACCGCCGCGATGCGGTCGCCGTTCTCGGCGAAGACGGTGGCCGCCGCCTCGAGGTCGTCGTGGGGGACCTCCAGGAAGTGGGGGACGAGGTCGCCCCAGCCCTCGCGGTTGGGGGCGATGCCCTGGGCGCTGGTGCCGCCGAAGTTGGTGCCGTGGTAGCCGTTGGTGCGGCGCACCACGATCTGGCGGTCGGCGTCGCCGCGCCGCTGGTGGTACTGGCGGGCGATCTTCAGCGCCGAGTCGACCGCCTCCGAGCCCGAGCAGCCCAGGAACACCCGGCCGTCGGGGTGCGGCGAACGCTCGGTGATCATCTCGGCCACCTTCAGCGCCGGCTCGTTGGTGAACGGGTCGAAGATGTTGTACGCCTCGATCTGGCGCATCTGGGTCGTCACCGCGTCGATGATCTCGGTGCGGCCGTGGCCGACCTGGCAGTACCAGAGGCTGCCCAGGCCGTCGACGTAGTCCCTGCCGGCGTCGTCGAACACCAACGACCCCTCGCCGCGGACGATGTTCACGAAGTCGGCCTCGGCCTTGCTCGGCGGGGCGAAGGCGTGGAAGAGGGCGCTGGTCACTGGAAGGGCCTCCTGATCGGGTCGTCGGGGACGCCCGGTCGAACGAGTTGACGGTCTTCGGGTCGGGTGAGTATGGCACCGATCACCAGCAGGATCGCCATGGATCCGGCGGTGACGGCCCACGCCACGAGGTCGCCGTGGGCGTCGTAGACCATGGCCAACACAGCGGCCGCCACCGCCGCGGTGGCGACCTCCACGGCGCTCATCAGGCCCTGGGCGGCGGCCTGGCGCTCGGCCGGCACCGCAGCGGCCACCAGCATGGGTGCCGACGGGAAGGTGAAGCCCTCCAGAACCGAGGTGGCCATGGTCAGCGCCACCATCCAGGCCACCCCGGGCACCACGCCGTAGAAGGTGGTGACCAGCGAGATGATGACCAGGCCGCCGACGGCCCACCGACGGGCGCCGTACTTCTGGGCCAGGACCCCGCCGAGCGGTGCGAACAACGGGATCGGCAGGGCGGCCAGGGTGATGCCGATGGACAGCATCGCCTGGTCGGCGCCCCGGTGGTCCATCTCCAGGATCCACACCGCCTCGAAGGCGCCGATGAACAGGAAGTAGGCCGACACCACGAACAGGGCGCCGACGAGGCGCCGGATGTGCAGCAGGCCCTTCATGCCCAGGCCGTCCTCGTCCTTGGCCGCCGTGTCGGGTTGGGCTCGGAACGACAGCGGGATCAGCAGCGCCATGGCCACGGCCATCGACCAGAACGTGAACCGGAAGCCACCGACGGCGGTCAGGCCGGCGGCGATCATCGGTCCGGCCACGAAGCCGCCGACGTCCCAGGCGCCGAGCCGGCCCATGTTGCGGCCCAGGTTCTCGGGGTCGGCGACGATGACGGTGCGACGTGCCGCGGGGCCGGCCGTGCCCAGGGCGAAGCCGAAGACGGCCCGGCCGAGGACGTAGTGCCACAGCGCGTCGCCGACGGCGAGGAGGACCATGCCGACGACGGCCATGACCAGCCCGCCGCGGAGCATGAGCGGGGCCCGACCCCGATCGGCGTGGGGGGCCATGACCAGCGCGGCCACGAACGCGGCGCCGAACCCCGACGCGATGGCCAGGCCGATGCCGGTCTCGGAGAACCCCAGCTCGGACCGCAGCTCGGCCAGCAGGACGACGATGGAGGCCAGGCCGGCGGACGCGCCGAACAGGATCAGGAAGTACGGGTACAGGCTCGGCCCCGACGGGCCGCTCCCGGGCCCGTCATGAGCCCCGCCGCCCGCCCGGCCGTCAGGCGCGGTACTCGACACCGGGCAGCACGCAGAGCATCTCGTAGAGCAGGTTGGCGCCGACCAGGCTGGTCATCCCGCTGGTGTCGTAGATGGGGGCGATCTCGACCAGATCGCAGCCCACGAGGTCGAGGCCGCGGCAGCCGCGAATGACCTCGATGCCCTGGGGCATGGTGAGCCCGCCGACCTCCGGGGTGCCGGTGCCGGGGGCGTAGGCGGGGTCGAGGCCGTCGATGTCGAAGCTGAGGTAGACGGGCCCGCCGCCCACCTTGTCGCGCACCTCGGCCATGAGGGGTTCGAGGCTGCGGTGCCAGCACTCCTCGGCCTGCACG
>JAERSO010000126.1 GCA_016845585.1 Acidimicrobiaceae bacterium | reverse complement strand
GCGGTCGAAGCGATCGCCGGCATCGCCATGCGTCTCGCGCCGTCTTGACCTGAGGCCGGACAACAAGAAAGCGCCGCTCCGAAGAGCGGCGCAGTGTGAGTACCCCGTACGGGATTTGAACCCGTGCTACCACCTTGAGAGGGTGGCGTCCTAGGCCGCTAGACGAACGGGGCGTGTTCGAACCACCGCAGTGGTCGGCCCGATGAGTGTAGCGAGGAGGGTCGGGCGGCCCAACCGGGATTCGGTGCCTAGGAAGGGATGGTCGCGGTGGTCCAGTCATCGGCCGGTTTGCCGATCGCATAGCCCTGGAACAGGTCGCAGCCGAGGCCGAGAAGGTGGTGGTAGTCGTCGTCGGTCTCGATGCCTTCGGCCAAACTCAGGATGTCCATCTCACGACAGAGCTCGACCATCGAGGACACGATGCGCCGCCGCGTGGACGAGTGGCCGACATCGCGGATCAGTTCCTTGTCGAACTTCACCACGTCGGGCTGCATCGAGGCGAACGTGGTGAGCCCGTTGTAGCCGGCGCCGAAGTCGTCCACGGCCAAGCGGTAACCGCGAGCACGGAGCCGGTCCAGCCGAGCGGAGGGATCGTCGACCTCGCCGAGCGGTGTGCCCTCGGTGACTTCCAGCACGACCCGATCGGCGTGCTCATCGAGCACATCGCTGCCGTTCAGCAGGTCGTTGTCGTAGAGCGACCCGGGGCACGCCTCGGGCTGCGCCAGCTTCACGTGGTCGAGGACATCGGCGCCGGTGAGCCCGGCATCTTCATGTCCGTGACGATGACGTCGTACTCGGTCCCCATCATCAACTCGAACGACTCCTCGGCAGAACCCGCGAAGTCGGCGACCCAGTCCTCGGGCGCGAAGATCAGAGCGTTCTCGATTCCAGCGAGGGTTCGAGGCTCATCGTCGACGAATAACAGTCTCAATACAGGTCCCGGGGCGGTGTTCGACAGCCAGCGTCGGCACGTCCACCGTTCAGATGAGACGCCGAGCGAGCTGGGACCTGACCATGCCACTCATGTGCGGCACCGAAACGACCTCTTCCGGGCCCAGAGCGCGATCGAAAGCGTCTTCGACACCCCACACCTGGCCGGCCGCGAGGCGGCGATCACGGAATTCGAGATCCAGGCCGTCTACAACGAGAACCGGGCTCGTTGGATCGACGCGACCTCGACGCTGACCAACCTCGCCCGGGAGGGTCGGTCGGTCGATGACTTCGGAGTGCTCGCGGGGTTCTTGGCCGCAGACCTCGCGTTCGAGCCAATGCGGGCGTCGGTCCACGAACTCGAAGAGGACTTCTACGAGCCCCTCGTCGAACGAGGCACCGACGTCGGACAGTTCGACGCCTGGCTTCTCCTCCTCGCCCCGCTCGCCATCGGGCCGGCAATCGGCGGCATCGCCTCGTACGCGGCGGTGCAGATGACCAAGCATCAGTATCTCGATCTCCGCAAGCGCGACGAGACCGAGGCGTACCGGCAGGCCGAGGTCGCCCAGAACCGGCGATTACGGTCCCTGATCGAGAGCCCCCACGATGTCATCACCGTGGTCTCGGGGACCGACGATCTTTCACTGATGAGTCCCCACCCGGAGATGTTGACGGCGATGAGTCAGACGCCGTCGCCGGGATCGGTCTCCGCCCTCCTCGGCGAGCACCAGCTCGCGGCATGGTCGGCCGCCGATCAGTTGGGCTACGAACACGGTGAGGCCCAATCCATCGAGATCGAGACCCACGATCGAGACGGTGCACCCCTCTACCTCGAGGCGCACGTCTCACCAATGAGCGACGACCCCACCGAACGTGTCTGGGTGTGGCGAGACGTCACCGAACGCCGCGAGGCCGAATCCCAACTCCTGCAAGCCCAGAAGCTCGAATCGATGGGCCACCTGGCCGCCGGGATCGCCCACGAGATCAACACCCCGATGCAGTACATCGGTGACAACACACACTTCCTCAACGCCGACCCGGAGACCAGCGACGCGCAGGCCGGCGAGCTCGCCGACGTGATCAGCAAGTCGAAGTTGCCGCTCCTTCGTGACCGTGCCCCCGATACAGTGAACGATGCCCTGACGGGGCTCCAGAACGTGTCGCAGATCGTGCAGGCGATGAAGCGCTTCTCCCACCCCGGTGGCGACACCAAGAAGCCGATCGACTTGAACGACGCCATCCGCACGACCGTCACGGTGTGCCGCAACGAATGGAAGTACACCGCCGAGGTCCACGCCGATCTCGCGCCGGACCCCCTCCTGGAGGCCCACGCCCGGCCCCTCAACCAGGTCTTCCTGAACCTCATCATCAATGCGACGCAAGCGATCGCCGAGCGGTACGCCGACCAGGAGGGCAACATCACCATCATCACGCGCACCACCGACGACGCGCATGTGGTGATCAGCGTGACCGACGACGGCGCCGGGATCGACCCCGAGAACCTCTCCCGTATCTTCGACCACTTCTTCACCACGAAGGGCGTGGGCGTCGGGACGGGCCAGGGTCTGGCCATCGCTCATCAGGTGGTCGTCAAGGAGCACCAGGGTCTGATCAGTGTCGATTCGACGCCGGGCGAAGGTACGACATTCACCATCACCTTGCCGATCACCGCTCCCCTCCGGTCCGAGGCGACCGAAGCCGATGATGCCCAACAGGTGATGGTCTGACCGGCGAGCACGACCTCCCGGGAAATCCTCACAACCCGGGAACTACCCAGACCGTTCGAGCGACCTCTCGACGTGACCATTCGTCTCATTTCCCTCATCTTCGCGCTCGTCGTGCTCTTCGCCCCCGGCTGTGGCGGCGACTCCGAACCGGAACTCGATCTGTCCCCCATCGCTGCCGAAGGGCGTGAGATCGCGAACAACAACGGCTGCTCGGCCTGCCACGGAAAGAACGGGCAGGGATCCGTCGGGCCGGCATGGACGGGATTGGCCGGATCCGACGTCGAACTCGAAGACGGCACGATCGTCGTCGCCGACGACGACTTCCTACGGCGCTCGATCACCGATCCATCCGCGGAGATCGCCGATGGCTACACCATCGTGATGCCGGAGAATCCCCTCACCGACGACGAGGTCGAACTCGTGCTCGCCTACATCAAGGAGCTCCCATGAGCCGCCTGACCCCGCTGTTCGCCCTGGTCCTGCTCATGGGACTCGTGGCCGTTTCGTGCGGAAGCGAGGAGCCGAAGGAACTGACCGGCGTCGTACGCACGCCCTATCCAGACGTCAGCGAAGCCGCGATGCCGGCGGTGAGCGATGGCGGCTCGTCGATGAGTTTCGTCGCCGCCGACGGCGGATTGCTGCTCGTGTACTTCGGCTACACCCATTGCCCCGACGTGTGTCCCACCACCCTTTCCGACGTCCGGTCGGCCCTGCGCAAGCTCGACGAGAGCGACGCCGACAAGATCCACCTCGCCATGGCGACCGTCGACCCCGAGCGCGACACCGACGAGATCCTCACCGGCTACGTGCAGTCGTTCCTGCCCGGATCGACCGCGCTCCGTACGCTCGATGCCGACGTGCTGCGGGAGGCCGGCGATGCCTTCGGCGTCACCTACGACGTCACCCCCACCGACGACGGCGATGTCGAGGTGATCCACACCGGTTTCCTGTACGTCGTCGATGATCAAGGGCAGCTGCTCTTGACGTGGCCCTTCGGCATACCTGCCGAAGACATGGCCAACGACATCGAGATCCTCCTGGACCAGACCGCATGAGCCCCTCCCCCCGCTCCTCACAGACTCGACTCCGCCGGCTGATCGCCACACTGGCCGCCATCTCGATTCTGGCCGCGGCCTGTGGTGACGACGAAGCCACCCTGCAACTCGACGGCGACGTGGTGACCGAAGCGCCGGCCGACTACCAGTTCGTCATCCCCCTCGGTGCGGGTGACGCGCTCGATGCCGGCTCCCCGCTCGAGATCCTGCCCGCTCGCCTCGACACCAAGGTCGGCGAGATCATCGAGATCGTCAATGAGGACGAACGCGGGCATCTCGTCGGTCCGTTCTTCGTCGGCGCCCACGAAACGCTGCGACAGAAGTTCTCGGCACCAGGCGAATTCGAGGGCGTCTGCACGGTGCATCCCAGCGGTGAGATCGTCGTGGCGGTCACCGAATGAGCCGCTCCCGCCGCTTCGCCACCGCCCTCGCCGGCTTCCTCGCGCTTGGTGTGGCCAACCCCGCCATCGCCGCCGCCGACGCGCCTGGCCCCACCGACTACCAGAGCGAGATCATCGACGTCTCACCGGCCAGTCCCGGCCTCGAGCTGAACATGATCGGCGGCGACTCATTCCTCCAGCTCAACGTCGACCCGGGAATCGACGTCATCGTCATCGGCTACCGGGGCGAGGACTACCTCTGGTTCACCGCCGACGGCACCGTCTACGAGAACGAGCGATCGCCGAGCGTCTACCTCAACGAGGAGCGCTTCGGCGACAGCATTCCCGTCGACGCCAACGCCGACCCCGACGCCGAACCCGTCTGGCGTGAAGTCGCGTCGAACGGTCGGTTCTCATGGCACGACCACCGCACCCACTGGATGAACCGGGCCCGCCCTCCGGGCGCCGAACCCGGCGACGTCATCCTCGAAGCCGTGGTGCCGCTGATCGTCGACGGCGAGGAGGTCTCGGTCACCGTCCAGTCGGTTTGGGTCGATGCGCCCTCCCCTGCCGGCCTGATCGCCGGAGCCGTTGCCGCTTCCGCCCTGCTCGCCGTCCTCGTCGTGCGGGCCGGCCGCACGGGTGGCGCCGCCGTCGCCACGGGTGTGGTCGCCATCGCCGCGCTCATCGTCGGCTACTGGCAGGTGGCGTCGTTGCCGTCGGAGACCGGCCCCAGCCCGCTGCTGTGGCTGCTGCCGTTGGTCGCCGCGCTCTGCGCCGTCGCCGCAGTCGTGTCGATTCGGCGCCAGGGCTGGGACGATCTGATCTCCGGTCTCATCCTGCTCGGGGCGCTCGACGTGGCGCTGTGGGCGTGGCTGCGGTTCGACGGCCTCACCAACGCCATCTTGCCGACCAACATGTCGTTCGGCCTCGATCGGGCCGTCACCATCGCCACCTTCATCGTCGGCCTGGCGTCGATCGCCCTCGCCGGCACCGACCTCGCCAAACGCCTCACGACCACCTGAGTCCCAGAAAGAACGGGGTCCGACCCCCGTTCTTTCTCAGCCGAACAGGTCGTCGATCTTGTCGGTGAGGGAATCCTCGGTCAACGGGCCGGTGTGGACCTCGACGATCTCACCATCAGCGGTGGCGAAGATGGTCGATGGGAGGCCCGCGATCTCGAGCTCGGCGGTCACGTCGCCGGCCGGATCGATGGCCTGAGGGAACGTCAGGCCGAGCTCCCCGACGAGGGCCGCAGCGCGCTCCATGTCCTCCGCCACATTGATGCCGAGCATGTCGATCGCGTCGCCCTGCGCGGCGGCCACATCGTCGAATGCCGGGAGCTCGGCGCGGCACGGGGCGCACCAGGTGGCCCAGAGATTGATGACCCGAGGCGCGGCAGTGGCGGCACCGAGATCGAACTCGATGCCGCCACTGTCGTCGATCAGGGTGAGCGTCAGGCCGGGCAGCTTGCGCGCGTCACCCTCCGAGTTGTCTCCACCCGAACACGCACCAACGGGGACGACCAGCGCAAGGGACGCAAACGCAAGGGCCAGGCGGTGCCGGGTGGAGAAGGTCATGGAGCTACGGAGCCTCGTCTCGAACCTCGACCTCGACGTCGAGCGTGGAGCCGTCGTCCAGGGTCAGGGTCACCGTGAAGGTCTCGCCGAGCTCGAGTGGCTCAGCGAGTTCGAGCAGCATGACATGCAGACCGCCGGGTTCGAAGGACACGGAGCCGTCCGCGGCCACGGGAACGTCCTCGACTTCCTGCATCATCATGGCGCCGCCCATGTCGTGTTCGCCCTCCATGTCGTCGGACATGTCGGCCATCACGGTCTCGTGCAGCTCGGCACGAGCGGCGATCGACTCCGGCACCGACACATCGGTGACCGCCACGGCCTCGCCGCTGCTGATCGTGAAGTACACGGCACCGGCGTCGGCCATCATCGGGCTCGTCCGCGCCCAGGCACCTTCGACGGACGGGCCCGACGCTGCATCATCGCCGCAGGCGCCCGCGATCAGGCAGACCACCGCGGTCGCCGCCACGAGACCATGCTTCATTCCGAGGGTTCGCATTCTTGCTCCAGGGTTTCTGTTCGGGAGTTCCCCCAACCAGTCGCCCGGGCACCGCGTTGAGTTCCCGATGTGATGGATGTCACGTTCCCCGACCTGCCGAACCCGACAAAGAACGGTGGTCGGACCCCAGAAAGAACGGTTAGGCGGATTTGGTGATGTCGTCGCCGAAGTTGCCCATGAGGTCTTCGCGGGCGCGGGCGACGCGGGAGCGGATCGTGCCCACCGGGCAGCCGACGACGTCGGCCGCCTCGTCATAGGACAGGCCCACGAGCTGGGTCAGCAGGAACGCCTCACGACGCTCGGGGCTGATCTCGGCGAGGACGGCCTCGACCTCGACCCAGTGATCGTCACTGGTGAGTTCGGCGGTCGACGCCCGTTCCTTCTCCATGAGCCGTCGACGACGGATCGCCCGCCGGGTGGCGTCGGCACACGTGCGACGAGCGATCGTCAACAACCAGGCGCGGGCCGAGCCATCCTGGCGAAACCGGTGCAGGCTCCGCAGCGCCCGGGCGTACGTTTCCTGGGCGAGATCGTCGGCGTTCCACGAATCGCCGAGGTAGCGGCAGACCCGCCACACCTCGGCCTGAGTTTCACGAACAAAGGCTTCCAGTGCGCGCTGATCACCGTCGCGTGCAGCAACAGCGAGCGCGGTCACGGAATCCATCGCCCCAGGATGCCAGGTCGGATCCTGCGTGCGGCAGGCCCTAGGTCCCAATGTTTTCACAACGGAAACCGCACACGTCGATTCCGGAGTCGCTGGCGGCCACCGGAGATGACCCAGAGCAGGAGCAGGCCCACGAGTTCGACGACGTGGTACGACTCGGTCACGACCTCGGACCGACCGAGCGCCATGTCGATCACCGCCGTCACCACCAGGGTCACCCCGAGGCCGGCCGCCATCGGGATCAGCCCGATCGCCCGCTCAGGACGCCAGGCCACGTACAGCAGCGCAAGAGCCAGCGCGGCACTGAACGCGCCGAGATGCCGGCCGAGATGCTCCGCGCCCTCGGTGTCGGATCCAGCGAAGAGCAGCGGCAGATCAAAGATCAACAAGGTCATGGCCACGACGAACAGCGAGTAGCGAATCCACTCGCCGCTGCCGAGTTCGGGAACGGCGACAGCACGCAGCACCAGCGACGCCTGATCGGGGATCGACTCCGCCGGGCGGACCATGAGTCGGCGCCGGAATCGCTCCTGTTCGACCTGCCAGTCACGGCATTCGGCGCAGCCCTCGAGGTGCGCGGCCAGTTCGGCCGAGATCTCCTCGGTGTTCTCGCCGTCGAGTTCGGCGGAGATCAGTTCATGGGCGCGAGCGCAGTCCATACGAACAGAGTCGTATCAGCTCACCCTCTGGTTCCCGGCCATTCCCGACACGAGCACAGACCGGGAACGCAGAAACCCCGGACCAGAGACCCGGGGTTTCTCGCATTCCATGTGCTCGGGGAGGAGGACTCGAACCCCCAATGACTGGACCAGAACCAGTTGTGTTACCAATTACACCATCCCCGAAGGATGCCGTAGCAGGGAAGAATGGTACCGGATTCCGAGCCGTCAGCCGACCCCAGAGAGCCAGTTGTCGACCCGCCGATATCCGAGCACTCGCCCGAGCGACACCGCCGCCGTCTCCCGCATCAGTTGTCGCAGCGACGACGACCCATCGGTCGTCGAGACGGTCGACTCGATCCCCACCTCGTCGGCGATCTGTTTCAGGCGGAGGCTGTGATAGGGGTCCGACACGAGCACCGCCGACCCCAGGTCCCGGATGTGGAGCTGATGAGCGGTGGCCGCGAGTTGTTCATAGGTGGAGGCTCCGTCGGTCACCACCAACAGCGCATCCTCGGGAATCCCCTTGAAGCGGAGGTACTCGAATCCTGCGAAACCCTCGGTGAAGCGGTCACCTTCCTGGTTCGAGCCGGTCGTCACCACCATCGGCGCCACCCCGCTCCCCCAGAGCTCGTAGGCGTGGTCGAGGCGACCGGCGAGAACCGGCGACGGTTCCCCGTCGTACTGGGCTGCGCCGAGCACCACGATCGCATCGACCGGCGACCGATCGTCTTCGCCCGAGGCACGCAGGACCTGGAAGAACGTGACCAGGATGTAGAGGCCCACGAGTGCGGCGCCGGCGAGGGCCACGCGCGCGTTTCGACCGACTGGCAACCGAAGGCGCCAGCGCAGGCCCATGACTCAGTCGAGCCGGGCCCGGGCCGCCCGGAGGCGCTCGATGCAGGCCTCCTTGCCGAGCAGTGTCATCGCCTGCCACAACGGGATCCCCGCACCATGACCCGTGAGTGCCACTCGGACCGGCGCCTGCGACATGACCCGCGCCTCCATCTCCTCGGAGAGCCGGTTGCCGACGCCCATCACCGCAGCCTCGATGGCCTCGGCGTCATCGAAGGACTCGGCTTCGAGCGCGGCCATCACCTCGTCGAGAACTCGAGCCGAGGCCTTGCCCTTGACCATCGCCTTGTTCCACGACTTCTCGTCATAGCTCTCGATCGCATCGGCGAAGATCCAGGCGACCCATGACGGCGCCTGCGAGAGGTTGCTGATGCGCTGCTGGATCTCCGGCGCCAGCGCCTCGACCACCTCGGGCCGATAGGCATGGGCGGGCCACGGCGCATCCTCGCCGGTCATGTACGGCTCGACGAGAGCGCCGAAGCGTGCGGGGTCGAGCGCCTTGATGTACTCGGCATTGATGTGATCCAGCTTCTTCGTGTCGAAGAAGGCAGGAGCCTTGTTGACGGTGTCGAGGGAGAAGAGCTCGATGACCTCCTGCAGCGGACGGATCTCGACTTCATCGGACGGTCCCCAGCCGAGCAGCGCGAGGGCGTTCACCATCGCCTCGGGCAGGTAGCCCTTGGCCGCGAACTCACCGAGCGCCACGTCATCACGCCGTTTCGAGAGCTTCTTGCGCTGCTCGTTCACCAGCAGCGGCAGATGGGCGTAGGTCGGCGGCTCGCCGTAGCCGAGCGCGTCCCACAGCATCAGGACCTTGGGGACGGTGTTGAGGAGATCCTCGCCGCGGATCACGTGGCTGATCGACATCTCGTGATCGTCGACGGCGTTGGCGATCAGGAAGGTGGGCGAGCCGTCGCCGCGGCGGATCACGAAGTCCTCGACATTGTCGTGGGAGACCTCGACACGGCCCCGGATCACGTCCTCGAAGACCGTGGCACCCTCGTCAGGTGCGCGGAAGCGAACGACGACGCCGGGGCCGTCCTCCACGCCACGATCACGAGACCAGCCGTGGTAGCCGGCGGGAAGCCCCGCCTCCTCGGACTTGGCGTCGATCTGCTCACGGGTGAGATCACAGAAGTAGGCGCGGCCGTCGTCAACGAGTTGCTGCACGGCAGCCTTGTGAAGGTCGGCGCGGTCGGACTGGAAGAACGGACCCTCGTCCCAGTCGATGCCGAGCCACTGCAGCGGCTCGAGGATCGCGTTCACGAACTCGTCGGTCTTCTTCGACGCATCGGTGTCCTCGATGCGCAGCACCATCGTGCCGCCGGTGTGGCGGGCGTGCAGCCAGTTGAACAGCGCGGAACGGGCGCTGCCGACGTGCAGAAACCCGGTCGGAGCGGGAGCGAAGCGAACTCGAGGTGCGGTCACCAGGGCGAGGCTACCGGCCGCCGCACACTGCGCCGCGGCCGGTAGCCCCCGGAGATCACACCTTCACGACCTGGGCGTTGGTCATCTTGTCGTGCCACGTCTGGCTGTTCTTGTCCCAGAGCATCCAGAAGTAGCCGAGATAGCAGAGCATGCCCGAGATGTAGTGGGCGAGCTGTCGGCCAATGGCCCGGCCGAAGCCGATCGGCTCGTCGGTCCCGAGGGTCACTGTCTTGATGTTCAGCGCCCGCTTTCCGATGGTCTGGCCCTGCTGCCCTTCGAGCTTGCCGTAGTAGAACAGCACGCCGACGAACGCCGCGATACCGACCACGGCCAGGATCCCGAAGCCCGCTCCCGTCGGTTGTTCGCAGATGCCCGACTGCCCGTCGATCGTGCAGAAGACGAGTTCCTTCGGCACCACGGCGAGGGTCACGAAGACGGCGATCGCGACCGGCACACCGACAACGATCGTGTCGACGAACACGGCGCCGAAGCGGCTGCCGAACCCGGCAGGCGACCGCACCGGACCGGCGACGGACTGGGCGTAACCACCGGGAGGCGGCGGGGGCGGGACATCGCCGGGCGGTGGAGGCGGTGGGAAGTCACTCACGGGTTGAACTCCTGATTGTCTTGACGGTGAGAACGCGAACGGATCACAGGAGCTCGAATCGCTCGAGCTCCCAGATCCAGAGGATCGGGAGGAGGATCAGTGGGAGGCGGGCCAGCACGGCGCGTCGGCGATGGATCGCCGCGACGAGGCCGTGTGGGGCGATCCGCCGCGGGATGAAGGACAACGCGACGACGGCGAAGAGCACGAAGACGCCCGGGTTGGCCGCGAACGCCCCGGCGATGTCCGCCCGGCCGAGCGCGATCGATGCGGTGGTCATCCCACAGAGCGGACACGGGATGCCGGTCACGGCGCGGAGGGCGCACAGAGGGAGATCCGTGTCGGGCAGCAGGGGCAGCGTCGCGGCGCCGGCCACCCCGAGAATGCCGAGGGCTCGGAAGTTGCGCGCGTACTTCCAGACGGACTCGACGTCCGGGTCACCCACCGTCGCTGTCGCCGCCACTGTCTGCACCGGTGGTGACCGTAGTGCGCGAATTGTCTCCGTGCCGACTATCAGCTGATCGCGTCGGGCTCAGAGTCCGAGCGGGCCCTTCCAGTCCTTGGCGTGCGCCGAGGCGACCGCGTCGGGGGTCATCCGCAGCGTGTCCTCGGGCACGAGGTCGGCGATCGTGCGAACGCCGAAGTAGTGGATGGTGGTGTGGTGGAGTTCGGCGAAGAGCGGACGGCGGTAGTCGACGAGATCGTCGGGCGCGTCGCCCAGGAAACCCCACACGGAGAGGGCGAGGCGGAGGTCAGGGGCGATCGGTCCTCGGCCGTAGAGCGAGGCACGACGGAGAGCCACGGCGCAGGCACCTTCGAGGGCGTCGGCGGCGTGCTCCCCGGGGCGCAGGACGAGATCGTCGGTGAACCGCTTCGCCAGCTTCAGGACATAGCCCTGGTCAGGGCCCTGATTGCCGAGCGCCGGGCCGGTCGGGTGTGCGGCACCGATGGTCTCCCCCGGCCGGTCAGCGGTCCACGACCCGTCGCGGCAAGGCGGCGAGGAGTAGTGCTTCGCGCGGATGTGATCGACGTCGACTCGTGCAGGTGCGGCCATGCCCGAAGCGTAGCCAGGTCAGAGCACGGCGATTGCGTTCACCGGAGAGCCCGTTCCGCCCTCCACGTGGAGGGGCGCCACCGTGAAGTGGAAGTGCCAACGCCCGTGGCGTGCGCAGGCGTTGGTCAGCCGATCGAGCCGCAGGTTGTCGAGCAGGTGCATGCCCATCGCCACGAGCGTGACCTGGTGAATCGGCAGGCCCCACCCCTCGACCATCGTGTTCGGCATCGGGTCGTGGACGGCATCGGCACCCATCACGGCGACGCCGCGATCGTGGAGCCACTCGAGACACTCGAGGTGAATGCCAGGCAGACCGACGCCACGCGGATCCCAGGGACCGAGTGCTCGACGTCTGGCATCGCGACCCGTGGCGATGAGCAGTGCGTCGCCTCCGCTGACCGTCACGTCCTGCATCGCTTCGGCTGCTTCGAGCTGGTCGACGGTGATCGCCGCTCCCGGTTCGAGCCAGTCGAGACCAAGGGTGCGAGGGATGTCGAGCACCACTCCCCTGGTGACGATGCCGTCGCGCGCACTCATGATGCTGCCCTTGCGAGCGCCCGTGCTCTTGACCTCGTGTTTCGAGAAGCCGTTGTACATCTGGCCGTCGACGAACACGTGGCAGAGCGCATCGATGTGCGACGTGGCCATGCCGTGGAACGCCACGCCGACGAAGTCACCGGTGGCCTCGGTGCCGCTGCGTGGCGAGACACAGTCGTCGCCGGCCGCCACCATCATGTGCAGTGCCGGGAAGGGATTCTCCGGCGACGGCTGCACCGCCAACGGCAGCGAACAGCTCACGCTCTCACCGGCCACGACGGATTGCGCCGCCTCGCGAACCTTCTCGGGCGTGATCAGGTTGAGGGTGCCCCGTTCGTCGTCGTCGCCCCACCGGCCCCAGTTCTTCACCGACTCGAACACTCCCCGCAGCCGTTCGTCGGTCCATGCCTCGCTCATCGGTCCCCCAGCGTCGCCGTCGTCGCTGGCGAGTATCGCACCCGCCCGACGGGCGTGTGGCACCGTTTCCGCATGAAGTTCGTGGGAATCGACGGGTGTCCGACCGGCTGGATCGTGGTGGCGTGGGACGGCGCGGCGAACACGTCAGCGCACTACCTCGACGCCCTCGATGGGCTCGAGGCCGTCGTGCCCCATGCGGCGGTCGTCGCCATCGACATGCCGACGGTGATCCCGGAGACGGCGCGGGAGGCGGAGCGGGCTCTGCGGCGATTCCTCGGTCCCCGGCGGAGCTCGGTCTTCGCCACGCCACCGCCCGCCGCCTTCGCACACGAGGACTACGCCGCTGCCAACCAGGCTGCCCGCGACGCGACCGGCAGGGGCATCAGCCGACAGTCCTGGGCGCTGATGCCGAAGATCAGCGAGGTGCTCGCCTGGCTGCCCATCGCTCCCTGCACCGTGATCGAAGCCCACCCCGAGACGTCGTTCGCGGTGATGCTCGGCGGCCCGGCGGCCAGCGGCAAGAAGACGTGGGCCGGAATGCGCGAACGGCTCGACATCTTGGAAGCAGCCGGTTTCGATCTGACCGAACTCGATGCGGAAGCCGGTCGCGCCGCGGCAACCGACGACATGCTCGATGCCGCAGCCGCCGCATGGACGGCATGGCGATTCCACTCCGGCGAAGCCAGGCGATTCCCCGCCGCCACCGCCTTCGGGGATACCGCCTCCGGGGATGCGGCCATCTGGGCGTGACGTCAGCCGCTGAGGTCGGGCTGAATACGGACAGCAATGGTGTTGTTCACGACGGCGACATCGGCGGGACGCGCCGACGCGGCACCCCAGATCAAGATCTGCACCCGGTCGTCGAACAGTTCGCAGGTGATGATCTTCGACTCGACGATCGAGTCCTCGCTCCACCGGACCATTCCGGGCTCGATTGCTGCGTTGTGCGCGAACCAGTCGACTGGGACGAAAACGTCGACCGTTCGGTTGCCGGGCGGCGGGAAGGCGTGGGTGCTGTCGCAGACGAGAAGCTGATCACCGACGTCCGCGGAACGCTGCGTCGTGAAGCTCACACCGCTGGAACGGTCGGTCGGGTGATCGACCAACATCGCCGCGCCGACGGGCAGGTCCGCGTCGAACACGAGCGTCACATGGGTGGTCCCGTCAGGCACCAGCGAACTCGCCTGGATCTCGACAAGATCGACGCCGTCGCCACTTCCCCGCCAAGCGATGCCGCCGACCAACCCCGCGGCCGCCAGCATCAGACCCAGGGTGACGACCGTTCGATTCCGGAGTGGTCCGACGATCTCCATGGCCCCACCTTCTCAGACGGCGCCGGTTCGATGTCAGCGGTAGCCGGGACCGATCACCTCGACCTTCTCGAGCTCGCGATGGACGATGACCTCGTCCACGAGCCCATACTCGACCGCGCCGTCGCCCCTCACGATGTAGTCACGTTCGATGTCGGCCGCGATCCGCTCGATGCCCTGACCGGTGTGCTGGGCGAGGAGTTCCTCGATTCGTCGCCGGGCGTGCTGCATCTCCTCGATCTGAATCGCCATGTCCCTGGCCTGGCCCTGCGCACCACCGTGCGGCTGATGGATCAGCACACGGGCATTCGGCAGGGTGAGCCGCTTCCCCGGCGTGCCGGCGGCGAGCAGGACGGCGGCCCACGAGGCCGCCTGGCCGACACAGATGGTGGAGACGTCCGGCTTGATGTACAGCTGAATGTCGCGGTCGGCGTCCTGCGACTCGAGGTGCAGCAGCTGACCGATGACGAGGTTGGCGCCGGCGTCGTCGATCTCGGTACCGAGGAAGACGACCCGGTCGGCCAGGAGACGAGAGAACAGGTCGTGGGCTCGCTCCCCCCTCACAGTCTGTTCGACGACGGTCGAGACGAGATGGTTGTACATGGCGTTTCTCATGGGCAGAGCACTCCTAATACGCAACTGATTGGTTGTATGACGAGCGTGGCGGGTTCTCGGCCAACGCGCAACTCCATGGTTGCGTTATAGTGACGACATGCACGGACACGAGACACCCGCCGCCACCACCGAGATCGACATCGACGCCACACCGGCCGAGGTGTGGGACGCATTGTCGACCGACGACGGACTCGCGGCCTGGCTCGGCGATGGAGCGTCCATCGACCCCACCCCGGGTGGCGCCATCCATGCACCCGACCCCGTCACCGGTGTGGAGCGAGAGGGCACAGTCGAGACCGGCTCCCCCGACGACGGACTCCGCTACCGCTGGTGGCCGACCGCCGACCCCGGCTCCCCGAGCTCGGTGATGATCGACATCGTCCCCATCGAAACGGGCACACGGGTGATCGTCGTCGAACGACCAGAGCTTCCGCTCACCGCGGTCGTCGCGTCGGCCCACGCCTCCTGGGGATGGCGCGCCGCCATGTGGCGCATCCATCTCGGTTACCACATCCGCGCGTGAGCGACATCTTCGCCGCCCTCGCTGACGGAAACCGGCGCCAGATCGTGGAAACGCTGGCCGATGCCCGGACTGCCACCGCCACCGTCCTCTCCGGCGCGCTCGGCATCAGCCGCCAGGCCACGGCCAAGCACCTCGAGATCCTCGCCGACGCCGGCCTCGTGAGCGCATCGAAGCACGGGCGCGAACGGGTCTACGAGTTCACGCCGGCAGCCCTCGGCGACATCCAGGCCTGGATCTCTCGAGTCGAAACCGAATGGCACGACCGCCTGGGCCGCCTCGCGGAGCACGTGGAGAAGCGCTGAGGGAGTTTCACGATTCGAGTTGAACACGAACGCATGTTCGTGTTACGGTCGCTTCATGTTCACGGAGGCCCACGAGCAACTCGACGACCTGTCGACACTTGGGCTGAGCCGCCCCGAGCTCGAATCCGGCATCGAATCGCTCGCCAAACTCGAAGCGCACGCGGTCGAGCGGCGCCTCGCCTTCATGGCAGCGATCGAGGAGCTGGGAGACGGTGGGCCGTCCGCGGCCGACGTCAACCGGTCGCGTGCCCGTCGCTCGAAGAAGTCGTCAGCGAAAGCCGCGGCCACTGGCAAGAAACTCGCCGATATGCCAAACCTTCGCAAGGCATTGGCGAACGGCGACATCACTGAAGAGCACGCCGACGCGGCCGCAGCCGCTGCTGAGCAGACTTCCCCCGAGGAGGCCGACGATGCACTCCTCCAGGTCGCGAGGGCCAAGCCGGCGGATCTGTTCGCCAAGCAGTCCCGCGAGTGGGCAGGGCGCCATCAGAACGACGCGGCCAAACGAGCTCGCCTCGAGCGACAACGCTCCAACCGCGAGGCGATCACCTGGGACACCGCCGAGGGCATGACGGTGCTCCATGCCGAGTTCGATCCCGTCACCGGCCGCCGGATCAAGGCGGCGGTGCAAAAGGAGTACGACCGGCTCTGGCGAGCCGATGGCGGTCGAGAGGGCTCACCTGGCGATCAGCGAACTCCCGTGCAGCGACGAGCCGATGCCGTGGCCAACGTGCTCACCTGCCCCGGATTCGGCGCAGGCTCTTCGAAGCGACCACATCCCAAATACCTCGGCCTCGTGCGCCTCGACTACGACCGGCTCGTCGGCGGCGACGGTGAAGCCATGCTGATCGACGGCGAACCCCTCCCCCAGACCATGGTCGATCAGATCATGTGCGATGGCGCAATTGCGGGAGCGATCTACGGCGTTGACGGCGCCGTCCTCTGGCAGGGCCGGGCGCGGCGACTCGCCACCGACGATCAATGGGCCCAGCTCGTTGCTCGCGACGGAGGATGCGTTGGTTGCGGCGCCTCGCCCGAGCACTGCGAAGCCCACCACGTGCGGTACTGGGAGGAGCTCGGGCCGACCGACATCGACAATCTGGTACTCGCCTGTAGCCATGATCACCACCTGATTCACCATGGCAGCCACGTGCTCGTCAGCACCGAAACCGGATGGCAGCTGGTTCGGCGATCGGCCCAACGAAGATCCGAACCGCAGGATCGGGCGGCATGAGCCGATCAGATGCTGTGGCGGAGCCGTTCCAGCGATGCGATGTGCCGCGGCATGATGCCGCAACAACCACCGACGATCGTGGCGCCGGCGTTCAGCCAGTCACGCACGAACGAGTCGTAGCCGCCGTCCTCGAGATCGGCGCGGTGGGTCATGATCACCGCGTTCGCCGCGTAGACCTCGGGCTTCGGTTCGAAGGCGTTGGCGTACGCCCCGACCTCGACCGACTCCGGGAGCGAGCCCCGAGCACGACAGACGGCGTCCTCCATCACCTCGGGGTGCGAGCAGTTGAACAGCACCGCGGCCGCACCGCACTTGCCGGCGATGGCACAGAAGTCCTCGATCGACTCCCCGCTGCGGAGGGTCGCTCGCTCCGGAGCAGGCTCGTCCTGAAGCGTGGCCGAAAGCCACAGTGGCTTCCCGTAGGGCTGCACGGCTTCGGCCGACGCTCTCGCCTCCGCCACCGACGACTGGGTTTCGGCAGCGAACACATCGACGAACGGGTTCAGTTCAGCGGCGATCATGGCGAGCATCTCTGGCGCTCGATCAGAGTCGAAGAGCTCCGGCTGGTAGGAGCCGAAGAGCGGCGGGATCGACCCGACCACGGTGATGTCTCTTCCCGCACCAGCTGCCGCGTCGGCGGCCTCGCGCGCGAGTCGACCGGAGAGAGCCGTCAGCTCAGCGCCCCGCTCGGCAAAGCGGTCGTCGCCCAGATGGAAGGGGACGACGGCGTAGTTGTTGGTGGTGACCACATCCGCGCCCGCGCCGATGAACGAGTCGTGCACTCGACGAACCGAATCCGGATCCTCGAGCAGCGCCAGGGCCGACCACTCGGGTTGGCGAAACGGCGCGCCCGCTTCTTCCAGCGCCTTGCCCATGCCGCCGTCGAGGAGCGTGAACGTCTGTGCGGCCATGATCAGCTCTCGCCGTGGAGCAGTCCGTAGATGACCGAATCGACGAGGGCCTGCCAGGAGGCCTCGATGATGTTCTCGCTCACACCGATCGTCGACCATTCGCGGTTGCCGTCGGTGGAGTCGAGCAGCACGCGGGTGATGGCCCCCGTGCCCTTGCCGGTGTCGAGCACCCGCACCTTGAAGTCGGTGAGCGAGATGCGATCGAGGGCCGGGTAGCGGCCGTTGAGCGCCGCCCGGAGCGCGGCGTCGAGTGCGTTGACGGGGCCATTGCCCTCGCCGAGAGCGAGACGGCGCTCGCCGTCGACCCAGACCTTCACCGAGGCCTGCGTCTCCACATCGACGGCGACGTCGTTCCACGCCCGAGCACCCGTGCCCGAGCGGTGGGCCATGTCGACCGAGAACGACTCCAGCTGGAAGTACGGCTGCTCCCACCCGCCCGCTCCCCGCATGAGCAGTTCGAGGGACGCATCGGCCGCCTCGAAGTGGTATCCGGCGTGCTCCAGCTTCTTCAGCGTCTCGACGACATCCCCGAGCGCCTTGCCGTCGAGTTCGATGCCGAGACGTTCGGCCTTCATCTCGAGTGTCGATCGACCGGCCATCTCCGACACCAGCACCCGCGTGCCGTTGCCGACCGACTCAGGAGCGACGTGCTCGTAAGCGTCGCTGGCCCGGCTCAGGGCCGACGTGTGAAGCCCTGCCTTGTGGGCGAACGCCGTGGCGCCGACGTACGGCTGCTGCGGATCGACCGAGAAGTTCACGAGTTCGGCCACATGATGGGCCACCGCGGTCAGGTTCGCGAGCCTCCCCTCGGGCAGGCAGGTGACACCCATCTTGAGCTCGAGGTTGGCCATGATCGGCACGAGATCGCAGTTGCCGACCCGCTCGCCGTAGCCGTTGATGGTGCCCTGCACCTGGGTGGCGCCGGCACGCACCGCCGCCAACGCGTTGGCGATACCGCAACCCGTGTCGTTGTGGAGGTGGATGCCGACATCGGCATCGATGTGGCGCACGACAGCCTCCACCGCTTCCTCCACGTCGGGTGGGAGTGTGCCACCGTTGGTGTCGCAGAGGACCACCGCTTCGGCGCCCGCCATGGCGGCTGCCTCCACCACCCGCAGCGAGAACTCGGGGTTGCGCTTGTAGCCATCGAAGAAGTGTTCGGCGTCGAAGAACACCCGCTTGCCCTGCGACGTGAGGTACTCGACCGAGTCGGCCACCATCGCCACGCCCTCGTCCAGCGTGGTCTTGAGCGCCTCGGTGACGTGATAATCCCAGCACTTGCCGACGATGCAGACCACCTCGGTGCCGGCTCCCACCAGGTTGGCCAGGGTCTCGTCGGAGTCGACCTTGCCCTTGGGGCGACGCGTCGAACCGAACGCCACGAACTGCGACGTCGACAACTTCAGCTCCGTCTTGGCCCGCTCGAAGAACTCGTCGTCCTTCGGGTTGGCGCCAGGCCAACCCCCCTCGATGTAGGCGACCCCCAGATGGTCGAGCTGCTCGGCGATCCGAAGCTTGTCGTCGACCGTGAGCGAGATGCCCTCGAGTTGACTCCCATCACGCAGCGTCGTGTCGTAGATGTCGACGCGACTCGGCCAACTCGGGTCATGGGCGGCAGAGCGGTCGATCTCAGTCATGAGGATTCCTGATCGAAGGAGGACGGCGGTGTCAGAGTCGGCCGACGACGGCGTCGCCGATCTCGCTGGTGGATCCGGTGAGGGTGTCGGGGTCCGCGCAGGCGGCACGAATGCGATCGCCGGCCTCGGTCTCGCCCAGATGGTCGAGCATCATCGCGCCCGACAGGATCGCGGCGACCGGGTTGGCCTTGCCGGTACCCACGATGTCGGGTGCCGAGCCGTGGACGGGCTCGAACATCGACATCCGGCCGGGGTGCAGGTTTGCGGTCGGGGCCAGGCCGATGCCGCCCGACACCGCGCCGGCGAGGTCGGTGATGATGTCGCCGAACAGGTTGTCGGTGACGATCACGTCGTACTGGGCCGGGTTCTCCACCATGTAGATGCACGCGGCGTCGATGTGGTTGTACCACGTGTCGACCTCGGGGTATTCGGCGGCCACCTCGTTGAAGGTCCGCTCCCACAGATCACCCGAGAAGGTGAGCACGTTCGTCTTGTGGATCAATGTGACGTGCTTGTTGCGCTCCATCGCCCGCTCGAATGCGTAGCGGATGGCCCGCTCGGCGCCGTGGCGGGTGTTGACCGAACCCTGTGTGGCCACCTCGTCGGGCGTTCCCTTGCGGAGGAATCCTCCCTCGCCGGCGTAGGTGCCCTCGGTGTTCTCGCGGATCACCACGAAGTTGTGGTTGGGCGCCACGAACGGGCGGAGGTTGATGTAGAGATCGAGGTCGAACCGCATCTTGAGCAACAGGCCGCGCTCGATGACGCCCGGTGGAACGCCCGGCGAGCCGACGGCACCGGCGTACAGCGCGTCGAGGCCCCGCCACTCGTCGACGATCTCGTCGGGGAGGACGGTTCCGTCCTTCATGTAACGCTCGCCACCGAGGTCGTACTCGACGGTGTCCATCTCGACACCGGCCGCGGCGATGACCTTCAGACCTTCGGCGACGACCTCGGGACCGATCCCGTCGCCACCCATGATTCCAACTCGATGTGCCATGTGATGTCTCCTCGACTCCAGACAAAAACAAACCGTCCACCGAAGTGGACGGTTGAGGCGCACGCCAGAGAACCGGCGTGCGCTACGAAATGATGATGATGCTCGACGTGGTGATCTCCGTCATCATGCGAACGAGTGTAACGGGGTGATGGACGCCTCTCAATCGGGAGTCCAGCAGCGGTAACGTGTTCGGATGGCTGAAACACACCAGCTCTCCCAAGCGGCCTACGACCGCCTGAAGTCCGAGTACGACGATCTCTCCACCCGCGGCCGCATCGACATCGCCCGCAAGATCGAATCCGCCCGCGAACTGGGTGACCTCTCCGAGAACGGCGACTATCACGCCGCCAAGGAGGAGCAGGGCAAGATGGAGGGCCGGATCATGCATCTGGTGCGCATCATCGAGAACTCCGAGATCGTCGCCGACGATGCCGGTGGCAGCAACGAGGTCCGCGCCGGGTCGATCGTGTCGGTGCGGTACGAGGGCGACGACGAGGCCGAGAAGTACCTCGTCGGATCGATCGAGGAGCAGCGCGACGACGTGATGGTCGTCTCGCCCGGCTCCCCCATGGGCGGCGCCCTGCTCGGGGCTGCCGTCGATCAGGTCGTCGAATACGAAGCGCCGACGGGTGCAATGATCAAGGTCACCGTCGTCGGGATCGAATAGGTCGCGTTCCGGTGCAGGCAACCCCCCTTTCCGCCTTCGAGCCGGGTGATCGCGCCATCGGCCGGCCGCCACTCCCGCCCGGCCAGGTCATCGACCTTCCCGGCCGCGGCACCACTTACGTGCATCATGTGGCGGGCCCGACCGACGCTCCCACGATCATCCTCCTCCACGGCTGGACCGTCACGAGCGCGCTCAACTGGTTCCGCACGTTCGAACCGCTGAGCGAACGCTTTCATGTCGTCACCCTCGACCATCGTGGCCACGGGCGCGGGATCCGCTCCGAGGAACGGTTCCGGCTCGAGGAAGCCGCTGACGACGTCGCCGCCCTCGCCGAGTTGCTCGACATCGATTCGGCGCTCGTCGCCGGCTACTCGATGGGCGGCACGGTGGCCCAACTGCTCGCCCGCCGTCATCCAGAGCTGGTCAGCGGTCTGGTCCTGAGCGCCACGTGGACCCGTATGCCGGCCAATCGACGCGACACCCGGCTCCTACGGATGGCCGGCCGCGCCGCCGCGCCGACCCGGCTCCTCTCCCCCGAGCGCCAGCTTTCGCTCATCGAGCGAGGCTTTGCGATGGCTGCCACCACCCCCGTGGCCGAACGGCCACAGTGGTTCATCGACGAAGTGGCCGCGGCCCACGTGCCGACCATCCTCGAGGCGGCCGGTGAGCTGGCTCGCTTCGACAGTCGACCCTGGCTCCCCACCCTCGAGATCCCGACCGGTGTACTGGTCACCACTCGCGACACCGTCGTTTCCCCGGACCTGCAGCACGAGCTGGTTTCCCACGTTCCCCACGCCCACATCCGGCACGTGGCAACGGATCACGACGGCTGCGTCACCATGCCGGACACATTCGTGCCGGCCTTCATGGAGCTCGTCGACGAGGTCACGCGCAGCGCTCGAGTCTGACCCGTCCGTCGATGGTCGACACGGCACCACCGCGCTGAGCAGTCCAGGCCTCGAGACCGGCCACGAGCTCGCGCTCGTCGATGCCGGTGTCCATGACGATGTCCCACCGCATGCAGCTCTCGGACCCGGACGTGTAGAACACCATCGCGTCGCCACCCCAGCCCGTGGCTGCCTCGGGCGTGGCGGTGAACGTGCCCGCGAACAAGGCGTCGAGCACGACTTGTCCGCCGACTCCCTCCCACACGATCTCACCGTCGGCCGGCGGCACCGGAACCGCGACGGGGGCCACATCGACGGACGACCCGAACTCCATGACGGCCTCACTCGTCAGCGGCAGGTCGTCGAACTCGGACGAGAGCGCCTCGTATCCGCCTTGGGCGACGAGCGCGTCGACGTACGGTTCACCCTCGACATAGACCGACACCTGGAGCAGGAGGTAGGCGAAGTCGAACGACGCGAACATGCCCGGGTCGCCGAAGTTGGCCTCCTGTGCCTGCAGCGTCACGCGCTCGATGTCGCTCAATGTGGCGACCCAGGCCGACTCGACATGACTCGCACTCCCCTCCGCCACCGCCACGAAAGTCCAGCCCCGCTCGGTGCTTCCGTCCTCGTCGAGTTCGGGACGGTGGAGGTCGTGATGCTGATCGTCGTAGGCGTGGGTGAGTTCGTGAACGATCGTCGACTTGGTCAAGAGATCCAGCTCGGAGACCTGGCGGACAACGAGCTCCTTGGTCTCGGGGTCATAGAAGCCGAGCACGCCGGCGGCGAGGAACTCTCGCAGGACCTCGTCGCTCGTCTGGTCGGGACGAATGAAGCCGATCGCCCGCTGAATGGCCGTGTTCTCCTCGACCAGCTCCGGATCCTCCGCGAACTCGGTCTCGAGATCATTCTCGACCCGAGCCACGAAATCGTGTTCCGGCAACGCCACCACCACCGGTCGCTCGAGGAAGGGCGCGCCGCGCAGGTCCTCGATGAACGTCACGGCCTCGTCCACGAACTCCTCCAGCGGGCCGCCCTGGCCACTCCCCTCGGTGGTGATGTCCGCTCGTGAGGTGTCGTCGGCGTCGTCGTCGACATCGTCGGAGGCGGAATCGTCGAAATCCAGTTCCGCTCCGGTGGCCGCCGTGTCGGCCTGGTTGCTGCGCCACACCAGAGAGCCGATCGACACGCCCACGAGGAGGGCGACCACGGTGAGACCGCCGATGACTCGGATGCGATTGTCCATGGGCGTCGAAGGTACCGCGCCGTCAACCGATGATGGCGTCGACCAGGAACCAGAGCAGCACGAGGATCACGATGACCGAGACGATGCGGAGGAACCACAGGGACCCCGGTCCGAGCTCCGCGTCGCCATCAGCGGGGTTGTCCATGGGCTCCGTCATCGCCGTCCCCTCATCGCAGACCCGCGGCCATGGCCACTTCCTTCGCCGCCGTCACCACCGCATCCCCCAACCGGGCACCGGGGGTGTTGGACAGCCGCTCGATCGGGCCGCTGACCGACACCGCTGCCACGGTGGCGCCGTGCGCGTCGACCACCGGCGCACTCACCGACGCCACGCCGGCCTCGCGCTCGGCGACCGAGTCGATCCAGCCCGCCGCTGACGACTCGCCGACGAGGACACGCCCACCCGACCCCTGGTCGAGCGACATCACCGCTCCGGTGGCGACGATCGTGCGGAGCCCGTGCGGCGATTCGAGCGAGGCCAGGCAGATCCGCGCGTCGCCGTGTCGGACATAGAGCTGGGCCGATTCGCCGGTGGCGTCTCGGAGGCGGGCGAGGGCGTCGGTCGCGGCCTCGGCGAGCGGCCAGTGCTCGGCGGCGACATGGCCGAGCGTCACCAGCCGGGGCCCGAGGGCGTATCGGCCGTCGGTTGCACGGCGCAGGAGGCCGTGCAGTTCGAGCGCCGCGGCGAGTCGATGGGCGGTCGGTCGGCTCTGACCGGTGCGCTCGACGAGCTCGCCGAGTGACGCCGGCGATGCTTCGACGGCACCGAGAATCGCGGCGGCCTTGTCGATCACGCCGACGCCGCTTACAGTGGGTTCCACAATTCAGACTCTATATCTCACATAGTGAGATTCACGAAAACCGTGTCAGGAATTCCATGAGCAGCCCACGAACACTCAGCCAGAAGATCTGGGACCGTCACGTCGTCACCGCCGGTGTCAACGACGGACCCGACCTCCTCTACATCGACCTCCATCTCATCCACGAGGTCACCTCACCACAGGCGTTCGATGGTCTCCGGATGACCGGTCGCACGGTTCGTCGACCGGATCTCACCGTCGCCACCGAGGACCACAACGTCCCCACCGAGAACCAGGACCAGCCGATCGCCGACGAGATCAGCGCCAAGCAGGTCGACACGCTCCGCGTGAACACCGAGGAGTTCGGGATCACCAACTTCCCGATGGGCCACGAGAAGCAGGGCATCGTCCACGTGATCGGGCCGGAGCAGGGGTTGACCCAGCCGGGCATGACGATCGTCTGCGGAGACTCGCACACCGCCACCCACGGCGCCTTCGGCTCGATCGCCTTCGGCATCGGCACCAGCGAGGTCGAGCACGTGCTCGCCACCCAGACGCTGCCCCAGGTCCGGCCCGGCACCATGGCCGTCACCGTCAATGGTGAATTGCCCGCCGGCTCGACCGCCAAGGACGTGATTCTGCACATCATCGGCCGTATCGGCACGGGCGGCGGCATCGGCAAGATCATCGAGTACCGCGGCGAGGTCATCCGCAATCTCTCCATGGAGGGGCGCATGACCGTCTGCAACATGTCGATCGAGGGCGGGGCCAAGGCCGGACTCATCGCTCCCGACGAGGTGACGTTCGAGTACCTCGCGGGCCGGGAGCACTCGCCGACCGGCGCCGACTGGGACGCCGCCGTCGAGGACTGGAAGTCGCTCATCACCGACGACGGTGCCGAGTTCGACGAGGAGATCATCATCGACGGCGCCGACATCACGCCGCACGTGAGCTGGGGCACCAACCCGGCACAGGTCATGGCGATCGACGGCCTCATTCCCGGCCCCGACTCGTTCGACGACCCGAACCTCGCCGGCACGGCCGCTCGAGCGCTCGAATACATGGACTTCGAGGCCGGCACCCCGATCGCCGACGTCAAGGTCGACACCGTCTTCATCGGTTCGTGCACCAACAGCCGCATCGAGGACCTGCGGGCCGCAGCCGCTGTCGCCAAGGGCCGTCAGGTCGCCGAGGGGATGCGCACACTGGTCGTCCCCGGCTCGGGCCAGGTCGAGAAGCAGGCCATCGCCGAAGGGCTTCCGGAGATCTTCCGCGCTGCCGGTTTCGACTGGCGCCAGCCCGGCTGCTCGATGTGCCTCGCCATGAACCCCGACAAGCTCCAGCCCGGCGAACGGGCGGCGAGCACGTCCAACCGCAACTTCGAAGGTCGCCAGGGCCGAGGCGGACGCACCCACCTCGTGTCCCCCGAAGTGGCCGCCGCCACCGCCATCAAGGGCACCTTCGCCACCCCCGCCGACCTCGCCTGAGAACGGAGAGCATCATGAAAGCAGTACAGATTGTTCAGGGGACAGCCGTCCCACTCGACCGCACCGATGTCGACACCGACCAAATCATCCCGTCGGACTGGCTGAAGCGTGTCGAACGCACCGGCTTCGAGAAGGGCCTCTTCTCGGAGTGGCGTGACGACCGCGACTTCGTGCTCAACCAGGAGCAGTACTCGGGCGCCAACATCCTCATCGGCGGCCTCAACTTCGGCACCGGCTCGTCTCGTGAGCACGCCGTGTGGGCCATCCAGCAGTACGGGTTCGACGCCGTCATCTCGCCCCGGTTCGCCGACATCTTCCGCAACAACTGCACGAAGAACGGTCTCGTGCCGGTCACCGCCGACGCCGACGTGTGTGAGACGCTCATGCGCGCCGTCGAGGCCGATCCGACGCTCGAGATCACGGTCGACGTCGCCCGCCTCACCGTCGAAGTACCCGCCATCGGTCTGGAAACGACGTTCCCGATGGATGCCGCCACCCAGGACCGCTTCCTCGAAGGGCTCGACGACATCGGTCTCACCCTCCGGGTCGCCGCCGACATCGACGACTACGAGTCGTCGCGTCGGCACTGGATGCCGTCGCAGGCCTAGACAACCCGAGAAAACCGGGGAACTCGGGAACCAGTGGGAGACTGGGAGCGTCTGAAGGTCAGATTCCCCCTCCCACTGGAGACCCTGACATGCGCAGAATCCTTCTGCTTCTCACCCTCACACTGGCACTCGTGGCCTCGGCCTGCGCCAGCGACGACGCTCCGTCCGGGGGCGACCCCGACGACTCCGGCAGCTCCACCAACTCCGATGGCGAGATCGTCATCGAGGTCGGCGGCGAGGAGATCGTGCTCGCGTCGGGCCTGTCCGGCTTCGATGACTGCGACGCCCTCCTCGACCACCTCCGCACCGAGGCAGCCGACCATGTCGGCCCCTACGGGTTCAACGGTGGCGGCTGGTACTTCCCGGGTTGGTTCGGCGAAGACACCATTGCAGTCGACATGGCCATGGAAGACGAGGGCGATTTCGACCGGGCCGCCGACGACAGCGGCGACGTCGCCGAATCCGCACAAGCGAGCGATGCTGGAGCCGCAAACCTGGTCGAGGGCGTCGACTTCTCCGGCACCAATGTGCAGGAGATCGGCGTCGATGAAGCCGACCTCGTCAAGACCGATGGTGAGCGGGTCTTCATCCTCGCCAACAACGAACTGACGATCGTCGATGTCGACATGCGCTCGGTGGTGGCCAGCCTCGACCTCGTCGATGTCGGCTGGAACGCCGAGATGTTCCTTCTCGGCGATGAAGTTCTCCTCGTCAGCAACACATGGGGCGACATGGGTCGGATCCTTCCGGTCGACGGCGCAACCACCTCGGCGGAAGGCGACGCGGAAGCCGCATTCGCCGACGATGTCGATGTCGAAGGCGACGTCTACTACGAGGGCGACTACTTCGAGACGTCGATGGTCAACATCGCCCGCATCAGCGTGGCGGGCAACGATCCTCAGCTGCGCGAAGCGATCGTGGTCGAGGGCGAGTACGTCAGCGCCCGTTCGATCGACGGCGTGGCCCGCGTGATCATTCGCAGCTCGCCGGAGCAGAACTTCCCCTTCGTCTACCCCCAGAGTGAGAAGGGTGAGGAGGTCGCCACCTTCGCCAACCAGGAAGCGGTGCGACAGTCGGAGCTCGTCGACTGGCTGCCGAGCTACGTCATGACCGATGACGAGACGCAGCCGACCGATCGCGGCATTCTCTCGAACTGCGGCCAGGTCCACGCCCCCACCGAGTTCGCCGGCTTCGGCGTGCTCACCGTGCTGAGCGTGCCGGTCGATGGCGACATCAATCCCAACCAGAACACGTCCGTGCTTGCCCCTGGCAACACCGTGTACGCCTCGACCGAGTCCGTGTTCGTCGCCACCCAGACCTGGGTCGAGCCCGTCCTGTTCGAGGACAACGAGGATGCGTGGGAAGAGGCGTGGAACGCCCGCCGCACGTCGATCCATCGCTTCGAGCTCTCGGGTGACGGCGCCGCCTACACCGCCTCGGGTGCCGTCGCCGGCGATGTGCGAGACCAGTTCTCGTTCTCGGAGTACGACAGCCATCTGCGGGTCATCACCACCACGGGCGAACCCTGGGACGAATCCTCCGAAACGCACGTCAGGGTGCTGCGGGAGGACGACGGCGAACTCCGCGAGGTCGGCTCGGTCGGCGACATGGGCAACGGCGAGGCCGTGCAGTCCGTTCGCATGATCGGCGATGTCGGCTACGTCGTCACCTTCCGTCAGGTCGATCCCTTCTACACGCTCGATCTGAGCGACCATGAGAACCCGAAGGTCGTCGGGGAGCTCAAGATCCCCGGCTTCTCCAGCTATCTCCACCCGATCGGCAGCGGTCGAGTGCTCGGAGTCGGCAGCGATGGCACCGAGGACGGCCGCATCACCGGCTCGAAGGTCTCGATCTTCGATGTCAGTGATCCGGCCGACCCGCAGGAGGTCGCCATCTGGTCCGCCCCCGACGGCTGGACCGACGTCGGCTGGGACCATCGCAGCTTCCTGTGGTGGGAAGCCGAACAGATCGCCGTCGTACCCGTCCAGATCTGGAGCGAGGGTTGGGCCGGTGCGGTGGTCCTGAAGGTCGAAGGCACCGAGATCCGTGAGGTCGGCCGTATCGATCACCTCGAGGACAGCGCCACGCCCGGCTCGTCTGAGTGCGACCGCTTGACCCCTGCCGACATTCCCGGTGGTGACGACAGCGAAGAGTTCGAGACCGAGCTGCAGTGGATGTTGCAGGACGACTACTCCCGTGTCCTCGTCTGCGGCCCGGGTGAGTCGCATTCGGCCAGCGGTTTCGAGTGCTACGACGAGCCGTACTTCGCTGAAGAGGCGGAACGTGTCGGCCTCGACATTCCGTCGGACTCCGAGCTCGTCATCTGCTGGCGCAACGACAACCTTCCCGTGATCAGTCGCACCATGGTCATCGACGGTGACGAACTCTGGTCGATCAGCGGGCAATGGGGCCTGAACCCCAATTCCCCCGCCAGGATCCAGCTCAACGATCTATTCGACCTCGACGTCCTCGACGTCATCCAGATCGGCTAGCGGAGGCGACGACTGGGGTCTGCATCACTGCGGCGCGAGCCCTGACCCCGGTCGTCGTTTCTTGGCGCTACCGTCTCTGACATGTCTACGGCGATCTCCCGCGTCCTTCGATTCTCCGGACTCGCGGCGATTGGGGCGATCACCGTCGGCATCGTCAGGGCCGTTCGCCCGGCACCGAAGCCCGAGGTGACCGGGGTTGCGTCGTGGGAGCCGTTGGTCACGAAGGAGACACCCGTCCGAACGAGTGGACCGGTGCAATTCGTGTCGACGGACCCGTGGGTCGAACCCATCGACGGAGCGTGCCCCGCCAGCCACCCGATCAAGGGCAACGACGGTTCGAGGATCTTCCACATCCCCGGCGGGTCCTCCTATGACCGCACGATCCCGGAGCGCTGCTACGCCCGGCCCGAAGACGCCGAAGCCGACGGGTATCGCCAAGCGAAGCGCTGACCGCGCTCAGCGAATGCGAATGGCGCGCACGGTCGCCACATTGTCGAGCGCCAGCACGGCATCGATCACCCCCGGCGGTACCGCCTCGTCGGTGGCGACGACCATGAGGGCCGCGACCCCGTCGGCACTCTCGCCGAGATGCATGCTGGAGATGTTGACGCCGGCATTGCCGAGTTCGCAGCCCACGGCGCCCACGACTCCGGGGAGATCCTCGTTGCGGATGACCAACATGTCCGGACGTGGTCGCAACTCGAGGCGATGCTCGTCGACCTCGATGATGCGGGCTTCACCGTCGAGTGACGACACCGTGGCGCCGACACTGTGGCCGCCCCCTCGCACCGTCAGCACGTTGATGTGGTCGTGGGCTGCGGCGGCGGTGACCGTGCGGATCTCGATCCCCCGCTGATCGACGACCGATTTCACGTTCACGTAGCTGACCGGGCCGTCGCCGGCCTGGGCCAGCACGCCCTTGAGCACACTGAGCACGGCGAGTGAGTTGTCGACCTCGGCGATCTCGCCGCGGAACTCGACATCGATCTGGTCGGGCAGACGATCGATCAAGCCGGCGAACGTCGCGCCGACGAGCTCGCCGACCGGGACGAAGGGCTTGAGCAGCTCAGGGGCCGCGCCGGCGTCGACATTGACCGCGAACGGCACGAAGTCCCCCGCCAAAGCCAGTTGGACCTGCTCGGCGATCACGATGCCGGCTTTGTCCTGGGCTTCTCGGGTACTGGCACCGAGGTGCGGGGTGACGATGATCCCGGGCACACCGAAGAGCGGAGAGTCGGTGGTGGGTTCCGAGTCGAACACGTCGATGGCGGCTCCGGCGATCTGGCCGCTCGACACCGCCTCGGCCAGTGCGGCCTCGTCGACGATTCCGCCACGCGCGACATTGATGACCCGTAGTTCAGGTCTCGCCTTCGCCAGCAGCTCCTTGCCGATCAGACCGATCGTGTCCGGGGTCTTGGCCAGATGGAGGGTGAGGAAGTCGGCCGACGCCACGAGTTCGTCGAGGTCGAGCAGCGTCGCCCCCTCCTTGCGGGCCCCCTCCTCGGAGACGAACGGATCGTGGGCGACGATGCGCATGCCCAACGCCTTGGCACGGGTGGCGACCAGTCGACCGATGCGGCCGAATCCGACGATGCCGAGTGTCTTCCCGTCGAGCTCCACACCCTCCCACTTCGAGCGCTCCCAGCGTCCATCGACCAGCGCCGCATGAGCCTGGGGGATGTTGCGCGCCTGCGCCATCATCAACGCGATGGTCTGCTCGGCGGCCGAGATGATGTTCGATTCAGGCGCATTCACCACCATCACGCCGTGCGCAGTTGCGGCACCGACATCGACATTGTCGAGGCCGACGCCGGCCCGTCCGACGACCTCGAGATCAGCGCCCGCCTCGAGCAGTTCGGCCGTGACCTGGGTGGCCGAACGCACAACCAGCGCGCTGGCGCCGACGATCGCTTCGAGGAGCGCGGCAGGCTCGAGACCCACCTGCACGTCGACCTCGTAGCCGGCCTCACGGAGCACTTCCAACCCGCGATCGGCAATCGGCTCACTGATCAGGACACGTTTCATGACATCAGCATGGCGGTCAGCAGGCGGCCAACTCCACGAGTTTTGTGAACGCCGTGTGACTTCGCGGGTCGGTCAGGTCAGGGCGCGATGGAGAAAGGCGGCAGCTTGTTCGCGCGATACCGGTTGGGACGGACAGAAGCGGTCCCGCGCACACCCCACCGTGATCCCCACCGCGGCGATCCTCTCGATGTCGGCTTCGTGCGTGGAGCCGTCGTCGTCGCTGAACGTGTCACGGTCGACCGAGTCGAGCGCCAACGCTCGAGCGATCAGCGACGCCATTTGCGCCCGGGTGAGCGGTTGATGAGGGCAGTACGACGAACTCCGGCACCCACGCGTGATTCCCGCGGCAGCGAGCGCGTTGATGGAGTCCTCGTGGGTGGTGCCGTCGTCATCGGTGAAGCGATCCACGTCCGACGGCGGGAGTTCGAGGGCCCGAACGAGAAAGGTGGCTGCTTCTGCTCTGGTGAGTGTTCGCCGGGGGCAGAACTGGTCGCGCCACGGAGGATTGCATCCACGGGTGATTCCCTGTTCGCCCAGCCATCGGACGTGCGCGCTGAACGTCGTGCCGTCGTGCACATCCCAGTAGCCCGAGAGCGGCAGCGTCTGGGTCTCGGGTGCAGCGACGACGTCCGGGGTTCGAATTTCGCGGTCGGTGGGTATTCCTGCTTCGGTGAACTCACTACCGGCGTTCCACAGCATCCAGCCGAGCCCGAGTGCGTCGGCCGCATCGATCTGGGCTCGGACCTCGGCGGGACCGTATCCCCCGAAGTCCTGAAGCCACGGTCGGATCGTGGTCTGGCCGCCGACCCGACCCAGGGCATCACGCATCGACGCATCGACCACGCCGCCGGGATGATCGGCCGGCGTGTCGTAGCCGAACCATCCACGACTCCAGTGATTGGGATACGCCATCGGGGAGAGCACGTCGGCGACTGCCGCGACCGTCTCGATGTTCTGGCCGATCCCACCATCGCCGGGTACGGAGGTCACGAACCCGAAGATGTCGGCGGCGATCGCACATCCCGGTGGGGCCGCGGCTTTGGCATCGGCGAGGAATGAACGGATCGTCTCGTTGCGATCGGCCTCCTCGACGGGTCCATCGAACGACAGCACGGAATGGTCGGCCTCCGGGAAGCGGACATAGTCGAACTGGACCTCGTCGACGCCGGCGGCACAAGCCTCGGCCGCCAAGACGAGCCCGTACGCCCGGGCGTCCGGATCCGTCGGATCGAGGAATGTCAGCCCGCGGCGGGTGAACGGGCCCCCACCCGATTGCACGGCCATCTCAGGCATGGCGTTGCCGGTGATCGGGTCCTGGAACGTCACGATCCGAAGGATCACGGAGAGGCCCTCGCCGTGCAGTTCGTCGACCACAGCCGCGAGATCCCACAGGCCGACCGCGGCGCCGGATGCGTGGGCCACCAAGGAGGCGGTGTGGGGAAAGACACGTCCCGATTCGTCCTTCATGTCGAGCATGAACGCGTTCACCGATGTGCGTTCCGCGAGAACCAGAAGTGCATCCCAGCGGGTGGTGCCCGGCAGCGTGCCGGCCACATGGATACCCCGCAGCACGGGCGAGCCCAACGAGAACCGGACCCGGTCGCCGGTTCCGTCCCAGACATGCGTGCGCGCCGCAAACCGCTGATGGTCCGCGATGATCATGCCGGCTGAGACGTCCGCCAGGCGGGCTCGACCCAGGTAGTCCGTTGTCGCCGTCGTCGTGCCGAGCGTGACCGAGGCATCCGGCAGTGGTGTGCCTGCGGCATCGGTGACGAGGATGTCGAGATCACGATTCCCCTGAGCGCCCACGGGCACGGGCACGGCGAGGATCGCACCGAAGAGTCCGGCCAGCAGGGCCGCGAGTACCCGTCGACTCAGCAAGCCGCCGACCCGGCGCTCTGGTTGCTCACCGGATGATCTCGATCGACGGGAGCGGGTCTGCGGGAGTGAAGTCGAGCATCTCCCCGAAGAATGCCAACTCCGCCTCCAGTGCTCGGATCACGTTCTCGGCTTTGCGGAACCCGTGCTGTTCGCCTTCGAACAGCAGGTAGCTGACCGGCACACCCCTCTTCTTCAGTGCGTCGACGATCATCTCGCTCTGGTTGGGGGGCACGACCGCGTCCTCGTCACCCTGGAGCACGATCATCGGTGCGGCGAAACGATCGACATGGTTGACCGGGGATCGCTCGTCGTAGACGGCCTTCGCCTCGGGCCAGGGACCGATCATGGTGTCGAGGTAGCGCGACTCGAACTTGTGGGTGTCGGTAGCGAGCGCCTCCAGGTCAGCGACCCCGTACCGGCTGGCACCGGCCGCGAACACGTCGTGATGGGCAAGCGCGTTCAGAACGGTGAAACCACCAGCGCTGCCGCCGCGGATCATCAATCGGTCACCGTCCACGTCACCCCGCTCAGCGAGGTACCGGGCGGCGGCCACGCAGTCCTCGACGTCGGCGATTCCCCACTGCCCGTCGAGCAACCGCCGATACGAGCGTCCGTAGCCGGTCGACCCGCGATAGTCGACATCGACGACGGCGACACCTCGCGAGGTCCAGTAGAGGATCCCGAGTTGGAGCTGGCGACGAGCCTGCCCGGTCGGACCGCCATGGGCCAGGACGAGTAGCGGTGGGCGCTCCCCCGCGGGTCCCACGTGGTCGGGGTTGGTCGGGGGATAGAACAACCCGTGGGCGACGTCGTCGCCTCCAGTCCCCGTCGGGTAGGTGATCCACTCCGGCGCGATCAGGTAGCCGGGTTCGACCGGCAGTTCACGACCGGCTCGCAGAACCATCCGTTCGACGCCGCGGCTCGTGGCGTTGAGGCGCACGACCTGACTCTCGTGGCCGAATCCGGCGCCTGCGTAGACCACGCCACCTGGTGCGGGCTGGATCGAGGAGACGGACGTGTCGGCGAGGGCCAGCGTCTGACCACCCAGAATGAGTTCGTCACCGGTGGCGAGACCGACCACGGCCGCCATCCCGGCATCGGTCGACGCCCAACGCTGCATTCCGAACACCCACGACGGCGTCGGGATCTCGAACGGCCCGGAGACCGCCGGTGCCGCAGCGCCACTCGTGAGATCGATCTCGTAGAGATTCCACCATTCATCACGATCGCTGCAGGCGAACAACCGACCGTCGGAGTCCCATCCGGGCTCGACCCACGACTCGGCACCATTGCCGAGCTCGAGGACGGGGTCGCCGAGCACGTTTCCGTCGAGGCGATGGACGCGAAGTGTCGTGCTGTCCCACGGCATGTTGGGGTGATCCCAGGAGATCCACGCCACCAGCGAGCCATCGGGAGAGATTCTCGGCGACGAGACGAAATCGGCATTTCCCCAGAGGACCTCGACCCGCTCAGAGCCGTCGGTGGCCACTGCCACCAACTCGTTCGCCGGTTCCGCGTCGCCGCGGTGGCGCTCCCGGACGCACACGTACCAGTTCCCGTCCGGCGTGACCCGCCCATCGGCGTAGCGCAGGCCGCGCGGCACGTCGGGTTCCGGTGACAAGAAGACGGGCTCGGAGCCCGGTTCGATCTTGCGGAGGCGCTGATCGGTCACATCGACATAGACCAGGGTGCCGTTCTGGGCCCACCACGAACCGCCGCCGTATTCGTGGACAAGGGTGCGTACGTACGCCCCGGGCGGCGTGACTTCCTCGGTGACCCCACCGCTGGAGCGCATCACCGCGGTGCGCCCACCCTCATCGGGGCGCGACTCGGCCCACCAGACGTCGTCGCCGTCGACACACGTCTCGCTGATTCCAATCGCTCCTGACACCAACGTCTCCGCGCTGATCGGAGAAGACCATGCGCCGAATGGGGTGCTGAGGGGGCTCATGTCAGGACAGGAAGTCAGCGATGCGGCTGACACCTTCGCCGAGATCGTCGTCGCCCAGAGCGAACGACAAGCGGGCTCCACCCCCGACACCGAACGCTTCGCCCGGGACGATGGCGACCTTCGCCTTCTCGAGCAACACATCGGCCAACTCGAGCGTGGTGTTCGGGGTGACGCCGTCGTAGGTCTTGCCGAGCACTCCGCTCATGTCGGGGTACGCATAGAAGGCGCCCTGGGGTTCGGGGCAGTGAATGCCCTCGATGTCGCTCAGCATCGCGTGCATCGTCTTGCGGCGGCGGTCGAAGGCCTCACGCATCTCGTGGACGGCATCGAGTGGACCGGCCACTGCGGCGAGGGCTGCCATCTGGGCCACATTGGCGACATTGCTGGTCGAGTGCGACTGCAGGTTCTGGGCGGCCTTGACGATGTCGGCGGGACCGATCATCCAGCCGACCCGCCAACCGGTCATGGCGTAGGTCTTGGCGACACCGTTGAGGACCACACACTTGTCGGCGATCTCGGGTACGACGACGGGAAGCGAGTGGAATTCGTTGTCGCCGTAGACCAGGTGTTCGTAGATCTCGTCGGTGATGACCCAGATGTCGTGCTCGACGGCCCACTTGCCGATGGCTTCGATCTCGTCGCGGGGGTACACGGCACCGGTCGGGTTGGACGGCGACACGAACACGAGAGCCTTCGTGTTCGGCGTGCGCGCGGCCTCGAGCTGGTCGACGGTGACACGGAATCCGCTGAGCGCATTGGTGATCAGGGGCACGGTGACGCCGCCGGCGAGGGCGATCGGCTCCGGGTAGGTCGTCCAGTACGGCGTCGGGAGCAGGATCTCGTCGCCGGGATTGATGAGTGCCTCGAAGCAGTTGTAGACGGCGTGCTTGCCACCGTTGGTCACGAGCACCGAGGCGGCGTCGACGTCGAGCCCGCTGTCGCGCGTGGTCTTGGCGGCGATGGCCTCCTTGAGTTCGGGGAGGCCACCGACGGCTGAGTACTTGTGGTTCTTCGGATCACGGCAGGCGGCGACGGCCGCCTCGACGATGTGCTCGGGGGTGGCGAAGTCGGGCTCACCGGCGCCGAAACCGATCACGTTCTCGCCGGCCGCCTTCAGGGCCTTGGCCTTGTTGGAAACGGCCAGCGTGGCGGATGGGGCGATGGCGCCGACGCGCCGCGAGATTCGCTCGAGAGTCATGCAGACGAGGCTACCCACCAGGGCCGTCGACGTCGCCTGAAATCCAGCGGTGGCGCGGGCGATGAGAACCGGTTTCCATCTTGAGATTTTCCGCCCGAGAGCCGCCGCTTTTGATCACGTCACTGACACCATTACGACCGTGACCACACCAGACATCACCATCCCCGCCGACCTTCTCCCCGCCGACGGACGCTTCGGCAGCGGTCCGACGAAGGTCCGCCCGGAAGCGCTCGCTGCGCTGGCCGAGATCGGCGGCGACTACATGGGCACCTCTCATCGCCAACTGCCCGTCCAGATGATCGTGGCCGAGCTTCGCAACGGCCTCGCCGAACTGCTCCGCGCCCCCGACGGCTACGAGATCGTGCTCGGCAACGGCGGATCCACGGGTTTCTGGGACTGTGCCACGTTCGGCCTGATCGACGAGCGCTCCCACCACCTCAGCTTCGGCGAGTTCGGCGGCAAGTTCGCCAAGGCCGTGAAGGCCGCCCCGCACCTCGCCGACCCATCGGTGGTCGACTCCGAGATGGGCACCCACCCCGAGCTCACGAGCGTCGAAGGGGTCGACGCAGTCTGCTACACCCACAACGAGACCTCGACCGGCGTCATGCTCGACCCGGTGCGGGTCGGCGATGCCGGCGAACTGATGATGGTCGACGCCACCTCCGGTGCAGGTGGCCTGATGTTCGACCCCAGCGCCACCGACGTCTACTACTTCGCGCCGCAGAAGGCCCTCGCCTCTGACGGCGGCCTGTGGATCGCGCTGATGTCCCCGGCTGCAATCGAGCGCGTCGAGAAGATCTCCGCTGCCGGCAGGTGGATCCCGCCGTCGCTCGATCTCAAGACCGCGGTCGACAACTCCCGCAAGGACCAGACGTACAACACACCCGCGCTCGCCACCGTCTTCTTGACCGTGCAGACGGTCAACTGGTTCAACGAGAACGGCGGCCTCTCGTGGTCGGCCGGTCGCAGCGCCAAGTCCGCCGAGATCCTCTACGGCTGGGCCGACGCATCGTCCGTCGCGTCACCGTTCGTGCAGATCGAGTCGCAGCGCAGCAAGGTCGTTGCAACCATCGACTTCGACGACTCCGTCAACGCCGACACCATCTGTGACGTGCTCCGCGCCAACGGCATCGTCGACACCAACGGCTACCGCAAGCTCGGCCGCAACCAACTCCGCATCGGCATGTTCCCCGCCATCGACCCCGATGACACCCTGGCGCTCACCCACTGCCTCGACCATGTGGTGACCGCCCTCTCCTGAGGTCGGACACTGGGGTCAGACCCCTGTCCCGATTGGGGACAGGTCAGATCATCGCGAGGACGGTGAAGTTCCAGCTGATCGTCGCGACATACCAACCGGTGGCGCCGATCAGTGCAACATCCGGGAGCCTCGAGTCAGAGGCGCGGGCCAGCAGGAAGCCAACGACGCAGAGCGCCACGGCCTTCATCAGCGACAGCTGCACCAGGTCGTACACGAAAGGCCGAACGAGCGGGTTCTGTTCGACGCCCCCCTGCCGCAGGACGAGTTCGGTCGTGACGATGTCGAGCACGTTGAGCACCACGAGCGCGCAGAACAGTTGCCATCGTGCCGTGACCGAGCAAGCCGCGTCGAAACGCTCGATCCATGCCACCCGAAGGGGGACGGCACGCGCCATCTCGGTTTCCTGACCCTCCAACACATTCGCCACGGCGAGGAACCTAGTCCAATGCTGCCGTCCGAACCACTCAAGGTGGTCAATAATTTCACAACGGGTGACCAAGGGTTGCTACGTGGGGGCGGCGCCGAACTCCGCGCGGATCGAGGCTCCGTCGTGATCGGTCGGTGCCGCCCGTCCGGGCACGGGCCGACTCCGTGGTGGCGCGACGACGACCTCATCATCGCCGACTCCGACCGCCCACCGTCCTGAGCCGACGTCTCGGACCTCCACCGTCGAAGGCGATCCGCCGGCCCAGGCCGCGGCCCGCGCCAACGGTGTCTCGACGACCGAGGCACGGTCGGCGCCGAGCATCTCCGCGCCGATCGCAGCCGCGGCAAGCCCGGTCAGGGGATCCGCGACCGCATCGGCGACGAACATCGGCGGGTCGCCGGCGACGAACAGCCCACCCGCCACCGCCGCGTCATCACCGAACCCCACCCGATTCGCGGCATCCCCGTGGCGACCATGGGCCGTGATCGACAGCCAGGACGAGCCACCGTTGGCGAGGTCAACGGGATCGATTCCCAACCGATCCATGACCCGCGGGCGCGATCCCTCGATGACCAGGTCTGCGTTCACCATCAAAGCCACGAGGAGGTCGCGCCCCTCCACCGTGTTGAAGTCGATCTCGACCATCTCCTTGCCGTGGTTGAGCAGGTCGAAGAACGCCGCCGGACCGAGACGGGCGCCATCGGGTCGACCCTTCCCCTCGACCTTGATCACCCGGGCGCCGGCCATGGCCAACAGCGACCCCGCGAGGGGGCCGGCCCACAGTGACGACAAGTCGATCACCAGGGGGTGAGGACGCACCCGGCGCGGTATCCCCCGGGCCAACTCCCGAGCCGGCGAGACCGGACGACCACCGCCGGCGGTCGGGACAGCCCGGGCGGCCGCCACCCCGAGGAGCGCGGCTCGATCCTCGACCTCGGCGGACCCCAACCGGGCCAGATGTGCGGCAACCGCGGCCCAGTCGTCCGGATCGACATGGGTTCCGACGAGTGCCGGCAGACTGGCGACATCGTCAGGCCGCGGAAGGTTGAGCGCAATGAAACCGTCGGCGGTACGGACAAATCGGCACGCGCCACCGACCGATGTCGATCCCTGCCGGGTCATGCCCGACAGCGCGGCCCGCTCGCCCAGCAACGCCGGCCCGTCGACGACCACTCGGCGACCCCAGCGCGCCGTCATCGTCGCGAGGTCGGATGCCGCCGCCGACGCGGACGACGCCACCGACGCCGGAGCCGCGCTGGGGGGCCCGTCGGCTGGTCCGGTGAGCGCCATCGCCCCACAGGTCGCCCAGCTCAGGATCGACATCTCATCCGCCGCCAGACCACCAGCCACGAACTCGAAGGTAGCTCCTGATCAGTGCCGCCGAGCACCGGCTTGGCCAAGTTCCGGGTTCGCGACAAACTGTTGGACACAAACACCGAATCAGGGGGGCCTCGTGGCCGAATTGAAGCCGGGTGCACGCTTTCAGAGCACCGTGTGCACCACCGAAGTGATCGTCGTCAAAGGCGCGGGAGAGGTCGACCTGACGTGTGGCGGGGCCGCAATGGTCGCGGCCGGCACCGGCGAGGTATCCGGGAGTCCCGCGGCCGAGGCCGCCGAGGGCACGATGCTCGGCAAGCGCTACGGCAACGGGGCGGGCACCATCGAACTGCTTGCAACCAAGGCGGGCGACGGCTCGATGGCAGCTGACGGGGAGCCCCTGGCCATCGGCCAGGCGAAGACTCTGCCGGCATCCGACTGACACGAGGCCGCCCCATGAACATCATGATGCTGCTGGAAATGGCGGCCAGCGGGCTCGGTGACCGTGTCGCCATCGGTTCACACACGGACGGCCTCACCTACCAGCAACTCTTCGACCGCGCCGGCGCGGCGGCGGCCGACTTCAAGGCAGGCACGGCCGAACACGTTGTGCTGTGCGACGAGTCGAGCGCCGCGGTGCCCATCGCACTGTTCGGTTCGGCGTGGGCCGGGATGCCCTACGTCCCACTGAACTATCGCCTCCCCGACGACGATCTGCGTGCGCTGGCTGCACGGACCGATCCCGCGGTGGCGATCGCCGACGCACCGGGAGTCGACCGTCTCGCCCCGACACGTGGTGTCGACACCGTCGAGCGCAGCGCGTTCATCGAGTCGACGACTGCCGGTTCATCCCTCGGCGACCCGTGGTCGATGGACGCCGAGGACATCGCCGTTCTCCTGTTCACGTCCGGCACGACCGGTGCACCGAAGTCGGCGGTTCTGCGCCACAAGCACCTCGTGTCGTACATCCTCAACTCGGTCGAATTCATGGGCGCCGGCGAAGACGAGGCCACCATCGTCAGCGTGCCGCCGTACCACATCGCCGGGGTGGCGGCGATGCTGTCATCGATCTACGCGGGGCGCCGTGTGGTCCAGCTGCCGAAGTTCGATCCCCACACATGGATCGACACCGTCGAGGCCGAGGGCGTCACCCACGCCATGGTCGTGCCCACGATGTTGGCCCGCATCGTGGAAGCACTCGATGAACGCGGTGGCGAACCGCTTCTCGGAGTACGGGCGCTGAGCTACGGCGGGGGCAAGATGCCGACGCCGGTCATCCGACGCGCACTCGACTTGTTCCCGATCACCAGTTTCGTCAACGCGTACGGTCTCACCGAGACCAGTTCGACGATCGCGTTGCTCGGGCCGGACGATCATCGTGTCGCCCAGTACAGCGATGAGCCCGCCGAACAGCAGAGACTCGCCAGCGTCGGCCAGGTGCTGCCGGGCGTCGAGGTGTCGATTCGCGATGACGACGGCAACGAGCTGGCTCCCGGCGAGGTCGGTGAGATCTTCGTTCGGGGGGAGCAGGTCTCCGGCGAGTACATGGAGAAGGGTTCGCTCCTGATCGACGGTTGGTTTCCGACGCGCGACGGCGGTTTCATCGATGCCGACGGCTATCTCTTCGTGCAGGGCCGCAACGACGACGTGATCATCCGAGGTGGCGAGAACATGTCTCCGGGTGAGATCGAGGATGTGGTGCTCACCCACGACGGGGTTCGCGATGTCGCCGCCATCGGCGTGCCGTGCGCCGAGTGGGGCGAGAAGGTCGTGCTCGTGATGGTCGGTTCGGAGACGGCACCGGCCGAGGACGAGGTGCAGGAGCTGGTGCGATCGCACCTTCGTTCGAGTCGGGTCCCTGCTCACGTCGCCTTTGTCGACGAACTCCCCTACAACGACACGGGCAAGTTGCTCCGCCGTGTCCTCCGCACCGAGTTCGCCCACCTCGGCGACGACCCGGGCGACTGACCGCCATGCGCGCGATGCGGTGGACGCTCGACGAAGCGATCGCCGTCGCCGCGTCCCCCGACGTCCATCACGTCCTCGGTACACCGGCGGGCGTGCCCGTCGTCGTGGTCGATGTCGGGTCACCGACCGAAGCCAGCAGGGATCTCGGTTCCGCGCTCGCACGTCTGCCCGTCGTCACCATCGCCGTCGGCTCTGGCGATCATCACGAGTGGGATCTCGTCACCGGGGCTCCGGGTACCGCGATCGATGCGGTCCTGGCGACACCCGGCGCAGCCGTCGTGGCCGCCCAGCTGCTGCGCGGGCACGATCAACGAACAGTCCACGAGGGTCTGCTGGTCGAGTCGCTGGCCTACGCCACGCTGCAGGCCGGCCCCGAGTTCGCCGCATGGCTGGCCGGACGGGGCCGGCGCGTGCGGCGGGACCTCGGTGAGCCGAGAGTGGAGATGGTCGATCACGGCGACACCGTCGACATCGTCTTGAACCGGCCCCGCTTGCACAACCTCATGGACGCTGCGATGCGCGACCAGCTCACGACGGCGCTGCTCGCCGCCGGCTCCGAGCCCGACCGGTCGATCCGAATCCGGAGCACCGGGAGCTCGTTCTGCGGCGGCGGGGATCCGGCCGAGTTCGGAACCGTCAGCGACCCGACCGCCGCTCACCTGATACGCAGTGGCGCCAACGTCGCACCGGTGCTCGCCGCCGTGGCCGATCGCACATCGGTGGAGATCGATGGCCCTGCGGTCGGAGCCGGAATCGAGCTGGCGGCGTTCGCGAGTCACATCACTGCCTCGACTCCGGCCACGTTCCGGCTTCCCGAGCTCCAGATGGGACTGATCCCCGGGGCGGGAGGCACGGTCAGCATCCCGGCCCGGATCGGCCGGCAGCGCACCCTGGCCTGGCTTCTCACCGGCGACGAGATCGACGCCGGAACCGCACTCGAGTGGGGACTCATCGACGAGCTGGTGGAGTAGGCCGAACGACCCATCAACTGGCCCGAAGGTCAACCGATGGATGGGTGAGCGACAACACCATCGGGAGTCCAGACGATCTCCGTTCTCATCAGCACCTTCACGCGGCTTCAGGCGGCGATAGTTCTGCGCGACGAGCGAGGTGCCTCCCTCGTCGAGTACGCCCTCCTGGTTGCCCTGATCGCCATGGTGTGTATCGCCGCCGTCTCCGCCCTCGGGGCCACGACCAGCGGAAGCTTCTCGGAGATGACCAGCGAGCTCGGCTGAGCCCGCACTCACCGGCTGACCTACCGGCGACGTTCCTTGCCGCGTCCGCGACGTGATCCCCCGTCGCGTTCACTGCGACGCTGGCGTTCTTCTTCTCGGACCCGTTGCTGTTCGAGTTCCTGCGCGAGCGCTCTGAAGCGCTCGACCCGAAGCGGGTCGGCGTCGCCCGAATCCACCACTGATCGCAGCGCGCAGTCAGGCTCCGCCTCATGGGTGCAGTCGCGGAACCGGCACTCACCGGAGAGTTCGACGAGATCCTCGAAGATCAGGTCGAGCGCGTGCTCGGCCTCCCACAGCCCGATGGCGCGGATGCCGGGTGTGTCGAGGACGAGTCCTCGCTCGTTCGGGAGCATCACGAGCTCGCGTACGGTGGTGGTGTGCCGACCTTTCGCGTCGCTGGCACGCACGTCGCCGACCTCCAACAACTCGGTGCCGACCAACGCGTTGATCAGCGACGACTTGCCGACGCCGCTCGCACCGATCAGCGCCAGGGTTCGTGCCGAGCCGACCGCTGATCGCAGCGCATCCAGTCCGGCGCCGTCCTCCAGGCTCGTGACGAAGACCGGTGAGTCGCGCGCCACCGACCGCACGGTCGCCTCGATCGGTTCGTCGATGGCGACGTCGGACTTCGTCAGGATCACGACGGGTTCCGCCCCACTGTTCGCGGCGATCACCAGCAGCCGCTCGAGGCGACCCGCCGGGAGGGGGCGGTCGAGACCATGGACCACACCGACCATGTCGACATTGCTGGCCAGCACCTGCTCGAGATCACGCTCAGCGGGGTCGCGTCGACTGACGCTGGTGCGGCGAGGGAGGATTCTTGCGACGACGTCGCCGAGTCCGTCCTCGTACCCGATGTCGACCCAGTCGCCGGTGACGGGTGCAAGCTCGTCCTGGGACCGCTGGGAATCCGACAACACTCGAACCAGCCCGTCGGCGGTGACGACGTCGCACTCGCCGCGATCCACGCGGCTGACGCGTCCCAACCGTTCGACCTCGATCAGCTGTTCAGCCGGTACGGCGTGGAGTCCCCACGGGATCAGATCAGTCATCGGTGCCACCAGTCTGGCCCGCGCGGGAGAATCTGTCGCGTTCGGGAACCATCCATCCTCTCGTGGCGTTCTTCACCCATGGTTGCGAACATGACCGATGAACCGCGGATCGACCCACCGCGAGCGTCCGCGCCGTTCTGGATGGGACCGTTGGCCGGGATCGCTGCCGCCGCCGTCGCCCTCGGCTTCAGCCAGTGGGTCGAGGGTGCAAGCGATGTACCCGGTCTGGTTCTCGGCGTCGGCGAATGGGTCGTCGATCACACCCCCGGATTCATTGCCGAATGGTCGATCGAGGATCTCGGCTCGGCCGGCAAGGGCAACCTCCTGCCCGGCATCACCCTGGTCGCCTTCCTCATCGCCGCAAAGCTCGGCGACCTCTCGCTGCGGAAGAGCCGGCGCTGGGGGGTGGTCGGATTCGGCGCGTTCGGTCTGTTCGGCGCCTACGCCGCGGCCCGCAACCCCCAGTCCCCCGTGTTCGCCAGCTGGTTCTGGTCGCTGTTCGCGGCCGGCCTCGGGATCGTCACCCTGATCGTTTTGGTGCGAATCGCCCGTCAGACACTCACGCCGCCGGCCGACGACGAACTCCCGAGTCCGCTCAACCCACCGCGTAGTCGCCGCGCATTCCTGGCGTGGAGTGGTGGTGCCGGCGCGGTTGCGCTCACCGGTGTCGGGCTCGGCAGGGCGACCGGCCCGTCGGCCGCCGAACTGGCTCGTGAACAGGTGGTTCTCCCGACGACGAGCACCACCACAACGCCGGTCACCACGACCACGACCGAGGCAGCCGTCGCGACCCCCGGCGTGATCACCACCGAACCGCTGACCTCACCCGCCGGACTGTCGAGTTGGATCACGCCGAACGAGAAGTTCTACCGAATCGACACCGCCTTCTCGATCCCCCAGGTCGACCCTGCCGACTGGACACTGAAGTTCACCGGCATGGTCGACAACCCCTTCGAGCTCACCTACGACGAGATTCTCGACATGGATCTCGTCGACCGAACCATCACGTTGTCGTGCGTCTCGAACCCTGTGGGTGGTGACCTTGTCGGCAACGCTGTATGGACTGGCGTGCCGTTGAACGATCTGTTGGACCGAGCCGGTGTTCAGCCCGGCGCCACCCAATTCACGAGCCGGTCCGTCGACAACTGGTCGTGCGGCTTCCCCACCGAACTGCTGGGCGACGGACGCAACGCGATGCTGGCCGTCGGCATGAACGGCGAGCCCCTGCCGATCCGCAGCGGTTTCCCGGCCCGCCTGGTCGTGGCCGGCATTTACGGCTACGTGTCGGCCACCAAGTGGATCGAGGAGATCCGCATGACCACGTGGGAGGACTTCAACGGTTACTGGATCAACCTCGGTTGGTCCAAGGAAGGACCGATGAAGACGACGTCGCGAATCGACGTTCCCCAGAATCGATCCACCATCACGGCCGGGGCGACCCCGGTTGCCGGCGTTGCCTGGGCCCCGACTCGTGGCATCGCCAAGGTCGAGGTGAGCGATGACGGCGGCGAGACGTGGTGGGAAGCCGACATCGCCCGACCCGGCAGTTCGGAGGCCTGGGTGCAGTGGTCGACGATGTGGGAAGCGCCCACTGGCACGGCTGCCCTCTCGGTTCGCGCCACCGACGGCAACGGCGACCTCCAGCCGTTCGGCCCGAAGGACGTCGCCCCCGACGGAGCCGAGGGTTGGCACACGGTTCTCGTGAGTGTCACCTGAGTCCTGGGACAGCGACCATCCCACGCTGCGTGAGGGTCCACCTCTACGGTCAGTGAGGACATGACGGAAACATGCCGAACGAAGTCGGATACCCGCCGTACCTATGTCCTCGACACGTCGGTCTTGCTGAGCGAGCCGACGGCACTCCGACGCTTCGAGGAACACGCCGTCGTTCTTCCGCTGGTCGTGCTGACCGAGCTCGAAGGCAAACGCCACCACCCGGATCTGGGATGGGCAGCGCGGAGCGCGCTCAGGTCCCTGGAGGAGTTGCGCGAGGTCCACGGGTCATTGCTGCAGGAGCTCGAGGTCAACGACTACGGCGGCACGGTCCGCGTCGAGTTGAACCACACGAGTCCGGAGCCGCTGCCCGAAGCCTTCCGGGGCGACAGCAACGACCATCGCATCCTGACGGTGGCGAACAACCTGTCACAGGAAGGTCTGGACGTCACCCTGGTCTCCAAGGACCTCCCGATGCGGCTCAAGGCCGGTGTACTCGGGCTCGATGCCGAGGAGTTTCGCGACAGCGATGTCGAGAACGACGGCTGGACCGGCTACACCGACATGATGGTCGACGGCACTGATGTCGACGAGTTCTTCGAGTTCGGCACGGTCGACCTCGAGGAGACGCGTGATCTCCCGGTGAACACGGGTGTCGCGCTCGTTGCCGGGAGTCAGAGCGGTCTCGGTCGAGTGCACGCCGACAAGCGGGTGCATCGGATCATCGATCGCCCGGTGTTCGATGTGCGGGCTCGCTCCCGTGAGCAGCAGCTCGCCCTCGACCTGCTGACCGATGACTCGGTCGGCATCGTCTCCCTCGGTGGCCGCGCCGGCACCGGCAAGTCCGTGCTCGCGATCGCCGCCGCCCTCGATGCCGTACTCGAGAAGCGCACCCACTCACGGGTGATGGTCTTCCGCCCGCTCTATGCCGTGGGTGGCCAGGACCTCGGGTACCTGCCGGGCAGCGAGACGGAGAAGATGTCGCCGTGGGCAGCCGCGGTCACCGACGCCCTCGAAGCGATCGCCGGTCCCGAAGTGGTCGATGAGGTGGTTCGCCGCGATCTGCTGGAGATCCTGCCGCTCACCCACATCAGGGGCCGCTCGATCACCGATGCCTTCATCATCGTGGACGAAGCGCAGAATCTCGAGCGCAATGTGTTGTTGACCGCACTGACCCGCATCGGTGAGCGTTCGAAGGTCGTGTTGACCCACGACGTGGCCCAGCGCGACAACCTCCGCGTCGGCCGCTACGACGGCATCGGTGCCGTCGTCGACCATCTGCGAGGCCATCCGCTGTTCGGTCACGTCACGCTGACCCGCAGCGAACGCAGTGAGGTCGCCGCCCTCGTGGCCGGCCTCCTCGACGGCCGCGACCTGTAACGCTGGGGACAGACCCCAGCGTTACACGGCGGACCACCGGGGTGTCGCGGTCACCGGCCGAGATCAGGCGAGCACGATGCCCATCGTGCCGGCCACGACGACGAGCAGACCGACGACCTGGGCGCGCGAGACCGAGTCCCCGAAGAAGACCCGGCCCGACACGACTGCGGCCGCCGGGAACAACGACACCGTCACCGACGCGGCCGGGGCGTCGAGCTTCAGACCCGCCAGCAGGATGATCGAGCTCAAGCCGGCGAAAACGCCGCCACCCACGACATTGCCCATGAACCGCTTTGGCGGAATGAGCGGGCGTCGTCGCGCCAGGGCGTAGGCGACCACGACCAGGACCGACACGCCGCGCTGCGAGACGATCGGCCAGTTTCCGGATGCCTCATCGAGATCGATCATGAATACGGTGCCGACCCCGTGGCCGATGCCGGAGATCACCGCCACAGGGAGCCCGGCTCCCACATTGCTCGCGGGCGCTCCGCCCATCGTGACGAAGAGAAGGCCGACGATCACCGCACCGGCACCCGTGATGCCGAGCGCCGGTGGCGCGACGACGGTGATGCTGGCGTAGACGAACGGGATCAGTGTCGCCAGCGATGCGTTGACCGGTGCCACGAGTGCCGACGACGAGATGAACACGCCGTGGAGGTAGGTCGTGATCCCGATCCCGAATCCCACCCCGGACAGCGCGCCCAACAGCATGTCGCCGGCGAGTACCGAGCCGTCCGTCATCAGCGCGACAGCCACCGCCGTGACCGTCGCGATCAGGCTCGCAGAGCTGGCGGCGACGATCGGTCCGATCTCGTTGGTGACGCGCCGTGAGAAGAACTCACTGGTGGCAATGGTGAGGGCGGCCAGCAGGCCGAATGCTGCGCCCACGATTCCCCCCTTCGACCGGTGTGGCGTTTCGGCGACGCTACGGCCCCTGGACGCGCGTTCAAACCGGCCGGCCGACTAGCCTCCGGGCACCATTTGCGGAGGTTTGGAGAGAGGGGCAACGTGCGATCGGGACCCGTCGTGCGAGCGATGTTGCTGCTGGTCTTCGCCATGTTGCTCCTGCCGCTCATGGACACGGCCGCGAAGTCGCTGTCGACCGACTACGACCTCGCTCCCGCCAGCGTCGGTCTGGGCCGATTCGCCGGCCAGTTCACGTTCGTCCTTCTCGGGATCGCGCTCTCGCGGACGATACTGACAAGGCGACTCCAGCCGGATCGACCGCGTCCCACCCTGATGCCGGCACGACCACTGATCCACATGGTGCGAGGGGCGCTCCACGGCGGTGGCAGCATGCTCTTCTTCGTGGCGGTGAAGTACATGCCGCTCGCGGACACCATCGCCGTCTTCTTCATCGAGCCGATGATCCTGCTGGCACTGTCCGCCCTCTTCCTCGGTGAGTACGTCGGGTGGCCCCGCCGAATCGCATCGGCGATCGGCTTCTGTGGAGCCCTGCTCGTGGTGCAACCCAGCTACGAGCTCTTCGGCGCGGTTGCACTCCTCCCCTTGCTCGCGGCCCTCATGTTCGCCGTCTACCTGCTGATCACCCGGCGATTCAGCGCCGGCGAACACCCCGTCACCATGCAGCTCTGGTCGGCTGCCGGCGGAATGATCACGATCGGCGCATGCATCGTTCTCGGCGAGCTGCTCGGCGGCGTCGACTACCGGTTCACGCTGCCGAACCTGCGCGATGAGATCGCTCTCATCGCCGTCATGGGCGTCATCTCGACGGCCAGCCACATCGCTGTCGTGATGGCGTATCAGCTGGCGCCGGCGTCGGTTCTTGCGCCGTTCAGCTACCTCGAGATCGTGAGCGCGACCATCTTCGGCTACGTCGTCTTCGACGAGTTCCCTGGCGGACTGCAATGGGTCGGAATCGTGATCATCGTGGGAACGGGCTTCTTCATCTTCCTCCGTGAGCGCCACCTCGAACTCCAGCCTGCACCCGTCGGCGATGCCCGTGTGACGCCGACGACCGATGTCGATGACGCCGGGTGGGCTGGCTAGCCGTTCATGCGCTCGAGCATGGCCGCCATACTCGCGCGGACCGTCTCGACGGCACGTTGCGGGCGCAGCATGACCTTGAACTCGGTGATCATGCCGTCGTCGTCACACGTGATGATGTCGACCCCGTTCACCGAGACGTCGCCGACCATGGTCTCGAACTCGAGAACCGCATGGTGGCCGTCGAGCACTTCTTTGGTGTAGCGGAACTTGCCATCGCCGCCGGAGGGGTCGGCCGAGGACTTCGACTCATCACCCGGGAGAACGTTCCCAGCCGCGGCGAGGTACATGGCGGTCATGTCACGGCCCTTCAGCGGCTTGAAGAGAACGGGTGAATAGAACTCACACTGCTCGTGCAGAACGGCGTCGTACCCGTCGGGGAATCCGGCGCGCATTCCTTCTTTCCAGCGGGTCATCGTGGCGTGAATCGGGTCCATCCGCGAATGGTTGCACGGAACCGTCCCCGCCACGAATCGGCCGGGATCCGTGCCGCTATGGTGCCCGGATGAGCGAAGAGCGCGAGGTCCTCGACTGGACCACCTACGGAACAGCAATCCGCGAACTGGCCCAGACGGTCGCCGACGACGGCTACCGCCCCGAGATGATCCTGGCGATCGCTCGCGGCGGTCTGTTCGCCGCCGCATCGCTCGGCTACGCCCTCTCGGTCAAGAACATCTACGTGATGAACTGCGAGTACTACACGGGCGTCGACGAGCGCCTTCCGGTGCCGGTCATGCTCCCGCCGTACGTCGATTTCGTCGACATGGAAGATGCCAAGATCCTGATCGCCGACGACGTTGCGGACACGGGCCACACCCTGAAGATGGTGCACGACCTGTGCACCGAAAACGTTGCCGAGGTTCGCAGCGCGGTGCTGTACGAGAAGTCACACAGCCTGGTGAAGTGCGAGTATGTCTGGAAGCGCACCGACCAATGGATCAACTTCCCCTGGTCGACCGAGGAGCCCGTCGTCAGCGCCGAAGACGCCCGCCACAAGGTCGCCGACGCCTGACCCAACCCCCAGGTCGGGTCAGAGGCCGAGCACTTCGGTCTGGAAACGACCGAATTCGTCGGCCCGGCGGTCTGCCGGGATGGTGAAGTCGGGGATCACGAGCTCCTCGACTCCCGCGGCGCGGTAGGCGTCGATCGCGGCCCGGAGCTCGTCGACGGTGCCTACGAGTCCGCCTCGGTGTTGGGCGACACTGCGCCGACTCTCGGATTCGGCCCCGTCGTCGCAGATTCGCAGCACCCCGGCGGCGGTGACCCGGATCTCGTCAGGATTGCGGTCGACGCGGTCACACCACTCGCGCAGGATGTCGACGCCGCGGCGCATGTCGTCGGGCCGTCCCCATCGGTTCCATTCGTCGGCGTGGAGGGCCACCGTCTTCAGGGTGCGCCGTTCGCCGGCTCCACCAACGAGTAGGGGAAGGTGAGCCTGCACCGGTTTGGGCTCTGCGGGTGCACCCGACAGGTGATAGTGCTCGCCGGCGAAGTCGGCCCGTTCGTCGGACAACAGGCGACGGATCACCATGCAGGCTTCCTCGAGCCGATCGGACCGTTCGGCCCGCGTGCCGAGCTCAATCCCGAGCCGTTGGTGTTCGTTCACCTGCCATCCCGCGCCGAGGCCCACAACGGCACGTCCACCCGAGATGTGGTCGATGGTGGCGGCCATCTTCGCCACCACGGCAGGGTGACGGTAGGTGTTGCCGCCCACCATGAGGCCGACCCGAACGCGCGGAACCAGAGCGGCGAGCGCGGCGAGCGCCGTCCACCCTTCGAGGCATGGCCCCATCTCGCGGTCGGTGGGGCCGGGTCCGTTGCCGGGATCGGCCACGGGCATGAAGTGGTCGGGCAGCCAGATGCCGTCCCATCCGTTCGCTTCCGCCCACCGACAACCGGTCAGGATGTCGTCCCACGGTTGCTGACTGTTCGCCCAGTACGAGATCCGCATGCCCGCACGTTAGGCAGAATCAGAAGGTGCTTACCGGTCCCGGTTCGGCATCGCTGGCCTGAGGAGCGCTCAGCAGCTCCTCCATCGGCGGTACGGAACCGGCTTTGCCGTAGCCGCCGGGCCCGCCGAGACCGCGGGTGTAGTAGAGACCGAGCACACGATCGATGTTCAGCTGGTCGAGCACCGGAGGCGTGCCCTCGTACTGGGCGACGGCCTTGACGAGCTTGCACACATCGGCCGGAAGGTAGGGACGCAGGTCGCCACCTTCCCGGATGCACATCATGCGGAGGTACTCTGCCGACTCGGCGTTGCAGCCGACGCCCATGGCGTGTGCCACCCGGGCGAGAATCCAATCGAAGGCGTCCTCGGTGATGGCGCCGATGAAGATCTTGGTCTGAATCCGACGGAAGAACGCTTCGTCACCGAGGTCCGAAGGGTCGAGGTTGGTCGACAACACGACCTTGACATCGAACGGCACCTCGAAGCTGACGCCGTAGCTGAGCGAGAGGTAGTCGATCCGGCGATCGAGGGGCACGATCCAGCGGTTGAGCAGCTGATCGGGGGTGAGCACCTGACGACCGAAGTCGTCGATGATCATCACGCCGTTGTTCGCCTTCATCTGGAGTGGCGCCAAGTACACACCCGATGTGCGGTCATAGGTGAGGTCGAGCATGGATCCGGTGAGCTCGCCGCCGACCACGACACGCGGACGGTTGCACACCACCCATCGGGGATCGAGATCCTCGGGCTGCTCCTCTGCGGGGATGTGCACGGTCTGGTCGAAGACGGAGATGATCTGACCGTCGACTTCCACGGCTCGGGGCACGAGCACCAGATCCGGGCTGATGCGCACGATACGCTCCGCGATCGATGTCTTGCCGGTGCCCGGTGGGCCATACAGGAACATGGCGCCATTGGCGTTGAGGGCCGGGCCGAGCTCATCGAGCAGGTCGTTGGAGATCACGAGATCGGAGAAGGCGTTCTTCAGCATCTCGCGGTTGACGTAGACGGCGAGCCGCTGGCGGGCCACAACGGCTCGATAGACCTCGAGCGAGACGGGCGCGGCCCCCGCGTAGCGGGTCTGCGTCATGCGGTCGTTGGCGTGCTTCTGACCGAGCTGGGTCAAGGCGAGCGTGTAGTCGCGCCCCTCCATCCCAAGGACTTCGATCTCCTTCTTCTCGCGCAGCTCCTGCACGATCCTGTCGACGAGCCCGGCGTGGAGGGCCAGAGACCGCGACAAACCGGCGACGTTCGCCTTGCCTTCGAGTAGGATTCGTCGCAGGACGAGGTCGTTCACCAGCGCGTAGGGAATGCCGAGTTGTTCCGGCGTCTTCGGCGGTTTCATGCCGAAGTCCTGTTGGTTGGTCGCCACGCGTCATCCTCCGAGAGAGTTCGTCGCACTCCAGTCGGCAAACAGAGCAGATCTGTGACCCTTGCGCCCCCATTTCAGGATGCGCAACAGAGTTGGGCAAAACGAAGAAGCCCCAGGGCCGGAGAACCGGACACTGGGACTTCACGGGGTGGAGGTGAGGGGAGTTGAACCCCTGGCCTCCTCGATGCGACCGAGGCGCTCTACCAACTGAGCTACACCCCCCGTTTGGAGCCGCCATCGTAGCGGCTGGACCCTGCGATCCGGCGGCGGATTCGGCGTGCGGATCGATCAGGCGTTGACGGTCTGGCGCTCGTGACCACGAAGCGGGGTGACGCCTTCGGGGTAGAGCATCTGGACCTTGATCTCGCGCTCGGCGGCGAGGTTGCGTCGGTGGACGCAGCCGTATCCATAGGAGAGCAGCGCCAGATCGGCAACCACGTGGGCGAAGATGGCGACGGGGCCGAGTACGAATGCGGCCAGCAGCGAGACGACGGCGGCGGATCCGAGGATCATCCCGATCTGGCGGCGGCGCCGGGCGGCGTCGGTCATCGTGCGGGGCTTCAGTGAAGCCGCCGAGCCGGCGGTGTTCAAGAGCGGGACCCGGGTGCTGGAGCCGGCGAGGCTGCCCATTCCCGAACTGAACGAGCCCATGCGGTCACGTCCGAACGAGGTGGTCTTGCGCGCGTCGCGCCACCACACAACCAGGTAGATTCCCCAGCCCGCGGCCAGCGCAAGCAAGACGATCGACGTCGGCATCTGGAAAGACCCTCCAAGGGGGCACCGCAGATTGCGGAACCCGTACTCCAGATTACAGTTTTACTACAGAACGCAACAAGAAGGCAACCCCCGGTGACGTGTCATACGCCACTTGCGTCATATGCCTGACATACGTTGTCAAATGCGCGACTAGAAGTCACTCAGTCCGTTTGTAGTGACCGGAGCGGCCGCCGGTCTTCTCCCAGAGCGCGATCTCGCCGATGACCATACTGCGATCCATCGACTTGCACATGTCGTAGATGGTGAGCGCGGCGACGCTGCACGCGGTGAGCGCTTCCATCTCGACGCCGGTGCGATCGATCGTCTCCACGGCGGCTTCCACCTCGATCGATTCGTCATTGATCTCGAAGTTGACCGTGACGGCACCGATCAGGAGCGGGTGACACAGGGGGAGAAGATCCGAGGCCCGTTTGGCGGCCTGGATCCCGGCGACACGGGCGACAGCAAGGACGTCGCCCTTCTTGATCGCTCCCTGGGCAACGGCCGATGCCGTCTCGGTCGTCATCGAAACCCGACCACGAGCAATTGCGCGACGATGTGACGGCTCCTTCGGGGTCACGTCGACCATTCGGGCCCGGCCGAGCGGGTCGAGGTGGGTGAAGCCGCTTTCTGACATGTCAACGAGTCTACGGCTCGTCAGCCGCCGATCTCGGACATGCTGCGCCGGGGGCGAATGAAGTGCACCTGGTTGATCTGGTGACCGGCCCACTTCGCGGCCACCGTCCGCTCGAGCGCCTCGGCGACCACGTCGTCGGAGGAGTCGTCTCGCAGCAGGGCACGCACATCGGTCTCCTCGGTTGCGAAGAGACAACTGCGGAACTGTCCATCAGCTGTGATACGAACGCGGTCGCAGCTGTCACAGAACGATTCGCTGACGCTGGCGACGACGCCGACCTCACCCAATCCGTCGGTGTAGCGCCACCGGGTGGCGGGCGCGGACGTGCGCTGGATCGGTTCGATGTCGAATTCCGCGGCGATGATCTCGACGATCTCGCTCTGGGTCATGACCATGGAGTTGTTCCAGATCTCGTCCGCATCGAGTGGCATGAACTCGATGAACCGAACGATCACACCCTTGGCACGACCGAACTCGGCGAAGTCGAGGATCTCGTCGTCGTTGACGCCACGCATGACGACGACATTGATCTTCACCGGGTCGAACCCAGCCTCGATCGCGGCATCGATGCCCGCGAGCGTTCGCTGCAGTTCGTCGCGGCGCGTGAGTTCGAGGAACCGGTCGGCCCGGAACGAGTCGAGGGAGATGTTGAGCCGCGTGAGGCCGGCCCGCTTGAGTTCATCGGCGAGCAACGGCAACGAGACACCATTGGTCGTCATCGCGAGATCGACCCCGAGGGCCGCGAGCTTCTCGACGAGCAGCGGCAGCCTGGCGCGGACGGTCGGTTCACCGCCCGTCAGACGGATCGAATCGACGCCGTAGCGTTCGACCAGGATCCTGGCGAGCCGTTCGATCTCCTCGAAGGTGAGGATCTCATCGCGTGGACGCCACTCCATGCCTTCTTGGGGCATGCAGTACGTGCAGCGGAAGTTGCAGCGGTCGGTGACGGAGATGCGCAGGTCGCGATGAACCCGCCCGAATCCGTCGATCAGCTCGGTGGTCACGGTTTCCTCGCTGTCTGCACAGGCCCCACGCTACCGGAGGACGATGATGTCCACCTCGTCGCCCGGCTCCATCGCCTCACCGTCGGGGACCATGGCGAGGGCGTCGGCACGGGCCATGGCCGTCAGTTGGTGCGATCCCTGGCCCCCGGCACGCCGGACCGTCCATCGCCCGAACTCGTCCTGGGCTCCCTCGACCCGGAGGAAATGGGTCTTCCCGTCAGCGGGATGTCCGAGGGAATCCGCACTCACCGCTCGCACGACGCGTGGTCCGAACTCCGACTCCCCCGCCATCTTGCGCAGGGCCGGCTTGGCCAGGAGTTCGAACGACACCATCGACGACACGGGATTGCCGGGCAACCCGAACATCGGCGTGTCGCCGATCAGGCCGAACGCAAACGGCTTGGCGGGCTTGATCGCGATCTGCATCCAGCGCATGTCGCCGATCTCGTCGAGCACGACCTTCACATAGTCGAACGCGCCCATCGACACGCCGCCAGACGACAGCACGGCGTCGCACGTTGCGGCTCCGTTCACGAACGCCGTTTCGATCGCCGCCTTCTCATCGACGGCGATTCCGAGATCCACCGCCTCCCAGCCGGCCTCGGCGACGAGCGTCAGCAGCGTCCGGCGGTTGGAGTCACGGATTTCGCCGGGTTTCAGGGTGCGGCCGTCATCGACGAGTTCGTCCCCGGTCGACACCACCCCGACTCGCGGCCGCTTGACCACCTCGACGGCCTGCAGTCCGACGCTGGCGAGAACGCCGAGATGTCCGGCCGTGAGCTGCGTGCCGGCAGGGAACAGGAGATCACCGGGCTGCGAGTCCTCTCCCGCGCCGCGCACATGATTGCCGACGGGCACCTCGATCTCGAGGTCGACTGTGCCGGCCGCCTCATCGAGAGTGCTCCGTTCGACCATGACGACCGCATCGGCTCCCGACGGCATCGGCGCTCCGGTCATGATGCGGACGGCCTGCCCAGGCCCGAGGGTGCCGTCGAACGCGGCGCCGGCGGCAACCGTGCCGATCATCTCGAGGGTGACCGGGGCCCCGATCGTGTCGGCGGCCTGGACGGCGAATCCATCCATCGCCGTGTTGTCGAAGGGCGGGACCTGCTCCGCAGCCACGGCATCAGTGGCCAGGACGAGGCCGGCGGCCTCGGCCACCGGCACGGTCACCACCGCAAGCGTGCCGACCCGGTCGAGGACATGTTCACGTGCTTCATTCAGCGAGATCACGTCGCCAGAGTGCCACCGCGTCGGCGCTGGGCCAACCCGGTCCTGGGATCAGCCCAGGCCGCGAGCCCGCACGATGCCCGACAACATCTCGGCGACATCCGCTCCGACCTCGGGATCATCCAGGCTCAGCTCGATGTTGGCGCGGAGCCAGTCGAGCTTCTGGCCGGCGTCGTAACCGGCTTCTTTGATGACCAGTCCTCGCATGCCGGGGTCACCGATGAGCATCGCCATGGCGTCGGTCAACTGGATCTCGCCACCGCGACCCGGTTCGGTGATGGCGAGCTTCGCGAAGATCTCCGGCGTGAAGACGTAGCGCCCGGTGACCTTCAGGTTCGACGGGGCCTCCTCGTAGGGCGGCTTCTCGACGAGCCGGTCGATCGTGACCAGGTCGCCGTCGCGTTCGGAGAATCCGGCAACGCCGTAGTTCGAGATGTCGGGGCCGTCGACCTCGAACAGCGAGATGCACGACTCCCCCGTCGACTCGGTGACGTCGATCATCCTGCGAAGCGTGGCCCCGCCATCGGGCATCAGTTCGTCAGGGAGGAGCACCGCGAACGGCCGGTCACCGACATGTCGTTCGGCCGTGCCGACCGAGTGACCGAGGCCCAGCGGGGCGCCCTGGCGCGTGAAGTGGAATGTCGCCAGATCCGTGATGCGGCGTACCTCGGCGAGTTCGTCGTACTTCCCCTTCGCCTCGAGCAGGTGTTCGAGCTCGGCGTTGCGATCGAAGTGATCCTCGACACCCTTCTTGCTCGGGCTGGTGACGATCAGGATGTCATCGATTCCCGCCGCGACGGCCTCCTCGATGACCCACTGGATGCTCGGCCGATCGACCACGGTCAGCATCTCTTTGGCCTGCGCCTTGGTGGCGGGAAGGAAGCGCGTGCCGAGACCGGCCGCCGGGATGACCGCAGTACGAACCTTTGTGTTCATTCGGGGGACTCCTGCAGGGTTGGAGCAGCACGGAAAACGGTAGTTCATGTTTCCGTGCTGTTCTCATCGGCGGACCACTCGCCACGATGAGCGTCAGCCCTTGAGCGACGTCTCCTCGAGCCCGATCATCCGGCGGATGTTGCTCTGGTGACGGATCACGAGGAGCGCGGCGACCCCGGCGGAGACGGCGACTTCCCAGCCGGGACGTCCGTAGATCGCGCTGACGATCGGATAGGCGATGGCGATCGAGAGTGAGCCGAGCGCGGCGACCCGGCCGAACTTCACGACGCCGAAGAACAGCACCGCACAGGCGAGCCCGATGACCGGACCGAGGACGATGCCACCGCCGCCGGCGGTGGCGACACCCTTGCCGCCGCGCAGCTTTCGGGTGATCGGCCAGACGTGGCCGGCCACCGCAGCGACCCACACTGCGTGAGCCTCGGGCCGACCGGCGATCACGAGGGCGATCGCAGTTGGCACCGCGCCCTTCAGCATGTCGATGACACCGACCATGATCCCGGCCCTTCGCCCACCCAGTCGATAGACGTTGGACGCGCCCGGGTTGCCGGATCCTTCGCGCGTCGGATCAGAGCCGACACGACGGCCGATGATGAGGGCGGTCGGGATCGTGCCGGCGAGATAGGCCAGCACCACTCCCCCAATGAGTGCAACCACAGGGGCAGCATACGGTGTTCCGCACGGCGACCGCCGATATCCTGCTCAGCCGTGCCGACCTATGACTACCGGTGTGAGCGCACCGGCGAGATGTTCGAACTGTGGCAGTCGTTCTCCGACGACGCGCTGACGATCTGCCCCCAGACGCACGAGGGCGAGACCGACCAGTGCGGAGCCGGCGTCAAAAAGGTCTTCTCCAAGGTCGGTATCTCCTTCAAGGGTGATGGTTTCTACAAGAACGATCATGGGTCCAGCGCCGGTTCTCGTTCGGGTGACAGCTCATCCTCCTCATCTTCGTCAGGCGACTCCTCGTCAGGCGACTCCTCGTCATCGAGCGGTTCCTCGCCGGGTGGCTCGTCCTCGAGCGAATCCTCATCGAGCTCCAGCTCGGGCACGGCCTCATCGTCGTCTGACTGAGCGGGCCCGAGCTCTGCTCCGGCTCTGATCAAACCACTTCCCCCAGATTCCCGATCCTCGGAAGTGAGTCCTCATGGCGTCCCCTCTTCGGCGTCCGCCTGCGCCCGCGCCGTTCAACCGCGTCGGCGACCGTCTCCGACCGCTGATCCGCCGGGTGCCCGTGTGGCGCACCCTGGCGGTGCTGGTCACCGCGACGATCATCATCCAGACGATGACGGACATGGAACGAACGACCAGGGATGCCCAGGCGGCGTGGGGAGCCGAACACGAGGTGTGGGTCGTCGCCCGCCCGGTCGACGCCGGCGCGATGGTGATGCCCGGCGATGTCGTCCGACAACTGGCGCCACCGGCCCTGCGGCCCGTCGACGCGATCGTCGCCGACCCCACCGGTCAGCGGACTCGAACGACCATCGTCACGGGCGAAATCGTCCGTGACGCCGACCTGGCCGCATCGGGATCCGGGCCGGTCGCCGCACTCGTCGCGCCGGGACGCCATGGGATCACGATCGAGGTCGGCGCAGAGATCCATGCGGTTGGCGATGTGGTCGGCCTCGCCGCGGTCCTCGATGGAAGAGCACTGCTCGATGATGGCGAGGTCATCTCGGTGCAGCCCGGGTCGATCACGGTCGCCATCGCCGCCTCGGCCGTGCCAACGGTGGTCGGGGAGTTCTCCCGAGGCGGTGTCGAGGTGACCCTGGTCGGCCGCTGAGCGCCCGGCTAGCGCACGCCCGTTGCGAGCACGAGCAGGACAGTGAGGCCGATCAGGATCCGATAGACCACGAACGGGGCGAAGGTGTGGGTTCGCACGATCCGCAACGTGCCCCAGACCGCCACCCATCCCGTGAGGGCCGACGCCGCCATCCCCCAGAGGAACGGTGGCCAGAATGAGCTCGGAATCGACGCATCGGCCAGCGCGAAGACACCCGCACCGGCGATGATCGGCAGGCTCATCAGGAAGACCAACCGAGCGGCGGCGTCGCGGCTGTAGCCGAGGGCACGCGCGACGGTGAGCGTCGCACCGGAGCGCGACACGCCGGGTTGGAGCGCCAGTGCCTGGCCTGCTCCCATGGCGAGAGCGTCGCGGAGTCGGAACTCGTCGAGTCGCTTCTCTCCGGGTAGTCGATCTGCCAGCAACAAGATGATGCCGAAGACGATCAGCATCACTGCGATGACCCAGATGCTGTCGAGATCAGCGATCTGGTCCTTCAACAGGACACCGGTGATACCAGCGGGTACAGCCGAGGCCACGAGGAACCAGGCGACGCGGCCGTCGGTCTCGATCGGTTGACCGCGCAGCGGCGCGAACCCGGCCAGGAGATACCTGACGACATCGTGGCGCAGGTAGCCGACCGCTCCGACCAATGTGCCGAGGTGTACGGCGACGTCGAACGCAGTCTCGATCTCCGGATCGAGTGCTTCCCAACCGAAGGCCCATCGGGTCAATTCGAGGTGACCGCTCGACGAGATCGGCAGGAACTCCGAGAGTCCCTGGACGATGCCGAGAACGATCGCGTGGAGGATCTCCATAACCGACGGAGACTAGGGCGTCTCAGCCGCGGCGTGGCTCATGACCCTGCACCACCCAGTGTCAACCCCTCGAGGACCAGCGACGGAACGTGGGCACCACTCGGGAGGCGTTCGAGATCCGCACCGACACGGGTGATGTCGAGGAGCATGCGAGGGATCGCGCCCGCGAGCGTCGCCTCGCGGATCGGTTCGGCCAACTCGCCGTCTCGGATCCGAATCCCCTCGACGCCGACGGAGAGATCGCCGGAGACCGCGTTGACCCCGGAGTGAAGGCCCTGGAGTGCCGCGACGAGAAGACCGTCATCGATCTCTGCGATCAGTGAGGCCAGATCACCGGAGCCGGGGGCGAGATGAAGCGCACGATGGCCCGGCGACGGCGTGCCGCGGACAGACCGCAGGGCCGAACCCGTCGACGAGGCGCCGCTGACCCGAGCGGTGTGGCAATCGTGGAGAAACCCGTCGAGCACACCGCCGGTGATGAGTGGCACTCGCCGGCAGGCCAGCCCCTCGCCGTCGGTGGCCGATGCGCCGAGCGAGTCGTGGTCAGTCGGATCGTCGAACATGGTGAGCGGCGAAGCCGCGATCGACTGGCCCACCCTGTCGGCGAACGGCGTGCGCCCCTTCACCACTCGGTCACCCGCCAGCATTCCGGCCACGAACCCGAGGACGGTTGCGGTGAATCTGGGCTCGAGCACGACCGACGGCCGAGCCGTCATCGGTCGGTGAGCATCGAGAAGTTGTAGCCCTCGCCGGACCGCCAACTCGGCGACCATCTTCGGGTCGAGATCCTGTGGTGAGACAGCGGCATCGACAGCCGACCCGGTCCGTGTGCCGCCATCGACATCGTCGATCAGCACCATGGTGGAGGTGGAGGCACTCGTCGACCGGCCCGTAGTCTCGATCCCGGCGGTGCTGACGATCGCACTCTCGCTTCGCGAATCGCCGTAGATCGAGGTGCGAGCACCTCGCACCCGCGGATCCGCGGACAACGCAGCGGCATCCACAGCCACGGCGATCGAGATCTTGTCATCGACCGACATGGCTTCGACGCCGTCGCTCCATGGATCGACACCGGTGATCGCGACGCCGTCGGGAAGGGCGAGCGCCACGTGCGGATCGGGTTCGGCGAACTGGGCGTTGTCGCGAGCCTCGGCGAGGAGGCCGTCGACCACGTCGGAATCGAAGGATCCGGCGTGGCTGAGGCCCTCGCGGCTGCCGTCGGGACCGTCGAGCACCACCCGCACACCGATGCCATGACTCTCCGCGAGCGTCAACGATTCGACGTCGCCACCATGGACCCGCACGGTCGTGCGAACTGACCGGCCCACACAGACCTCGACGGACTCGTTGTCGTTCGCTCGCCCGAGAATGGAACGGGCCAGTTCGATCGGCTCGGTCACGACCGGATCAGCCGCCGGACATCGTGACGTCGGCGACCACCAACGAAACACCCGCGGCGCTCATCGGCAGCCATTCGAGATCGTTGCCGATCCCCTGCACGTCCTGCAGCAAACGCTGGAGAGTCGAGGCGATCGTGACCTCACGAATGGGTTCGGCCAGCTCACCGTTGCGGATCCGCAGACCCTCCGCACCGGTGGAGAAGTCACCCGAGACCGGGTTCACGCCGGAGTGGAGACCGGCCACGTCCTGCACGAGGAAGCCGTCGTCGACGCTCGCGATCAGTTCGGCCTGGGACCGGGTGCCCGGCGCGAGCGCCAGTGCCTGGGCACCGACGGAAGGTGCGCCCTTGAATCCGCCCCGCACGGCCGAGCCGGTGGACGCCGAGCCTGACCGGCGGCCCGAGTACGAGTTGTGCAGGAACCCCTGGAGTACGCCGTCGGAGATCAGCGGCGTGGAGCGGGTCGCCAGGCCTTCGCCATCGACCATCGAAGCGGTGAACGCGTCCGCGTTGGTGGCATCGTCGAGCAGGGTGATCGAGGACGTCGCAACGTCCTCGCCCAGTCGGTCAGCGAAGAGCGATCGACCCTTCAACACGGCTTCACCCGTGAGCGTGTGACCGATGATGCCGAGCAACTGGGCGGTGACCCAGGGATCGAGCACGACGGTGAGACGGGCGGTGGACGGCTTCACGGCGCCGAGCAGGCGAGTGGCCCGCTGGGCGGCATCGACAGCCGCGACCGACACGTCGAGCTCGCCGGGCTGGCGACCGAGCGAGAACCCGAAACCGGTCTGTGTCTCCCCTGCCTCCTCGGCCAACGCGTACGCCGACACATAGCAACCGGATTCACGAGTGGCCGAGGCGATGCCGGTGGACGTGGCGACCGCGGATTCGTAGATCGTGTCGATGTACTCAGCCGACTCGATTCCGCTGATCCGAGGATCGGCAGCGCGGGTCGCCCGCTCGAGCTCAATCGCCAGAGCGACCTTGTCCTCGGTGGAAAAGGACGCGAGCCGCTCGTCGAAGAGCTCGAGCACCGCCGGAGCCGTGCCGTCCGGTTCGGCGACGCCGTTGAACTCGTCGGCCTCCGCGAACGCCGCATTGTCGCGAGCCTCGTTCAGCGTTTCGCCGAGGGCGTCCTCGTCGAGCGTTCCCGCGTACGCGTACCCCTGCTTGCCGTCGACCACGACCCGGACGCCGATGCCCTGGCTCTCGGCGCTCGAGAGAGACTCGATCTCGCCCTCGTAGGCACGCACCTCGGTCTCGCGCTCGTGGACGACGTAGGCCTCCACCTGCTCGCCGTCGTTGGCCCATCCCGCGACACGGGTGGCGATGTCAAGAAGTTCGCTCATCGGATCAGGCAGCCGTGCCACCGACGGTGAGGCTCTCGACCCTCAGGGTCGGTGTGCCGTCGCCCACGGGAACTCCCTGGCCGTCCTTGCCGCACATGCCGGGGGAACCCATGGCGAAGTCGTTGCCAAGGGCGTCGATGCGGAGGAGGACATCGGGGCCGTTGCCGATGAGATTGCCCTCGCGGATCGGATCAGTGATCTCGCCGTTCTCGATGAGATACGCCTCGGTCATGCCGAAGACGAAGTCGCCGGTTGCGGTGTTGACCTGGCCACCTCCGAGCTGGGCGACATACACACCGGACTCGGTGTCGCCGATGATCGCCGCGGGGTCTTCGGTGCCATTGCTGATGTACGTGTTGGTCATCCGCACCATCGGGAGATGCTGATAGCTCTGCCGGCGACCGTTGCCGCCGCCGACGCGGCCCTCCTTGCGGGCTCGCAGGAAGTCCCACATGTAATCGGTGAGCACACCGTCCTTGATCAGAACGTTGTTGCCGGCCGGACGACCCTCGTCATCGATCGCGAAGTGGCCCCACTCACCGGCCATCGTCCCGTCATCGATCAAAGTGACGCAGTCGGCCGCCACCTTCTCGCCGACACGGTTGGCGAACACAGAGGCGGACTTCGCCACGAGGTCGGCTTCGAGGCCGTGACCGCATGCCTCGTGGAAGAGGACGCCCCCACCGCCGGGTCCGACAACGACGGGAATCGCACCCGACGGAGCAGGTCGGGCCTTCAGCTTGGTGATCGCCCGATCGGCGGCTCGGCGGGCCATGTCCTCGACGTCGGTCTCGTCGAAGAGCTCGAAACCGATCGTGCGGCCTGCTGATTCCCGCCCCGTCTGCAGACCGGTGTCGCCCGTGGCGACGCAGCTCACGGAGAAGAGCGTGCGGACCTGGTCGTCCTCGGCGAGGAGGCCGTCGGAGTTGGCGACGAGAATGCGGCGGCGGCTGTCGCCGTAGCGGGCCGAGACCTGGGTGATCGCGGATCCGCTCCCGCGGGCCGCTTCGTTGGCGAGGGTGAGGAGTCCGACCTTCGTGGCCTTGGCGACCTCCTCGGGCGGGATCCGCACCGGCGCGCCGCGGGGAACGTCGATGGCCGAGACGCTCACCTCGCGCACGCCTCCCCCACCGCCACGAGCTGCGGCCGCCGCGGCGCGAGCCGCACCGGCGAGACCTTCCTCGGACAAGTCGGCCGTGTGGGCGAACCCAGTCGTGTCACCGACCACGACCCGTATGCCGGCGCCGCGGTCGCGGCCGCTGGTGAGTTCCTCGACCCGCCCGTCGTCGAGCACTGCGGACGAGGACCGCTTGTCCTCGACGAACACCTCTGCAAAGTCACCACCGGTGGTGAGCGCGGTGGACAGAGTGCGGTTGATCAACTCGGTGTCGAGCACGAGACCTCCATGGGGCTGCAGGGCAGCGCCATGGTACCGCCGGTACGATCCCGTCCCGGATGACTGCTCCCCCCGCGACCAAGCACCCCCTGAAATGGTGGGTCGAAGCGCTGATCACACTCGGCTTCTACATCGTCTACTCGGCGATCCGGAACCAGTTCGGCTCGGCGCTCGGCAACTCTGTCAAGAACGCCGCGTTCGACAATGCCATCCGGGTCATCGACGGGGAGCGAGCCCTCGGTCTGTACTTCGAGGAGTGGGTCCACCAGACCTTCCTCGATTGGGACGCGTTCATCGTGTTCTGGAACGTCTTCTACGGGTCGTTCCACTTCCTCGTGACGATCGGGGCGATGGTGTGGCTGTTCCTGCGCTTCCCGCGGCGCTACACGTACATGCGCTCGGCGCTCGCCTCGACCACGAGCCTGGCGTTGATCGGCTTCGCGTTCTTTCCGCTCATGCCACCGCGCCTCTTGTCGAACTGTGCCTCGCAGTACGGCGCCTGTGTTCCCGGCCACGACTATGTCGACACCCTCGTTCACCCGGGCGGTCTGTGGTCGTTCGAGTCGGGCACGATGGAGCAGATCTCGAACCAGTACGCCGCCATGCCGAGCCTGCACATCGGATGGGCGCTGTGGTGCACGGTGGCGCTCTATCCGGTCCTGCGCTCCGCCTGGGCCAAGGCGGCCATCGCCGTCTACCCGTTCCTGACCCTGTTCTCGATCATCGTCACGGCCAATCACTACTGGATCGACGCACTGGGAGGCATCGCCGCCCTCGGCCTCGGCCTCGTGATCGCGGGGCCTCTCGCACGACTTCTGCCGGGTCCCGCGGGTACCATCAAGTCCGATGCTGCTTGAGACGCTGACCGGCCCGCAGGATCTGCTGGGCCGCAGCTACGCCGAACTCGACGATCTGGCCGACCAGATCCGCCACCTCGTGATCGAGGCCGTCAACGAACACGGTGGTCACCTGGGCTCAAACCTGGGCGCCGTGGAGCTTTCGATCGCCCTGCACCGGGTGTTCCGTTCGCCGCACGACCCGATCCTGTGGGACACCGGACACCAGGCCTACGTCCACAAGATCCTCACCGGCCGCGCTGCCGATTTCCGCGATCTGCGCGAAGGCGGAGGTCTGTCCGGGTATCCGAGCCGCTCCGAGTCCGAGCACGACTGGATCGAGAACAGCCACGCCTCGACGGTGCTGAGCTACGCCCACGGACTGTCCACGGCGTTTCACGCCAACGACGAACGCCGTCGCGTCGTTGCCGTCATCGGTGATGGCGCACTCACCGGCGGCATGGCCTTCGAGGGCCTCAACAACCTCGGCCACTCCGGCAGCGACGTCGTGATCGTGTTGAACGACAACGGCCGGTCGTACGCGCCGACCGTGTCGAAGCTCTCCGAGAGCCTCACGAAGATCCGCAACAACCCCACCTACATGCGCCGCCAGGCGAAGGTGGAGGAGATCTCCGAACGTATTCCCTGGGTCGGTGAACAGATCGGGCGCGGCATCAAGATGTCGAAGGCTGCCGTTCGCGAGATGTGGGAACCGCCGGCGTTCTTCGAGAACCTCGGCATCCGCTACATGGGCCCCTTCGACGGCCACGACATCGAGTCGGTCGAGGAGGCGCTGCAAAACGCCGCCGAGTTCGAGGGGCCCACTGTTGTCCACGTGCTCACCCAGAAGGGACGGGGCTATGCCCCAGCCGAACAGGACCACGTGAAGAACATGCACGACACCGGCTCGGTGAAGGAAGGCTCCTACACCGCGGCCTTCTCCGAGACGCTCGTGAAGCTCGGAGACCAACATCCCGAACTCGTGGCCATCACCGCCGCCATGCCCGACTCAACCGGACTCCTCCCCTTCCGGGAGCGCTTCCCGGATCGTTGCATCGACGTCGGTATCGCCGAACAACACGCGGTCACCGCGGCCACCGGCATGGCCATGGGCGGGCTTCGCCCCCTCATCGCCGTCTACGCCACGTTCCTCACCCGGGCGTTCGATCAGGTCAATCTCGATGTCGGTCTCCACGGCCAGCCCGTCATCTTCTGCCTCGACCGTGCCGGGATCACCGGCCCCGATGGCGCATCACATCACGGCATCCTCGATCTCGTGCTCCTCACGAAGGTGCCGGGCATGACAGTGTTCGCACCCTCGAGCTACCAAGAGATCCAACAGATGATGGAAGACGCCATGGATCTCACCGATGGTCCTGTCGCCATCCGTTGGTCACGGGGCAGCGCCGCGCATGTGGGCCACGACGAAGTCGGCATCGGCCTCAACGCCCGCAAGGTGAAAGCCGGCGACGGCAGCGTTGCGCTGCTCGGCTTCGGCCAGATGCTTCCCGCCGCCATCGGGGCCGCCGAAATCCTCGCTGCCGAGGGCATCGACGCCACGGTCTACGACCCTCGCGTCGTGCAACCGCTCGACCCCGCCATGATCGACGATGTGGCCTCCCACGACGTGGTGGTGTCGATCGAGGACGGCCTCCGTGTCGGAGGCGCCGGCGCCGGCGTCCGCGACGCCCTCGGCGAACGCGACGCAGGCTGCCGCCTACGGGTCCTCGGCGTCCCCGTCGAATACGTGCCCCACGGCCACCCCGACGATCTCCACGCCGGCTTCGGCCTCGACGCCGCGGGCATCGCCCAGAGCGTCCGCGATCTCCTCTAGCCCGAAATCGCTGCTGATTCCCCCCGTTCAGCGGGGCGAATCGACAGCAAGAATGAGGTGGGTCAGCTGTAGTAGGGGTTCTCGCCCTGCTCGTGGTCGGTGGTGTCGACGATCTCGGTGATCTCGGGGATTGCTTCGAGGATCGCCTTGGAGATGCCTTCGCGAAGGGTCGCCGCGCTCATGGCACAGCCCTGGCAACCGCCACCCATGGTGACGAACGCCTTCTCACCCTCGACGCCGACGAGTTCGGCATAGCCACCGTGTGACGACAACGCCGGGTTGATGCGTTCGTCGAGCAGGGTGCGCACCTTGTTGGCGGCGTCGCCTGTGAGTTCGAGCTGGCCCATCTCGCCGAGCGGGTTGGGGCGGTTGGGGTTGCGGATGACGAGGCCGCCCTGGCCGGCCACAGAGGGCAGATCGAGGGTGGCGCCCCGCATCGCATCGACACTGTTGGCGGGGATGATGACCGACAACCCGTCATTGTCGTGGATGTGGTCGTCGTCGGCGGCCTCGGCGAGCGGTTCGAGCGAGAGGTCGTACATGTAGTCGACACCGGAGGCCCCGGTGACCTCGATTCGAAGGCCGAGCACATCGGCGTCGTCTTCTTTCGAGCGAATGTCGAGCACCGTGGCACGAGCCGCCTCGGTCACGATCATCACCTCGTCGCCGGTGTCGGTGGTGGTCTCCGCTGTGTCGGTCATTGGTTCAGGGTATCCAGCAGTCGTTGATTCGGTCACTGAGCGTCGATCTCTTCGATCTCCGCTGACAGCTCCAACCAACGCTCCTCCATCGTGTTCAATTCCTGTTCGCGGGCGGCGAATTCGGCGCCGACCGTTGCGAGCACTTCGTGATCGCTGCCGGCATCCACCAGCTGGGCCCGAAGACTGTCGACCGTCTTCTCCAACTTGTTCATCTCCCGTTCCGCCGTCTTGAGTTCATGACGGACGGTGCTTCGCGACCGGTGAGGGCGAGCGGTCGGGGTCGGGTCGGCGGATTCTGGAGCATCGACCGGCTCGACCATGCCCCGCTTGGACGCGGAACCGACCGAGGTCGATTGGCGGTCATCGAGCCATCCGGCGTAGCCGCCCGGCCAGCGTTGGGCCCGGCCGTTGTCGATCACGAGCACGTCCTCGACGGTACGGTCGAGGAAGGTGCGATCGTGGCTGATGACGATGACGGCGCCGGGCCAATCGTCGAGGAAGTCCTCGAGCGACCGGAGGGTGTCGAGGTCGAGATCATTGGTCGGCTCGTCGAGCAGGAGCACGTTCGGCTTCTGGGCCAACGTCAACACGAGTTGCAGCCGCCGACGCTCACCACCGGACAAGAGTTCGATGGGTGCCTTCTGGACGTCCTTGTCGAACCAGAAGCGCTCGAGCAGCGCCACATCCCACCAATCCGGCTCGGCACCCTCGCCTGCGATCGCCTGGCGGACGCGGAGCTCGGGGTCGAGATCGCGGCCGTGTTGATCATGGATGCCGACTGACACGGTCGGCCCCTCGACCCGGCGACCACTCAACGGCTCGCGACGGCCGGCGATCACATCGAGCAGTGTCGACTTTCCCGCGCCATTCGCACCGACGATCCCGAGGCGCTCACGGCGATCGATCAGCAGATCCAGCCCCGCAACCAGTGGTGCGACGCCCTGGAACCCGACACTCACATCGTGAAGCTCGACCACCTGATCGCCGAGGCGCGGCGTCCCCGAATGGAGTTGCGCAAGGTCGAGATCGCCCTCCCGGGCCGCCGCCTGGGGCCCTCCTGCGATGAGCTCGTTGGCGCGGTCGATACGGGACCGGCTCTTCCGGGTACGGGCCTTGGCCCCACGGCGTAGCCACGCGAGTTCGGTGCGAGCCAGATTGCGACGGGTCGACTCGTGAGCGGCGGCTCGCTCCTCGCGCGCGGCGCGGCCCTCCAGATACCCGTCGTAGCCGCCGTCGTGGACGAATGACGCGCCGCGATCGAGTTCGAGAATCCGGCTCGACACCCGGTCGAGCACATGGCGGTCGTGGGTCACGACGACGAGGCCGCCGCGGAAGGCACGCAGCCCGCTCCCCAGCCACTCGATGGCATCGACATCGAGATGATTGGTCGGCTCATCGAGAATGAGCAGGT
>JAERSO010000125.1 GCA_016845585.1 Acidimicrobiaceae bacterium | reverse complement strand
TCCCTCCCCTCCAGGGACTCGGCGAGCCGGTGCCGAGCTGCAGGGAACCTCTGGCGTTCTCTACCGCACGCTGGAGTCAGACCCCAGTGTGCGTTAGGCCAAGTCCTCGGAGAGCCAGGTGAGATTGACCAGTTCCTCGGTCTGGTCGGTGCGGAGTTCGTCGTCGATGAGTTCGGCTTCCTCGGCGAGCGAGCGGAGCGAGATGTCGTGGGCGAAGGGGCTGTTGCGGAGAACATCGGCCCAGGCGGCGACGGTGGTGGCGAGGCGGAACTCGGCGCTGGTGTCGGTCCAGTCGGGTTCGATGTCACGTAGGTCGATCTCTTCGTCGATCTCGATCCAGTCCCGGGTCTCGGGATCCTGCCATCGCAGGTTGACGATGCCCAGGTCGTCGCGATCGTTCTCGACGTCGACGCTGCGGTCCAGCTCGATTTCGTAGATGGCGGTGACGGTATGGCCGGAATTCAGCTCGCCGGCGTCGACCTCGTCGTTGCGGAAGTCGGAATCGAGCACCCCGCGGTTCTCGAAGCCGATCAGGCGGTACGAATCGACGATGTCCTCGTCGAACTCGACCTGGATGCGGGCGTCCATGGCGATCGGGGTGAGATTCTCGATCAGCTCGACCTCGAACAGCCGCTCGGCCTCGTCCAAGGTGTCGACGTAGGCGTAGAAGCCGTCGCCCTGGTCGGCGAGCTGTTCCATCGTGGTGTCGTTGAAGTTGCCCATGCCGAAGCCGACAGTGACGAGTTGGATGCCGTTGATCGCACGATCGGTGATCTCCCGGCTCAAGGCGTCGGGATCGGTGTTGCCGACATTGGCGACACCGTCCGAGGCGAGGATGACCCGGTTGATGCCGTTCTCGACGTAAGCCTGGTCGGCCAGCTCGTACCCCGTGCGCAGGCCGGCTTCGAGGTTGGTCGAGCCGCCGGGGCGCAGGTCATCGATGGCGTCGTAGATCTCGTCATCGTCTCGGACCGACGTGGGCTCGAGCACGATGTTGGATTCGCTGCCGTAGGTGACGATGGCGACGGTGTCATCGTCATCGAGCTCTCGGATCATCTCGGTCAGCGCTTCCTTGACGAGACCCAGCCGATCGTCTCGGTCCATCGAACCCGACGTGTCGACCACGAAGGTCAGGGCGGCGTCGGCGCGATCTCGATCGTCGACCACGGCGGCCTGGACACCGATGCGGACGATCAGGTTGTCATCGTCGAACGGCGAAGGGCCGCCATCGACGTGGATGTCGAGACCATCGCGGGGAGCGCGGTAGTCATACTCGAAGGAGTTGACGAATTCCTCGACGCGGACCGAGGCCGGGTCGGGCATGACCCCCTCCTCGAGCCAGCGGCGCGTGATCGTGTAGCTGCCGGTGTCGACGTCGAGCGCGAAGGTCGAGAGCGGATCCCGCGAGGTCTCGACGAAGTCACGAACGCCGTACTCCTGGAAGAAGTTGTCCTGTTCGCGGGCGAGCCGTTCGGCCTCGGTCTCCGGGGCGGGCTCATCGCCGGCGAAGAGTCCCGATGTCGGCGCCTCCTCATCGGCGGAGTCGGCGTCCGTGTCGCCCTCTGCGTCCTCGGCTTCGACGGCGACGTCCCCCTCGGCCATCGCGTCGTCGCTGTCGTCGCTGCCGCTGTCGTCGTCACCGGCGAACAGGGCCTCGTCATCGACCGCATCGTCGGATGAGTCGGCGGCATCGTCCGAGGTGCCCCCGTCGTCACCGGAGTCGGTGCTGGAGTCGTCATCGCCGCCACATGCGCTGGCGAGGAGCAGTACGGCGAGCATGGCGGCAAGGAGTGCCCGCCACGCTTTCGCCTGGTTGTGAGTGTCTCGTGTGGTGTTCATGGCAGCTCTGACGTAGCGAGATCTGATCTGGATCCCGTCGTCATCGATTTGTCACACCATCGTCACCGCATGGTCGTCACCGCATGGTCGCAACCGTCATCGGGCCGCTAGGTTCGACGTGTGGCCGACGCAGAGGAACCCGTCAACGGGGAAGACGATGGCTTCCACGACCATTGGGTTCATTCCCATCGCGACGTCCAGGGAGGCAACGCTCGAGCCGCAGTGTTCGGCGTGAGCGATGGGCTCGTCAGCAATGTGGCGCTGATCCTCGGGATAGCCGGCGCCTCCACGGATGGCTCACTGGTTCGCCTCGCCGGGGTCAGCGGGTTGCTGGCCGGCGCGATCTCGATGGCCGCCGGCGAGTGGGTGAGTGTTCGTGCCCAGAACGAGCTCATCGAGCGCGAGTTGGAGATCGAGCGACAATCGCTTCGCGACAATCCTGAAGCCGAGGCCCGTGAGCTCGCCGCCATCTACCGGGAGCGGGGTGTCGACCCTGAACACGCCGAGCAGGTGGCCGCAGGCATCATGTCGGACCCGGAGGTGGCACTCGACGTGCACGCCCGTGAGGAACTCGGCATCGATCCTGATGGCGTCGGCTCGCCGCTCCAGGTCGCCGCATCGTCATTCGCGGCGTTCGCAGTCGGCGCGACGATCCCACTGGTTCCGTGGTTCTTCGCCGAGGGCAACGACGCCACCATTGCGTCTGTGGTGCTCGGCGTGTGTGCCGCGGCCGTGGTCGGGTTCCTCGTCGCCCACTTCACCGAGCGCGGCGCGGTCCGCACGGCCATCCGCCAGGTGATGGTCGCGGCCCTCGCGTGCGCCGCGACGTATGTGATCGGCTCTGCGCTGGGCGTCTCGGTCGCATAGACGAGCGTCAATTGAACTCTGACCTCGGTCAGAGAGGGTCATTCGGCCTCTGCCGGGGAGAAGTCCTCCTTCTTTCGGCCTGGGCCGAAGTTCCCATCAAGCCACTCTCCACATGGGCCGATAGCACCACCGTGCGGGCTCAACGGCCCCACGGGCTGTGGGCGGAGAGAGGGTCGAGATGCCAGCCAGTAGTACGGTCACCAAGGAGGACGCAGCCCACATGCTGCGCCGAACCGGGTATGGGGGAACCAACGCCGAGATCACGGCGTTGATCGGAAAGACACGAGAACAGTGTGTCGACGCAGCGATGGGGTTCACCGCCGCGGATGCGATCCCGAACGGTCCGGACGTCGGTCACCCGGGTTGGGTGGTGAACAACGAGCAGTGGCAGGTTCACAGCGATGTCATCGACTGGTGGGTCACCCGCATGGCAACCCTGTCGAACCCGACGACGACGCCTTCACCTGCCCCGGCGACCGCCGGCAGCCTCCCCATCTATGAACGACTGACGTTCTTCTGGCACGACCACTTCGCCTGTGCGCAGGACAAAGTCGGCGACATCGAAGCCATGTGGGACCAGATCCGCATGTTCCGTCGGCACGCAATGGGCAGTTTCGACAACCTCGTCCGCCTCACTGCGGTCCACCCGGCGATGCTCGTGCATCTCGACAACCAGCACAACACGGTCTGGGACCCGCAGGAGAACTTCGGTCGCGAGATCATGGAGCTCTACACCTGCGGTGTGGGCAACTTCACCGAAGCCGATGTCGTGGCCATGACCGACGCCTGGACCGGTCACAACACCGTCGGCTGGGACAATGTCAACCAGTTCTGGGATTCGACCTACGTCTACGACAGCGAAGCCCACGATCACGGCTCCAAGACGCTGTTCGAGATCTCGGCCAGCTGGAACGGGATCGCGCAGAACGACGGCGAGCGCGACGTCATCAATGAGCTGGTACATGGTGTGCGGCAGCAGGCCACGGCTCGCCGGATCGCCGGCAAGCTGTTCCGGTGGTTCGCCCACGCCGAACCGTCGCAGTCGGTCATCAACGAGCTCGGTGACGTCTTCATCGCCGGCAACATGACGATCGCGCCATTGCTGCGCGCGACTCTGCTGCACGACGAATTCTGGGCACCGAGTACCCGCTGGACCCAGATCAAGAGTCCGACGGACTTCGTGGTCGCGATCGTCCGGCAGCTCGGAATCGACGCCGGCCAAATGGGTCTTCGTTGGCGGATGGAGAACATGGGTCAGGTCCCGCTCGATCCGCCGAGTGTTGCCGGATGGGGCGGCGGGATCGGCTGGATGTCCACCGCGTCGGCGTGGAGCCGAGGCAGTCTCGCCCGAGGGCTGCGGTGGCACGCCACCGATGACAGCGGTGATGGACTCGGATTGCTCCCCGGCATCGAGGACATGACGGCGGCGAACGCCGTGCAAGCGATTCTCGACCTGTTCGGACTCGAAGACGTGTCCTCCCAGACACGAAACCGGTTGGAGTCGTGGCACACCGAGGCCCACGCCTCGGATCGATGGTCCATACCCCCAGTGGGATTCATGCTCGGCATGGTCACCCCCGAGAACCAGGTCTTCTGAGGCAGGAGAAGCAGATGCGAACGAACATCCTTTCCCGACCCTGCACGGGGCGAACGACCCCCCGCCTGGCGCGACCGACCGAGGCCGACATCGCGCTCGCTCAGCTGTCCCGAACCGATGGCACGAGTGACGGGATCGCCCGACGGCGATTCCTGCAGGGTGCCCTCGCCATGGGCGGGGCAGCCGGTCTCACCGCGCTGCCCAGCATCTTCCCGCACATGGCGTCGGGCATCTTCGGCGGTGTCGCGGGTGCGGCCACGCCACTCAGTACGGGGCAGAACATCCTCGTGACGGTCTTCCTGAACGGGGGCAATGACCACCTGAACACCCTCGTGCCGGCCGAGAGCGGCGCGTACCAGTCGGCTCGTGGCAACCTCGCCGTGGGGGTCAACGGCAGCACGAGTGTCGGCGAGGGTCTCCATCTCCATCCGAACATGACGGGATTGAAGTCACGTTTCGACGCCGGGCAGGTGGCCTTCATCCGCGGTGTCGGCGAGGCGAGCGACGATCACAGCCACTTCACGTCGATGGCGACCTGGATGAGTGGTGTCCAGAACCAGGCGCAGCCCACCGGCTGGTTGGGCAGGTACCAGGACGGTTCCGGTCTCGGCAACCTGGGATCGGTCGCGATCGGTTGGTCAGGGGTGCCGCTCACACTCCAGGGAGTCAACTCCATGGCGGTCGCACTTCCGCCGAGCGGGTCGCTCTTCGGAGCAGATCGGTCCGAACGCTGGGAGCGAATCGGCTACGAGGCGATCAGCGACATCGGGAACGCGGGCGGCGGAATCGGAGCGTTCGGCGGCGAAGTCGCGGCGGCCTGGGGTGACGCGGTGGACACCGCTCAGCAGATCTCTCCGGCGTTCGTGCCCGGACTGCCCGAGGGCGGGCTCGCGCGCGAGTTGGCGGTTGCGTCGCAGGTGATCAACCTGAACCTCGGGACCCAGCTGGTGAACGTCAATCTCGGCGGCTTCGACACCCACGACAGCCAGCGTCCGGATCACGACGATCTGCTGGCCGAACTCGATGCAGGAATCGACGCGTTCTTCGACAACCTGTCGCCGGCGATGGCGGTTCGCACATCGGTGCTCGTCTTCTCGGAATTCGGCCGACGGGTAGAGCGCAACTCAACCGGCACGGACCACGGCACCGCCGGGTTGATGACGCTCATCGGCCCGGCCGTGCGGGGCGGACTCCACGGCACCCAGCCGTCGCTGACCAACCTCGACAACCGCGGCGACATGCATCACCACCTCGACTTCCGGTCGGTGTACGCATCGATCCTCGGGGATTGGCTCGATGCCGACGCCACCGAGATCCTCGGTGCGAACTACTCCACGCTCGACCTGTACGACCCGAGTTCGTTGAGCCTGTTCGGTGACGTGCCCCAGAGTGCCTACTACGCGCCCGCGGTCAGCTGGCTCGCGGCCTCGGGCATCACGACCGGTACGGGCCCGGGTACCTTCTCTCCGGACGACAATGTGACGCGCGGGCAGATGGCGACGTTCCTGTGGCGCTACCGAGGCGAACCGACGGGGGCTCCGTCCGCCGGCTTCAGTGACGTTCCGGCAGGAAGGTTCTACTCCAAGCCCGTGGACTGGTTGTACGACCAGGGGATCACGACGGGGGTCGGCGGAAATCAGTTTGCGCCCGACGCCAACGTGACTCGCGGGCAGATGGCCACGTTCCTCTGGCGTCTCGAGGGGGAGCCCGGAGGATCACCACCGGCCGGCTTCAGCGATGTTGGCGGAGATCGCTACTACGCCGAGGCGGTCGACTGGTTGTACGACCAGGGGATCACGACGGGTGTCGGTGGGAATCGGTATGCGCCCGATGAGAACGTGACGCGCGGGCAGATGGCCACCTTCCTGTGGCGGTTGGCCGGCAAGCCCTAGACGCCCAACCTGATCCGCCTCCCTGAGGCGGTCCAGCCCGGTAACTACAGTGGCGACCCGAGAGGGTGGCTTCTGTTGCCGACCCTGGGAATTCACGGGGAGGTTGCGTTGGCGGGGCCACTCAAAGTCGATCTCGATCGAGTGGTGGAGGCAGCGGAGTTGATTCCGCGGCCGTTCATCCGCACCGCGCAATTCCGCTCCGAAGGAATCTCCCGACTCCTCGGAATCGAAGTGATCCTCAAGGTCGAGACCACGAATCCGGTCGGCTCGGTGATGGGTCGCGCTGCGGAGTGGTTCTTCATCAACCATCCGCAGACGAATCGGATCATCTGCGCCTCCGCGGGCGACTTCGGTATCGCGATGGCGTACGCCGGTCGCGGTCACAGCCTCGACATCGAGTTGTTCGGGCCGCTGTCTGCTGACCCAGCCAAGGTCGAGGCGCTGCGACACGCCGGGACGACGGTCCGCCTCGATACGGAGGACCCGGAGGACGTGAAGGAAGAGGCACGCCGCTACGCGGGCGTGGTCGGCGGTGCGCTGTTGCTCGATGGCGAACATGTCGAGTTCGCCGAAGGTCTGGCCACGATGGCGGCGGAACTCGAACATCTCCCCGAAACGCCGGATGCGGTCTTCGTTCCGTTGGGTGAGGGTTCCCTGGCGCTGGGCACCGGCGCCTGGTGCCACGCACGGATGCCTCGAACCCGTGTCGTGGGTGTGGCGCCGGAGGGTGCACCGGCCATGGCGCGAGCCGTACGTGAGCGGCGGGTAGTCACCACGCCATCGGTCTCGACGGCTGCGCGTGAGCTCGCGGTGCGGGTGCCGTCTGAGCTCATCGTTGCGCCACTCGCCTACGCGCTCGACGACACCGCCCTGGTGCCGGAACGTCACATGCAGCAAGCCGCAGACGCGCTCGCTGCCCACGAGGGACTCCGGGTGTCGTGTGACGGCGCCCTCGATGCGCGGCGCTCGAGTGGTGGTGGCCGTGACCGGGCGGATGATCGGCTAGCTGCGCCGCTTGGCCCGGTTGGTGGCGGTGGCCGTCATGGGATCCTCGGGCCAGTGGTGTTTGGGATAGCGGCCACGCATCTCCTTGCGGACCTCCGCGTAGCTGGTCGCCCAGAAGCCGGCCAGGTCGCTGGTGATCTGAACGGGTCGGTGTGCAGGGGACAACAACTCGAGCGTCACCGTGACCTTGCCGTCGGCCACGGTGGGCGACTGGTCGAGTCCGAAGACTTCCTGCAACCGGACCGGCAACGACGGCCCGCCCTGGCTGCGGTAGTCGATCGGCAGGCGAGAGCCCGACGGCACATCGATGTGGGTCGGTGCGAGCCGGTCGAGATCTCGTGCGCGACGCCAGTCGATCAGGTTGGCCAGTGCCTCGCGCGGCTTCACCTTCTCCAGGTCGGCGCGGCGCTGTGCGTTCCCGAGTGCGGGGCCGAGCCAGGCATCGAGCTGTTCGAGCAAGGCGCTGTCGTCGACGGCCGGCCATTCGTCGGGATCGATCGAATGGAGGAATCCGAGTCGACTGCGGTATCGCTCGTCGGCACGATCCCATGAGAGCAGGGAGAGTCCTTCCCGCGTCACCCCGGCGAGAAGCGCTTCGATGACCGAGGCCCGGTCTGGGTTGGTCAGCGGTGAGCGGGCGACCACGATCGCGCCGAGTCGCCGCTGGGTTTCGAAGACGACGTCGCGGGTTCGACGGTCCCAGCCGCCGCTTTCCGATTCGCTCAGCCGGTCGGGGTGATGGGCCTCGATTTCGGCGAGTGTGATCGGCGCGGCCATCCGCATCTCGGCGGCTCCGCCCGTGCCTTCGGTCTCGGCCACCGCGAGCCATTGCTCGCGTGCCAGTCCGTCGCTGGGCGGCGTGGCCACTCCAGCCCCGCTGGCGAGCAGGAAGCTTCCACCTTCGGTCCGGCGCTGGGCGAGCCGTTCGGGGAAGGCGAAGCTCGTGACGATGCCGACCAGATCGAGATCGACGGGACCCGGCTTCGCATCGAGGTCGGCCGAGAGCCGATCCCGCCAGCGTTTGGCCATCGCCCGCGCCTGGCGAACCGCGGCGCCGTCAACACCGGACTCACGTTGTCCGCGTCCGTCGGCGCCGAGTGTCTCGACCCGTGCCCGAAGATCGATCGGGCGGTACCTGTCGCGGAGGAGGTCGCGATCAGCAAGTGTGGCGGCCACGGCGCATCCTGTGGCGAGTGCACCTGGCACTCCAGCGCCCTCCAACGAGGCCGCGCGCAGGAGAAGGTGGGCAAGCCGGGGCTCGGTACCGAGGGACTGCATCGCCTTCCCGTGCTCGGTCAGCCGTCCGTCGAGATCGATGGCACCGAGATCCGTCAGCACCGCCCGGGCTGCTTCCATCGCGACCGCGGGGGGTTCGTCGAGCCACGGGAGCTCGTTGGGATCGCTCGCTCCCCACGCCGCGATCTGCAGCGCCAGCGCCGTGAGATCGCTGGTGAGAACCTCCGGAGGCTCCTCGATCGGTCGGTGGGCATGCTCACCCTCGGTCCAGAGCCGAATGCACACACCCGGCCCCTGGCGTCCGGCGCGCCCCGTGCGTTGGTCGCAGGCCGCCTGGCTCGCGGTGGTGGTTCGGAGGCGGCTCATGCCGCGGCCGTGATCGATCTCGGGTCGCCGTCGCCTACCGGTGTCGACGACGGTGCGCACGCCATCGATGGTCACGCTCGTCTCGGCGATCGGTGTCGCCAGGATCACCTTGCGCCGCCCCTCTGGGTCGAGCTGAAGCGCTCGGTCCTGGGCGTCGGCGGGAAGCGAGCCGTGCAGCGGGGTGATCACGGCGCCGGCGCGCCGATTGAGTTCACGCTCGGCTCGGTTGATCGCGCCGGCACCCGCCATGAAGACGAGGATGTCTCCTGTCGTCTCCGCCGGCTGAGCGAGCAGTTCGGTGACGACGAGAACCGCGGCCTCGTCGACCGTGATCCCGGGCATCGGTGGTTCGTAGCGGATGTCGACCGGGTGCAGCGGGGCGTCGGCGGTGACGATGGCATCGGTACGCAGGCGGGTGGCGAGCGATGCGGCGTCGAAGGTGGCGGACATGACGATCACGCGGAGGTCTTCGCGCAGGGCATCGGCTGTCTCACGGACGAACGCGAGCGCGGTGTCGGCGTGGATGCTCCGCTCATGGAACTCGTCGAAGATCACTGCGCCGTAGCCGGAGAGGCCCGGGTCGGTGAGGAGCATGCGTGTCAGGACACCCTCGGTCACGACCTCGACCTGGGTCGCCTTGCTGACCCGAGTGTCGAAGCGTGTGCGGAGTCCGATGGAGTGACCGATTTCTTCGCCCCGCTCGGCGGCGATGCGACGAGCGGCCGCGCGGGCCGCGACGCGGCGCGGTTCGAGCATGATGACCTTGTCGTGGGTCATCCATGGTTGGCCGACGATGGACGGCGGCACTCGCGTGGTCTTGCCGGTGCCTGGTGGCGCTTGCAGGATGACCAGCCGCTGACGTTTCAGTGCCGCGTGGAGCTCATGAAGTACGTCGTCGACGGGCAGTCGATCTCCGACGGACGCGGACTCAGCCATGTGGCCTCAGCGCAGCTCGTCGAGCACGTGGGTGACACCGGCGGCCACGGCTTCCGGATGGGACTTCATCACGAAATGGCGGGCGCCCTCGACGGTGATTCGCTTTGCGTGGGCGAGCTTCTTCTCGAGGTAGTCATTGGCGCCGAGAAACGCCTTGTCGCCATCGCCGATCACGAGCGAAATCGGAAGCGTGAGGTCGGCAAGGCCGTCGATGACCATGGAATCGGAGTGGAACGCGATGGTCGCGGTGGTCTCGTTGACCGAGTAGGCGGAGGAGTTCTGGCGCACCCGGTCGTTCCAACTCTGCATTGCTTCGGGATCGCGAAAGCCCGGGCCTGTTGAAACGAGCACGAGGCCGTCGATGGCCGCCGCGGGATCGGTGCGCGTGAGTGCGTGGGCCAGGCCGAGGTACCCACCGAGGCTGTGCCCGACCCAGACCACACGGCGGTCCGGGTTCTCGGCGCGCAGTCCGGCGATCACCGCATCGAGGTCGGCCAGAACCGGGGCCCGCTCGTAGGCATCTTCGGTGTCAGGCGTCGGTGAATCGCCGTGGCCCGGCAGGTCGATCGTCGCGCAGGCATTGGTGGCTGACACCAGCGACGCGGGTCCGTCCCAACAGTGACGGTCGCTGTCGAGACCGTGCACCCAGAGAAACACCGGCTCGCCCGGATCGGTGGGCCCGGTGTGGGCGACGTGCAGCTCGGTCATCGATGTCTCTCCATTGGCCGTCGTCATCGGTGGTCACTTGCCCCGGAAGTGGGGGCGTCGCTTCTCCATGAAAGCGTTCACGCCCTCCTTGAAGTCGTCGCTGTCATAGCAGGCTCGCGCCAGCGCCTTCACCTCGGTGAGGTCGACGGCGGCGCTGGAGGCCGCCGAGAGTGCGTCCACCTGGATCTTCGCGGCCTGAATCGAGAGTGGCGCAAGCCGGGCGATTCGGTGGGTGAGGCGGTCGACATGATCATCGAGCTCAGCGGCCGGAAGGACCTCTTGGACCAGGCCGACCCTGAGCGCCGTGTCGGCATCCAGCACCTGGGCAGTGAAGAGGAGTGACTTCGCGGTGGCGGGCCCCACGAGCGACACGAGCCGCTCGGTGGCCTCGATCGGGTAGGCGAGTCCGAGGCTCGCGGGAGGCACGGCGAACGTGGCGTCGTGGGCGGCCACACGAATGTCAGCATGAATGGCGATGGCGATCCCGCCGCCGCGGCACGGGCCGTGAATGGCGGCGATGACCGGCACCGCGGCGTCGGCGATCGCCGCCCAGGCGTGGTGCTCGGCGTTGTCGTAGCCGGCGGCTTTCGAGTCGCCGTCGGTCGTGCGTCCCATGCGCCGGTCGGGGAACTCCGAGATGTCGCTTCCCGCGCTGAAGGCGTGGTGGCCGGCACCGCGGATCACGATGCACCGCAGTTCCGGCTCGGAGGTCAGCGCGGCGATGGCGTCGGGGACGGCGAGGTACATCGCCGCGTTCATCGCATTGCGGCGCTCCGGATTGTCGACCGTGAGCGTGCCGATGACGCCGTGCTCGACATCATCGATCACGGCAGGTTGGAGCGAGACACCAATGCTTGCCACAGCCGTCAGCCTGACAGATTCGAGATGTTCACGCCCTACTGGCTCGCCCGGAGCGCGGCGATCGGTTCGATCGACGCGGCACGCCACGCCGGGTAGGCGCCGGACACGATTCCGATCGCGAGTCCGAGGAGAGGGGTGACCAGCGGCAGCCAGGGCTGAAGCACCGGCTCCCAACCCTTCCAGGCGGAGACTCCGACCACCGTGAGCACCCCGCCGCCGGTGGACGTGATCGGGATCGTGATCCGGAGGTTCAATCCTGCGATGTCGGTCTCCGGAGGCGACGTCGGCGTGATCCGCATGAAGTACCGCGTGTCGCTTGCCAGGCCCCCTGGTTCGTCGGCGAGGAAGGTGATTTCTCCTTCGAGTTCGACGCCGATCGACTCGTCATCGATTCGAACGATGGCCCCCTCGCTCAGGAGCGGACGGTCAGATGCCGAGACCGCCGACTCGATCGTGATATCCGCGCCGGAAACGGTCATCACCGGACCCCCGATGATGTCGCCACGTTCGATGTTGACCCGCTGGACCCGAGCCGGTGCGGCCTCCACGAAGATGATCTCGGCCAGCGGGACACGAATGCCGGTGCGGGCTTCGAGGTCGTCGAGATCGGCCTGGGCGGCGTCGCGCTGCCGGCGAGCGTCAGCCACGGCCTGCGATGCCGCACCGGTGTCGCGCGGGGCGAGCATCTCGTCGTGTTGAGCCTGTGCGATGGCGAGACCGGTCTTGGCCGCGGCGACTTCGCCGGCCGCCGAGGACTCCGCCTCGAGGACGGCGAGTTCGTCAGCCGTCGGCGCGAGGCTGGTGTCGGGGTGTGTGCCTCCCTCAGCCTCGGCCAGGCGGGTGTCCGCGAGCGAGGCGGCGTCGTTCGCGGCGGTCCGCTCGACGATCAGCGCTGCCACGTCGGCAGCCGCAGCCGCATTGGCCTCGGTCTGCGCCGCTTCGGCGATGTCGACGCTCGCCTCGGCCTGGTCGAGCGATGCCTCGGCTTGAAGGACTGAGGACCGGGGGAGTGGTGCGTCGATCTCCTCAAGGGTGGCAAGGGCCCCGTTCAGCTGCGATTGGGCGCCGGTGAGGCTCTCTCGGGCTCCATCGAGCTGGGTTCGTTCGTCATCGGTCAATCCGGGGGCGGCGTACCCGACCCGAGCGTAGAGCTCCTCGATGGCCCGTTCGGTCGACTCTCCGTAGACGCCATCGATCGAAACGTCGAGTCCGATGCGCTGGAGCGATTGCTGGAGCTGGGTCACGTCGTCGCCCCGACTCCCGGGCCCGAGGGAACGAAACATCGGAAGCTCGCCCTGGAGGAGGATCGTCGGTCGTTCGGCGACCTCGATGATCACGTCGCCTTCCGCGAGTACATCGCCCTCCTGAGCGGTGATTACGGTGACGACCGGTACGCCGCCGCTGGACAGACCCGCCGATCCGTCGATGTTGAGGTCGACGCTGCCTTCGAGACGGGCGTGGCCACGAACGATCACGTTCGATGCCAGCTCACGGAGCTCGACGGGGACCGTGATCAGCGAGGCGTCCGGCGCCTCGACGTCGGCCGCGGCATCCGGGGGTGACTTGACCGTACGGCCGGCGAAGAACCCGATGCCCGCTGAGGCCACCGCCAGTGCGACGATCCCCGCGAGTGCGCGACGCCGACGTTGCGCAACAACGGTCATGGTCAGCCGGCGCCGGCGAGCGACGCCCGAATGGCGTCGAGATTCTGTTCGATGAACTCCGCCTGGTATTCCTGGAAGATCTCCTCGAACTCATCTCACTGCTCGGTGCCGCCGCAGTCGAAGGAGTCGAGGGCGAGGCTGATCTCCCACGCGTTGATCTCGGCGAGGACCTCTTCGTCGATGTCGGGCCCGCTGAAGAGATCGTCGAGTTGCTCGTCGGCCAGCGCATCGATCTCCTCGTCGGTCATGCCGGCCAGCGGATCGACATAGTCGGAGTTCCAGAGCTCCTGCATCCGCTGGTCGAGCGCCATGTACATGTCGTCCATGGAGCTGAAGGCATGGCCCTTGCCGCCCATGCACTCGACCCAACTCCGTTCGACCTCGACGATCCGCGGATCCGCTTGGACTCGCTCGTAGAGGTCATCGAGTTGGTCGCCGAACTCCATCCAGATCTGCTGCGCGCCACCGAAGGAACTCGACTCCTCCCATGCCTCGCCTTCACAACCGCTCGGGCCGAACAACTCCGGGTTGTCCTCGAAGAGCTGATCCATCTCCTCCTCGGTCATGGACGCGTCGAATTCGGGTCCGCTGCCGTACAGCGCCTCATAGTACGCCTCTTGCGCGCCCTCCGAGAGCGACTCGATGTACTCCTGGTTGGGGTCGTGGAAGTCGCCCGCCTCCTCCTCGAATCCCTCGTCGAACATCATCGTCGACCAACCGAAGCCGTACTGCTCGGCGAACTCCAGGCTGGTCGGGTCGAGACCGTCGCCCGGGCCGAAGAAGGTCATCTGCCCGTAGTCCACGGGCACGTACTCGAACCCCTGCGCCGCCATGCACTCGACGATCAGGAGCTGGCGTTAGCGTTTCTCGTCGGCGAACTGGGCCTCCATGGCGGCCTGACCACTCTCGTCGAACGAGGGGAAGAGCAGTTCGGTGATCTCCTCGACGCTCATTTCCTGTCCGCTGCCCGTCTCCTCGTCGGAGTCGGTGCCCTCGTCAGCCGGGTCCGACCCCTCGGCGCCGCCATCGTCGGCGGACTTCTCCGTGTCCGGGGCGTCTCCAGCATCGGTGCCGCTGTCACCATCGGCGGCTTGAGTGGACGTGCCGCAGGCGGTCGTGATCAGCAGGAGACAGGCCATCACAGCCAATCGTCGAGTCAGTGAACGCATCATGAAAACCTTGCCTCGGCCACAGACGCACCAGTCGTCCGATCGGTTCCGAGAAATCCGCCGCTGCACCAGTTCCCATCGCCGGTGCGTTCGCGAACGGTAGTCGCGAAGTCGTGAACTGTTCCCGCGGGAAGGGACTACGCGCCGGCTGCGGCCCAGAACGACCGGCAGCGGGCGACGAAGCGATCGGGGTCGACGAGGTGGGGATAGTGCCCATGGCCGTCCCACAACTCGGTCACGGCCCCGGCGATCGAATCGGCCACCCAGGCGCCGTACCCGTCGCCCGGGTCGATCCCGAAGAGGGACAAGAACGGCAGGTCCACCCCGGCGTAACCGGCCAGGGCACCGTCGACGACCGCCGCCACTTCCTCGGCCGACATGGTCAGCAAGAGCTCCCACACGCCGAGTACCACGTCCTGGTCGGCCTTGCGCTCGCGGTCGATCAGGGCCCGGGCCTCCCCCTGGAGCATGGGCCCCGCCATCTCGTCGAACAACGCCGCGATGACGGGTGGAAAGGTCTCAGGGTCGCGCAGCTGTGCTTCGTTCTCCAACATACCGGCCTGGAAATCGGCGAGCTTGAGTGACTGGTCGACATTGATCACGCTCGCGACGTCCAACGCGCCGCCTGCCGCACTGACCACGGCTCCCCCGAGTGAATGGCCGACGAGGTGGGGGCGTTCGAGCCCGAGGTGACCGACGAACATCGCCAAGTCGGTGACCATCGCCTCGAGGTCGTACCGTTCGGCGGTCCCGGATCGGCCGTGGCCCCGTAGGTCGAGCGAAATGACCCGCTCGGTGGCCAGACGGTCGACGATGGGGCCCCACGAAGCGGTGCTCTCGGTGATTCCGTGAACGAGAACGACTGACGCGGCGCCCTCGGCGCCGCCGGTGTCCTCGAAGTGAATCTCGGTGCCGTCGAAGGAGGTGAATGAGGCGATGGGTCGAGTGTCTCACGGCTTCGACCACGCAGAGAATCAGGGATTGGACGCTCAGGGTGTCATCGGTGACCTCTCGCTGTGACTACGCCACCCTCAGCACCGTTTCGTGCTCTCTCCGTCACATTCGACTACTGTCGTTCCATGGTGGAGAGTACGAATGGCGTAGGGCAGCCGGCTCGGCGGAGAAAGCGAGCTGAGCTCAAAGAGCTGGTCCTTCAAGCTGGATTCGAGGTGCTGGTGCACGAAGGCCTCGACATCGGGGTCGACCACATCAACTACACGAAGGTCTTCGATCACCTCGAAGCCACCCAGGGCATCCGCGTCACCCGAGGATCGGTCCACGCGCGGATCTGGGACAGTCAGCGTGACTTCCAGCGCGAACTCGTGATTCGCGCCGCGGAGTGGCAATTCGAAGAATCAACGGCAGCCACCATCGAAGCCGTCGCTGCGGTGATCGCCGCGGCCGACACCTCGTCGCATGCAGGTCGCCGGGTCGCGATGCGCGAGGCCACGCGTGTTGGTTGCCGGGTGAACATGGCATCGGCTGAATCCAGCGATCTGTGGGGACTCTGGCAGGGCATCACCGGTGCCTTCACGGTGTCCATGGCAGAGTCAGAAGAGTTGGCTCCGATCGTCGATGCCGTCCGGCGGTCGTACGAGGCGCTGAGCGATGAATTCGTCGCGATGCAGGGGCAGGTCGTGGAGGCGCTCGGCTGGCGGATCCGTGACGACATGGAGCTCCAAGGAGCCGAGCTCCGCCGCATGGTCGCTTCGGTCTCCACCGCCCTGGCGGACGGCTTCGGCTTCCGGTCCAAGTTCACCGGCGAGGCCGTCCTGCAACTGCCGACGGGCCCCGAGGGATCCCTGCAGGAGTGGGACCATCTCGGCTATGCGATGTTGATCCTCGTCGAGTCGGTCTACGAGAACCCGCCGGACTGATCCAGGGGCCGGTCGATGCTAGTGGCCGTGGCCAATGAGTGATTCGCCGTCCAGCTCTCGGAGCAGTGTCTCGGTGATCGCTTGGGCCGGCGCCGGTCGGGTGAAGTAGTGTCCCTGCCCGAGCTGGCAGCCCAAGGCGAGGAGACGGCGGTGCTGGTCGGGCACTTCGATGCCTTCGGCGATGGTCTGGGCCCCCATCGACTCCGCGATGGAGAGCACGGTCGACACGATCGTCGAGTCGTCCTGACTCTCGAGTCGGGCGACGAACGTCTGGTCGACCTTCAAGATGTCGGCCGCGAACTCCTCGGCGTACTTCAGCGTGGCGTAGCCCGTGCCGAAGTCGTCGATGGCGACCCGCAGACCGGCTTCGCGCAACGAATCGATCCGGCTGACGATCAGGTCGAAGTCGTTGATCAGCGCGGACTCGGTCAGTTCGAGGACCACGGCGTGGCGCTCGAGTCCGGCTGAGTCGACGATGTCCAGGATCTCGGACACGATGCCGTCGCGCTGGAGTTGTACAGGGGACACGTTGACGCTGGCGTAGATGTCATGACCGTCGTTTCGCCATGCCGAGACCTGACGAGCGGCTCGGTCGAGGACGTACTTGCCGAGAGGGACGATCAGGCCATTCTTCTCCGCGATCGGAATGAAGGATCCCGGTGAAATCATCCCGCGTTCGGGGTGATTCCAACGCACCAGCGCCTCGACACCGATGGTGTGGCCGTCATTGAGGTCGACGATCGGCTGGTAGTAGACCATCAGCTCTTCGTTGTCGATCGCCCCGCCGAGCGTGTTCGAGATCTCGAAGCGCTCGATCGTCTGGTCCGCCATGCTCGACTCGAACATGGCCCACCGGCCCTTGCCCTGTTCCTTCGCTTCGTACATCGCCACGTCGGCGGAACGAATGAGGTCCTCGGGGGAGAGCGTGCCGTCTTCGTCCACGGCGATGCCGACGCTGACACCCATCCGGACTTCCTGACCGTGCAGGGTCACCGGGCGGGAGAGCTCCTCGACGATTCGGTCGGCCACGCCGATCACGTCAGAGTCGCCGTACACATCGGCCAGCACCACGGCGAACTCGTCACCGCCGAAGCGAGCGGCGCGATCCTGCAGTCGGAGCCCCGTCTGCAAGCGGGAGGAGATCTCGACGAGCACCTGGTCGCCGGCGGCGTGGCCGAGCGAGTCATTGATGTTCTTGAAGTCGTCGATGTCGATGAAGAGCGCGGCGACCTTACTTCCGGCGCGTCGTTTCGGCCCCAGGGCCTCGTTGAGTTGGTTCGAGAACTGCAGTCGGCTGCCGAGTCCGGTCAGGTCGTCGTGGAGCACCTGATGGCGCAGGTCGTCTTCGAGCTTCTTGCGATCGGTGATGTCTCGCACGTTCAGCACGAGACCGTTGACGGATGGATCGTCGCGGAGATCGGTGATGGTGACCTCCGCAGTGCGACGACTCTTGTCGGGCCGCTCGAGGGTGAGTTCGAGGTTTCGCGCCCCTGAGGGGCGGGCCCTGATCGCTCGCCGGACGGTGTCGAGTCCTTCCAGGTCCTCGGGGGGAAGGAGTTCGGGGAAGCTGCGACCCCGCAGGTGCTCGGGCGGCAGGCCGAAGAGATTCTCGGCTGCCGGGCTGGCGTAGGTGAACACGCCCGCCTCGTCGAGAACGGCGATGACATCGGAGCTGTGCTGGACGAGCCCACGGAACCACTGCTCGGAGCGCTTCAGGCCGATCTTGGCGGCACGCTCATCGGTCACGTCGCGCGCCGTGACCACGATGCCATTGACCTCAGGGTCGTTGCGGAAGTCGCGGGCGGTGACATCGAACCAGCGGTACTCGCCGGAAGCAGTGCGCAGGCGACCTTCCACGACATGGGGGTGTTGGTGGGGCTTGGTGGGATCCTGCACGATCTCGCTGAGGCGGACGGCGTCGTCGGGATGGACGAGCTTGTCGGGGCGGCTGGAGATCAGGTCGGAGGGGCTGACGCCGAGGACTCGTCCGGCGTTGGGTGAAACGAATGACATCCGTCCCAGCTCATCGAGGATGGTGACGAGATCAGAGGATTGCTCGACGAGCGCGCCGAGTCGTTGCTCAGAGCGTCGGGCGAAACGCGCTTCGGCGAGTGAGAGTGAGATCAACGCCTGTGTGATCTGGGCGGCCATCGTGCGCAGGGCGAGGTTGTGGGCGGCATCGTTCGAGCCGGTTGCCTCGAGGTGGACCTCGCCGTACTCGGCGCGATCTCCGAGGTCGAAACGCGTGACTCGATGGACCCCTGAAGACGAGAGGACGCCGAGCAGGTCGGGATCTGCGTCTGGAGCAAGGGATTCGAGGTCGGCTGGCCCGGCCTCGCTGCCCTTGACGACGAGATGGCGTTCGCCGCTTCCACCGCGAACGATCGCGGCGAATCGGGTCTGGTGCCCGGCGACGAGCGCGATGGTGCGAGAGATCGCGCCGGCGAGTTCCGCGGGGCTCGACGCGTCGAGGAGGCCTCGACCTGACTCGGACACCGCGACTTCCAGCTCGGCGGCCCGCTCGTTGGACCGGAAGAGGAGGCTGATTCTGGCGAGGGAGACCACGGCGAGGACGGCCGAACCCCCGACGAGAACGGGGAGGTCAGGCTCGGTGCCCCGAACGAGAGAGAACAGCAGCGCCGTCGGCAGCGTTAGGAGTGCACCCCCGAGCATGAGGAGACGCGATCGCGACAACCTCGGCGGCGAGGATGTCGGGTCGGAGGTCATCGCCGCGGCCTCTGGGTGCTGGATGGCGGCGGCGGCGAAGACGAATGCGCTCGGTGATGCGATCAACGCCGCGGTCTGCGCCCAACTCGACCCGGTTGTATGGAGCAAGAAGAACAGATCGTTCAACAAGATGAGCAGCGTCGCCGCGGCGAGGAATCGCCACGGAGTGTTTCGTACACCTGGACCGACCGCGAGTCGCGCTACATACCCGACGAGGACCAGATCCAGGATCGTGTAGGCAACATTGCCGGTCCGGGCCCAGATGTCGATCGAGCTGTCGCGGATGTAGTCGGAGAGGACTGCGCTGAACACGATGACGGCAGCGGCCGAGGCGACCAGGAAGCCGTCGAGTGCCGATTCGATGTCGCTGTGCCCGGCTCGATGGTTCCAGAAGCTCCGCGCCGCGAGAACGATGAACAGGTAGCCGACGAGGCCTGGGGCTTCGGCGACGCTGGGAAACGCCGATTCGACTCCGGAGATCGATTCGTCGATCAATCGTGTCACGGCGGAGACGAGAGCGAGGGCACCGCCGGCGAGGAGGAGGAGCCACGGTGGTCGAGCGATCGTGGCGTTGGCGCGCAATCGGCGGGCCACCATCGCGAGGAGGAAGGTCGCTGCCAGACCGCGCGCGGCTCCGAGCGCGGCCTGACCCAACAGCGCGCTCAGCAGAATGACAACGCATCCCAGGGCCAGCGTCGCTGACCAAGCCTTCCTCATGGCCCCTTGGATCGGCCGCCCGGTGGTGAAACTGAGTACTTGCGGTGTTACCAGGCGCGGATTTCGTCGTCCGTCTTCGTGAGATCGATGACAGTGGCGCGGTATTCAGGGACGGCGCTGCGGAGGTCGAAGGCAACGTGCTCCAACTCCGCAAAGGAGATATCACCGGAGAAGAAGGCGAGCTCGTCGGGGTGTTCATCCGCGAAGCTCTCAAAGGCACGAGGGATGTACATCGCCACCGGGGTGGATGGCGAACCCATGTAGTCGACAGTGCGACCCAGCGGTTCGAAGGGGAAGTGGAACCATCGCTTCATGATCCGCATCAGCCGGTTGTCCATCACCGCCAGCATGTAGGCCCGGTCGTTCAGAATGCACTCTTGCCACACGGTGCCGTAGAGCGCGGCTGAGATCGCCATGTTCTGGATGCCGTCGCGGGTCGTGGCGAGGGCAGAGATCTCGGCGCAACGATTCGGGTCGAGATCGCTGAACGTCTCCCACGTCTCGGAGAGAACGTCGCATCCGGTGAATGCCGGGAAGCCGCAGACCGATGGGTTGATGATCCGGCATGTGCCGACGACGCTGTCGTCCTCGGTGTCGACCGCGACGTAGTAGTCGCTCACCGGAACCCAGGGATCGTCGATGGTGCCACCGCTCACCTCGTCCGAGTCGACATAACCGGCGTCGAGATAACACGAGGCGTGGAGCTTGCGCGCCTCCAGATATTCCGCGTGCGAGCGCACGGGAAACACCTTGAGACCGGGGATGGCAGGGACCAGGGACATTCGGCCCTGAAGGTTAGCTGTGGATAAGTGCTCTCTGTCAAGAAAACATTGCTCGCTCAAACAGAGATTGCGCGCTGAGAGTAGCGATGTGTCGCGGAGTGTGGTTTGGCCGGGACTCTTGCCCCTACAGTGACGCCGATGGCAGACGAGGGACGCATCGGCTGGATGGGCAAGGCCTGGATCTTGGGCGTGTTCGCCTTCGCCGCCGTCCGAGCGTTGGTCGTGTGGCCGACGCTGGGCGAGTACGGCGTGAGCCCGATCGTGTTCCTGATCTTCGATGTCGGAACAGCGTGGCCCTACGCCTATGGCCAGGTCCGAATCGTCATCGCCGCGCGAGCGAAAGACTGGCCGCGCCTTCAGTTCTGGGCGGTCGTCACGTTGCTGTCATTCATCCTCCCGTACGCGTATGTCGCGGTGGCCGGGTCCCGTGAGATGCCGGTGGAAGCCTGGATCATCATCGGCGTCTTGATGGTCGTGTTCGGCATCGCGTCCTTCATCAGGATCCTGAAGCAGATCCGGGCGCCCGAGACGGCGGCGCCCGAAGCGGCCTAGACCCCTCCGCGTGATCGCCTCAGGAGCGAGACGCACCTGCCGATACGCAAAGGGTGAGTGCGACTCTGTATCGCCATGCCCGCGCGGGGGCTGACGCCGCCGAGCGTTGGGCCGGGGTCGGGTCGAGTCGCGCTTCGGATTCCTTCGTCGCCGGCCGTGAAGCCGCGAGCGCCGCCAATGATGACGCGTTGGACGGTGCCAAGCTGCTGGTCGTTTTCGCTGGTCACTGCCACGATGCGGAGCATCTCCTCGCCGGGATCGACTCCGTGACCCCCAGCGACGCGCACGTGATCGGCTGCACGACCGGCGGTGAGATCGGTGTCGCCGGCCCCCACGACGACGGCGTCGTCGTCATGGCCCTCGGCGGGCCGGGGCTGTCGATTGCCACTCGTCGTGCATCCGCAACCGACATCGGCCTTCGCCGAGCCGGCGAGACTGTCGCCGGCGCCATCGACGACGTCGACGACCTCGGGCACACTGTGGTGCTGCTCCTGAGCGATGGACTCGCCGGTGACCAACAAGAGGTCGTGCGCGGCGCGTACGCGGCCGTCGGTGCCGCTGGTAAGGCGGGCTCGCCTGGGCCATGACCGGCTGCGCTGATTCAGTGCTCGACGCGACCGACATCGCGTGTGCGTCCGCCCTCGAGCAACTCCACGGCTCGCCCATCGCGGTGCTCGCCTTCGACTGTGTCGCCCGTCGGGGTGTGATCGGCGATCTCGGCATCCACGCGGAGGTCGACCGAATTGCTGACCGAGCGGGGGCGCCGATCGCCGGCTTCTACACCTACGGCGAGTTCGCTCGCACCCAGGGTGCGTCGGGCTTTCACAACCAGACGCTCGTGACGTTGGCGATCGGCTGATCATGACCTCGACATCGTGGTCGCTTCTCTCCCTCACCGAACTCGTCGCCGCCGTCGGCGACCCGGACCACGACTTCGACATCGATACCGCGCTGTCGACCATTGCCGAGACACTCGACGCCGAGATCGCGGTGATCACCGACGACACCAGCGTTCTGTACTCCCTCGGCTTCGGTCGAGGGAGGCATTCCGATGACCTGCTCTTGGAACTCAGTCGGTCGACGGCCGTCGGCGGGGACCTACCGGGGATCGGTCCGGTGTCGTTGGTCAGGGCGGCCAACGACCGTCTCTCGCAGCGCCTGCTCCTTGCCCGAACCTCGGGCCCCTTCACCGCCGACGAGGTTGCGTTCGTGCGAGGGCTCGGTCGGGTCGTGAGCCTCGCCGTAGCCATGCGGGGTGCGCTCGAATCCGAACGCGATGCCCGCAGCGCACTCCAGAAGCGTGTGGACGACAACAAGGTGCTGCTGCAGCAGCTGCGCGAACGACAGGGCTTCTCGACCGACTCTTCCGGATCCAGCAGTCGATCTCTCACCGAGATGCGATCCAGGACGTGCTCGACTCCATCGTCAACGGTGCCGTGGACATCCTCGGAGTCGACCAGGCAAGCATTCGTCTGAGCGATCTCGAACACCGCGCTCGGCTTGTGCTCGTCTCCTCAGCCGGAGTCACCGAGGAGACCGCCGACCGGTTCCGGTCGATCGACGTCGGGGAGCGAATTCCCGTCGAAGTGATCAGCGAAGGCAGTCTCGCCGTGCGCTACGACGTGGACGATGAGGGCATCGGCTCGCTCATGTCAGCGCCCGTCACCATCGAGGGCAAGGTGGTCGGGTACCTGTCAGTCGGAGACGACGAGTCGCGTCGCTACAGCCCACCTGAACAAGAGGCCCTCCTCGCGCTCGCTAAGCACGCATCGTTGGCGTTGCAGGATGCGCGGGCGAGCGATGCGATGCGCAACGCACTGGAACGCGAACGTCATCGCGCCGAGCATGATCCGCTCACCGGACTTCCGAACCGTGCCACGGTTCGCGCCGCGCTCGCGCACCGCGTGGCTGTCTCCGAGCGCATCCCCATCTCAGTGCTCTTCGTCGACCTCGACCGGTTCAAGCTCGCCAACGACACGCTCGGGCACGCATTCGGTGATCGGGTCCTCACATCCGTGGCCGACCGTCTCCGCCTCGCCGTTCGCGGCAGTGATGTCGTCGGCCGCCTCTCCGGCGACGAATTCGTCATGGTC
>JAERSO010000124.1 GCA_016845585.1 Acidimicrobiaceae bacterium | reverse complement strand
CGGCACGGTCGTCGTCATGGAACGCTTCGATCCGGTTGAGTACCTGGGACTGATCGAGCAGTACTCCGTCACTCATTCCCAGCTGGTTCCCACGATGTTCAGCCGCTTGTTGAAGATGCCGCTCGAGGAGCGCGAACGGTTCGACCGGTCATCACTCGAGATCGCGATCCACGCCGCGGCACCCTGCCCTGTGCAGGTGAAGAAGGACATGATCGACTGGTGGGGGCCGATCATTCACGAGTACTACGGCGCCACCGAAGGCCTCGGCTTCTCGGCATGCAACTCCGAGGAGTGGCTCGCTCATCCCGGCACGGTCGGCAAGATCATCATGGGCGATCTGCATGTGCTCGACGACGACATGAATCCGCTCCCCTTGGGCGTACCGGGCACGCTGTGGTTCGGTGGCGGCGATAACTCCCGCTACCACAACGATCCGGAGAAGACGGCCGAGTCGAAGTCAGCCGATGGCACGCTCACCACGGTCGGCGACGTTGGCTATGTCAATGAGGACGGCTTCCTCTTCCTCACCGATCGCAAGACGTTCATGATCATCTCCGGTGGCGTCAACATCTATCCGCAGGAGACCGAGGACTTGCTGATCACGCATCCGAAGGTGGCCGACGCTGCGGTGATCGGTGTGCCGAACGAGGATCTCGGCGAGGAGGTGAAGGCCGTGGTCCAGGTCATGCCCGGGGTCGTGGCCGAGGACGAACTCACGGCCGAGTTGCTGGCGTTCTGCGGTGAGCACCTCTCGCGCCAGAAGGTCCCGCGCTCGGTCGACTACGAGGAGCAGCTCCCCCGCCTCCCCACCGGCAAGCTCTACAAGAAGGGCCTTCGTGACCGCTACTGGGCCGACGGCCCCAACAAGATCGTCTGAGAGGATCGCCCATGGTTCGACCGATCGTGATCGTGCACGGTGCGTGGGGTGGTTCGTACGCCCTGCGCAAGGTTCGCCCACTGCTGTGGGCTGCCGGATCGGAGACCTTCACCCCCAGCCTGACGGGCATCGGTGAGCGCTCGCATCTCGCCCATCCCGGCATCGGCCTCGAGACGCACATCGCCGACGCCGTGAACACAATCCTCTACGAAGACCTCGACGGCATCGTGCTCGTCGGGTTCTCCTACGGCGGGATGGTGATCACCGGCATGCTCGATCACATCGGCGACCGAGTCCACGACATGGTGTACCTCGACGCCCTCGTCCCGAGTGATGGTCAGAGCGCCGCCGGCATCCTCGGCCAGCCGTCCCGGAATCCGATCGAGCTCGGCCAGGCTGCGTTCATCCCACCCGTCCCCCGCGAGCTCGCCGACCCTGCGGAACAGGCGTGGTCCGACGCCCGCCGGACCCACCAGCCGGTGAAGACCTTCACCGAGCCGGTCTCACTGTCGAAGCCCTTGGAGGCGTGGCACTGCTCACTGAGCTACATCAAGGCCACGGCCGACCCGAGCGAGTCGGACGACTCGGCGTTCTGGCAGGCAGCCCGCGCCGCGGAGGCCTCGGAGCGGTGGAACTACCACGAGATCGCCACCAACCATCTCATTCCGCTCACCCACCCGGCGGAACTCGCCGAGATCCTGATCGGACTGGCCTCCGAGTAGCGGGTCAGCGGTAGCGTGACGCCGTGAAGTACGCATCGATGGTCGAACGGCTTGCCAGCGAGGGCGCCGGAGGCTGGGGCGTCCTCAGGGACGCGTGGCAGGCGCGCCAACGCGGCGGCGACGTCATCATTCTCGCGATCGGCGACCCCGACTTCACCACACCCGAACCGATCGTCGACGCTGCGGTCGAAGCACTTCGCTCCGGCGACACGCACTATGTCGAGATGGCAGGTCGGCCGGGCCTGCGCGAGATCATCGCCGCGCAATTCTCCGTTCAGACGGGTCGGTCGTGGGGACCCGAGCACGTGACTCCGTTCGCGGGTACGCAACAGGCACTCTTCGCGGCATCGCTGTGCCTCCTCGAAGCAGGCGACGAGGTGATCGCGTTCGATCCGATGTATCTCACCTACGACTCCACACTGCAGGCCGGCGGGGCCGCGCTCACCCGCCTCAGCCTCGACGCCGACGCCGGCTTCCGCATCGATGCCGACGTGCTCGGCGACGCCATCAATCCTGCGACCAGAGCGGTCGTTCTCACCACACCGAACAACCCGACCGGGGCCGTCGCCTCCGTCGATGAACTGGAGGCCGTCGCCGAACTGGCCCGCGCCCACGACCTCTGGGTCATCGCGGACGAGGTCTACTCCGATCTCGTGTTCGAAGGTCGACACACATCGATCGCATCACTCGACGGCATGGCCGACCGTACGGTCACGGTTTCGAGCCTCTCGAAGTCCCATGCGATGACTGGATGGCGGATCGGATGGGCCATCGCCCCGCCTCAGCTCGTCGAGCACTTCGGCGACCTCTGCATGGCGATGAACTATGGCGTTCCGGGCTTCATTCAGACCGCCGCCATCGCGGCGCTCACCACCCAGGACGCGGCCGTCGCCGACATGCGTGACATCTATCGCCGTCGTCGTGATCTCGCGAGCGCCGAACTCGCCGGAATCGACGGGATCACGGTGTTGACCCCTCAGGCCGGCATGTACGTGATGGTCGACGTACGTGGGCTGCCCACGTCCGACGACGGATTCGCCTGGGACCTGTACCGCGCCACCGGGGTGGCAGTGGTCGACGCCGCGGGATTCGGCGAAGCATCAGCGGGCTGGCTGCGGCTCGCCTTCACGATCTCCGACGAGGACATCGCCGAGGGCTGTCGCCGCCTCAAGAACCACATCACGGGCCTCCAAGCGCGTTAAAGCACACTGGGGACAGACCCCAGTGTGCTTTATGAGAGTCGCTCGCCCGCGGGATTCGCCGGCAGATCGTCGAATGCTCCGGCCGAGCGGGTGCGCCGGTACTCGTCCACGATCGGACGCAGATCGCTCGGACTCGCGCCATGCAGGATGACACCATCGCAGCCGAGGTCGAACTGGCCGCGAATCGCATCCACACACTGCCCTGGGGTGCCGGTCGCCGACGGCGCCAGCCACTCCTCGGGGATCAGCGTCGCGATGTGCTCCAGCTGCTCGGTGGTGGCGACATGATCGATCGAACCGGGGAAGTCGGCGACGAGCGGGTCGGCCCGGAATCGAGCGAGCACTGACGGATCCCAGTCGTTGGTCCGGACCATGAGGTCGCCGTACGCCTGCAGATAGGTGCCCATTCGCCCCACGGTCTTCTTCAACCGAACGGGCTGGGGGATGTGATCACCGATCGCGGCGAAGCAGGACCACACCCGCACTTCTGCAGGATCTCGGCCGGCTTGCTCGGCCGCGTCCTTGACCGCCCGCACCAGGCGGACCGTGGTCTCGTCGGTGAAGAAGGTGTGGAGCACGACGGCGTCGAAGCAGCGTCCGCCGAGGGCGAGCGAGTTCGGACCGAACGCGGTCAGCGTCATCGGGATGTGCGCCGGCTCGATGCCGCGCATCGCGAGCGCGGGGAAGGCGCCGGCTGGTCCGTCGTGACCGAGCACGATGTCGCCAGCCCACACTCGACGCATCACTGCGACGAAGTCCTCCATCTGAGCGGTGGTGATGGGCTCGAGTCCGAGCGCCCTCGCCACTTGTTCGATGCCCCGTCCCAGACCGAGCGAGAATCGGCCGCCGGTCAGCTGGTGCATGGTCAACGTGTATGCGGCCGTGACCATCGGATGCCGCGTGTTGTGGTTCGTCGCCGCCGTGGCGATGCCGATTCGTTCCGACACTGCGCCAACGGCGCCTGACACTGTCGCCGCTTCCTTGACGTTCAGCCGCTCGCTGATGAAGGCGGCACCGATCCCCAACTCCTCGGCCTCACGAACCTCGGCGATCAGTTCCCGCGGGGTCTCGGGCGCGCCGGGAAGCGTGTAGAACCCCAGCTCGTTCATCTGCTCGACAGCCATGCCGAGCAGTTTCGCACGGCCGCCGATCAGAGCTGTTGTTCGAGTTGGTGGAGGAGGCGGTAGCAGCTCATGACCTGGAGGACGGAGCCGTTTGGTTCGCGGCCTTCGTTGATGGCGGCAATGAACTCACGATCCTCGAGTTCGATGCCGTCCATCGACACATCGACCTGGGACACGTCGATCGCTTCGTCGCGCCCATCGGTGAGGTTGTCGTAGCGGGCGACATAGGTACCGGTGTCGCCGATGTAGCGGAAGAACGTGCCGAGCGGGCCGTCATTGTTGAACGACAGCGACAGCGTGAGAATCGCCCCGCTCACCGTCTTCATCTGAATCGACATGTCCATGGCGATTCCGAGTTCGGGATGGTCGGGCCCGGCGAGCACGTTCGCCGACACGACCTCCTCGCCGGTCTGGTACGAGAACAAATCGATGGTGTGGGCGGCATGGTGCCAGAGCAAATGGTCGGTCCAGGTGCGGGGCTCGCCCAACGCGTTGGTGTTCGTGCGGCGGAAGAAGTACGTCTGCACATCCATCTGCTGGATGTTGAACTCACCGGCCGTGATCTTGTTGTGCACCCACTGGTGGGACGGATTGAACCGGCGCACGTGGCCGACCATGGCCGTCAGTCCGGTCCGCCGCTGCGCTTGCGCCACTGCCTCCGCATCGGCCAACGAATCGGCGAGCGGGATCTCGACCAGGACGTGCTTGCCCGCTTCCATGCACGCCACCGCCTGCGCCGCGTGCATCTGTGTCGGCGTGGCGAGAATGACTGCATCGACGTCGTCGAGAGCGAGCGACTCGTCGAGCGTGGTGCCCCAGTGCGCGATGTCGTAGTCCCTCGCAACGGGTTCGGTCACTTCCGCGCTCCGGTCGATGACGGAGACCACCTCCGCGCCGTCTATGCGGGCGATTGCGTCGAGGTGTTTGCGCCCAAAGGCACCGGCACCGGCGAGCGCGAACTTCATGATCGGATCCTTTCGACGACGCGTCTCGGTCTTTCTGCACGTCCTACACAGCGAACGATAACTCATGGGCAAAGTGTCGACAATCTTGTCAACATTTGACACACTACGCCCTGTGAGCAGCGGAATTCCGTGCATGATCCTGCGAGGTGGATCCTCCAAGGGCGCGTACTTCATGCGCTCGGACCTACCCGCGGACGAGGCAGAGCGCGCCGATCTCCTCAGACGGATCATGGGCTCGCCCGACCCCCGCCAGATCGATGGCATCGGCGGCGCGCACCCGCTGACGTCCAAGGTCGCCATCGTGTCGCGATCGGCCGACGCCGCGGCCGATGTCGACTATCTGTTCCTGCAGGTCGGTGTCGAGGACGACGTGGTGACCGATCGCCAGAACTGCGGCAACCTCCTGGCCGGGGTGGGGCCCTTCGC
>JAERSO010000123.1 GCA_016845585.1 Acidimicrobiaceae bacterium | reverse complement strand
GTGGGCCAGCCGGTCGGCCCAGTGGGGGACCGCCTCGCCCCCGCCCACCATGCGGGGCCGGTTCAGGACGACGCCCAGGGCGCCGTTGTCGTCGTGTTCCAGCATCAGGACGACCGTCCGGTGGAAGTTCGGGTCGAGCAGCTCGGGCGTGGCCACCAGCAGCCGGGCCTTCGTCGACGGCACCTGACCGCTCATCGAGCGGTTCCCCCGCCGGTCGAATCTCCGTGGTCGAGCGCTTCGCCGAGGAGGGCGTTGGCGCCGGACTGCTCGAGCACCCCGACCAGCTGACCGCCGGCCAACTCGGTGTAGATGCCGGTGGTGTTGATGGTGGCGTGGCCCAGGAGGCTCTGGATGACGTTCATGGGCACGCCGTCGGCCGCCAACTGGACCCCGGCCGTGTGGCGGAGGGAGTGGAGGGAGCGGTCGCGCAGCCCCGCCTCGCGGTTCAGCAGCCGGAGCCAGTACCGGAGCCGCTGGTAGGTGAACCGGGAACCGTCGTTGGCCACGAAGAGGGGATCGCTGCTCGCGCTCGGCCCGAACCGGTCGATCCGCTCGGCCTGCCACCGTTCGTTGGCCGCCACCAGCTCGGCCGAGAGGGGGAGTCGCCGGACCTTCCGTCCCTTGCCGACCACGTGGAGCATCCAGGTGGCCCGGTCGTCGCCGTCCACGAGGCGTTCGCGACTCACCCACCCGACGTCGGCACCGGCCAGTTCGGCCGAACGCAGCCCGAGCACGGCGAGGAACGAGCACATGGCCAGGTCACGCGCCGCCCAGCGGACCCGATTGCCGGGCTCGCCGCCGTCGGCCGCCTCCCCGTAGAGGTCGCGGATCTCGGCGGGCCGGTAGTACTCGGGATCCACCTGGGGCACGTCCAACTTGGCCACCTTGCGGATGCGGGCGATGTCCGGCACCTCGGTGACCAGGCGGTCGGCCAGGCAGAAGTCGTAGAACGACTTGAGGGCTGCCAGCGTCTGGTTGATGGTGGCCTTGGAGATGCCGCCCTCGGCACGCATGGCCCGCACGGTGTCGGTCAACGACGCCTGGTCGAGGCTGTCGGGTCCGAAGGCCGACGATGGCATGCCGGCGAACGACACGATCCGGCGGACGCCCTGTCCGTAGGCACGGACGGTGTGCTCCGGCTTGTCCTCGTAGAGCGGCAGCCAGGCCAGCCACTCGTGGAAGACCGCCGGCATGTCGTCCATCGCCGGCAGGTCCCGGTAGGCCATCGAACCGTCACCTCCCGCATCGAGCCGAGGGGCGGCGGATCCACCCCAATGTGTAAATGATAACATCTGTTATCTTGACACGGTGAATCCCCGGGCCGAAAACGGGGAACGCCCCGACCGGGTACCGGATCGTCCTCCTGGGAGGGTCCTCCGGGCCGGCCGGGGCGTCGCCCTCGGTCAGCGGACGCCTAGGGCGTCGTGTCCATGAGCTCCGTCAACGGCTCGAGGTGGCCGTCGTCGTCCTCCACGTAGATGGAGAGCCGGGCCGAGTCGTCGGCGTCGAGCTTCCCTGCGCTCAAGGAGGCGTACGGGGCCAGCGGCAGCTTGAACTGCGGCAGGTTCTCGGCCGCCTCGCGGAACGAGTCGTGGGTCAGGTTGCGGCCGGCCTGCGTGGCGATCAGCTCGAACATCCGCAGCTGGTTGCAGTGCGTCATGATCGAACGCCACCACTTCTCGACACCGTCCACGTGCGTGTCGGGCATGCCGATCTCGATGTCCGGGTTGGCCGCCGCGAAGGGTGCGATGCACCGCTCCTGGACGTCCGGCTGGTCGAACTGCTCCTGCTCGGTCAGGCCCGTCATCGTGATGGCACCGATGACCATCTCCTCGGTCACGTTGGTGCTCAGGGATGTCAACGACTCGCTGTTGAACGGGTAGAGGTCGACGTCAAGGCCGGCCCGGTGCACGCCGCGGAAGCCCGCCCGGTCGCCGCCGGCGAACACCACCGAGGTGGCACCGGAGGCCCGCACGCGCTCCCCCATCACGTCCCACCAGGCGTCTTCGGCCTCGGTCTCGCCGACGCCGACGTCGCTGATCGACTCGAGCACGATCTCCACGCCCATGTCGTTCAGGATCTCGATGGCCCGCTCGTAGGTCGGTCGGCTCTCCTCGGCGCCGATCACGGCCACCGTCCTGCCGTCCAGGTAGCCGTTCTGGTGCAGCAGCGACAGGTACGCCTCCATGCGGCGCTCCTTGGCCATGCCGTTCTCGTACCACGGAGCGGTCACCTGGGCGAGGCGCTCGGAGTTGGTCCGGCCGCCGATCAGGATGGTCTCCTGCTGGCCCGGGATGCAGATGTTGGACACCTCCGCCGGGCCGAGGAACCCGCCGAGGACGGCGAACGTCTCGAAGTCGCCGGCCACCTCCAGGCACACCCCGTCGGCCGAGATGCCGAAGCCCGGGATGGCGCTGAAGGGACGCACCGCGTCGAGCACGACGGTCCGGCCGTTGATGCCGCCCCGGGCGTTCAGGTCGGCCACCATGGCCTCCCAGACCAGCGTCTGGTCGCCCCAGCCGTTGGGCGAGAAGCCGTTGTCGACCAGCCAGTCGAAGTCGATGGTGGTCGCCGCGATGTGGATCGACTCGGCGGTCACGCCGCGCCAGGTGGCGGTCAGCGGGATCTCGACCTGCATGACCGTGCCGACCTGGAACGAGCCGCCGGGGGCGTACTCGTAG
>JAERSO010000122.1 GCA_016845585.1 Acidimicrobiaceae bacterium | reverse complement strand
CCCGACACGCTCGAGCCCGGGCGAGGTGGAGCTGCCGTCATGGACGGGCGACAGCCTCCCGTCTGAGGAGGCGAACATCACCTGGCAGCCACCGCGATGGGTCGACGGCCACGGCTGGGTGCTCGACCCTGCCGACACGCGGCCGATCCCGCCCAACGCTCGTTGGGTCGAGGGAGTCGGTCATGTGGTGCCCGGGCCGCCGCCCGAAGGCGCGTCCTAGGCAACCGTCATCAGCCGTTGATCTGCTTTTCCATACCCTCCCAGTAGGGCGAGCGGAGCTTGTACTTCTGGAGCTTGCCCGTGGCCGTGCGGGCGAGTTCATCGCGGAACTCGACCGAGGTCGGGCACTTGTAGTGGGCGATCAACTCACGGCAGTGATCGATGATCTCCCGTTCGGTCGCCTCGGCGCCGGGGGCAAGTACGACGAGCGCCTTGACCGTCTCACCCCACTTCTCATGGGGCACGCCGATGACCGCGGTCTCGAGAACGGCCTCGTGCGAGAAGAGCGCGTCCTCGACCTCGATGGACGAGACGTTTTCTCCGCCGGAGATGATGACGTCCTTCTTGCGGTCAGAGATCGTGATGTAGTTCTCGTCGTCGATGATGCCGCCGTCGCCGGTGTGGAACCAGTTGTCCTCCAGGGCTTCGGCGGAGGCCTCCGGGTTGTCCCAGTAGCTCTTGAGCACATGGTTGCCGCGGGCGAGAAGTTCGCCGCCGGGGGAGACGTCCATGGTGATGCCGAAGGCCGGGGCCCCGGCGCGTGACAACTTGACCGCTCGCTCGTGGGGGGTCAGGTCGTCCCACTCCGATCGGCAGCGGTTGAAGGTGAGCAGCGGCGCGGTCTCGGTCAGGCCGTAGAGCTGGATGAACTCCCATCCGAGCTCGGTCTCGACACGTTCGATGGTGCGGGTCGGGGGTGGGGCGCCCGCCACGACGATGCGCACGCGGTCCTTGCCCGGGATCTCACCATCCCACTCGGCGGCCGCATCGAGGATGGCGGCGACGACCGCGGGCGCGCCGCACATGATCGTGACACCGTGCTCTTCGACCCGGCGCAGGATCTCGGCTCCATCGACCTGACGGAGCACGATCTGCGGGACACCCATCGCGGTCATGGCGTAGGGCATGCCCCAACCGTTGCAGTGGAACATGGGAAGGGTGTGCAGGTAGACGTCGCGGTCGGTGACCCCGCAGTGCCAGCCGAACACGGTCGAGTTGGTCCACAGGTTGCGGTGGGTCATCTCCACCCCCTTGGGGCGGGCGGTGGTGCCACTCGTGTAGTTGATGGTGGCGGTGGCGTCCTCGTCAGGGGTCCATGGCTTGGGCTCCACTCCCATCTTGTAGAGCTGGTCGGAGTCCTCGCCGGCGATGAAGAGATGGGGCACCTCGATGTCGCCGAGCGTGGGCTTCAGTTCAGGGTCGATGATGAGGACTTCGCATCCGGAGTGTTTGACGATGTAGTCGACCTCCGCCCGGCTCAGACGGAAGTTGATCGGCACGGCGACCCGGCCGTACGCGCTGGCGCCGAACAGCACCGTGAGGAGGCGGGCCGAGTTCTGGGAGACGATGCCGACACGGGCACCGATGTCGAGACCCAGGTCGTCGAGGCCGGCGGCGAGCCCCTTGGCGAGCTGGGCGAATCGAGAGTAGGTGAGCCCCTCGAGCGCCGGGGCGGGTTGGTCCGGTTCATCGACGATGCCGATGCGGTCGCCGTAGACGAGGTCCGCCCGCTTGATGTGGTCGGCAACGGTCATTGGAATCTGCATGTGTCTCCCCTGATTCGGCCCTGATCCTCTCCCAAATCCGAGAGGTCGTACAACCCCTGGCACAATAGAGCCGTGAGCGTGCGTGTCGACAAATGGCTGTGGTCGGTGCGGGTCTTCAAGACCCGCACGCAGGCCAATACGGCGTGCACCGAGGGGCGAGTGTTCGTCAACGATGTCGCCGCCAAACCGTCGACGAAGGTCGGGCTCGGCGATGAGGTTCGGGCCAAGCGGCGGGAGCGCACCTACGTCTATGTCGTGAAGGAGACGATCGAGAAGCGGGTCTCCGCCCCGCGGGCCGCCGAGTGTTTCGACGACAAGTCGCCGCCACCGGAACCCTCCGATCATCTCGTGGCCCCGGTTTTCGCCCAACGTGACCGCGGTGCCGGCCGACCCACGAAACGGGATCGGCGCCAGATCGACAAGCTGCGGGGCCGGCGAAGCTAGATCAGGGACTCCACACCTCGGTCTCGGGGTGGAACTGGCTCCAGGCGAACCAGAACGCCTGGTGCGTGGCGATCTCGACCCCGTCGATGGTCGCGACCAAACCGCCGCCGATCTCCTCGACACGAAGGTCGTCGTGACCGACGTCCTCACCCGCGGCCAGAGTGGCGAGGGCGGTGGCGACCGGGAACGCCACGACGGTGTCGCCGTCGATGACACCGAGGACCGGCTCCTGGACATCGAGACGAGGGTCGACATCGCCGATCGGGAAGATCGGCCCATCGTCGTCACGGCCGCGCAGCGGATCGTCGAGGTAGGTGCGGCCGATCCCCCCGTCGCGAGCAATGAGGAACGACTCGGGATGGTCGGCCTTCCACTCGCCCCAGGTGGTGACGGCGACGCTCACCTGGTCGAGTATCACGCCCGCATCCTGGAGGGGGCCGGTGAGCGCGGCCCCGGTGAAGGTGTCGAAGACCGAATCGGTGTGGAGCTCGTACATCACCTTGTTGGAACGGGTGAGCAGACCGGTGGTCCGGAGTTCGAAGGTGTCGAACTCGCCGAGATCGATGCCGGCGGGCACGACGTCGGTCAGGTACGCCTGCGCCGAGCCACACAGCGTGCAGTAGGGGATGCCGACCCGTCGGGCCCCGATGGTCATGTTGACCATCTCGTGGACTTCCATGATGTTCTTCGGGAAGGCCACGGCCTCCCCGTCGACGACCACACCGAATACCGCCCGGTCGTCGTCGAGCCAGTCGTCGTCGGTCCCCGCGGCCACGAGCGCGGGATCGTCGAGTGCTGGGATGCAACCCTCCGGACACGGCAGCGCGGCGTGGCGGATGGGCCGGTCGTCGATCAACACGCCTCCCCATGAGAGGTGGCGCCAGTCGATGTCGGCGTCCCCGTCGGCGAAGAACGGCTCCCATCCGGGCTCGATCAGGGTGAAGATCCGGCCCTTCCACTCCTGGTAGCCCGGCGGTGCCGGCGTGTCCCAGGCGATCAGGTGGTTGGTGGTGGCGCCCCAGATCGAGCGGTCGATGTCGACGACGACGCCGGTGTTCGCTATCCATGCGGCCGCCACGGCCATGCCGAGGTCCGAATCGCCCGGCACGAACCGCATGAGGTCGGACAGCAGCCACGCCAACCTCGGATCATCGGCTCCGGCGATGCGACTCAGCGCGTCGCGGTCCGCGTTCCCCGTGGGCAGTGAGTCGAGCAGCAGATCGATGTCGGCGACCACAGTGTCGGACAGCGGACCATCCGGGGTGATGGGCGCATCGGGGTAGGCGCTGACCGCGGCTTCGGGTTCGGGCTCATCGGCAGGCTCGGCGTCGCTCCCGCAGGCAGAGGCGAAGAGAAGCAGGGTGATGAGGAGACCGGCGCGGCGACGCCATCGAGTGAACACGGAGGGGAAACTCCTCGACTGACCGAGAAGTTCCCGGTTGGTCAAGTCTCGCGTCGTGGACTTCGCAGCTCCACCGCAGGGAGCGCATCGCTGGTGAGGGCCACTGTCATGTCGGTGATGAGATCGAAGGGCGCGGTGAGTCCGCCGGTGAAGACGATGTCGCCGGGCTGCAACGCCTCGCCCTCCCGAGCGAGTTGTGTGACCAACCACGCGACGGCGTCGGCGGGGGAGCCCATGGCCGCACTTCCGGTGCCGGTGTGGATGACCGTTCCGTCGGTGAAACTGACCCGGACAGTTGCGGGTGCATCCAGTGCGGTGAACTCGCCCACGACGATCCCGGCGCACGAGGAATTGTCCGCGGTGTTGTCGAGCCAGTGGAAGTCGAAGCTCGGGAATCGCGGATCGACGATCTCGATCCCGAGCGCCCATTCGCCACGGATGCCGGTGGCGTCGGTTGCACGAAACACCAGCTCGGGCTCGATCTTGGGATGGCGAAAGCGCGACACGTCGACGGTGGGCTCCGTCGCCTGACTCGCCCACAGCGTCCCCCAGTTGGGCGCGTCGATGCCGAGCGCTTCTCGCATCGGTGCCGAGGTCCACCCGAGCTTGTAGCCGACCCGGCGATCACCCTGGACGCGGCGTCGTTCGTCGCGGGCACGCGCCACCGCTCGGGCGTCATCCCAGTCGAATGCCTCGAACCGGCTGGTGAAGAGCGCGGTTGCCGGACCTCCGCGCTCGGCTTCCTCGAGTTCGAGGGCCAGCGCGGCGAAGTCCGGCACCTTCAGTCCCTCTGGGCGGCGAGCTCCGCGGCGATCTGGATGATCTGATCTTCCTGTCCACCCACGAGCTTCCGGTTGCCGCATTCGAGGAGGATGTCGGCGCCGGCGACGTCGTAGCGTTCGGCCGCTCGGTACGCGTGCTTGAGGAAGCTGGAGTAGACGCCGGCGTAGCCCATGATCATCGAGAGACGGTCGAGGACGCATTCGTCGTCCATCACCGGCCGCACGACATCTTCGGCCGCGTCGATCATCTTGAGCGTGTCGAGGCCGGTGCTGATGCCCAGCTTCTCGGTGACAGCGGCGATGGCTTCGCAGGCGGTGTTGCCGGATCCTGCGCCGAAGCGGCGGGTGGACCCGTCGACCTGCACGGCGCCGGCGCGAATGGCCACGATCGTGTTGGCGAGCGACAGCGAGAGGTTCTCATGGCCGTGGAACCCGACCTGAGCGTCGTCGCCGAGTTCGGCGACGACGGCAGCGACACGCTCGGATGCATCTTCGAGCACCATGGCGCCGGCGGAGTCGACGACATAGACGCATTGGCAGCCGGCATCGGCCATGATCCGTGCCTGCTTCGCCAACACCTCGGGGCTGACGGTGCTGGCCATCATCAAGAAGCCGCCGGTCTCGAGGCCGACCTCGCGGGCCAGGCCGAAGTGCTGTTCGGAGATGTCGGCTTCGGTGCAGTGCGTGGCGATGCGCACGACCGTGACTCCGAGATCGGCGATGGCTTTGATGTCGTCCTTGGTGCCCAGACCAGGCAGCATCAGCGCCGCGATCTTGGCGTTCTGTGCCTCGTCAACCGCGGCCTTCATGAGGACGCGTTCGTCGACGAGGGAGTGGCCGTAGTTGTACGACGAGCCACCGAGCCCGTCACCGTGGGTGACCTCGATGACGGGCATGCCGGCGTCGTCGAGGGCCCGGACGATGTCTCGGACGTTCTGCTCGGTGAACTGGTGGCGCTTGGCGTGTGACCCGTCGCGCAGCGACGTGTCGGTGACCCGAAGGTCGAGGGTGTCAGAGAACGGCATCAGAAGTGCTCCTTGCTGATCTCATCGCCGACCTTGGTGGCGGCGGCGGTCATGATGTCGAGGTTGCCGGCGTACGGCGGCAGGAAGTCGCCGGCCCCTTCGACCTCGACGAAGATGGCGACGCGGCCGCGGCCGTCGTCGTGGAACTCCAGATCGAACTGGGGCTCGGCCAACAGCCGGTAGCCGGGCACGTAGGTCTGGACGTCGGCCGCGATCTCGAGGATCGAGGCCGCGATCTTGTCGGCGTCGGCGCCGGCGGGCAATGAGCAGTAGATGGTGTCGCGCATGATCAGCGGCGGCTCGGCCGGGTTCAGGATGATGATTGCCTTGCCCCGCTCGGCGCCGCCGACGACTTCGACGGCCCTGGATGTGGTGCGGGTGAATTCGTCGATGTTCTGGCGCGTGCCGGGGCCGGCGGACGTCGAGGACACCGTGGCGACGATCTCTGCGTAGTCGACATCGACGACCCGGGACACGGCGTGAACCATGGGGATCGTGGCCTGACCGCCGCAGGTGACCATGTTGACGTTCATCTCGTCGATGTGGGCGAGGAGGTTTGCCGGCGGGACGACGAACGGACCCCGAGCGGCAGGGGTGAGATCCACCGCCCGGATGCCTGCCTCCTTGTAGCGGGGCGCGTTGCGCACGTGCACGTACGCCGACGTCGCCTCGAAGACGATGTCGGGCAGTTCCGGCCGTGCCAACAACCAGTCGACGCCCTCATGGGATGCCTCGAGACCCTCGGCCGAGGCGCGCTTGAGGCCCTCGGAGTCGGGGTCGACGCCGATCATGTAGCGCGGTTCGATGTGCGGCGAACGCATCAACTTGTACATCAGGTCGGTTCCGATGTTTCCGGAACCGACGATGGCGGCGGTGGCCATGGGGTCTCCTAGGTATGGCTGGGGGTGGCGCCGAGGTAGGCGCCGTGAAGGATCTCGGGGTGTTCTCGCAACTCATCGGCCGAACCGACCCACTCGACCTGGCCACGGTCCAGGACGGCGGCGTGTTGCGCGACCGCAAGGGCCACGCTGGCGTACTGCTCGATGAGCAACACGCCGATGCCCTGATCGGCGACAGCTGCCACGACGGGCATCAGGCGGTCGACGATGATCGGCGCGAGTCCGAGCGAGAGCTCGTCGATGAGCAGATAGTCGGGCTCTGACATCAGCCCCTGGGCGATCGCCACCATCTGCTGCTGGCCACCTGACAGGGAGCCGGAGAGCCGGTCCTCGATCTTCGCCAGTTCGGGCAGGAGCTCATAGGTGTTGGCCATGAGCTCGTCCTCGCGTTCTGGAGCGAGGACAGCGGCACGGAGGTTGTCCCGCACGCTGAGCGAGCGAAGAACCTGATGCCCTTCGGGTACCGCCGCCAGGCCGGCTCGGCGGATCTTCTGGGGACGCCAGCCGGCCACGTCGGTGCCGTTCACCCGGATGGCACCGCTCATCGGCTTCACCCGGCCGGCCAGCCCCAGCACGAGGGAGCTCTTTCCGGCGCCATTGGCGCCGAGCAGGGCGGTGACCTCGCCGGCCGGGATGTCGAGTGAGACGCCATGGACGACGGGGCGACCACCACGGGGCACGACCAGGCCGTCGACCTGGAGGAGCGAGTCGGTCATGATGCGGCCACCGGAGTACTGCCCAGGTACGCCTTGACGACCTCGGGATCGGACAGGACCTCGGCCGTCGTTCCCGTGGCGACGTGGGATCCGAAGTCGAGTGCCGTCGTGGTGGTGCAGATCGATTGGATCAGCTCGACGTCGTGGTCGATCAGCACCAACCATGCGCCGGTGCTCTCCTCCAGGCCGCGGAGAAGGGCGGTGAGCTGCTCGCGTTCGGTGCTGCTCACGCCCGCGGCCGGTTCGTCCATCAGGACGATCCTCGGATGTCCGACGACGGCGCGGGCGATCTCGCACAGCCGCCGCTCATAGGTCGAGAGCGAACCGGCGAGGCGATCGGGCTCGGCGAGCCCGACCAGTTCGCACGCGGCGTGGGCGGCCTCATGTTTGTGGCCGAACTCGTGGGGGCAGTGATCGACCGTGATCACGATGTTGTCGAGGGCCGACATGTCGTCGGCGACCTGGACGGTCTGGAACGTGCGCCGCAGGCCCCATCGAGCGCGGGATCGGGCGTTCATGGCCGAGATGTCGTCGCCGAAGGCGGTGATCGTGCCGCTGACGTTGCCGACGAAGCCGCTCAACGCGTTGAGCAGCGTGGTCTTGCCCGCACCGTTGGGCCCGATGATGCCGTGTGTCGGTGCGTCGATGGTGAGCGACAGTCGGTCGATCGGGCGGACCGCACCGAACGAGACGCTGAGGTCGCGGAGTTCGATCATCGCGCCACCTCCACTTCTGCGTCGGCCGGTCCCGCCAGTTTCGAGCGGATGAGTCCGCCGACTTTGGCGAGATCGGCCGCAATTCCTCGAGGCGCGACGGTGAGGTTCAACATGAGGGCCAGGCCGGCGATCATGATCGAGATGTCCGCGGACAGTCCACGGTCGTCGAGGAAGGCCGGGAAGGCCCGAAAGAGCAGGGCTCCGATGATCCAGCCGGACCAGTGGTACGCCCCACCGACGAGGACGAGCGCGAAGAGCACCAGCGAATCCATCGACTCGAACGAGGACGGGCCGAGTTGATTGAGCTGCCCTGCGAACAGTGCCCCGCCCAGACCGCTCAGGAACGCGGCCAGGACGAACGCCCAGGTCTTGTAGAGCACGACATTGATGCCGGCGCTGTGCGCGGCACCTTCGCTCTGGGCGATGAGGTGCCACGCCCGACCGGGCTTGGTCTTCTCGTGCAGGTACACCAGAGCGAAGGCGAGCACCATGGCGATCAGGGTGAGCCGGAAGTACGCGGCATCGTTCTCGGCGATGCTCGGCCGGTTCATGCGCTGGAGTTCGCCGGACGCCTGGTAGCCGAGGAATCCCGGTCCACCGTTGGGGAAGCCGGTGGCGTTGACGATCTCGTCGAACCCGGCTGCCATCATCAGGGTGACCAGGGCGAGGTAGAGGCCGCGGAGCCGTAGCGCCGGAAGGCTCAGGACGGCACCGATCGCGGCCGTGATCGTGGCGCTCAGGATCACGATGATGAAGAAGGGGATGTCGGCGGTGAACTCCAGGCGAAGCGCGATCCAGCCGCCGACCCCCACGAGGGCCACCTGGGTGAGACTGGCGAGGCCGAGCCTGCTGTAGAGAAAGCCGATCCCGGCGGCGGTGATGGCGAACACGAGGGTGGTGGTCCAGGTGGACACCCAGCGGGCGCCGAACTGGTTGGGGACCCAGCACGCCAGAACGATCACGGCGGCGATCACACCGACGAGGCGGGGTGCATGCGGGGCGAGGCGGCCGATCATGACGCGCTCGAGAAGATCTGGATGCCTGACTCGCGCTGTTGCCAGACCAGGAACAGCATGGCAGCGAGGAACGGCGCCACCCCGCGGTAGTTGCTGATGCTCTCGAAGGGGGCGGCCACCGACTCGGCCACACCGATCGCGAGTCCGCCGATGAGCGTGGCCGGCAGTGAGCGCAGGCGGCCGATGACCGCCGCCGCGATGGCCGGCACGACCAGGAAGGTGAGTGCGCCGGCTTCGAGACGGATCAGATCGGCGATCAGCAGACCGGTGATACCGGACAGGACACCGGAGAGGCCCCAGGCGATCGCACCGATTCGATCGGTCGAGATGCCGAGCATGGCGGCCTGATCGGGGTTGTCGGCCATGGCCCGCATGAACAGACCCGTGCGGGTGCGATTCAGGAACTCGGTCACGGCAAAGCCGATGAAGAGGGCCAGCGCCAGCGCGATCATGCGGGTGTAGACGACCTGGACGCCGAAGATCCGGATGCCGTCGTCGCTCGTCGGAAGGGAGAGCGAGCGGCTGATGTCAGGGAGCCACCACAGCGAGAAGCCGAGGATGAGTACGGCGAAGCCCACCGTGGCGATCGCCTTGGTGGCGAGGTCGCGATCGGCCAGCTTCGGCGCGATCAGGATGCCGTAGGCGAGCGACAGCAGGGTGGTGACGATGATGCAGGCAAGCCATGCGACCGGCTCGGGGGTGCCGCCGTCGATCAGATCCCAGGCGACCAGCGCCCCGATCGCCCCGATGGCGCCGTAGGCGAAGTTGAGCACCGCAGTGGCGCGGTACAGCACGACGAGGCCCATGCCGGAGAGGGCATAGATCGAACCGAGGGCGAGGCCGGTGACGATGAATGGTTTGATGTCGGGCATGGTGCGTCTCCGTCGGCGGCGTCAGAGCTGCAGGCAGACGTTGGTGGTCTCGGTGTAGAACTCGAGGCTGTGGACGCCGCCTTCGCGGCCGATTCCGGAGGCCTTCGATCCGCCGAACGGGGTGCGGAGATCTCGCAGGAACCATGAGTTGACCCAGCAGAGGCCGACGTCGAGAGCGGCACCCACACGGTGGGCGCGACTGGCGTTGGTGGTCCACACCGCGGCGGCGAGCCCGAACGGGGTGTCGTTGGCGAGCTCGATCGCCTCTTCCTCGGTGTCGAAGGGTCGGATGTGGCAGCAAGGGCCGAAGATCTCGTCGGTGACCACCGTCGAGTCCTCCTCCAACCCGGTCCAGATGGTGGGCTCCACCCACCACCCGCCGGCGATGTCGTCCTCGAGTTGGGGGACGCCGCCACCGGTCACGACCTTGGCACCGTCGGTCACGGCCTTCTCGTAGAAGCCGAGAACCTTGTCTCGATGTTCCTCGCTGATCAGCGGTCCGAAGTCGGTGTCGTCGTCGCTGGGACGACCGACCTTCAGCGCTTCGGCGCTGTCCTTCAGGCGGGCGACGAACTCGTCGAAGATCGGCCGTTCGACATAGATCCGCTCGGTGCCGAGGCACACCTGGCCACAGTTGGCGAACGCGGAGCGCATCGTGCCTTCGATGGCGGCGACCATGTCGGCGTCGGCGAACACGATCGCCGGGTTCTTGCCCCCGAGTTCGAGGGAGATGTCGCGAGCACCCACAGCCGACGCCTGCATGATCTTCTCGCCAGTGAGGTTCTCGCCGGTGAACGTGATGGCGTCGACGTCGGGATGGGTGGTGAGGAACTCGCCGGTGGCACCGGGGCCGAAGCCGTGCACCACGTTGTAGACACCGGCCGGCACCCCGACGGTGTTCATGACCTCGCCGAGCAGGGTGGCGGTGGCGGGGGTCTCTTCCGACGGCTTGACGATGACGGTATTGCCGCAGGCCAGCGCCGGCCCGACCTTCCAGGTCATGAGCAACAGCGGCAGGTTCCACGGACAGATGACCGCGATCACGCCCTTGGGCTTGCGGAGGCCGTAGTTGATGGCACCGTCCGTGCCGGGGACGTCCATGCCGAAGAACTCGCTCGGCACGTTCTTGACGACATCGGCGAAGATCTTGAAGTTGGCGGCACCGCGGGGAATGTCGACATGGCTGGCGAGGCTCACCGGCTTGCCCGTGTCGGCCACCTCGGCGGCGAGGAAGTCGTGGAAGCGACGATCGATCTCGGCGGCCACCTCGTGAAGCATCTCGAGGCGGTCGTTGCGGGCCATGGTGCCCCACGGACCGGTGAGCGCGGCCTGGGCGGCGCGGACGGCGTCGTCGACATCGGCTTGGGTGGCCTGGTGGATCTGGCCGATGACGGAGCCGTCGACGGGTGAGATGTTGGCGAACGTGGCACCGTCGGAACCAGGGCGGTGCGCTCCGTTGATGAAGAGTTTGAAATCTGTCTCAGACATGGGTACTCGCTTTGAGAGTGCGGGCGGGAGACCGGGGGGAGAGTGTTTGGAGGAGAAAGTGTCGGGGGAATTCGGGGTACTCCTTCAGCGCGCCCTCTCCCGGATGGGCGCGCTGAAGGAGATCGATGACGGCCAGCAGCGATTCTGTGGCCGTCAGAGCGTCATGAGCTCAGGTGTAGACGCCCAGGAAGGCGTCGTTCAGCTCACGCTCGTAGTAGAAGATCCCCTTGCCGAGCTCTTCGGGGGTCCAGTACCGGGTGGGGTTGTCCGGGTAGTAGGTGTAGCCGCCGGCGAACACCTCGTTGCGGTTGCCGCACGGGTCGAAGAAGTAGATCGTGCGACCGCGGGTGATGCCATGGCGGGTGGGGCCGACATCGATGGGGATGTCGTAGTACGCCATGATGTCGCCGGCGTGGGTCACGTGGTTCTGCTCCTCGAGGAAGAACGCCGCGTGGTGGAATGCCCCCGGTTCGGGGTTGGGCACGAAGGCGATGTCGTGGGCCTTGTTGGAGCAGGTGAGCCACACGGCCACTGCGCCGGGGCCGAGCTCGGCCTGTTCGGCGACCTTGAAGCCGAGCACATCACAGAACAGATCGGTGACCTTGTCGATGTCGGGGCCGTAGAGCAGGGCGTGGTCGAAGCGGGCGACACCCATTCCCTTGGGCTCTTCGGGCCAGACATCGGGGTTTTCGATGGCGGGGTGGAACTCGGCCTGTTCCATCTCGGCGAACAGCTCGATGCGGTGACCGCTGGGGATCATGAACGAGACACGGCGGCCGGTGGCCGGCTGCTCACCGGCGGCGACGTCCTCGACGTCGACGCCGTAGGCGGTCAGGTCGGCGGTGAGCTGGGTGAGGGTGGCATCGTCCATGACCTTGAAGGCCATGAGGTCCATGCCGGCAGCGTCGGCTTCACGCAACACCACGCTGTGATGGTCGAACTCGTCCCACCCCTTGAGGTAGACGCGACCATCGTCGCCGGTCATGACCTCGTGCAGGCCGAGTCGGTCTCGGTAGTGAACGACGGCCTCGGCCATGTCGAGCACTCGGATCTGGATGATGCCGGGACGAAGGACTCCGTTGACGGCCATTGTGGTTCTCCTTGTTCTTTCGAGTTGGTTCTTGTGGATCGGGTAGAGCGTGTTCAGGTGAGCGGGATGGATGTCTGTTGAGCGAGCTCGACCACCACGTCCGATGACGGGATGAGGCGACAGGCGAGTGCCAAGCCCTCGGCCTGCTCGGCCTCGGTGACGTGCTTGGCGCTCATGCGCCGGGTCGTGTACTCGCCGGAGATGACACGCACGCGGCACACGCCACAGCCACCACCACGACACCCGACATCGATGAGGTGACGGCCCCCTCGGATCATCTCGTGCAGCACGCGCTCGCCAGAGCGCACATCGAAGGTGAGATCGGGGTCGCCGTGGGCCTTCACCGTGCACTGGTGGATCTCGGACATGTCAGATCGCCTTGAAAAGGGGACTGCGGCCACGGCCGGCTTCGGTTTCGGCATCGGCAGCCGTCACGAATCGTTCCATGAAGATGTCGCGCTCGAAGAGTCGGCCCTTCATGAGCGTGGTGACGCAGGCGTCGATCATCGGCGGCGGGCCACACAGGTAGGCCGACATGCCTTTGAACGACCCGTCGAAGAGCCGCTCGGCGACCGTGTTGACGAATCCGGTCTCGCCGTCCCAGTCGGTGTCATCGTCAGCTTCGCTGAGCGCCGGGACGTACCGGAAGTTGTCGTGGGTGCCTTCGAGATCCCGGAAGAGATCGTCGAAGTAGAGATCGGCGGCGGTTCGCACACCATGGATCAACGTGATCGGGTGTGTGCAGCTGTTCTCGAGTAGATCGAGGATCATCGACTTCGGGCTCGTGAGCCCGGAACCGCCGGCCATGAACAGCAACGGCTTGTCGGCTGACTTGCGGACGTGGAAGCGCCCGTAGGGAGCCGCGAACCTGAGCTCGTCGCCGACGCTCAGCTGCTCATGGAGCACCGTGGTGGCCTCACCGCCCGGTATGAGACGAACGTGGAGTTCGACCTCGCCGGGCTGAGAGGGACTGTTGGCGAACGAGAACGCCCGCGGCTGATCGACTCCGTCGACCGACAAGTTGAGGTACTGACCGGCCTGGAACTCGGCGCCGCTATCGGGGACCGACAGCCAGATGCCGAGGATGTCGCCGGTCAGGTTCTCGAGCCGGCTCACGGTGCCGACGAAATCCTGCACCGGACGACTCTCGGCATCTGGTCCCTCATCGATGTCGGCCTCGATGGTGACGTCGGTGGTGACCGTCGCCGAACAGGCGAGGGTGAACCCCTCGTCGCGTTCGAAATCCATCAAGGCGAACGACGAGCAGTTGCCGTGTTGGATCTCGCCGTCGAGCACCTCCACCTTGCACGTGCCGCACAGGCCGTGCCCGCAGGCATGAGGAAGCCAGACGCCGGCGCGGAGGCAGGCGTCGAGGATGGTCTGGCCGTCGGCGACGGTGACCAGATCCTCACTGGGCTCAACGGTGAGTTCGAACATGGCCGGGAGACCTCGTCGCGATGCGGTGGGTTCAGCCGCCGCCGTTGCGGCCGTCGAGGCCCGGCGTCCAGAAGCGGATGAGGGACTTGTGGCCGATGCCCTGGTCCTCGAGCGACTTCTCGGGGTCAGGGGTGAACGGCTTGCCGTCGAGCTCCCACGTCACCGCGGCCCAATCGATCTTCTCGAAGTCGGGATGCGGGCCGTAGAACTCGGGGATGATCTCTCCGAGAATGGCGCCGAACGGCATCTGGGGCGGCAACGGGAAGGCCAAGGCGGCACAGAAGCTCAGGTGCTTCTCCCAGTGCAGGTAGACCAGCTGGTTGCCGTGGAAGTTCTCCAGGGCGTCCATGTTGGTCCCGGTGTAACCCTCGTTGAGTGCGACTACTGGCATGTCAATCCTCCTCAGACCTGGGCGCCGACTCTTCGGGCGGCCATCCACTCGTTCCACAACGCTTCTTCCGGTGAGCCCTCGTAGGCCATGTTGTCCACACCCATGTTGAGGTGGTACCAGGCGAGCACGTCGGGGATCTCCGCGCCACCACAGTTGCCCTGGAAGATCTGGTGCACCGGCAACCACGACTGGATGTACTTCTCCGGCTCGTGGTCGAAGATGTACTTGCAGCCGTCGCTGCAGAAGTGGAACGTGTCGCCGTTGTACTCGCTGTTGCGGAAGCACGTGGTCGTCGGATCATCGGGCTCGGTGAAGAGCATCGGGATCTGGCACGTCTGGCACAGCTGGGGGAGCGCCATGTTGTAGAAGCGCTTGCCCTCGGCTGCAGCGTCCTTCCACATGTCGTACCGGGGCCGGTAGAACTTGTCGAAGGTGTCGGGGTACTTCTCCGACAGCCAGTCCTTGTGTTCGTCGTCGATGTCCCAGGTGTGGAAGCCGGCGGCGTGGGTGTACTGGTAGAAGGTCGACCAGACCTCGTGGCTGATGCGGTCCTTCTCGTTGGTGGCGATGTCGGCGTGCATCGGCGGACGGATGCCGTAGCGGGCGAGATCGTCGAACAGGGCGCCGCCCTGCTCCTCGAAGTACATCTCCCAGGCTTCACCCCAGGACATGGTCTTCTTGGGGAGCATGTAGTCCATCATCATGCCGACCAGGCCGAGTAGGCGATGGCCACGCCAGAACCACTTGTCGATCCAGTGCTGCACGATCGGCACGTTGGCCTCGTCCTGCTCGAGCAGGAACTTGATGACTTCGAGGCCGAGGGTCATGTGACGGGACTCGTCGCTCTGGGCGCTGAAGCCGAAGGTGACGGTGGCGAGGTCGCCGTTGAACGCGGCGCCCGACATGAACGGCACGAACAACAGGTTGGTGAGCACGTACTCGAAGGAGAACGAGATCGCCGTGAAGAACTCGAACGGGCCGGCGCTGACCGCGTCGTCGAAGAACGACTTCGGCACGGACAGGTACCAGACCCGGTCGTGCATGTGGGTGAAGTCGTGCAGTCCGTCGAAGTACTTGTTGTGGTGGCTGATCGTGTGGATCTGGGTCTGGGCGTGACGCAGCTCGTCGAGCGACTGCATCTGGGCCGCCACCTGGGCACCCGTGCCGCGGATGTTGCGACCGAGGTGGGCGAAGTGACGGTGGGCCTGGTACTCGAGGGGGCTCACCCCGGTCAGGAAGAGCTTGATGGCGCTCAGGTAGCGGGCATCACTGATGCCGAGCTGGCCGTTGTTCTGGGCGAACGAGTCGATGACGGCGTAGAGCTTGCGCTCCTTTTCGGCCTGGAACTTCCAGTAGGCGTCCATCGTGAGGCGGAAGGGGTCTTCCCAGTCGTCCCAGTTGTGGACCTTGATGCCCTCGAACGAGTCGTAGGGGTAGACGTCGTCCATGTCCTGGTAGGTGGTGTCCCACGCCAGGTCACGAGTCATGAGCTCGTACTTGCGCTTGAGTCCGATCTTCTTTGCCATGGTTCAGTTCCTCAGTTCCAGGAGAGCTCGAAGAGCTCGTCGTCTTCGTTGATGTTTCCGGACAGCGTGATCATGCTCAGGTGGAGTTCCTGGGGGTCCCACTCGCGTCCGATGATCTCGCTGACCGTGCCGGCGTTGATGCTGAGCTGGCCGGGGCAGTCGAGTTTGGTCATCGCCGGGTAGCGGGTGATGCTGACCTCGGGGTTGTCGGCGGCGATGGCCTCGATGATCGATCGCGCCTCGTCGGTGTTCTGCAGGGTGATGGAGACGGAATTGGTGCTCATGGATCCTCCTCAGACCGTGAGTCCGAGCCGGGCGGCCCGTGCGTCGAGATCGGCGGCGATTGCGTCGACTGCGCCGGCGTCGCCGAGCGTCGCGGTGGCGAGCGCGGCACCGGCGGCGACGGCCTTGGCTCGCCAGGTGCCGTACCAGGCGCTGAGCTGGGCAGCGTTGGCCTCGGACTCGGCGGCTGCGGTCTTGACGAACGAGTCGACCCAGCGGGCCGCGTCCTTCATCCAGTCAACCTGGAATTCCGACATCATCGAGACGGCGGTGGCGCCCCGGTCGAGGCCGGTGTCGTCGAAGGCGCCGTAGACGAGCGGCAAGAGGATGCCGTCCATGGCGAGGTACTGGGCGATGAAGGTCTCGAACCAGTCCTGAACGACGAGCGAGTCCTCAGCCATCTGGCGGGTGGGCTGCCAGGCTTCGGCTTCGAGCCACGCCTGGCGACCGTCGACGAGAACGCTCTCGTCGTAGTCGGCGAGCACGAGCCCGGCCCGAGTGATGATCTGGGCCATGCCGAGGCGATCGCCGGAAGCGAAGACGGCGGCCGAGGTGAACCGGGTGCCGTACCCGAAGTCCGTGATCAGGAGGCTGTTGAGGTTGGCGGCCCACTCGTAGTGGCGAAGCGGGATCAGGTAGCTCTTCGCCTTGGCGAGCCAGTCGGCGTCGATGCGCCCGACGAGTTCGCGGTCCTCGACGAACTCGAAGGCACGGTCGGCGGCCTGGTTCATCCCCGCCCGGTTGATGTTGTACGTGGCGTAGTAGAACTGCCGGGGATCCTTGAAGTCGTACCAGTCGTTCATGACGATGGCGGTACGGCTCGTGTCGAAGATCTCGTACTCAGGCGCCCAGATGGGCCGGTAGTGGAAGTTCGCCGTTGCCTGTACGTCGAGGGTTGCCTCGTCATAGCGAGATGCCGGGCGATCCTCCCCGTAGCGGGCAGCGATGTGGCTGAATGTCTGACGCCGAGGCGTGATGTCCTCGGACTTGATGTCGATGTTCATGGGAGACATCCCCCTCTTTCTTTGGTGTGGGCGTCTTCGTACTTTTCTTGCAGTGCGAGGTAGGCGAGCGCCGCCTCCTCGCTGGTGGGGAGGAGTTCGACGTGTCGTTCGGCGCAGAACTCTCGGAAGGCGGGGTAGGGCAGGATCATCTCGACTGCCAGGTCCGTGTCCGCATCGCGGATCTCGCCGATCGAGAAGTCGAACTCCACGAATCGATCACGTCGGACGCCGGTAACGCGGACGAAGGCCGCTCCCCATTCCCATGTGTCGCTGGACACACCCGATACCTCCATGGCGCCAGACAACTACCGGCAATCGCTGATGTCAAGAACAAATGTCGAGATTCTGAAAAGTTTCGGGAATCAATTAAAATTGCCTAGTATTGCTTGAACTTGTTTGGGTTTCGTGTTACTCGATTGGGGCGCGACTATCTTGAACAGTGCCGCCCGGATCGAGAGTGAGACGCATGAGCGACAACGGAAGTCCCCGAACTCGAGTGGAGATGACCTTCAACGCGCTGCGTGACGACATCGTCAACGGCGAACTCGAGCCGGGCTCCCGTCTGGCGGTCGAACACCTTCGCAAGCGTTATGGCGTCGGCTCGTCCACCATCCGAGAGGCGCTCTCCCTGCTGATCGCCGATGCGCTCGTGACTGCTGAAGGGCAGCGAGGTTTCACCGTCAAGCCGATGTCGTCAGCTGACCTGCGCGACATCAGCAACCTCCGCGTGCTGTTGGAGACCAAGGCGCTCGCCGAATCCATCGAGAACGGCGACGACGACTGGGAAGCCGGCATCGTCGCGGCGTTCCATCGCCTGTCCAAGGCGCAGGAGCGCCTGGACGCGAGCGAGGAAGGCGCGGCCGTGGAGTGGGAGAACCGCAATCGGGAATTCCACGATGCGCTCAACGCGAACAGCGAGTCGCAGTGGATCCGCTACATGCTCGACATGTTGCACCATCACTCGGAGCGCTACCGCCGGCGGGCGCTGACCGACACCTCGGTTCCCCGCGACGTGCACGCGGAGCACACCCTGCTGATGGAGACGGCCCTGGCCCGCGATGTCGATGTGGCCTGCCAGGTCGTCACTGATCACATTCAGCGCACCAGCGCGGTCATCGGGGCCATCACCGACGAAGAGCTCGCCGCCGCCGAGTGAGCCGCGCTCGATGGAGAAGCATGCGGAATCCTTGCTTCGGCGCGCCCGAAATCGAGTAGAAACGACTTCTTGACGAATTATCGAGATTCTGCTTGACTCCCAGGATCATGAAAGAAGTCTCCGAGAACTCTCCCGGATCTCGGTTGGCAACAACCAATGGTGATCGACCCTCGATCACGATCCCTGGGAGGGGAATTCACGTGAAACTCCATCTGCGACTTCTGGCCCTGTTGGCCGTGTTCGCGCTGTTGACCACAGCATGTGGCGACGACAGCGATGACAGCTCGGGTGGTGGTGGCGACGCCGCCGCCGACAGCTCCAGCGACGACAGTTCGAACGACGACAGTTCGAGCGATGACAGCGATGACGCCGGTTCCGATGACTCCGGCGACATGGCGGCCGACGGCGACGCCGGCTGTGGCCTCGGCAACGGCCAGGAAGCCACCGGCGACCCGATCAAGGTCGGCGCCGTGGTCGGTGCGACCGGCCCGGCCGACTTCAGCTCCGCCTCCAAGGCCACGGCTGCGTACTTCGCATGCGTGAACGCCAACGGCGGCATCAACGGCCGTCCGATCGACTACCAGGTCGAAGACGACCAGTGGGACCCGGCGGTTGCCGCCACGGTGGCCCGCGGCCTCGTCGAAGATGAAGGCGTCGTCGCCATGATCGGCAGCACCAGCTTCGTCGAGTGCGCGGCCAACGCCGACTACTACGAAGAGCAGAACGTGCTCGTCATCGCCGGCGTCGGTGTGCCCCGCGAGTGCTTCCACAGCCGCAACATCTCGCCGACGAACCAGGGTCCGCGTCTCAGCGGCATCGGCGCCGCCCAGTGGGCCGTCGAGCAGGGTGCCGAGTCGCTCGCCTGCGTGAGCAACGTCATCCCGAACTTCGGTGCGTGGGTCTGTGAAGGCATCACCGCCTACGGCGACAGCGTCGGCGTGCCGGTCTCGTCCTTCAACGGCGCACCGGACCTCAGCGATGCCGAGACGATCGTCCTGCAGGCCATGGAGGCCGACACCGACGCAGTCGTGGTCGTCGAACCCGGGCCCGGCGTGGTCGGCTACATCAACATCGCCGCCGCCCAGGGCGACGAGACCCCGTGGTACGGGCCGACCTCGTCGTACGACCTGTCGGTCCCGGCTGCGGTCGACCAGCGCTGGATCGACGACAACTTCGCCATGCAGATCGAGCTCGTCGAGCTCGACAGCGCCGGCCCCCACAACACCCTGTGGGGTGAGGTGATGGACAAGTACGGCAACGACTCGGACCCCCGCGACTCGTTCTCGCAGGCCGGTTTGCTGGCTGCTCTGGTCTTCGTCGATGCACTGCTCGGGCTCGACCCCGCCGCCATCGACCGCAACAGCGTCACCGACGTCGTCCGCGCCATCGAAGGCTTCGAGACCGACCTGATGTGTGGCGACTGGTACTTCGGTGACGGTGACCGTCATCAGGCCAACCACGCCGGTCGCATCGTCCAGATCGTTCCCGACGGCATCGGTTTCGAGACGATCAAGGACTGCCACGAAGTCCTCGACCCGGAACTGGCCGACATCCTGGCCGCCGAAGGCTGACCCCTCCAGACGACCCGGCTCACGCGGCATCCGAGGCCGCGTGAGCCGGGTCGGTCAATCCCGAAACGGAAAGAAGAAACCCCGATGACCCAGATCGATCACGTCAGGTGGGCCGCCTACCTCCAAGCCGGAGTCGACGACCGCCAGGAGGTCCAAGGCATCGAGAAGCAGATCGAATCCCTGCCGCTCGACGACGCCTACGCCATCCAGGCCGCGCTCCTCGAGATGAAGCTCGCCCGCGGTGACAAGGTCGTCGGGGCCAAGCTCGGGCTCACCTCGGTGGCCAAGCAGGAGCAGATGAACGTCAGTGACCCCTGCTACGGCTGGGTTCTCGAATCCAGCATCCTCGACGGCGAAGAGGTGAAGCTCGACGAGCTGATCCACCCGCGAGTCGAGCCGGAGCTCGTGTTCATCCTCGGCGAGGATCTCGCCGGCCCGAACGTCACGGCGGACGACGTCCTCGACGCCACGGCCACCGTCGTCGGCGGTATCGAGGTCATCGATTCCCGGTACGAGGCATTCTCGTTCACCCTTCCCGACGTGGTCGCCGACAACACCTCGGCAGCCCGGGTGGCCGTCGGCACCGATGGTGTCGGCCCCCGGGAAGTAGATCTGTTGACACTCGGCTGCCTTCTCGAGATCGACGGTCAGATCACCGGGACCGCCACGGGAGCCGCACTGCTGGATGACCCGGCCGGATGCGTGGCAATGCTCGCCAACCATCTCGGCAGGCACGGCCAGAAGCTGGAGAAGGGGTGGATCATCCCCGCCGGCGCGCCGACCGATGCCCGCCCCCTCGGTCCGGGCACGGTTGCCCACGCTCGCTACTCTCACCTCGGAACCGTCACCGTCCGAGGAGTCTGACCCGTGCCGCTCATCAACGTCACCCTCGGGGCGGGTCGATCGTCCGACGAAAAGAAGGCGCTACTGGCTGCGCTGACCGAGGCCGCCGTCGAGTCGATCGGCGCCCCGCGCGACTCGATCCGGGCCTGGATCAACGAGGTTGACCCGGCGTCGGAGTACATGGCCGCCGGCGAGATGCTCGCCGACAAGAAGGCCCGACTCGCTCGCGAGCAGGCCGAGGACTGACCATGGCCAGTGAAGAACTGATCGCTGAAGCGGCGGCCCAGCTGCGCAAGGCTGCCGAAGCCGGCAAACCGTGCAGTCCGATTCGTGACGTCGTTGGCACCGCCACCGACATCGACGTTGGCTACGCCATTCAAGAGGTGAACACCGCCCTGGCGATCGATTCCGGTCGCCGGGTGTCCGGCCGCAAGATCGGCATCACCTCACAGGCCGTGATGGATCAGATCGGCGTTGACCAGCCCGATTTCGGCACCCTCTTCGTCGACATGGAGTTCGGCGACGGCGTGCCCATTCCGGCGGAACGTCTTCTGCAGCCCCGAGCCGAGGCCGAAGTCGCACTCGTGCTCGAGCACGACCTCGACAAGGGCGAGCACTCGTTCGCCGACATCATCTCGGCCACCGCCTACGTGTTGCCGTCGATCGAGGTCGTCGACAGTCGGGTCGCCGACTGGAACATAACCATTGTCGACACCGTGGCCGACAACGCCAGCTGTGGGCTCTACGTCCTGGGTGGTCGACCGATGCCACTCGATCGGGTGGATCTCCGCACCATCCCCATGTCGATGTCGATCAATGGTGAGGAAGTGTCGACCGGAGTCGGCGCGGCCTGTCTCGGCCACCCGCTCCATGCCGCTCGTTGGCTGGCCGACACGATGTGTGCCCGCGGCATCCCGCTGCGAGCGGGCGACGTGTTGATGACCGGTGCCCTCGGGCCGATGAAACCAATGGCCCCCGGTGACACGCTGACGGCGAGCTTCGGCGAACTGGGCACTGTCACCACCGAGATCATGGCGAGCTGAACCATGACCGACTTCGTCGATCGCCCCGTCATCACCCACGCCGGCGCTCGCCGGGCCCTCGACGGTGCCATCGCCGAGGCCGATTCGCTCGGCACGCCGGTGGTCATCGTCATCACCGACGCCGCCGGCAACACCGTGACCATGGCACGCATGGATGGCGCCCCGCTCTTCTCCATCGAGGTGGCGGAGAAGAAGGGCTGGACCGCGGCGGCTTCCGGCGCCCGCACCTGCGATCTGCGTGACGTGTTCAACGCCGACCCGACGCTGCTGCACGCACTCGCTCCCAAGGTCGACGACCTCATGGCCGTCGGCGGGGCGACCCCGATCATCGTTGACGGAGCCACGGCAGGTGCCGTGGCCGTTTCGGGCGCCACCGAAGAACAAGACCAACAGATCGCCGACGCAGGTGCCCAATGTCTCGCATGACCCCACTCGCCATCGAAGACTGCCCGGACCCCGAGCTCCGGGCGACCCTCGAGCATTTCGTCAACACGCTCGGATTCGTGCCCAACAGTCTGCTCACCATGCAGCGGGTACCCGCCTTCGCCAAGGCCGTGGTGCAGATGAATCGGGCCGTGTTCGCCCCCGATGGTCTCGTCGACCCGGGACTCAAGCGCCTCGTCGCACACATGGCTTCGTTCGCCGCCGGCTGTCAGTACTGCAAGGCCCACACCTCGGTGAGCGCCACTCGGCACGGCATCGACGAGCAGAAGATGGAAGCAATCTACGAGTACCGCACCAGCCCGCTCTTCTCCGACGCCGAGAGCGTTGCCCTCGACTACGCCTTGGCCGCGGGTTCGGTGCCGAATGGGGTCAGCGATGACCTCTACGACCAGCTCGCCGAGCACTGGTCAGAGGAGGAGATCGTCGAGATCCTCGGCGTCGTGTGCATGTTCGGCGTTTTCAACCGCTGGAACGACTCGATGGCGACGCCGCTCGAAGCCGAGCCGATCGCCACCGCGGGTGCGCTGCTCGGCGACAAGGGCTGGGAGATCGGCAAACATGTCGGATAGGCCAAAATGGCGTATCGCGACAATGTCAGTTCGTCCCCGGGTCCCGCTTTATCGGCCTCAAGCCAACTGGTAGATAACGAACGTGTCTGCTCCCCAGATCAACAAGCTCCTCGTCGCGAACCGGGGCGAGATCGCCATCCGGGCGTTTCGGGCCGCCACGCAGCTCGGCATCCGCACGGTCGCCATCCACACCTATGAGGACCGCAACAGCCTGCACCGCTTGAAGGCGGACGAGGCCTACGAGATCGGCGAGCGGGGCCACCCGGTCCGCGCCTACCTCGACATCGAGGTGATCATCGCGGCCGCGCAGCGCTCGGGCGCCGACGCCGTCTACCCCGGGTACGGCTTCCTCTCCGAGAGCCCGGATCTGGCCGACGCGTGTGCCGCAGCCGGTCTGATCTTCGTCGGACCGTCGGCCGATGTCCTCACCCTCACCGGCAACAAGATGCGGGCGCGCGCCTCGGCGGAGGCCGCCGGGCTGCCCGTGCTTCGGCAGTCGCCCTCGCTCACCGACGCCGACGAGGCGCTCACGCTCGCCGAGGGAATCGGCTACCCGATTTTCGTGAAGGCGGCCGCCGGCGGTGGCGGGCGCGGTCTGCGACGGGTCGATCGTCCGACGGATCTACCGGATGCCCTGGCCTCCGCAGTGCGCGAGGCCGAGAGCGCCTTTGGTGACAGCACCGTCTTCCTGGAGGAGGCGGTCACCGATGTCCGCCACATCGAGGTCCAGGTCCTGGCCGATGCCGATGGCGAGGTCGTGCACCTGTACGAACGCGATTGTTCGATGCAGCGGCGGTTCCAGAAGGTCGTCGAGATCGCTCCGGCCCCCAACCTCGACCCGGTGCTGCGCGATGCACTCTGCGCCGATGCAGTCGCGTACGCTCGCTCCATCGGCTACCGCAACGCCGGCACGGTCGAGTTCCTCGTGGATGGCACCGGGCGACACGTCTTCATCGAGATGAATCCCCGGATCCAGGTCGAGCACACGGTCACCGAGGAGATCACCGACATCGACCTCGTCGAATCGCAGCTGAGCATCGCCGGCGGCGCAAGCTTCGACGACCTCGGAATCCGCCAGGACGACATCGTCCCGCGGGGATTCGCCCTCCAGTGCCGGATCACGGCCGAGAACCCGGCCAACGACTTCCGCCCCGACACCGGCCGCATCGTCGCGTTCCGCCAACCCGGTGGAGCGGGTATCCGCCTCGACGGTGGCACCGGCTACATCGGGGCCGAGGTCTCGCCGTACTTCGACTCACTCATCGTGAAGCTCACATGCCGGGGGTCGGACTTCGCCACCGCACTCCGGCGCTCCGAACGAGCACTCGCTGAGTTCCGTGTACGCGGTGTCGAGACGAACATCGCGTTCCTGCAAGCAGTGCTCGCCGACGAGGACTTCCGCGACGGCACGGCCACCACCAACTTCATCGACCAGCGCCCCCACCTGACGGCTGCGTCGGTGGGCGCCGACCGGGCAACGCGCCTGCTCAAGTACCTGGCCGATGTCACGGTGAACCGGCCGAACGGCGAGCCGCCATCGCTCGTCGATCCGATGACGAAGCTGCCCGGTCGGCCGTCGGAGGATCCACCGAGCGGCTCCAAACAGCGGCTCGACGAACTCGGTCCGACCGACTTCGCGTCATGGTTGCGGTCGAGCAGCGAGGTGGCGGTCACCGACACCACTCTGCGCGACGCGCATCAGTCGATCCTTGCCACCCGGGTCCGATCCTTCGACCTCGTCGCGGGGGCGCGCCATCTCGCTCACTCGCAACCACAACTGCTCAGCCTCGAGTGCTGGGGTGGCGCCACCTACGACGTGGCCCTGCGGTTCTTGCACGAGGACCCATGGGATCGGCTCGCCCGCATCCGGGAAGCCGCTCCCAACCTCCTGCTCCAGATGCTGCTGCGCGGTCGAAACACGGTCGGCTACTCGCCGTATCCCGATGTGGTGTGTCGCCGGTTCGTGCAGGAAGCCCACGCCACCGGAATCGATCTGTTCCGCGTCTTCGACGCGCTGAACGACATCGAGCAGATGCGGCCTGCGATCGAGGCCACCCTCGAGACCGGCGCGCTCGCCGAGGGCAGCCTCTGCTACTCCGGCGATCTGTCCAATCCGGCCGAAACGCTCTATGACCTCGACTACTATCTCCGGCTGGCCGAGGAGCTCGTCGACGCCGGGGTTCACATCCTCTGTGTGAAGGACATGGCGGGTCTGCTTCGCGCTCCCGCCGCTCGCACCCTCATCTCCGCCCTGCGAGAGCGGTTCGACACGCCGGTCCATCTCCACACCCACGACACGTCAGGCGGTCAACTCGCCACCTACCTCGCAGCGGTCGAAGCAGGAGTCGATGCGGTCGACGCGGCTGCGCCGCCGTTGTCGGGGATGACCAGTCAGCCGTCGGTGGCGGCACTCATCGCCACCACCGAATACGGCGACCGTGGCACCGGTCTCGATCTCGAGGCCGTGGGTGACCTCGAGCCGTTCTGGGAGGCCGTCCGCAACCTCTACTCGCCGTTCGAAGCCGGGCTCCGGGCCCCGACCGGCACCGTGTACCGCCACGAGATCCCCGGCGGTCAGCTCAGCAACCTCCGCCAACAAGCCATCGCACTCGGGATCGGCCACCGTTTCGAGGAGGTCGAGCGGCTCTACGCGGCCTGCGACCGCATCCTGGGCCGCCCCATCAAGGTCACGCCCAGCTCCAAGGTCGTCGGCGACCTGGCGCTGCATCTCGTGGCTTCCGGCGTCACCCCGGAGCACCTCGAGTCCGATCCTCGAAGCGTCGATCTCCCCGACAGTGTCGTCGCCTTCCTGCGGGGCGAACTCGGCACGCCCGAAGCCGGTTTCCCCGAACCCTTCCGCACCGACGCGCTGGCCGAACGGCCCGAACCCAAACCGGTTGCCACGCTCAGCGACGACGACCGAACCGCGCTCGATGGCGATGATGTCCGCAACACGCTGAGTCGACTGCTGTTTCCGGCGCCGGCCAAGTCGCAACAGGAGATGCGGGAACGCTTCGGCGACCTCGCCGTCCTCCCGACCCCGCTCTTCTGGTACGGCCTCACCGAGTCCGAAGAGGACGTGTCGGTGAGCCTCGAGCGCGGCGTGCGCGTGCTCATCGGGTTGGAAGCCATCGGCGAACCCAACGAGGAAGGCGTCCGCTCGGTCGTGTTTCGGCTCAACGGCCAGCTGCGCCCCATCGATGTCGTCGACCGGTCCGTCGCCACCGATATCGTCGAAGCGGAGAAGGCAGACCCGGCTCGTCCCGAGCACGTGGCTGCGCCGTTCCGCGGCGTGGTCAATGTGTCGGTCGAAGCCGGCGATGAACTCGCGGCCGGTGATTCGGTCGGCGTGATCGAGGCCATGAAGATGGAGTCGCACATCACCGCGCCATTCGACGGGTCGGTCATCCGGGTGGCGATTGGCGCCGCCGCTTCGGTCGAGCCCGGCGACCTCATCATGGTGCTCCGCCCGAGCGGCACCCCGGACTCGCCGGTGATCTACGCCGACGAGAGCTTCTGACCCGGCCCGCTAACTCGGGTCGCCGGGGAGATGCCCGGCGCGGTGCCCGTCGGTCCAGTCCTCGCTCTGGGGCCGGTCACTCACGCCGCCGAGGATGTTGAGCTGTGGCACCTCGCGCACACTGCGCTTCATCTCGGCGAACCCGGGGAAGCCCGCCAACTCGATCACCGCATCCCACAAGCGAACCGCGTCCTCGGTTGATGGCACCCGCGAGATCACCGGACCGAAGAACGACAATCCGTCAGGCGGGTGGAAGGTGATGATGGGCGTGCCCACGTCGCGTCCCGTACGTGAGAGCGCCAACTCGCCCTCGTCGTCGATCGCCGAGTCCCATGAGTCGTCGTCCAGTGACGCCACGTACGAGGCCGGGAGGCCGGCGGCCTCCAGGACCTCGGCGGCATGGTCAGGTGTGCTCAGATGGGTGCGCATGCCTGAACCCTTTGGCTTGTCCCAGTAGGACTCGCCGTATGCGGTCACCAGAGCAGCCATGTGTTCGCGTCCCAGGTCTTCACGGATGGCGGCCGCGACCCGCAGGAATCGCAGGCCGGCGGTGTGACCGAACTCGTACTCGGGCGGGAACTCGGTGGCGTAGTCCTTGTCCTTGTTGATCAGCCGCAGGGAGATGAACCGATAGTCCACGCCGTAGTCACGCTGGGCGGCCACCTTCTCGACCCATCGAGACGTGATCCATGCGAACGGGCAGACGGGGTCCCAGAAGAACTCGATGTCGGGGTTGCCGGAGGTTTCAGCCATGGTTGCGCAACCTAGCCAGGTGCGTCGTGGGGGAGCGAACCTCGTGCGGCCCGGAGGTAGCCGTAGGGTGTCGCCGCCGCGAAGTTGCTGACCCGGCTGGTGTAGACGTCGGCGTACTTCTCCACCTGGCGGGCGAACAGGCTCTTGTCGATGCCGGCCCGCATCAACGGACCCCAGACGTCGTTTCCCTGCATGGCCGCGGCCTGGGCAAGAGGAGCGATGTCTGCATCGATCGTGGCGATCTGTCGTGCCGCGGCGTCGATTGCCGCATCGGTTTCATCTCGAGGCTCATCAGCCACGACCAGGCGGCGCCGATCCAGACGCAGCCGGGAATGGACCTGTTCGAGTCGACCCTTCTCGACCATGAGCGTGCGCAACTCCTGCTCGGAACCAGCGAACCCCGCGGCGGCGGCAACCTCGTCCTCCAACTCGCGTGCGATGAGGCAGGTTCGCCACCGCAGCACGTCCTTGGTGACGTGTACGTCGCCGAAGAGATGGTCGCCGACGTACAGGAACTGTGACGGGTCATGGCCCAGTGAGGCCTCCACCATGCGGGCGTTGCCGCCGTGGTACACCTCGCCCCTTTCCAGGGCGCCGTAATGGGGCTCGAGATGGCCGAGTTCGTCGTCCACCAGGCGGTAGATCGGCCCCTGCTCGGAGAAGAAGCGTGGCTTGGCTGCCGCCACGATCACGACATCGAAGAGATCTCGCCACGTCTGACCGTCGGGCATCGAACCATTGACGCACCAGCTCATGATCCGCTCCGTGTACCACCACTCGGAGTTGGTGATGAGCAGGAGTTGCTTGCCGGCCAGGCGTTGGTCGTTGAGGGTGCCGACGATGCCGGGGTCGAAGTCGACGAAGCGCTCCGGGTCATCGACGATCTGCTGCTTCAGCGCGCCCTCGAGATGGGCGGCGCCGAGGGCCCGGTCGATCTCTCGGTAGAGATGCAGGAAGGACGCCACGCCGGGGAGGGGCTTGATGTCGTGGATCTCCACCAGCTGGGTCCACAGCGACGCTCGGCTCAGCTCGAACAAGGTGTTCATGAACTCGAAACGCTCTTCACCGAGGTCGATCACGACGCCGTCGTAGACTGTGCGCTGCTCATCGAAGGTCAGGGTCCTGGTTCCGTGTTGCACCTTCATCACGTAGCCGAACCGGGTGGCCTTGACGAGGTTGCCGAGCTCGAGGTCGAACACGAGCCCCAACGTGAACGCGCTGGGGTCGAAGGTCAGTGACTCGACCGGCCATCCCTGCGCGGAGAGCTGCTGCCGGGCGTGCTCGAAGGCCGCCCGCTCCCACTCGTCGACGTGATAGTGGATGAGCGTGTAGTCCATGTCGTAGCCGATGGCACGAACACCTCGCAGGTTGAGGGTGCGGTTGCAGTACAGGCCGCGGCCGGGGCTGGTGGACGGGGAGTCGGACATCGCGGTCAGTCTCGCACCCGGTGGGGTTCGATCGCGTCGACATAGTCGGCCAGCCGGGCCGCGATCTCCATCGGGGCGTCCGGATCGTCGGGGTCGGGTGGTTCCCAGACCTCGGAGATCCGGCGCCACGACTCGTTGCCGAGGAACGGACCGGCCTCGGCATCCTCGCCCAACTCCTTGCGCCACTGCTTCTCCGTCGTCATCAGATGCTCGAGGCATGCCTCGTTCTCGGAAGGGTCGCGATGCTCGGCATGGAATCCGATCTCGAGCGCGAAGTCGCTCCCCTGGCGCATGAGTTGGGCCTCGTAGTGCTCGCGAGCCGCGCTGCCATCGGCGGTGCCGAACCAGACCTTCAGTCCCCGTCGATGTGCATTTGCCCGCACTGCGCCGTGGGCATCGTCCACGAAGCCCTCGAAGGCGTCGAGCACGTGTTCGAAGAATCCGGGCTCCGCCACGTCAGGTGATCTGGCCGGTGGCGCTGTTTGGCTCCATTCCGACAGTCTCGCACTTCTGAGTCCTTTGGCCCATTGGTCGGATTGGCGCTCAGATCAGCCACGCGTCACGCCGATAACACCAACATGAGGTGGAGACGACTTCCGGGATTGGTCGCTGTCGCCGCACTGGTGGCATCGTGCGGAACGGCCGACGCCGAACCGGTGCCCGCGGCCGAACGAACGGTCGGGTCGACGACGACCACCGTGGCCGCCACGACGACCGTCGCCGCAGCCCCCGCGAGTACGTCGCTCCCTGCCATCGTGGACCACAGCGACCTCGACCCCGAGGCCGTCGTGATCGCCGCGGTGCTCATTGCGTCCGGTGGCGATCTCGAGGCGGCGATCGCCGGTGGATGGATCACCGAGGAAGAGGCAGAGGCCGCGTTGGCCGGGGTCGAAGACGGTTCCCTCGCAGCCCTATTGGACTGAGTCGATCGGCTCAATCGCATCAACTCGGCGCCCCAATCGCCCGAAGTTGGGGCATGACCAGCTCACGGATCGCCCTCGGAACACTGGCCCTGGCCGCCTCACTCCTGACATCGCTCGCCGGTGTCGCCAGTGCGACGAGCCCCGATGAGCCGCCTGTTCGTGAAGACCTGATCGCCGACACGCTGCTGGCGCTCGGGCTCGACCCGGCGGTCGTCGAGGAGGTCATCGCCGCCGTCGGCTCTGACGTGTCGAACGAGCTCGGCCGGATGCTCGACGACGGCCTCGTCACCGACGTTCAGCTCGACACACTCGCTGCGGAGGTGAGCGCCGGCACACTCCCGGAGTCGATCGGCGAGATCGCGGCCCAGACCAGGGTTCGGCGCGACGCCTATCGGGCTGCCGCGGTCGAAACGCTCGACGAACTCGGCGTCGAGGTGCCGCCCGGTGTGCCCGTGAGCGAGGCCCTCGCCGACAATAGCATCGATCCCGACGACTTCGTGGCCCTGCTTCCCGAGGATCTCCCGCCCCCGGTCCATGACGGCGTGGCGTCGGCGACGACCACCCTGCCTCCGACCACCCTGCCTCCGACCGCCGGGCCATCGACCACGGCACCACCGACGACCGCACCCCCGGTCACGGTTCCGGACAGCACCTACCCGACCACAGATCCCGCGGGCAGCTACCCGGCGACACAGCCGAGCGAGTATCCGGTCACTCCGGCGGAACCATCGATCAGCGGTGGGTACCCGGTCACCGGCAGCGATTCCGCGGAGGGCAGTGGCGACGGAGACTCCGTCTAGGCATCGACGGCAGTGGGCCGCGCGAGGACCGGGAAGCCGGAGCCCGCGCCCATCAACGAGGCCCGGGCGACGGCCTTGCCTCCCCACCGCGTCCGGATGTCGTCCATCATGTCGTCGAGGGCCTCGGTCGCTTTTCCCTGTTCCGGGAAACGGAAGGCGAGCTGGACCGCATCGGGCGGAGCGAGGCCACTGAACGTGATGCCGATCAGCGAACACCCGACCCGGCCGAGTCGAGCGCCGGGCCCCTGAGGCCCATCAACGAGATTCGCCAGCAGCTCGTCGGCGGTGGCGGTGAGCACCTCCGTCGATGCCGTCGGTTCCAGGAGCGTGCGCGACCGGCTCTCGGCGCGCAGTTCGGCGGTGCGGAAGCGAACCGTGACGGTGCGGGTCAGGCGCTCGGCCTTGCGGAGCCGGGCGGCCACTTTCTCGACGAGCCCGATCAGGTCGGTGCGCAACTCGCCGCGGGTGCGCACACGGACACCGAGCGCCCGCTGGGCCCCCATCGATCGGTCGCGGCGACCGGTGTCGACCTTGCGGGGATCGAGGTTGTGGGCGAGGTCGCGCAGATGGCGCCCGGTGCCCGCTCCCAAGAGGGCCTGCATCTCGGCGCGTCCGCTCGAGGCGAGGTCGCCCACCGTCTCGACGCCGTGGTTGCCCAGCTTCTCCGATGTCACCGGACCGACGCCCCACAGAACGTCGACCGGGAGTGGGTGGAGGAATTCTCGCTCCCGGTCGGGATCGACGACGAGCAGCCCGTCGGGTTTCGCCTGAGCGCTCGCGACCTTGGCGAGGAACTTGGTGCGGGCGACGCCGACTGAGATCGGCAGGCCCACATCGACCAGCACCCGTGTGCGCAACTGGGCCGCGATCGACGCGGCGGGCCCGAAGATGTTGAGCGCACCCGACACATCGAGGAACGCCTCATCCGGTGAGAGGGGCTCCACCAGGGGCGTGAAGTCGTGGAAGCGTTCGAACACGGCGGTCGATGCCTCGCTGTATGCCTCCATACGTGGTTCGACGACGATCGCATGCGGGCAGAGCAGGCGAGCCTGGCGACCGTTCATCGCCGAACGCACGCCATGGGCCTTGGCCTCATAGCTGGCCGCGAGCACCACCCCACCACCGACGATCACCGGCCGGTTCCGGAGCCGGGGGTTGTCGCGCTGCTCGACCGATGCGTAGAAGGAGTCGAGATCCGCGTGGAGGATGTTCGCGACGCCGGCCATGCTCGGATTCTATGTACGAACAACTGTTCGTCACAAGGGGGATGTCGACCTTCTCCGGGCATGATGGCCCGATGGCGACGCGGCGCTACGGAACGATTGTCAAACACCTGTCCGATGACCCGGAGACGGCGGTGGAGTTGGCGGAGAAGCTCTCCGACGACGTCCTCGCACACCTGGCCGCGGCCCTGCGCGACGAGGTACGCAAGCGTGCCATCGGTGGGGGCAACCTCGACGCCCTGATCGAGCAGGCCTTCGAGTCGGGCTTCGGCCGCGACGGGCTGGGCACCATGCCGTGGGTCGATGGTTCGGTGATCGTGTGTCCCGGCTCCATCGTGGCCAAGAGCCGTACCAACCACCGGTGTCGATTCGTGAGCGTCGATGATGTCTGGATCTGGGAATCCGCCGATCTGATCCAGGAGGAGAAGCTCTCACATCCCGGTCGCGACGAGGGGTTCAAGGCCGTGGCCCTGCTTCCGCTCACCGAGGGGATGTCACTCGACGTCGTCACCGGCAAGGCGCGCGCCGGCCAACACTCCGTCGACCGGGTGGTGTCGTTCGAGGTCCGCCGCGGTGAACTGATCGAGGTGAGTCAGCGCCGGGTCAGCGGCCGCGGCATGCAGTGACTCAGGCCGGCGGTGGGATCTCGAAGGTCTCGACCCGCTGGAGCACGTTGCGGTCGGTGTGCTGGAAGGGTTCGTCGAACTCCTTCATGGCCAGGGTCGAGGTCTCGTCGTAGGTGAGGGTGTCGCCGTCGACCGAGAGGTTGAGCTCGTAGGCGGTGCACCGGGCGTTGTTCAACAGGTACGTGTTCTGGGTGATGCCGTATTCGTCGCTGTCGGCCTCGGCGCGCAGGGTGAACGACGTGGCGTCGGGCTCAGCCTCGCCGCCGGCGAGAATGGCCGATCCGCGAGGGATCACGAAGCCACGCATGACGTGCTTGAGGTTGCTGCACCACAGCCAGTAGCCGACCTCGGTGTGGAATGGATCCTCCTCGCCCTCGCGCCAGGCGGCCATCTTGTAGTCGAGGCCGTACAGGCTCTGGCTGCCGTTGTCGACCGGGCCGAAGGGCTTGAAGGTGATCTCCTCGCGGTAGGTCGTGTCGCCGGACTCGTTGTCGGCGTGGTGGAACGAGAAGTCGTTGCCGCCGGTGCCGTGCCAGACGCCCGCCAGGGCGGCGAGAGGGCCGAAGTGGTCTGTTTGCGTGCTCATAAGTACGGACTTTATCGCCTTTCTGGACTTAGTCCAAAGTCGGGCCGAATTCAGGAACGGATTCCCTCCAGGGCGGGTGACTGGTACAGTCACTCCCGGTGCACACGTCCCTACTCGACCGACTCCGCTCGCGCGGCTATCGCCTCACCGCGCAGCGTCGCGCCGTGGCCGAGGCGCTCGACGGCATGAACGTGCATCTGACCGCCGATGAAGTCCACGCCCGAGCGGTCGACATTCTTCCCGAGGTCAGCCGCGCCACGGTCTACAGCACCCTTCACGAGCTCACCTCGATGGGGGAGATCCTCGAGCTCGGCATCGAGGGCCGTTCGAAACGCTACGACCCCACGACCTCGCCACACAATCATCTTGTCTGCGACTCCTGCGGTGTGATCCACGACGTTCAACTCGGCCACACCCCGCCGGAGCTCCCGGTCGGCGAGGCCCACGGCATGACCGTGCGTCGTGCCGAGGTCGTCTACCACGCCACCTGCGAGACGTGTTCGGCGAACTGACCCTGCCAGGCGGTGTCGCCGAGGCCGCCACCGCGGCCTGGGCCGGGATCGGTCGGCCGAGCCGGCAGCTCACGGGTCTCGAGCGGCTGTCGATCGTCGAAGCCGCCCGATCCGCCACGCCACGGCCCGTCTGGGATCGCAACGGTGGCCTCGAGACGCTCGCGGCGGCGCGCGGTGACTGCGGTTCCGTGCTCGTGGCACTCGCCTCGATCTTCGCCACCGAGGCCTCGCTCATCGACGCAGCGTTGGTGACCGACATCGCAGACGAGATCGGTGATGCCACCTACGCCGAGACGGCGGCCCTCGTCGCCCAGGTGATCACGATCGATCAGTTCTGTGTGTCCCAGGGACTCGAACTCGTGCCGTTCCCGGCCGCCGAACCCGGCGAACCCTCTCAGAAGCGTCCCGACGGTATGGGCGACGCCGGTGGACACATCCAGATGACGACACCCTTCCGGGGCCCCAACGTCGCCCGCTCCCTCAGCCTGGCCGGTGAGGACCACCTCCGCTGGCGAGGCCTCGTCATGTCGATGTACAGCCGCGACGCGTTCGGGGAAATGGTGTGGTCCGACCGGGCATTGACTCGTCCGCAGGTCGAGCTCCTGGCGGCGCGTACCAGTTCGCTCAACGAGTGCTTCTATTGAACGTCGGCTCACGTCACGCTGCTCGGTGCGAGCAGCGCCGCAACCGACGACGAGGTTCAACTCGCCGAGGCCGTCGACGGTGGCGATGCCGGCGTCGGTCATGGCGCCGAACTAGCGGCGTTCGCCGAGGCATCCTGGCGCCGCGACGACTCGCTGGCCGGCGCGCGCGAAGCCCTACGGGCCGGCGTTGGCGACGATGGCGTGATGGAGGCCTCGCTCACGGTCGCGATCTTCCGTTCGCTCAACCTGGGCGCGGACGCCTCCGGGATCCCGCTCGACGAGGACTTCGCCGGACCGACCCGCCGCTTCGCCGGCGACCTCGGCCTCGATCAGTTCTCCACCGCGCGGAACTCACCCGACTTCGTGTCGGGCTAGCCGCCGCAGCGGCGGTTCCGTTTTCGGCGGCACCTTGCGCGGCGGGAGCGCCGCGATGAGGTCGGTGGTGGCTTCGGTGATGATCGCAACCGCGGCCTCGATCTCCTCGGCGGTGTCGATGGGCTCGAGCCCGCGCATGGGGGTGATGTTGCGGCACATGGTGTGACCGTAGCCTCAGCCGCCGTTGATGATCTCGAGAATGGCCGCGCCGTGTTTCTCGATCTTCACGGGCCCGATTCCCTTCACGCGGAGGAGTTCGGCGTTGGTGGTCGGTCGCCGGGCGATCAGATCGTCGAGGGTGGCATCGTTGAAGATCACATAGGCGGGGACGGCACCGGCGCTGGCCTCCGCCGATCGGTAGGTCCGCAGTGCCTCGCGAAGTGCGGCATCGTCGGCGCTGAGCGGCACCGGAGGTGCGGCGGTCGGATCGAACGGCGAACTCAGTTCGGCGATGAACGGTGACGGGGGAATGCCCGAGACGATGGTGAGGGACTCGCTGCAACGGGTGGCGGCGACGTGGAACACCCGACGTTCCTCCTCCCGATCGCCGGCCAACCGGTGGGGGAACAGATCGGCGCTCGCTTCGTGGATGACGACGTGGGGCCACTCGCGGCCCTTCACCTTGTGCACGGTCGAGAGTCGCACCCCGCCAGGGTCGGCTTGTCGCTCACGGAGTCGCTGCGACAGCCAGCTCGGGAACTCCTCGGGGTCCGACTGATGGCGGGCCACCGCCAGCAAAGCCGCGAGATCGTCGCCGTGGGCCGAACGATCGACACTGCGGCGGCTGGCATCCAGCCGTTGGTCGAGGGCGGCACCGAGGCCCAGTTCGTCGCGAATGAAGAGCAGTGCCTGTTCCGTGGTGGCGTCATCGTCGACGATCTGACGGAGCCGCATCAGATCGGCCACGAAGTCGGTGACCTTGATCTGGTCGCGTTCCTCGCGCAGCCGCTCGGCCAACCGCAGCAGGTCTTTCGGGCTCGAGCGTTCGCTCATCCACTCGATGACCCGCGCGCTCAGGGCCCGGGGCGGCCGTCGAGCAGCGCTGAGCATCTCGTGTCCGGGGAGTGCCCGCTCGGGGGCGGTGGCGAGACGAAGCCACGCCAACGCTCCGGCCACACCGGTGCGCTGCGTGAAGGTCTCGTCGATGATGGCGTTGGTGCCGACCCCGGCCTCCTCCAAGGCCAGCATCGGACCGAGGAGGGTGGAGTTGACGCGGGTGAGAACGGCGATGTCTCTCGGCTCGACGCCCCCGTCGAGCAGGGTGGTGACACGCTCGAACGTGGCCGTCGTCGAGTCGGGGTCGCGGCGAACCGAGATCGCGGAATCACGGTCGTTCGGTTCGGGAGCGACAGCCCGAATCGCCTTCATGATCCGGGTGCGATTGTGGCTCAGCAGGCTCGTGGCCGCCGCCACAACCGGGGCCGGGCAGCGGTAGTTGACTTCGAGATCATGAGCAGTGGCCGACCAGAAGAGGTCCTCGAAGTCGATGAGCCAGGCCGGCGATGCCCCGGAGTAGCCGTAGATCGTCTGGTCGTCATCGCCGACCGCGAACACATGGGCCGTCGGCCCCGCCAAGAGTCGGATCAACAGGACGTGGGCAGGGGTGAGGTCCTGGAACTCGTCGACCAACAGCACCTGGCAGGCCCGTCGTGCGGCCTGACGAGCCCTGACATCGGTGAGCAGCACCTCGATGGCACCCAGGATCTGCTCATCGAAGTCGACGGCGCCCTGCCCCGCGAGAATCTCGCGGTACTGCGGCAGGACGTTCGCGAAGTCGCGGACGTCCCCGCCGAACTCCTGCTCCACCGCCGCCGGCGATCGAAGGCCGAGCCGGCAGGCACCGAGTGCTTCGATCCAGACCGCCATGGGGTCCGACATCGCCTGCCGGCGCCGGCTGACCAGCTGGTCGAGCACCGACCGCACGCCTCGTTCGTCGATGACCCTGGGCCTTCCACGACCGACCGGTTTCGCGAAGGGCGCGGTACCCGAGAGGATCGCCAGGGCAAGGCTGTTGAGCGTGCGGATCTGGAGGCCGGTGAGATCACTCGTGCGCTCCTGCATCTCTTCTCGAGCGCGCACGTTGAATGCCAACAGGCAGATTCCCTCGGCGGCGATCCCCCGGTCCCGAATCAGATGGCGAGCGCGTTCGGTGAGGACTCTCGTCTTGCCCGATCCGGCCGGTGCGATGATCCGCGCCGCACCGCCAGAGTGGGCCACCGCAGCCTCCTGGTCGGGGGCGAGATCCGCCGATGATGTCGGGGTGCCGAGCGAAGCGAGGCTCCCGACGGCAAGGTTCGCGGCGGGGATCACGGGCGCACCGAGCGTCTCGGGGTCGAGCCAGTGGAGTCGGCCACCGTCGCACCACATCAGACCCGCGGGCGTCCGGACATCTCCCACCCCATCGGTGGCGACGGTTGCGCCCGCTGCGACGGCACGGTCGATCGATTGGACCGAAGGTGCATCCGGGTCTCGCGCATCGACCGAGTGGCCGAGCACCAGGTGCCGGAGAAGCTCCCCTTCGAGATCGGTGTCGGGGCCGAGAGTCCAGAAGTCGACGTTCAGCGTCGGGTCTTCGAGTGGGAGTTCGCCGTCGAGTTCGATGACCACGGCCGTTCGTTGCTGCCAGGCCTCGATCAGTGCCTCCGGGATCCTGGTGTCGGCGCCGTCGACCGCGATCCGTTCGGCATCGCTCCACGGCCCGGGAACCGGCTCGCCGGGGCTGATCACGATGGATCGACCCAGTGCCGCGGGCCCGGCCAGGCGGGCCCAGTCGGATGCCAGCACGACCCGCTGGGTCGACACGGCGACCGGTGCCGTCGGCGCAGCGCCCAGATCCGGTTCCGGCGCGAACAGTGAGTTGTCGGCGGGCAGGTCGCCGGTGCAGCCTCGCACCTCGTCCACGGTGGCGTGCCGGCCTCCACAGTGTCCGCAGGCGATCATCTGATGTTCCGGCAACGAGTCACCGCCGCAACCTAGGCGACGGGTGTGACAAGTAGGGTCCAGACATGGCACTCCTCGGATGGCTCGCAATCGGATTCCTGGTCGGGATGTTGGCCCGGCTCGTCGTTCCCACCGGTCGAACGTACGGCTGTCTCGGCACGATCCTGCTCGGCATCGTCGGCTCGATCGTCGGCGGCACGCTCGCCTCGGTGCTGGCCGGCGACGGGTTCGAGGTGCGGCCCGCTGGCTTCATCGGGAGTGTGCTCGGTGCCATCGCGGTGCTCGTCGTCATCCGGGGGAGGAAGTCGTGACCGGTCTCGACGAGGTGATGGCCACGCTCGAGTCGGAAGGCACCGAGCAGGCCCGCAAGATCTATCGTCGCCACGGTGCCACCGGCCCGGTGTTCGGGGTGAGCTTCGCCGTGATCAACAAGCTGGCGAAGAAGATCAAGGTCGATCATGTGTTGGCGCTCGAGCTCTGGGCGACCGGCAACCACGACGCCCGTCAGCTCGCCGCCAAGATCGTCGATCCCGACGCGTTGACGCTCGGTGCCGCTCGGTCATGGTTGAGGTCCGCCGACGACTACGTGGCTGTCGGCGCAGTGGCGGGGGTGGTTGCGGCATCGCCCCATGCCCGACGGTTGAGTGACGAATGGCGCGACAAGCGTGACGAATGGGTGGCCAGCACGGGTTGGCTGATCGTGGCGTTCTCTGCGGAGAACCCCGATGTCTTCACCGTCGCTGAGCTGAACTCGCTGCTCACCCAGATCGAGGCCGAGGTCCACGATCGCCCCAACCGGGTTCGTCATGAGATGAATCAGGCCATCATCACCATCGCCTTGCGGTCGAAGAACCTGCAGAAGCGGGCGGTGGCCGTGGCCGGTCGCATCGGCCCGGTCGTGGTCGATCACGGAGAGACCGGGTGCAAGACCCCGGATGCCGTGCCCTACATCGAGAAGACCGTGGCCCACCGCGAGAAGAAGCTCGCCGGCTAGATCGCTCGAATGTCGTATCGGAACGGTGCCGGCCGGTGGTCGGGTGGTCCGACGTCACTCATCTTGATCATGCGCACCACCCGCTGCCGGTGGCCGGCGAACGGCTCGAGCGCCTCGACCATCGTGTCGTCGTTCCCGTCGTCGTGGCCCGTGAGTGCGAACGTCACCATCCGAGGTATGTGGAGGTCGCCGACCGGTACGGCGTCGGTGTCACCACCGGCGATCGCCGTGGCCAGTGCTGCGGTCCAGGGCCCAACGCCGGGCAGGCGCTGAACCCACTCGTTCGCGTCGACCCCGTTGGCCCGGGCGTGGTCAGAGCCGAGCCGTTCGAGGCGGTCGGCGTGCTTGGCTGCCACCCGCAGGACCCGCGCCCGACTTCGTTCGATCCCGACCCGATGAAACTCGTGGTCGGTGATGCGGAGCAGCTGATCGGGGTCGGGGAACGCCGCGAGGGGTCCGCCCAGCGATGAATCGCCGAACCGCCGAGCGAGCGCTCGGCGCGAGGACTTGGCGTCGGCGGTGACGACCCGCTGCCCGATTGCTGACATGGCAAGGGCCTCGTACCACCGGTTCGTGGCGCCGATTCGAAGCGAGCCGAACCGTTCGGTGAGCGCTCGTAGCGCCGGGTGATCCGTCTGAAACGAGTCGGCCGTGTGATCATCGGCGCCGAGCAGCGACGGGAGCTGTGTGAGCGCCCAGTCGGTGCCGCGGCCCCAGGCATCGGCGCGGATTTCGGCGCCCCGCTGGGTGAAGGCGACCAGAGCGGTGCCCTCCGGCGTGACTGTCGACCACCAGTGGACGCCGCTGCGAGTCACGATGGACTTCGTTCCCATGAGCGTGAATCGCAGGTCCAGCGCGTGGGTCGGGCGATAGTTGAGCGAACCGACAGGAGGATCCTTTGGTGCCGGGTATGGGGGTGTCACTCAGCAGCCAGAGAGGCAGGGACGGCGCCCCGGCGCTGCTTTCGGAGCTCCAGGCGGCGCTGGATCGGAAGGTCGACCGTCACGACGAGCATGACCAGTGCGGCGGCGACGAACGCATCGAGCCACCAATGGTTGGCGGTCAACACGACGGCCGCCGTCATCACCACCGGGTGGGCGATCGCCAACCATCGCCAGACGCTTCGACTCGCCCGGATCACGGCCCATGCCCCGATGAGGGCCCAGGCGACGTGCAGTGATGGCATCGCGGCGATCTGATTCGCGGTGTTGGTGATCGTCTCGCTGTCGTAGATCTTCGGGCCGTACGTCTGAAGTGTGTCGACGAAGCCCATGTGCGGGAACCAGCGGGGCGGGGCGAGCGGGAACACGACATGTACCGCCAGCGCGATGAACGTCACCCCGAACATCACGCGGCGGACCCGGCCGTAGTGGTCGAAATGCCGCACGTACAGCCAGATGAGGAAAGCGGCACTACCGATGAAGTGGGCGAAGAAGTAGTAGCGGTTGAGGCTCCACACGATCAGGTCGCTGTCGAGGATGGTGGACTGCAGATCGACCTCGTTGAAGATCCCGAGCGCTCGTTCCCAATCGACGACCGTGTTGCTGTTGACGAGTGCCCGGTCGATCTCGTCTTTCACGATGAGCCTGACGAACCGGTACAGCATGAATCCAGTGAGGAGTATCGTCAGCTCGCGTCCGAGCAACCAGCCGTAGCGGGAACGGTGGTGATCGGGGGAGGTTGGGGGTTGGTTGAGATCGGTCGCTACCTGCGTCATCGCGCCCTCCGCAGTGGTGCAACCGTAGCACCCGCGGCGTTGTTGCTTCCAGGCAGTTCTCAGCCGTCTTCGGCCGTGCCGAGTTCCTCTTCGGTGGCGGCGGCGGCGGCGTCCAGCGCGTCGATGAGGGACTGGGTGTAGTTGAGCAGATCTCGATCGCTCGAGCCGATGTTCAACTGGTATTCAACGATCGCTTCCTCGATGGCCGTGCTCGTGCTCGGGCCCATCAGGCCGTCCACCGGGCCCGGATCGAACCCGAGCCGTGTGAGGTGATCCTGGATCACGCCGACCTCATCGCCGGTGAGCGGTGGATCGAGTTCGGCCTCCACTGCGGCGAGGTCGATCACGTCCTCGGGGGCGCTCTCCGCCTGCAGCGCGCCGTCCTCACCGAGTGCCTCGGAAACCACGGGCGCGGCGTAGCGGGCCATGCCGAGCAGAGCGATACCGACGATGAGGAGCAGGAACAAGCCCTGTATGTGGCTGCGCATGGGGGATTCCTCTGGCTGAATGGTCCCCCAAAAGACGTTCGAATTCACCGCGAGGTTCCCGATCGTCACACAGTTGAAATGCGGGACTCGGCTTCGTCGAGGGCGGCGACGACGAATCCGGCGACACCCTCGGACAGCTTGTCCTTGCGGAAGGTGCGGCCCCCGAGCCAATCGCCGCCGAGCAGGGTGACCACGTCACCCACCTTCTCGATGACCTTGCCGGCGTGGAACTTGTAGGTCACGAACCCGGCCGTGGGCTTGCCCCAGATGCCCGGCATGTCGAGCAGGCGCCCGGCGTCGCCGGGTCGGTGGCCGGCCACGACGATCCCATCGGTCCAGGTGCCGAGAAAGACCATATCGGCATCCGTGAGGAATCCGAGGTTCACCTTGCCCGTCGGCCAGACGCCGACCTCATGGCCGAGTTCCTGGGCGGCGGCGCCGATCAGCTCGGCGGCTCGAGCGGTGCTTCCGGTTCGGCTCTCGTAGACAACGGCGACCTTCACGCTGGATCCTTCGGGTCAGGTGGGACAGACCCTCGCAGCATATTCAGTCAACGACCACGGTGTTGCGTCCGCCGGACTTCGCTCGATACAGCGCGGCATCGGCTCGTTCCTTGATGTCGCCGGCCCCGCCACTCTCGAGCGTCGCCACGCCGACGGATACCGTCAGCTTTCCCGACGGTTGCAGGTGTTCGCCGACGACGTCGAGTGCTTCGACCGCGGCGCGGACCCGCTCCGCGACGGCCACCACTTCCTGTGGAGTGGCTCCTGGCAGCAGCATGGAGAATTCTTCGCCGCCGTAGCGGTACACGACATCACTGTCGCGAACACAGGCCGCGATGGTCGCGGCCACGTTCTGCAGCGCGACATCGCCGGCGGTGTGCCCGTGCGTGTCGTTGTAGGCCTTGAAGTGGTCGACGTCGATCATGGCGAAACCGACCGGCAGGTCGGACGCGACGGCCTCGGCCAGCGTGCTCTCCAGGTCGCCGTCGAGGCGCCGGCGGTTGCCGAGCGAGGTCAACTCGTCGATCATCGCCATCAAGACGCCGATGACCGAGCCGTTGTTGACGACGGGCACGCCGACGACTGCGGCATCGATGCCGGGGAGGAAGGGATCGTTCGACAGTGTGGCGTCGAGCGCTTGCCCGGCTTCGACGATGCGGCTCAGGCCCGAACTGATCAATACGTCGGCTTGGCCGGCCGGGCGAAGGCCGTCGGGGGTGCGCCGCAGGACCGCGGCGCCGTGTGCCCCGGTGAGGCCCACGCCGATCTCGGCAGCCACCGCGGCCACATCGGCCTCCGTTCGGGTGGCCGAGAGGAGACGATGGGCCTCCATCGCGTCGGTCTTCACATGGTCGCCGGCGCGCCGGCGTGCGGCACGGCGTGTCGTGACCCCGATGGCGAGGAGCAGGAAGACCACAAGTCCGCCGCCGCCGGCGACGATCCAGGTCGTCCACGACGTGGCGGGCTGTGTGGAGTCACCGGCGCGTGGCGCGTCGGCGAGTGCGGCGACTTCGGCCTGGAGATCGGCGACTTCGGCGCTGAGCAGCCGGTTCAGCTCCTCGGCGTCCGCGAGGCTGTCCACCGCCGCCGAAAGGGCGAGGATCAACGCGTCACCGGCGGCGAATGGCTCACCGGAACGAACGACATCCGGATCGATGTCGGACGCGATGAGTGATCTGATGGCACCGGCGTATTCGAAGCCGGTGATGAACTCGGTGTCGCCGAGCGAGAGCTTCACCCGCCAGTCGGCCGGCAGGCGACCGACGGCGAAATCGAGGAGTGGGTTCGAGGCGTCGCCGAGGAGTCGGAAGGCCGACAGGCGGGTGGCGAGTTCGGTGTCGACCGCATCGAGCACGGCCAGCAGCTTCTCGTGATCCGTGTCGGGCCAGCGGCCATAGCGGCTGTGGATGAGCTCGAAATCCGTGGTCGGGTCGAACATCGCCTGCCGGAAGTTCGTCGGCGCGAACGCACCGAGCTCCTCGATCAGTGCGACCTCCAAGAGGAGGTAGCGCAGCGTGTCGTCGGCCAATCCGCCGGGAATCGCGCGCGCCTCGCGCATCTCCTCAGCAGTGACGGAGCGGGGTGCGACATCTCCCGGCGAAGGCTCGGGTTGCTGGCCGAACGCGGGCGCGACGACACCACCAAACGTCGCAAGGACGAGTATCAGTACGGCCGCGGCTCGTTTCACCACGGAGACCCATCGGCAGGACCGTTCGGATCTGAACCCTGCGCCTGAACGCCTAGTTGTTGTTGCGGTTCATCAGGCGGTCGCGGATCTTGTTGCACTCCGGGCACACCGGGTACTTGGACGGGTCGCGGTTGGGGACCCAGACCTTCCCGCACAGTGCCCGCACCGGCACACCCTCCACGGCGGCCCGGGCGGCATCCGCCTTGCGCACATAGTGGGCGAACCGGTCGTGATCGCCCTCGTCGGTGACCGGATTCGTGACGGTCTCTTCGGTCGGGGCAGTGATCGTGAGCGGTGCCGGCGCGTCAGCCATGAAGCCAGTATGCCTAACGCTGGAGTGCTTGCAGGGTCTCGATCGTGTCGGCTCCGGCGGATGGCTTGTCGTGGCGGTAGCGCACGACCCGGGCGAAGCGCAGCGCGACCCCGCCGGGGTATCGGCTCGAGCGCTGCACGCCATCGATGGCGATCTCCACGACCTGTTCGGGCCGCACGGTCACCTGCCACCCGTTGTCGTCGATCTCGAGCTCGCGGAATCGCTCCGTCTGCCAGCGCAACGTCTCGTCGGTCATGCCCTTGAAGGTCTTGCCGACCATCACGAACGAGCCATCGGCGGCCCGAGCGCCCATGTGGATGTTCGACAGCCAACCCTCGCGTCGGCCGCTACCGTGTTCCACCGCCAGGACGACGAGATCGAAGGTGTGGACGGGTTTGACCTTGCGCCACGTCTTGCCCCGCCGACCGGCCTGATACGGCGAGTCGGCCGCCTTCACCATCACGCCCTCATGGTGACCGGCCAACGCTTGACCGAGTACGGCCTGGCCGGCCACCGGATCATCGGTGATGAGCCCGGGAATCGCTCGGTCGCCCGCGACGGTGGTCAAGCGGGTCCGGCGCTCCCGGAGAGGTGCATCGAGGAGATCGTCACCGTCGTGGTGCAGGAGATCGAAGAAGAACGGCGCCACTCCCGACCGGTTGCTGATCGTGTCCTGGGAGGCGACCGGCTCGCCCTCATCGGTGATGCCGAGCACCTCGCCGTCGAGCACGAGGCTCGACGCCGGGAGTGCCTGCACGATCTTCACGACCTCGGGGACGCCGCTGGTGATCTCTCGCAGGCTGCGCGTCCACACCCGTACCTGGTCCCCGTGCTTGTGGGCCTGGATGCGGATGCCGTCGAGTTTCCACTCGACCGATGCCTCGCCCGTCTCGGTGATGGCATCGGCGACGCTCTTCGCCGTCGACGCCAGCATCGGTTGGATCGGGCGCTGGAGTTCGAGCGTGACGGCGTCGAGGCCTGCACGACCCTCTCGCTTGGCGATCGTGGCGGCGGCGCCGAGGTCGCCCGAGAGCATCACTGCTCGGCGCAACGCCGCGGCGGGCACCTCGGCGGCCTTCGCCACCGCATCGGTGACGATGCCAGCGTTCGCCCCCTGTCGGAGCTCGCCGATCAGGAGTCGGCGAACGAAGTCCGCTCCCGGTGCGGTGCAACGACCGAGGAACTCGCGGAGCATCCCCGCTCGAGCTCCCGCCGAGCCTTCGCCGCGGGTGACCGCGATCTCGCTGAGCAGCTCGTCGAGTTCGGCGACGGCGATGGTCGCTGCCTCGGCCGGTTCAGCCGCGACGCCGCCGACGGTGGCCCATCCGACTCCGATCCGGCCCTGGCGGGGATCGCCGGAGAGCAAACCGACGACGACGGTCATCTCGTCGGCGTCGGCCATTCGCAGCAACTCGGCGAGACGCTCCGTCTTCGCTTTGCGTGCGCTCGTGGCGGCGACCTCATCAGTGGCGGCCACGAGGTCGGCGAGCCTCACGGGGTGGACACCCGGCGGCGGCGCATCCGGATATCGCGATACCCGACTCTCCGACCCGTGGCCTCGTCGACCACGACCGGCCGGAACGCCTCGCCGGAGTCACGGAAGGCGAGTTCCGTCGGTGGTTGCTGCTCGTCGTCCCCCAGAAGAGCCTCGCCGAATGCCCACATGGCTGCCAGCACGTCCCACGCGGCCGCGCCGCTGTCGGTCAACCGGTACTCGTAGCGAGGCGGGCGGGTCTCGTACTGCTCACGTCGGATCAGTCCCGCCTCGATCAGGCGCTTGAGTCGTTGGCTCAGTACTGCTCGGCTCGCGCCGAGATCCGCCTGAAGGTCGTCGAACCGTCGGGTCCCCGCCATCACGTCGCGCAAGATGAGCGGCGTCCACCGATCCGCCAGCAGCTCGGTGACCCGGGCGATGGGGCAGTGCTCGTTCTCGAACCGGATCCCGGTCACGACGACTACACCTTCTCGAGACGGGCACGCACGTGCTTGTGCCACGGGGTGCCGGCGAACCAGTCCTGGTCCTCCAGGCTCGTCAACTCGTTGGGCGACACGCCGAGATCGGTCTCGGGATCGACGTCGGGGTAGGCGAGCCCCTGCCCGTTCGGCAGCGACACATGGCCGGGCAGCATGGAGTCGGAGATCTCGACGTTCGACACGGTCTCGCCGCGTTTGGTGCAGATTCGCACCTTCTCGCCGTCGTCGAGGCCGAGTGATGCGGCATCGGTCGAGTGGATGCGCAGCCCGGTGGTCGGGTGCTTGCGCCGCCACTCGGGATCACGCATCACGTTGTTGGCGGTGGAGGAGCGGCGTTCGCCGGCCGACAGCACGAACGGGAACAGGTCGTCGCCGCCGCTCGGATCCTCGTCGGCGAGGCCGCGGAACTCGTCCACCAACTCGTCGACCACGAGGTTGATCTTGTGATCCGGTGTCTCCATCCGATCCCAGGTCTTCTCGTACGGGTCGGACGTGAACGTCACCCCGCTCGGGGTTGTGCGCATGGCGTCGAACAAGGCGTTGCCGAGCGCCATGCCCTCACCCTCGTAGCCGGCTCGCTTGATCGAGTCGGCGTCGCTCATCGCCAGGGTTTGCACGAGCCCCCACATCACCGCCGTGATCTCCTCGCCCTCGCCCAGGGCAGGGCCGAGTGTCTCGTACAGGACGACGGGGATGGCTCCGTTGAGGTGCGGGCGCTCACCGAGCACCCGGAAGAACGCCTCGCCGTAGGCGTCGAGTCCCCGTTCGGCTGCCGCTCGCAGCTCGACCAGATCGTCGTCGTTGTAGACGCCGAGCTCCCGACACAAGCGGGCGTGCATCTCGGCCTCGGGCAGGGTGCCATCGAGTGGCTCCAGCAGCGGGCGACGCAGGTGGAAGTAGTTGTCGGGGAACTCGAGGGTGAAGAACGTCGCTTCCCACTTCTCGTACTGGGAGCTGGCGGGGAGGACGTAGTCGGCCTCCAGCGCCGTCTCGGTCATCGCTACATCGATCACGACGGAGAACTCCAGCGTGCGGAACACATCGCGCCATCGTGGCGAGTCGGCCAGCGAATGGACCGGGTTGCTGGACTCCACGAGCACGGCCCGGAACCGGTCGGGGTGATCGGTGAGAACTTCGTCCGGGATCCCGTTGCAGGGCATGAGCCCACCGAGGATCCGATGGTTGCCGACGGGCGTGCGGCGGTCGCCACCGCGGCCGCCGCTCGACAGTTTGCCCATGCGGCTGTGGAGGTTGATGCCGCCCTTCACCCCGAAGTTGCCGGTGACGAGGCACAGCAGCTTCTCGAGCCATGAGTTCATCGTGGAGTGCGGCGCCATTTGGATGCCGAGGTCCTCGAGCACGGCGGCGCTCCGGGCCCTGCCCAGGGTGTGGGTGGCGGCACGCACCTCGTCCTCGGTCAGACCCGCCTTCGCACACCAAGTGGGCACGTCGACGACCGTCAGCAGCTCCTCCAAGTCATCGAGGCGGTTGGCATGCTCGGCGAGCCACTCGCGCTCGATCAGCTCGTCCTCCACGAGGATCTTGAGCATGGCGCCGAGCAGCCAGGCGTCGGCCCCCGGCCGGACACGGAGGTGATGGTCGGCGAGCTCGGCCGTTTCGGTGAGCCGGGGGTCGATCACGATCATCTTGCGCTCGGGATCGTTGGCGATCTCCTTCAGCGTGGTGCGGGCCCGAGGGAAGCCATGGGAGTGCCACGGGTTCTTGCCGACGAACACGGCACAGTCGGTGTGGTGCATGTCGTGGGTGGTGTGGCACGACATGGCGCCGAACAGCTGGCCGTCGACCCAGAACTCGCCGGTCTTCTCCTGAGCGAGCGCGTTGGACGAGTACTTCATTCCCAACGCCTTGCGGGTGGCCGAGGAGAACCCGCCGGGTAGGTGGTTGCCCTGGCCGCCGCCGCCGTAATAGAAGATCTTGTCGCCGCCGTGCTCGTCGCGAACTCTGGCGAAGCCGGCGGCCACCTCGCGGATCGCCGTGTCCCAGTCGACCTCCTCGTAGGAACCGTCGGCCGTGCGTCGCATCGGAGACGTGAGCCGGTGCGGGCCGTTCTGGTAGTGATCGAGGCGCAGCGCCTTCTCACACGTGTAGCCCTGCGACTGGGGATTCGCCTTGTCGCCGCGCACACGAACGAACTTGCGCCCATCGAGCTTGATCTCGACACCACAGTTGGCGCTGCAGAGGACGCATGCGGTCTGGTGCCATTCGGGAGAGGTCGCCGTGTCAGTCATGGAGTCAGTTCTATTCCCGAACGGACTTGGCTGTCCAGCGCGGCTGGTCGAGGGAGCACGGAGATAGCGTGCGCGGATGCGTCGTGGAGTCCTGGTTGCGGTCGCGGCGTACACCTGGTGGGGCCTGTCGCCGTGGTTCTGGAAGATGCACACCGTTCCGTCGGTGGACGCCATTGCCTTCCGTGTCGCCACCACCGCCATCCTCCTGGGTGCGATCCAGGCGCAACGCCATGGGATCGGCAATGTCCGCCGTCTCCTGGCTGATCGTCGGACGCGACGGGCGATGACGCTGTCGGCCACGATGCTCGCCACCAACTGGCTGGGTTTCGTCTACGCCGTCAACACCGACCAGGTCCTCCAGTCGAGCCTGGGATACTTCATGAACCCGCTCTTCGCGGTCCTGATCGGTGTGCTGGTTCTCCACGAACGGCTGCATCGCACGCAGGCCGTGGCGATCGGCATCGCCGCGTTCGGCGTTCTCGTCCTGTCGATCGACGTGGGTGCCGTGCCCTGGCTGGCCCTCATGATCGCGATGACGTTCGCCGTCTACGGATACGTCCGCAAGACGGCGCCGATCGAATCGCTGGATGGCCTGACGCTCGAAGTCGTCCTGCTCGTGCCTGTGGCCGTGAGCTACCTCATCGTGAGAGCCGCGATGGGCGATGGCCTCCTGGGAGTGTCGGTACCGGAACGAGATCTCTGGCTCGCCGCCACCGCGCTCGTCACCGCGTTCCCGTTGCTCTGCTTCGGCTGGGCGGCCCGCCGCATCCCGCTGTCGATCATCGGGGTCCTCTTCTACGTGAACCCCACGCTGCAGTTCGTGATGGGCACGGTGGTCTACGACGAGCCCTGGTCCGGCGGTCAGGTCGTCGGGTACGTCATCGTCTGGGCCGGCCTCGCCGTCTTTGCCCTAGGGTCGCGGCGTGGGGTCAGGCCAGACAGCGTTCACAGGGTTCCCGCAGACGGGGCTTGATCTGCTCGCCGCGATCGGCGAGGGCAACCGCGACTTCTTCCAGGCGAACAAGAAGCAATACGACGCGGAGATCGCCGCACCGGCGAAGGCGTTCGTCGGTGCGATGACGGCGCGGCTCCAGTCCGACATCTCGCCGCTCATCGAGGGTCAGGCCCGGCGGACGTTGGCGAGGATCTCGTCGCGGATCTCATCGGCGCGCGGCGCCGGTAGGTCGTGGCCCATGTCGGGGAACATGAGAAGCCGTGAGCCGGGGATCGCCCTGGCGGTGGCCGTCCCTCCGCTCGGTCTCACCAGCGGGTCGACCAGTCCGTGGATCACGAGCGTGGGCGCGCAAACCCGACCGAGAGCCTCGGTGCGGTCCACGCTGGCTGCGATCGCGGCACTCTGACGCATCACCGCCTTCGGGGCGAAGCTGCGCTCGATGTCGGCTTTCGCCCGCACTTCGTAGGAGGCCCGATCGAAGTGCGGGCCCGAAATGGCCTCCATCACATCGACCACGTACTCGACGGCACGGGCCCGGTTCGGCGGCCGACGAAAGGCCAGTCGACGGATGAGCGACGGCGAGAACATGCCGTTCTTGCGGTCACCGGTGTTCGACATGATGGAGCACAGCGAGCGGACTCTGGACGGATGCCGGATCGCCATCGTCTGGGCGATCATCCCGCCCATCGACGCTCCCACAACATGAGCGGACTCGAGCCCGAGCTCATCGAGCAGATTGGCGGCATCGTCCGCCATGTCGTCGACCGTGTAACCCGACCACGCCACGGGCTTGCGTCGAAGTCCGGCCCACAACATCTTCAGCATCCCCGGCGGTCGCCAGTCGGTCATGGTCGACAGGCCGCTGTCGCGGTTGTCGAACCGGATGACCTGATGGCCCGCATCGACGAACGGGTCCACGAACTCGTCGACCCAGTCGATCAGCTGGCCGCCGAGCCCCATCACGAACAGGATCGGCTCACCATCGCCGCGGATGTCGTATTCGATGTCGATGTCGGCCTGAACGGTGATGTTGGGCATCTAGTCCTCGATTCGTTCTGCGGCAGACGTCCACTCGTCCATGAGTCTGGCCGCCTTCTCCTTCGCGGCCTCGTGCTCGGTGGCGAGACGATGGACTTCTTCGGGCCGGTCGTAGATGTCGGGGTCGGCCAGCTGCGCTTGGAGAGAGGCGACTGCGCCCTCGGCCTTCTCGAGCTCGCGCTCCAGCTTCTGGACCTTCTTGCGCAGATCGTTGAAGCCCTGTCGTGCCTTGGCTCCCTCGCGGCGCTTCTCGGTGCGAGGATCGGCGGTCTTGGCCAGGCCACTGGATGCCTTCGCCACCTTGGACGGGTCGGGCGGGGTCAGTACATCCTCGGGCACACCGTCATACCAGGTGGCGTGGCCGTCGCGAACGTCGATCACGGCGTCACTGACGCTACGGATCAGGTGCCGGTCGTGGGTGACGAGCAATACGGTGCCGGGGTAGGCCGAGAGCGCATCCTCCAGCACGTCGCAGGAGGGAAGGTCGAGGTGATTGGTCGGTTCGTCGAGCACCAGCAGGTTGACGGGTTCGATCATGGTGCGGGCGAGCGCGAGGCGGGTGCGCTCTCCGCCGGAGAGGTCTCGCACCATGCGATCGGCGGCGTCGCCAGGAAACCCGAAGGAGCCGAGGATGGTGCGCAGGTTGCGCTTGCCGGCGTCGATGCCGCCGGAGAACGCGGCGATGGCGGTCTTGTCGAGGTCGAGCTCGTCGGCCTGGTGCTGGTGGAACATCGCCACCTTCACATTGTTGCCGAGTTGGGCGTTGCCCGACGATGCCGTGAGTTCGCCGAGGATCAGTCGCAACAACGTGGTCTTGCCCGCGCCGTTCGGGCCGACGAGGGCGACCGTCTGCCCCCGCTCGACGGCCAACGTCACGTCGGACACCACGGGGATGTCGCCGTAGCCGATCGTGGCGTGATCGAACTCGGCGACGACGCGTGACGAGCGGGGTGGTTCCGGGAATTGGAACTTCGCCACCAGCTCCTTGCGATCGGGCACCTTGATCATCTCGAGCTTCTCGAGCGTCTTGATCCGGCTCTGCACCTGGCGGGCCTTGGTGGCCTTGTACCGGAAGCGATCGACGAACTGCTCGACTCGAGCGACTTCCTTCGCCTGCCGTGCCGCTGCCGCTTCGATGCGCTGGAGGCGCTCCTCGCGGGCCACCACGAACTCGGCGAACCCGCCCACGTATTCGAGCGCGGTGCCTTCGGCCAGCTCGACCACTCGATCGGCCACCGCGTCGATGAAGTCGCGGTCGTGGCTGACGAACAGGAGGGCACCCGGCCATGCTGCGAGCTGCTGTTCGAGCCAGGCCACGGAGTCGACGTCGAGGTGGTTGGTCGGCTCGTCGAGGATGAGCACATCGGGACTGGCGAGCAGCAGCCGGGCCAAGGCCACACGCATGCGCCATCCACCGGACAGCTCGCGGACCGGCCGGTCGGCATCGGAATCCTTGAACCCCAGGCCGGAGAGCACCTTGCGAGCGTCGGCTTCCAGGGCGTAGCCGCCCATCGATTCGAATCGGCCCTGCACCTCGCCGTAGTCGGCCAGGACGTTGTCGTAGTCGTCGGAGGGTTGAGTCAGCGCGTGCTCCAGTTCGTGGAGGCGATGGGCCAAGTCGGCGAGCGGACCAGCGCCGGCGATGACCTCCTCGATCACCGACCCGGTTGCGGTGTCGACGAGATCCTGGGGCAGGTAGCCGAGGGTCATGTCCTTCGGCCTGGTGATCGTGCCCTCGTCAGGGTCGGCGTCGCCGACCAGGATCTCGATCAGCGATGTCTTGCCGGTGCCGTTGCCGCCCACGAGCGCGATTCGGCGCCCGGCAGACAACTGCAGGGTGACGTCGGAGAACAACGTCCGCGGCCCATAGGACCGACCGAGGCCGGAGGCGGTGAGCATGCGCTTCTAGGCGTAGAAGTCGTCGAGCACGGCTTCGGCTGCGGGCACGCATGAGTGGGTGGGCTCGCTGCCTTCGAGCTTGCCGAGCCATGTGACCGATGCGTAGCCGGCCATCACCGCGCCACCGTCGGCGTCGATGGGGATCTGGATCGCATCGCCCCACGTCATCTCCACATGGAACGTGTCGGTGTGACCCGGTGCAGGTGTCATCTCCGCCTTGGCCATGCCGCGCGGCGGTTCGGAACCGACTCGTGTCCGCCGCCATCCCTTCATGTCCTCGGCCTGCATGTTGGGGACATTGATGTTGAGAACGACGGGCTCGGTGGGCATGTCAGCGGCCATCGCGCCGACCATCATGGCGGCGACGTCGGCCGCGCCCTGCCACTGCTGGTTCTCGAGCACGTTCTCCCAGCCCTGGCCCTCGACGCCGAAGTAGTCGACCGACTGGCTGACGGCCACGCCGCTGATTCCGCCGTTGCGGGCGGTGAGGCAGGCCCCGATGGTGCCTGAGTGGTAGACGCTGCGACCGACGTTGGCGCCCGGGTTGATACCCGACACGACCAGGTCGATGTCGCCGAACACGCCGAGGCGGCCGAACATGGCACACAGCCCCGGCGGCGCACTGATCGACCAGGCTTCATCGATACCCTCCACGTGCTCGCGTTTCACGTCGGGCTTCATCTGGTGCAACGGCCCGAGGGCAGCGCCGAATCCGGAGTACTCGCTGTCAGGCGCCGCGATCACCACATCGCCGAACGGCCTCATGGAGCGGGCGAGGACGTGCAGGCCGATCGAGTCGATCCCGTCGTCGTTGGTCACGAGAATGCGCACCCGTTGACCCTACCGGTGGGTCGATCAGAGACTGACGCCGGCCAGTGCGACCAGCCCGGCGCCGTGGAGCACGACCCCGAGCATGACCAGTGCATGCCACGTCTCGTGGTAGCCGAACACGTGCGGCCAGAAGTTGCCGGCCTTGCGATGGAGCATCAGCCCGCCCACCGAATAGGCCCCGCCCCCGGCGACCACGAGGGTGAGCACGACCAGGCTCCCGCCGAGTAGCCACGGGATGAGGAGTACACCCGACCAGCCGAGCGCGCCGTACAACCAGTTCCCCGCGGAACCGACGTCGGTGAGGTTGCGGAGCTTGTGTCGGAACCCGAGCAGGGTGACCAGCCAGACGATCGTGACGATCGGCGCCGCGACCGTGCTCGGTGCGGAGAGGATCCAGTAGGCGGTCTGGGTGCCTGCGATGGCGACGAAGATGGTGCCGTGGTCGATTTGGCGGGCCAGAAGTTTCGCTCGTTCAGAGCTCGTGTGGCAGTGGTAGATCGTGCTGGCGGTGAGCATCGCCACGATCGAGAACGTGAAGACGGCGAGCGCCACGCCGCCGCGCACATCGCGGGCGAGCAGAGCCAGCGCCACACCGCCGGCCAGGACAGGGGCGATGGAGACCTGGTGGATTCGTCCACGGAGCAGGGGGACTGGAAGGCCGTCGATACCAAACCGTAGCGCTCCCCACAGCGGTGGCTCAGTCGGGCCAGCGGGCGCCTCTCACTGATTTCTCACCTTTCCATGCCACGCTGGTGGCTGTGACAGGCCAGATCCTGATCGCCGAAGACGACCGTCGCGTTCGCGAATCGCTCGAGCGAGCCCTCACCATCGAGGGTTACGACGTGCGCGCCGCCAACGACGGCGCCGCCGCTCTTGACCTTCATGCCGAGTCTCCCGCTGACCTGCTGCTTCTCGACGTCTCGATGCCCAACGTCGACGGCCTCAGCGTGTGTCGCCGCCTCCGTGATCGCGGCGACGACACGCCGGTGCTCATGCTCACCGCGCGCCACGAGATCGACGACCGTGTCGCTGGTCTCGACGCCGGCGCCGACGACTACCTGGTCAAGCCCTTCGCGCTCCCCGAACTCCTCGCCCGGGTGCGGGCCCGCCTCCGCACGGCCGCTGACGACGATGGCTCGACCCTGTTGCTCGCCACGCTCCGGATGGACATCGATGGCCGGCGCGCCGAACTCGACGGCCGCCTCGTCGACCTCTCCCGCACTGAATTCGATCTTCTCGAGATCCTGGTGCGTAACCGAGGCGTGGTGCTGAGTCGCATCGCCCTCTACGACGCGGTCTGGGATGGCGAACTCGAGCCCGAGTCGAAGACCCTCGACGTCTATGTGGGCTATCTCCGCAAGAAACTCGAGGTCGACGACAACCCCCGCCTGATCCACACCGTCCGCGGGATGGGTTACGTCGCCCGGGAGGGCGAGCGATGAGCCACGTGACGCGAGTTGACGTATGACGCTTCGTACTCGGATTGCGCTGCTCGTGGCGGCGGTGGTGACCGTCGTCGTCGCCGCGGTGGGTATCAGCGTGCACCGGTCGGCGGAGACCGAGTTGGTGGAGGAGGTCGACATCGAGTTGCTCGGTCGCGCCCGCGCGGTGCCGGGACTCGGCGGTCGCGGCAACCGAGTACTCTCGGCGATCGATGATTGGGGTGAGTTCCAGCGTGGCGTCACTCTGCAGACCTTCGCCCGTCTCCTCAACGGTGACGGCATCGTCTTGCTCAACCTGGGCGGCGAGTTCGAGGCACCGACTTCAGCCGACGTCCTCATGGCGGCCGACGACGGTCCGGACCTCGTCACCGGCTCGATCGACGGTGACCGGGCTCGGGTGGTGACCGTGCGCATGGAAGGTGGTGGCTATTTGCAGATCGCCCGCTCGCTCGCCGAGATCGATCAATCACTGGCCGACCTGCGCAGTCGGATCCTTCTGATCGGCTCGCTGGCCGTGGTGGGTGCGGGGCTCGCGGCATGGCTGCTGGCGGCCCGGACCGCGAGTCCGATCATGCGGCTGACCGCTGCTGCGGAAGCGGTGGCCGAGACCGGCGATCTCGACCACCCCGTCGATGGCGCCGGAGGGGACGAGGTGGGCCGACTCGCCTCGAGCTTCAACGCCATGCTCGGCGCGCTCTCGCTCTCGAAGCGACAACAACATCAGCTCGTGATGGACGCCAGCCATGAGCTGCGTACCCCGCTCACCAGCCTCCGCACGAATGTCGACCTGCTCCAGGGCGGGGCCGACATCTCCCCTGACGTGCAGGCTGACATCCTCGGTGACATCGACGCTGAACTCGGCGAACTCAGCGACCTGGTGGCCGAACTGGTCGACCTCGCCGCCGACGTGCGCACCGACGAGCAGCTCAGCCTCGTCACCCTCCCGGAGCTGGCCGCACCGGTGATCGAGCGAGCTCGCCGCCGTACCGGCCGCGAGATCACGCTCACGTCGACGGGCGCGGTGCCGCTCGAAGCCCGCCCCGACGCCGTCAGCCGAGCGATCCGGAACCTCATCGACAACGCCGCCAAGTTCTCGTCCGACGACTCGCCGATCGAGATCGTGATCGACGGTGGCTCGCTCACCGTGAACGACGCGGGCCCCGGAATCCCCGAGGACGAGCGTGATCTCGTGTGGGAGCGGTTCCATCGAGTGGAAGCGACTCGCACACTTCCCGGCTCGGGTCTCGGCCTGGCCATCGTTCGCCAGGTGGTGGACGCCCACGGAGGCGCGGTGACGGTCGCCGATTCGCCCACGGGTGGCGCGGCGGTCGGTTTCTCGATTCCCACGATCGACGGCTGATCCCATCATTCGATCCGCGTGCCGTCAGGCCTGGCGACGTGCCAGGTGCCGCCGGGGTCTCGCCAGAGGCGATAGCCGGATTCCTTGATCTGATTGTGGCGTCCGCAGAGTGGTGCCCCGTTGCCGGGGGTGGTTCTGCCCCCTCTGCTGTGGGCCACGTTGTGGTCGATCTCACACTCGCTGGTGGGACGATCGCAGCCGGGCCACACGCAGTGGGTCTCACCGAGCTGAACAGCCAGCCGAGCCGAGCCGGTGAAGGTTCGGGCCCGTCCCTGGTCGGCCACGACCCCGGCCGCATCGATCACCACCCGCCGGAGTTGGTCGATGAATACACGCGCTGCCGCATCACGAGGGTTGATGTTGTACCCGTCGATCGACCGGCAGAGGTAGTCGTCGAGCTCGAGCGGCGCAGCGTCGTCGCCGAACATGATGTGCGTCAGGTGCTCGAGTGTTTCGGCCTTCCACACGATGTTGTGCACGAACCCGACGGGAACGCGCGAGTTCTCGTTGGTGGCAGCGTCCTGGAAGATCTGCCAGAGCGCATCAGCCGACCGCTGCTGGTGGGTGCGAGGGAGATCGGCGCCGGACGCATCGTCGCCGTGTTCGGCGCGAGCCTTCTCCCAATCGGCATCGAGCTCGGCACCTTCGTACTGGGCGAAGATCTCCTTCAGCGACAGCCCGGACAGCGGTCCGAACTGGGCGCGAAGTTCCCAGTCTCCATCGAGGCCCGCCGGTTTGATGGTGGCGTATCGGGCAGCCTCATTCGAAGGCTGGGGCCCGTCCTCGTCGGCCGACTGCTCGAAGCGCTGCATGGCCCGGTCGAAGTCTGCGTAGGAGAGCCGCCGGGCGTGTTTGAGAAACAGGTCCTGGAAGTCGGGCATTGCATCACGAACTCGGGGATTGGCGTGCGCCCGCCCGATCCGTCGCATCTGATCGACACCCAGCTGCCCCGAGCGGAATCGTTCGGCCACCTCGAGAAGGTCACGCATCGCTTTCATCGACTTCTCGCGGCCGGCGGCCGCACCCGGCAACAGCTTCGCCACGTGGCGCATCATCTTCTTCGCCGACACATGGCCGTCGAGCTGGTGCAGCCCGTTGCGATCGATCGTTGACAGCAGCGCCACCTGTGCGGCTTCCACCAAGCGCTCTACTTCGGCCAGCTGCCGGATCGAGTCGATGACCGAATCCGCGTCGGTGGGCTCGATCCGCGCCGAGACAAGATCGCGCGCGGCGGCGCGCATGGCCTCAACCGCATCCTTCGCAACTCTCGAACGGAACATATGTTCGATCATGGGGAAGGGGTGTGACAGTCGAATCAGCCCTGTCGTGGAGCGGTCATTTGCCACGGCAACCTCGAAACCTGTCAAGACACTCGAGTTGAAGTTCCCGACGGAACGCTCCTCGATCCCGATGAGAGCGTCCTCGGCGTTCACTCGCAGGTCATGTCAGTCGGCTACCGCAAGTCTCCTTGCCTTGACGGAGCCCATCGAGAGTTCCGCCGCCCAACAGAACCCTCAGCCAATGCCAGAGCCGCTGCCGGCGATGTGCGCTCGAACCCGGGCCTTGAGTACGTCGGGGTGGGGGTCGTGGGTGCCCTTGCGGCCTGCCCGCTCGGCCCATTCCCTGGCCGCTTCTACGGCCTCGGGGAGCTCACGGATCTCGTCCGCGATCTCGACGAGTCGGGTTCGTAGCTGGTCCGCGGTCGGGTTGTCCACGTCACGCCTTCATCTCGGGTCCGACCATTCTCCCATACGCGACGATGCCGGAGCACTCGGCTCCGGCATCGCTGGGTGGGGGGTATGTGTTGTTGGTAGGGAGGGGATCAGGCGTCGGCGTCGGCATCGGCCGGGGGGCCACCGCGGAAGCCGCGGCCCTGACCGGGCTCGAAGTCGCCGTTGACGACGTCTTCGGCGTGCTGTTCGGCGTTGGCGAGAATCTCGTCGGCTTTCTCCTGATCGATACGGCCGGACTCGAGGGCCCCGGCGACACGCTCTTCGGCGGCTTCGACGAGTGCGTCGACGATGTCGTCGGTGGACACGCCCTGCTCGGCGGCGAGGTCGGCGATGGTCGAGCCGTCCTGCAGCGCATCCCGGATGTCGCTGCCCTCGAGGCCGAGGATGTCGGCCACGACGCCGGCACCGGCGCCGCGGTTGCCACGCTGACCGTGACCTCGGCGGCCACCGTCTTCGGGCCGGGCCTCTTCGAGGGCGCCGACCACGGCGTCGACCTGCGAGTCGGTCAAGGTGCCGTCGTCGACGAGGGGCTGGAGTGCTTCGGTGATGCGCTCACCGAACTCGGGGCGAACCGTCTCGGTCTCCTCGACCGGGTCGACATCGTCCTGCGCTCCGGCGATGCCGGGGGCGAGGAGCGTGGCGCCCGCAGCTGCACCACCGAGGGTGGAAGCGGCGATCAGGCTGGCGGTGAGCTTCTTGTTCTTCATCTGAGTGTCTCCTTGGGAGGGTTGGGGGTGTGCCTCTCTGGGAATGCACTCTCGCGACCCCAAGTAAGAGCTTCGGAAGTCCAGCCCGACTATTCGGTGAGGAAGTTGTGAGGGAAGTGTGAGCAGGGCGACCGGCGGGTGGTCGTCCTAGGATCGCCGCCGTGACGCAACAGCCTTTCCTCACCGAGCGCCTGCAGGGTTTCGGCACGACGATCTTCGCCGAGATGTCCGCGCTGGCCGTGAAGACGGGGGCCGTGAACCTCGGTCAGGGCTTCCCCGACACGGACGGCCCGACCGAGGTCAGCGAAGCGGCGATCCAAGCGATCCGCGACGGCCACAACCAGTACCCGCCCGTCCCCGGCATTCCGTCCCTTCGGCAGGCCGTCAGCGAGCATCGGGCCCGTTTTCGCGGTCAGGAGTTCTGCCCGGATGGTGAGGTCCTGATCACGGCCGGCGCCACGGAGGCTCTGGCCGCCTCGATGCTCGCGCTCACGGGGCCGGGAGACGAGGTCGTCACGTTCGAGCCGTACTACGACTCCTACGCCGCCGGCATCGCGATGAGCGGGGCCCGCCGACGGGTGGTGACGCTGCGAGCACCCGACTTCTCGTTCGACCCCGATGAGTTGCGTGCTGCGTTCACCCCGGCCACGAAGGTTCTCCTCCTCAACACTCCCCACAACCCGACTGGCAAGGTCTTCACGCGAGACGAACTCCAGTTCCTGGCTGATCTCTGCATCGAGCACGATGTCGTGGCCGTGGTCGACGAGGTCTACGAGCACCTCGTCTTCGACGGTGAACACATCCCGCTCGCGACGCTGCCGGGCATGGCCGAGCGGACGCTCACGATCTCGTCGGCGGGAAAGATCTTCTCGTTCACCGGGTGGAAGATCGGATGGGCGTGTGGACCCGAGCCGCTCGTGACCGCCGTGCGCACGGCCAAACAGTTCCTCACCTTCGTCAACGGGGCGCCGTTCCAGCACGCGGTAGCGGTCGGGCTGCGCCTCGGCGATGACTTCTTCGCCGGCTACACC
>JAERSO010000121.1 GCA_016845585.1 Acidimicrobiaceae bacterium | reverse complement strand
GCGTAGCCCAGCTCGGAGACGTCGATGAGGCCGCCGTCTGCGATGGACACGGTGCCGCTCGCCCGCAACGCCAGCACCCCGCCCAGCTCGCCATCCCAGGTGGCTGTGGTGAGCGTGCCCGACGCGTCGATGGTGACGTCTTCGTACTGGGGGACCCGCTGCACGACGATGACCTGGTCGGTGAGATCGCTGTTGCTGGAGTCGCCGAAGGTCTCCGAGAGGCTGTCCACCAGGGTGATGGTGTCGGCCGAGACGCTCGAGACCCAGCCGAACTCGTAGACACCGACATTTCCGGCGTAGTCGTCGGAGCCCTGGAGGTTGATGATCAGCACCTCGTCGCCGGCGGCGATGCCACTCACGCTCTGGTCTGCGGTGACGTCGGTGCCGCTCAGGGCGGTCACGACGTAGGCGATGGCGTCGGCCTCGGTGCGGGATCCACTGGCGTCGGTGGACAGGTCGGTGGTGCTGGTGACGGCGAGGTCGCCGTCGGCGCCCGTGCCCACCCAGAGGTCTTCGTCCACGTCTTCGTCCACGTCGCCGTCGCAGTCGTTGTCGGCGCTGTCGTAGAGCTCGGTGGCGCCGGGGTTGCTGGTGGCGTCGTCGTCGTCGCAGTCGGTGTCGTCGGCGACGTAGCCGCTGGGTTGCTCACAGGCGTCGGTGGTGCTGCTGGCGTCGCCGTAGTCGTCGCTGTCGGTGTCGGCGTACCAGGTGCTGGCGTCGATGGCATCGTCTTCGTCGATGTCGCCGTCGCAGTCGTTGTCGATCTCGTCACAGACCTCGTCCTCGCCTGGATTGGCGGCATCGGTCGTGTCGTCGCAGTCGGTGCTGTCGGCGACGTAGCCGGAGGGCTGATCGCAGGCGGTGGTGGTGTAGGCGGTGCTGCCGTATTGGTCGCTGTCGTAGTCGATGTACCAGGTGTCGCCGTCGGTGAGCGAGGCGTCGTCATCGTCGATGTAGCCATCACAGTCGTTGTCGAGGCCGTCGCAGATCTCGTCGTCGTCGGGGCTGATGTCGGCGGTGGAGTCGTCGCAGTCCTCGTCGTTGTCGACGTAGCCACTGGGGGCCTCACAGGCGGCTGCGGTCGTGGCGGCATCGCCGAAGCTGTCTCCGTCGGTGTCGGCGTAGAAGGTGTCGGCGTCTGCGGCGTCGTCTTCGTCGGTGAGGCCGTCACAGTCGTTGTCGAGCTCGTCGCAGAGCTCGGTGCCGTTGGGGCTGATGGCGCCCGAGGTGTCGTCGCAGTCTTCTGCGTTGGTCACGTAGCCCGCAGGCTGGCTGCACTCTTCGACCATGACGAACTCGTCGCCCCAGCCATCTGCGTCGGCGTCGGCGTAGTACGCGGTGGTCACGCCCTCGTCGACGGTGCCGTCGCAGTCGTTGTCGAGCTCGTCGCAGATCTCTTCGTTGCCCGGGAAGATCGCGGCCTCGGTGTCGTCGCAGTCGGTGTCGTCGGACACCCAGCCCTCGTCGGGGTCGCAGGAGTCCAGCGTGGTGTCGGCATCTCCGTAGTCGTCGCCGTCGGCATCGGCGTACCAGACCTCGGTGATGTCCTCGTCGATGTCACCGTCACAGTCGTTGTCGAGCTCGTCGCAGCGCTCGGGGGCCCCGGGCCAGATCTCGTCATCGAGGTCGTCGCAGTCGTCCGCGTTGTCGACGTAGCCATCCGGCGGAGCGCATTCCTCGACGGTGGCCTCGGCGTCGCCGAAGTCGTCGCCGTCCGCGTCGAGGTACCAGGTCGTCAAGAGCCCCTCGTCCACCTCGCCGTCGCAGTCGTCGTCGATGCCGTTGCAGGCCTCGGCGGCGTCGGGGTTCACCAGGGGATCGGTGTCGTCGCAGTCGGTGCCTTCGTAGGAGCCGTCGCCGTCGGCGTCGACCAGTGCGAGGTAGCCGATCTCGCCCTCATCTCCCTTGTCGCCGCGACAGCCGAGCATCGTGAGAGCGGTCAGGCAGAGGTACGTGGTGATGCGCATGGGGCCTCCGAAGCGCGTAGGGTACCGCGATTTGGAGGCGCTGAGCGTGCCGGATCGGGTCAACTCGACCCATGTGGCGTGGATCTGGTCTGACTCCTGATGAGGCGAACATCGTGCCTCGAACGCTCCACGACGGAGGACGTCCGCTTCGAGCACTGCTCAGGGGTGCTGATGGCCGAGTCCTGGGGGCTTCGGCGTGCCGGCGAGGTGGACGAACCTTGTATGCGTCCGTGGGGCATGCGATCGTGCCGCCCGCGACGACGGAAAGCGAGGACGCATGTTCGGCAACAAGCGGCTCATGGCCTGGCTCTCGCGGCGCCACGATGTGTGGTTCTCGGCCTTCGCGATCCTCGCGGCATTTTCGACCTACTTCAGCATGTACGCCTTCCGCAAGCCCTTTGCGGCGGGCACCTTCGAAGGTCAGGTCGAGCTGCCCGGGCTGCCGCCCATCGACTACAAGATCGTGCTCATCGTCACGCAGGTGCTCGGGTACTGCACCTCGAAGTTCATCGGGATCAAGGTGATCAGCGAGATGAGCGCCGGCAAGCGGGCGCTCAGCATCCTGGGCGTCATCGGGGTGGCGTGGGGGGCCCTGCTGCTCTTCGCGGTCATCCCCAAGCCCTACAACGCCATCTGCCTGTTCTTCAACGGGCTGCCGCTGGGCATGGTCTGGGGCCTGGTCTTCGGCTTCCTGGAAGGTCGGCGCCTCTCCGAGGTGCTCGGGGCTGGCCTGTCCGCCAGCTACATCGTGGCCTCGGGCTTCGTGAAGACCATCGGCAAGATGGTCGTGGACGCCGGAGTCAGCGAATTCTGGATGCCCTTTGTGGTGGGCGGGATCTTCGCGCTGCCCATGCTCTTCTTCGTGACCCTGTTGAGCGCCCTGCCGCCCCCGACCGAGGCCGACATCGCCGCCCGCACCGAGCGCGTGCCCATGGACGGTCCGGCGCGGAAGAAGTTCTTCATGACCTACCTGCCGGGCCTTCTTCCGCTGGTCCTGCTCTACATCCTGCTCACCGCCTACCGTGACT
>JAERSO010000120.1 GCA_016845585.1 Acidimicrobiaceae bacterium | reverse complement strand
GTTGTCGTCGAGGGTGCCGGGTACACCGATGACGACAATCTGGCTCTGGTCTACGGTGCGCTTGAGGCGGGTGAATTGCGACCGGGCGCCGACTCGTTGGAACGCAATCGCTTCGTTGTCGGTTGCGATGATGCCTTTGGCCCGGACGGCGCCGGGTGGAAGTTCGACCGCCATCTGCCGCACCCGTTCCTCGTCGCATCGACCACCACTCCAGCTCCAGGTCTCGAACGGCACCCCGCCGTCGTGGAGGTGCGCTGCTGCTTTGGCCCGGGGTTCGAGGTCGATCAAGACGCGAGGGTCGATCGATGCCTCGATTGCCCTGACGGTGGGCACGTCCGGCGCATGGGTCTCAACGACAGCGGCTGCTGCCGCGGTGTCGCCGAGGTCGGCCTTGTTCAGAATCACGAGGTCTGCTGCGGCCAACTGGCCCCGCACCGTCTCACCGACATAGTCGTCGACGACCTGGACGGCGATCGCTTCGACGTCGGCCAGCACGACCACCAGGTCGAGCCGGTAGGGGCGCCGATGGCAGTACGCCGCAATGCCGGCGGGGTCGGCAACCCCGCTCGCTTCGATGACCACTCGTTCTGGCCGTGGGTCGAGCTCGGCGAGATCATCGAGCGCAGTGGCGAGGCCATCGACCAGCGAGCAGCAGATGCACCCGTTTGGCAAGGTGATCGTCGCTCCGTCCCCTTGATCGAGGAGCTGCGCATCGATGTCGAGGGAGCCGAAGTCGTTGACCAGGACAGCGATGCGCTCATCTGCGAGTGCGAGCAGGTGGTTGAGCAGTGTGGTCTTGCCGGCGCCGAGGTAGCCCCCGACGACCGTGACGGCGACGAGCGGTTCGCTCACGTCAGCCGGTACCTGCAGGGAAGTGCCGTCCGCCGACGACGGTGCCCCAGACGCCGATGTCTTTGAGGGCCGTGGGGTCGACCTCGTAGGGGTCGTCTTCGAGCACGGCGAAGTCGGCGAGCTTCCCGGCCTGGATCGAGCCGATCTCATGATCGAGTTTGATCTGGCGGGCGGCGCCGATCGTCGCAGCGCGCATCGCCGAATCGACCGAGATCCGTTCCTCAGGGCCGAGCACCTGGTTCGTCGCGGTGAGGCGGTTGACGGCACACCAGGCGACATGGAGATGCCCGAGTGGCGTGACCGGGGTGTCGGAGTGGAACGAGAACTCCACGCCGAGGCGTTCGGCGGTTGCGCACGCATCCATCCGTGCTGCCCGTTCGGGGCCGACGGTAAACGCGGCGTGCTGATCGCCCCAGTAGAAGATGTGGTTGCTGAAGATGTTGGCGTGCATGCCGAGCGCCGCCATTCGGGCGTACTGCGAGGGCGTGGTGAGCTGACAGTGCTGGACGGTGTGGCGGTGATCCCATCGCGGGTGGCGCTCGAGTGCCTGTTCGACCGCCGAGATGAAGACCTCAGCAGCCTGATCGCCGTTGCAGTGGCAGTGGACGGTGAGCCCGGCCCGGTGGAAGATCTCGACAATGTCGGGGACTTGGTCGGGCGGCATCAGCCACAGGCCGTTCTCTGCGTTCCCGGCAGGCGGGTTGAAGTAGTAGGGCCAGGTGAGTCGGGCGGTGAAGCCCTGGATCGAGCCGTCGATGATCAGCTTGATGATGCCGAAGCGGAGCTTGTCGTTGGGCGGGTTGTCGCGGAGCTGCACGACCCGCCGAGCGATGTCCTCAGGGGGAAGCGCGGTGGCAAAGACGGACCCGGCGACCATCACGCGAGTGGGATAGTCGGGGTGTGACGTGACGGCACTCCAGTTGGCCACGCCCTGTTCGTCGACACTGCTCGTGCCGAGGTCGGTCACCAGGGTGTGGCCGGCGTTGCGGGCCTCATAGGCGTAGTTCCATTTGGCGAGTTCGCTTGCGTAGCCCTCTCGCAGCATCCGTTGGCCGCTGGCGAGCGACATCGCCGCTGGCTCCTGGAGCTCGCCGTTGGGTTGGCCGTACTCGTCGAGTTGGATGCCGGGGGTCGGGTTGTCGGCGGTGATGTTGTCGTGGCGAATCACGGCTGAGTTGACCGTTGCGAGATGGCCCGACGCGTGAAGGATGAAGATCTGCCGGCGCTCTGACGCCGCATCGAGGTGTCTTCCGACCAGACGCTCGCCGGTGAGGTAGATCGGGTCGAGCCCCCAGCAGATCATGATCTGATCGGGATCAGTCATTGCGGCGTCGGCCTCGCGCAGCCGGGCGACCACCTCGTCGATGCTCTTGCAGCCAGGCCAGACGCGACCGGTCGGATCGCGTCGGTCGAAGAAGCCGACGTACACGTGCTCCCACGTGCCACCGGACATCACATGGCTGTGGGCCTCGACGAATCCAGGTGTAAGCACATGGTCTCGGAAGGTGTCGTCGACGCGGTGGTCGCCCCAGCGCGTGAGTTCATCGAGCGAACCGACACCGAGGATGCGATCGCCGCGGACAGCGACGGCTTCGGCACTCGGTAACGCAGGATTCATGGTGATCAACCGACGAACGGGATACACGGTGATGTCAGGCAACGGAATCTCCCTAGGCAAGGGCGGCGAGAGCAACTACTATCACGGGACCGGTTAAGGGTCCTAACGTTCTCGTTAGAGAACCTGACCGGCGGCGAACCGGGGGGCTCGCCGATCACTACACCTGAAGGGGGTGTTTCTGTGAGGAAACAACTGATTGCATTGCTGGCGCTCCTGCTCAGCTTTGCGCTGGTCGCTGCTGCCTGCGGCAGCGACGACGATGACGCCAGCGACGACAGCTCGTCGTCGGCGTCCACATCTTCGTCGGCCGATGAGCCAGCCGAAGACGACGACGAGTCCACGGCCGACATGTCTGATCAGGCCGAAGAGGCTGAGAACAGCGACGCCGGTGACTCCGGCGCCGTCGACACCGGCCCGGTCGCCGGTGGCACCATGCTCATTCAGAGCACCCAGGTGCCCCGTCACCTGAACGGCACGGTGCAGTCCGGCTACGCAACGGCGGTGCCCGGCACGCAGCTCAACGCGTCGCCGCTGCTGTTTGACGAGAACTTCCAGCCACAGCCGTACCTGGCTGAGAGCTGGGAGATCGCCGACGATGGTCTGAGCGTCACGCTCAACCTCGTGCAGGGCGCCGTCTTCCATGACGGTGAGGCCATCACTTCCGAGGACGTGAAGTTCTCGATGGAGACCTCGAAGGCCAACCACCCGTTCAA
>JAERSO010000119.1 GCA_016845585.1 Acidimicrobiaceae bacterium | reverse complement strand
CGGCACTGCCTCGAAGACATGGATCTGGTGGCCCCCATCGAGTAATCCACAGCCTGTGGACAAACCAGGGGATAATCACACACGTGTGATTCCTGTCGGACCGAATTCGGCCTATCCTCACGGCCATGTCGCAAAAGCCCGCAAAGCGTCGCGTCTCCGGCGGACGGACCACCCCCAAGGGGACTCGACCCGACGGCTACCACGCCGAAACCGTTAGTCACACCGGACACGAAGACATGCCACCGAGCCCCACCTGGGTTCCGGTTCTGATGTTCGGCCTGCTGCTCGGCGGCGTGATCGTCATCCTGCTCAACTATGTGGGCTCCATCTGGGACACCAGCAACGGCATCCTGCTCGTGGGCCTCGGTATGATCCTCGGCGGCATCATGACCGCCACGCAGTACCGCTAGTCGAAGTTCTCCCAATAGCGGCTGGGCATCGGGCCCTGTTGGTGCTTGTACTTCGACTTCAGCGCGTCTGACCCATAGGGCACCTCGGCGGCCGTCGTCATCTGCTGGAACGAGATCTGTCCGATCTTCATGCCCGGGTAGAGCGTGATCGGCAGGTTCGCCACATTGCTCAGCTCGAGCGTCAACTGGCCATCGAAACCGGCGTCGACGAACCCGGCTGTCGAGTGGATCAGAAGACCGAGTCGGCCCAGGCTCGACTTGCCCTCCAACCGAGCGACGAGATCGTCGGGAACGGCCACACGTTCGAGCGTCGAGCCGAGCACGAACTCACCCGGGTGGAGCATGAACGGCTCGTCGTCGTTAGTTTCGACCAACTCCGTGAGCTCCTCGAGATTCGTCTTCACATCGATGTGGCCCATCGTGTGGTTCTTGAACACCCGGAACCAGCGATCGAGACGCAGATCGACCGACGAGGGCTGCAGGCCCTTCGGGTCGAGCGGCTCGATGGTGATTCGGCCGGCATCGATCTGTTCGCGAATGGTGCGATCGGACAGGATCACGTGCTTGCTCCGGGAGTGTTGGCGGTTACGTGGAGAGGGGTGGGGACTCGCTCGGGATCGACCTCGATCGGGCCGCTGCGGTCGGGATGATCGCCTTCGCGGGCCTCATCCTCGTCGAGCAGTTCGAGCTGCGAGCCCCGCGCGGCGCGCGCGCCTTCCATCCAGTGGGCACGGCAGAGCAGATCGTAGGTGACCTCGCCCTGGGTCGGTCCACCGGTGTCGCCGACGACGACCATCTGGCCCGACACCACCTGATGCCCATCGACGAACCGGGCGTTGTGGGTGGCGCGCTCGCCGCACCAGCAACGTGCCTCGACTTGGATCTCGGTGCGATGGTCCGCCAACTCCATGAGACGGGCAGACCCGGGGAACATGACACCCTGGAACGTGGTCAGCAGGCCGAACGCGTAGACATCGACACCGAGCTCATCGACCACGCGCGCCAACTGCTCGCACTGTGCGGGGTCGTAGAACTGGGCTTCGTCACAGATCACGGCGTCGACTCGTCCGATCGTCTTCACGCGTTGGCGAACGAGTTCGAAGAGGTCGGTGGCGGACTCCACGATCTCGGCATCGGCAGACACGCCGAGGCGACTCGAGACGCGTCCTTCGGAGCGATCGAGCTGCGTGGTGAGGATCGTGTGCAGCCCCCGCGCCCGCAGGTTGTGATGAATCTGCAACGCCTGGGTCGACTTCCCCGACCCCATGGTGCCGAATGTGAATCCCAGCGTGGCCATCGGGGCGACCCTACACGGATCAACCCCGCCACGAGACGGCGAAACCACCGCTCTTTCGCCCCATCGGTGGCGTTGGGGACCAACGGCCCTAATCCCACTGCGTGCCATCGATGTACGTTTCCTGTGTGAGCACCAAGTCCACCACCGCGGCGAGGGAAATCGAACCCCTCGATGAGGCCGAATGCCGACGCTTGCTCGGTCAGTCGGGTATCGGCCGTCTCGTCGTGGTGGTGGGTCACCAACCGGACATCTTTCCGGTCAACTACTTCGTCGAACACCTCGAAACCGGTGGCGATGAAATCGTGATCCGCACCGCCGAAGGCACCAAGCTCGCAGCCGCCCTGATGGGGCGCAATGTGGCCTTCGAGATCGACGCATTCGATCCCGCCCACCATGGCGGCTGGAGTGTCGTCGTGCACGGAACCGCCCACGAGAGCCGCACCCTTCCCGCGGTCATGCACGACGAGGAACTGCCCGTCGAGCCGTGGGCGGCCGGCGCGAAACTGCGCCACATCCGAATCACAATCGACACCATCACCGGCCGGCGCCTCCCGCCCCGACCGGAAGTTGTCGAGGAGGTGCAACCATGACTGAGAAGAGAACTGATCGACGTGGTGCCGTCGTCGGCATCGACGGCTCGGCAGGTTCGCTCGCCGCGCTCGACTGGGCCATCGGCCACGCCGAGTCGCTCGGCCCGATCCGGCCGGTGACCGCCTGGGACTATCCCGCGATCGCCTGGCTCCCCGCCCCACTCTCCGTGGCTGCGGTCCCGCCTGAAGCAGAAATGCAGGGGGCGGCCGAAGACGCGGCCACCGCCTATGACCTGATGCTCGCCGACGTGGCGAGCGAACCCCCGGTTGTTCGCCGCGGCGTTGCCGCCGAACTCCTCCTGGAGTTGAGCAACGACGCCGACAGCCTGGTCATCGGCACCCGGGGCCACGGCCCGATTCTCGACAGTCTGCTCGGCTCCGTCGGTCGCAGGATCGCTGACCGCACCACCGTTCCTCTGGTGATCGTGCCCGACGGCAACGACACCAACACTGATCCCTCGACACCGGATCGACCTTCGGCAATACCCCTCGCCGAACGAATCCTTGTCGGGGTCGATGGCTCACCGTCGGCGACCGACGCGCTTGCCTGGGCCATCGAGTTCGCGAAACCCGAGGACGAGATCATCGCCCTCACATCTTGGACCACGCCGGTCACCGTCGGCATGGACGTTCCCCGTTTCGACGTGAACGCCCTTCGCGCCGAAGCCACCAGCACCGTGAAGGAAACGGTCGCCAAGGCATGTGCCGACACCGGCGTGGCCGAGGATCGAGTGACCTGCCAGATCGCCGAGGGCGATCCCCGCTGGGTTGTCAAGGAGATGCAGTCCGACGTGGACCTCGTCGTCATCGGCACCCGTGGCCACACCGGCATCTCGCATCTGATCCTCGGGAGCACGACCACCTCCCTGATTCACTCGCCGAACTGCCCGATCGTCGTCGTTCCCTAGGCGTTGACCGCAACCGGCCACAAACGTGGCAGGCTGATCGGATGACCGAGAATGAATCAGAGATGACACGAGTCTTTCTTCTCGACGACCACGCCGTCGTGCGCGCCGGGCTGGCCGCCGTTCTCGACGCCGAGGCCGATCTGGAGGTCGTGGGCCAGGCCGGCGCTCCTGACGAAGCACTCGAGAAGATCGCCGAGACGCAGCCCGACATCGCGGTGCTCGACGTCCGTCTCGGTGATGGCAGCGGCATCGATGTCTGCCGCGACATTCGCTCGCGCCACCCCGCGATCGCCTGCATCATGCTCACGTCCTTCGCCGACGATCGAGCCATCGTCGGCGCCGGCATGGCCGGCGCCGCCGCCTTCGTCCTGAAGCAGGTCCGCGGTGACGAGCTGGCCGAGACGATCCGCAGCGTGCGTGACGGTCGCCAGCTACTCGACCCTGCAACGGTTCGCATGGCAACCGACCGGCTTCGATCCTCAGGTGAGCTGCGGGTCGAGGAGCTCAGTCCGCAGGAGAAGAAGCTCTTCGTGCTGATCGGCGATGGCTACTCGAACCGGCAGATCGCCGACGAACTCTTCCTCGCGGAGAAGACCGTGAAGAACTATGTCTCGGGGATACTGGCCAAACTCGGCATGACCCGCCGCACGGAGGTGGCCGCGCTGGCCGCCCGGCTCGAAGAACGTCAGTCGGCACGCGACAACTGATCACCCCTTCCGGCCCGCAGCACTGAAGCCGTATGCGTTCCCGCGGGACCTCCGACCCTGGTTGGTGGTCGAGGCGGTCACGCATCGTGGCTCTGTGTTTGTCCACGACTTCGTGACGATCGAGTTGCCCTTGGCCCAGGCCCTGAGCACCGTCGCGCAAGTCCTCATGCGCGACTGCGCCACGCTCGCCAAGGACGCATGGAACGCCGACGTCGATGTCTGGGCCGAAGCCGGCCTCTCGCGCGCCGATCTCGACCCGACCGGCCTCGAGGTGAACCTCGGCGCACCGCGCGTGCGGGCGAATGCCGCTGTCATGCACCTCGCATGGACCTCCACGGGCGGTCGACTCGTCCCCTCGCTCGACGCCGATCTGGAGCTGGCCGCCCATGGACCCGACCGCTGCGATCTGCAGCTGCTCGGCCGCTACCAGTTCGGCGACGACCCCCCGCGAAGCGCCGAGGAAGCCAGCCTCGCTCACCGCGCGATCGTGTCCGCCGTGCGCGGGATGCTGGTTGCCGTGGCCACCGAAACGCTGCGTAGCCGATTCGGGGATGAGGGTGGGCTTCGCCGTAGAGTTGGCGCGTGAGCGATCTGACGCTGAACGAACTCGCCGCAGTCGATGTCTGGGAGGCATCGCCCGACGGAATGCTCCTCGTCGACAACCTCGGTGTCATCCGTGCCGCGAACGGCCACGCCCACTCACTCTTCGGGGTGGAGGACGACGGGCTGATCGGCATGACTGTCGAGGATCTCGTTCCGTTGGAGGTTGCCGACACGCACGCTGCCCTCCGCGAAGGTTTCGACGCCGAACCCCGCCGCCGTTCCATGGGGGCCGGTAGGGGACTCGCCGGTCGCCGGGGCGACACCACGTTCCCCGTGAGCATCGCGCTCTCCCCGCTGGCCGACGCGAACCTCACGCTCGCCGCGGTGCGGGACATGTCGGAGACCGAAGCCACCGAGCAACGCCTCGTCGAGGCAACGAGACGTCGCCTGCTCGCGGAGGACCACGAGCGGATCGCCCGCGATCTCCACGACACCGTTATCCAGGAACTGTTCGCACTCGGCATGTCGCTGCAAGCGACGCTGCCGTTCGTCACCGAGGAAGAAATCGCTCGCCGCATCGACGGCAGCGTCAGCACCCTCGACGACGTCATCCTCTCGATCCGCACCCTCATCTTCGACATGGCTTCGGGCCCATCCCGGGACAACAGCGGCCTGCGTGCTCGCTTGGTCGAGATCGCCGCCACGTTCACACCGTCGCTCGGTTTCGAACCGGCCGTCACGTTCCGGGGCCCAATCGACTCCGGCGTGCCGCAGGTCCATCACGATCACCTCGCCGCCGTGGTCCGTGAGGGGCTCGCCAACGTGGCCCGCCACGCCGACGCCTCGTCGGCCACCGTCTCCATCATCTTGTCCGACGGCACCGTCACCATCCGAGTGAGTGACGATGGCCGCGGCCTCCCCGAAAGAGCGGGACGTCGAAGCGGCCTGGCCAATCTGGTCGACCGTGCCCTCGAAGTCGGTGGCACGTGTGAGGTCGCCGGCGACCCCGACGGCGGCACCCTTTTGCGCTGGTCCGCACCCATCGAATAGCCACACCGCCGCACCCCGACCTTGGGTGCGCCGCCCGGCGCCGCTACGATCAGCGCTCTCCGCGGGTGTAGTTCAATGGTAGAACATCAGCTTCCCAAGCTGAGAACGCGAGTTCGATTCTCGTCACCCGCTCCATACGAAAGCCCCGGCCAGACGACTGCGGCCGTGCGAGGATCGACGGCACAGTCGAGGCCTACCTGGTCGATGGAACGTTCGAACTCTTCCGCTGCTTTCACGGCGCGACGCGTGCGACCGGTCCGGACGGCGCGGAGCTCGGTGCGGGGCGAGCGCTCTTTGCAACGCTGGTTGCGCTCCTGGCCCGCCACGACGTCACGCATGCCGCAGTGGCCTTCGATTCGATCATCGCCCCGATCGCTCGACCCGGGTCGTCCTCGCCCGACGACCTGATCGGTGCGCAACAACCGCTCGCCGCGGAGATCGTCCGTGCGCTCGGGATCACCCTCTGGCCGGCGGGCCGATTCCAGGCGGACGATCTGCTGGCAACGGGAGCCGTTCAACTCGACCTCGACGACGACATCGATCGGGTCGTCATCTGCACGACCGACAACGACCTGAACCAGTGCGTGCGAGGTGACCGAGTTGTCCTGCTCGATCGCATCCGCGACATCGTCACCGACGAGGCCGCGGTTCCAGCCCGGTACGGCGTCGACCCCGACCAGATCCCCGATCTGTTCGCCCTGGTCGGTGATCGTTCCGACGGACTCGCCGGACTCCCCGGCTGGGGTCAGAAGTCCGCAGCGGCCGTACTCAACCGCCACGGCCGCGTCGAGGCGATCCCCGACGACGATGCCGACTGGGATGTGCCGGTTCGGGGAAGTGCTCGCCTGGCGGCGGTGTTGCGGGAACGACGCGAAGAAGCGGTCCTGGGACGCGATCTGTCGATCCGACGTGGGGATCTCCCCATCACGGTCACGGCTGATGGGGTGGCCTGGCGCGGTGCCTCTCGCGACCGTGTGGCCGCAATCGTCGAGCACCTCAGCAACGACTCGATGGTCGACCGGATCCCGAAATGGACGGCGTGAGCCTGCCAGTCAGGCGACCGAGCAGCTCATGTCCGCACCGCAGCACAGCGGCGACTTGATCTTGCCGTGGCCGTTGGGGCACACGGAGATGCCGACGGACGAGCCGTCGTCCTTCACCAGAGTGTCGTTGACCAGTGGTGCATCACAGTGCCCGCAGGTGGCGTTGACAGACATTCCGCATGATGGACATTCGTAGGTAGCCATCGGCGCACCCTAGACAACACAACCGCGTTTCTGGCGGAGCGCCCTACAAGCTCAGCCACAACCGGAGGAGATGACGGCGGTCATCCGGTTCGTCGGAGTCGACGTAGGCCGTACGCGAGTGCACCACCGTGTGGTTCGAGATCAGCTGGATGTCACCTTCTTCGAAAACCATGTCGAGTCTCATCTCGGGTTCGGAACCGATCGAGTCGAACAAGTCGATGAACTCCTGACGACGGGCCGACAGATCGATGCCCTCGTGGCGAACGGCCGAGCGCATGTAGTCGCTGTGCCAGAAGACCCGCAGCATCTCACCATCCCAGGTCGCAGGCGCGACGCGAAACACCGGAGACTCGCCAGGCGCCTCCTCGTCTCGCCGGTCGTAGATGAACGGCTTGAACAGCTCGGTAGCCATGTCGGGGCGACGCCGAACGATCTCGTTGTAGATGGCAGTCGAACTGGCGATCCGACTCGCGCCCCCTTCCTCGGCGGTGCGCAGCGCGAGGAGCCCAACCACATCCGCGGCATCGCAATGAAACCGGATGTCGTCATTCGTTCGGTAGAGACGGACCAATCCTGCAGACGCGTCGTCGCGATAGTCGGTGACGTGGCCGAGCAGTTCGCCTTGGGGATTCTGCTGACCAGGCGAACCAAGCGCATGGCCGAGGCACCAATACGCCATGGACGTCTTGTCGGTGCCCCACGAGCGAACCGGAATCCCCCGGAGCACCACGACGCCGAGACCACCCCGCAACTCATCTCGCCAGTTGGACAGCCGAGCTTCCAGGGTCGGGAGCTCGACGGCGGCAGCGACGACATCGTCCATTGCGGTGCCGTCGCCGAACAGTCGATCGGCACAGTCCCCGAGTTCGTCCACCTCCGGTGCCGAGAGCGCGAAGACGAATCGCTCAGATGCCATCTCCTCGCCGCGCCATGCAGACGGGTGATCGATCAGCCCCGTGGGCGAACCGATGGACGGTCGGGTGAAGTACCCGGTTCGCTGCTGATCGAATGCACCTGCCACACCACAACGCTAGTGAAAGGCCGAGGAGCAGACAGGGCCATACGAGCTGCAGGACTAGGTTCCTCGGCATGGCGATTCTTCATCAGGCATCACTCAGCCCGACCAAGGCTGAGCTTCTGGCCGCGTACCTCCCCACCGTCGAGAGCCTCGGTATCGACGCGGCACTGAGTTCACGCTGGCGGGCGCCTACCGGTTCGATGATCCGGCAGGCGACGTCGGCATCGAGACACACCTCCTCGCCACCCCCGATGGGCGTACGATCCAGATGCCGCTCACCTATCGGGCCGCGCCGCTCGCCGGCGCATGCGGAGACCCGGTCTATGTCGCCGAACTCGCCCGAACGATCCTCACCGGCGACACCCAGGTCCGGCTCGAGATCCTCACGCCCGACGGCACCATCGAGCGCGAGAACGTCGTACACGTGAAGGGCAGCGGGGCAGGGACCGCTTCCTCCAGCATCTCGGACATCACCCTGGCGCGAACCGGCACCGACAGCGTCATCTCCTCCGGCGACCTGACCGTCACGGTTCACCACGTGCTCACCGCAGGCGCCGCTCCATCGAGTCCACATCTCACCGACACCTGGCCGGGCGTGACCGAGGCTCAGGTCATGGCAACGCTGACTCAACCCAGCTGATTGAGGGCGGCCTCGAGCGAGGCGACGGTGCGATCGATGTTGCGCAGCTTGTCGAGGCCGAACAGGCCGAGGCGGAACGTCGAGAAGTCGTCACCTTCGTCGCACTGCAGGGGTACACCGCCGGCGATCTGCATTCCGGCGGCCGCGAACTTGGCGCCGGACTTCACGCCAGGATCGTCGGTGTAGGAGACGACGACACCGGGCGCACCGAACCCGTCGGCCGCCACGCTCTTGATCCCGCGGGCGCGCAGCATTGCTCGCACGCGATCGCCGAGTTCCTGCTGCTCGGCACGCACCTTGTCGAAGCCGTAGTCCTCAGTCTCACGCATGACGTCGCGGAATGCCGTGAGGGCATCGGTCGGCATCGTGGCGTGGTATGCGTGGCCACCCGTTTCGTAGGCATGCATGATCTCGCGCCACTTGCGAAGATCGCAGGCGAAGCTCGTGCTGGTGGTCTCGGCGCACCGGGCGTGGGCGGTTTCGTTCAACATCACCAGACCCGCGCACGGCGGGCCGCTCCAGCCCTTCTGCGGCGCACTGATCAGGATGTCGACGCCGCACTCCTCCATGTCGACCCAGATCGTGCCGGACGCAATGCAGTCGAGCACCAACATGCCGCCGACCGCGTGGACGGCGTCGCCGAGAGCCTTCACATAGTCGTCGGGCAGGATCATCCCGGCGGCCGTCTCCACGTGTGGGGCGAACACGAGAGCCGGCTTCTCCTCGGCGATCCTCGCCACGACCTCATCGATGGGCGCGGGTGCGAACGCGCCCTGCGGGCCGTCCTCGATCCGCCTCGCCTTCATGACCGTGTGGCTCGCCGCGATGTCGCCCATTTCGAGGATCTGCGTCCATCGGAAACTGAAGAACCCGTTGCGCACGACCAGGCAGTGCTGGTCGGTCGCGAACTGTCGCGCGACGGCTTCCATGCCGAAGGTGCCGCCACCGGGGACGACCGCGACGGCATCGGCGTTGTACACCGTCTTCAGCGTGCGGGAGATGTCGTTCATCACTGTCTGGAAGGAGCCAGACATGTGGTTCACGGCACGGTCGGTGTAGACGACGGAGTACTCGAGGAGACCGTCGGGATCAACGTCAGGAAGAAGGCCAGGCATGGACGCGGATGGTAGCCGTCAACCCGCGTCCGGCCACCAGTCCTCGGTCTTCTGCCGTTGACCGCCACCCTGCCTGCGATCGATCCAGAGCGCGAGGCGCCGGAGGGGTGACGCGGCGAGTCGCTGCCAGGCGCGATTGCGGCGCCGGGTGTAGTCGCGTGTGTAGGGGCAGACACGGACGCAAACCGAGCAATCGCTGTTGATCTTCGACCAGTATCCGAAACACTTCTCGCCATCGACCGACCATTTCTCGACCCCGATCAGGTTCGACTTGTTGTGTCGCTCGGTGGTCGGCGCGCCGTCGGGAATGGCCTTCGACGGGCACCCCTTCGAACAGGCGTTGCAGATCTCGCACATCTCTTTCACGCCGAACCGGATCGGCCCGTCGTGGGCGAGGGGGAGGTCGGTGAAGATCTTGCCGAACCGCACACTCGTGCCGAACTCCGGCGTGATCACCAGACCATGCTTGCCGTACTCACCGAGCCCGGCTTTGATCGCGTACGGCACCGCGAGTGCCGTGTCGTTCATGCTGGGGATCGCCTGGTAGCCGAGGTTGCGGATGTACTGAGCGAGCGTCAACAGCACGACGGCATCGTGGCTGTAGCCCATGCCGGTGGCCGCGCCCGAAAGCGCTGAGGGAGCGGTGTCGATGAGGGTCGAGTCCATGGCCTGACCGATGACGATGACGTTGTCGAGTCCCTCGGGAAGCTCATTCGGTTTCCCGCCTCCGGCCTGGACCGAGAAGCGTTCGGTGTAGGTCCACCGGTGGTCGTAGGCGGTCACGCCGACGAGGTCGGCGCCGGCCGCGGCGGCCGCGTGCTTCAACAGCTGGGCGGCTCGCTCCGGCGAACCGAGATCGTGTTGTTCATCCGCTCCTTCGCGCAACATCGACAGCGGATCGAGGAAGCCGTCGCGGCGGTCGTCGTCCTCGTACATCTCGGCGAAGACGTCGGCGACATGCCACGTGGCGTTGCGGTAGGCGTAGTCGTTTTGCTGGAACCCCTTGGCGGCGCGCCAATCGGCCAGCGGACGACGGTAGGTGGAGAAGAACGTGTCCGCTGCGTCACTGTGGACCTCCGGGTCGAACCGGGAACGGCTGAAAACGTCGTCGACCTGGCTGAACCGTTCGAAGTCGTCACCGACACAGAAGCCACACGCCTCATCGGACGAGCTGGCCGAGACCGGGATGTGCACCCGTGTCTTCGCTCGCCTCGCAGCGTCGCCGCGGCCGGTGTGCATCGCGGTGCGCTACTCCGCAGCCCAGTGGCCACGCATGGCGTAGTCACCGATGTCGAGCCGCGGTCCCGCGATCGCAGCGGGAGCCTCTCCCCCGGGCGCAGGCCAACCGAGGGTGACGATCATCGATGCCTCGAAACCGTCGGGCACGCCGAGGATGTCGGCCACGTCGCCGGGCCGGTGAATCGTGACCGGGCAGGTCGCCAGGCCTTCACCGTGCGCAGCAACCATCAGATTCTGGAGATGGCGACCAACGTCGAACTGCAGCCGCACACTGCCGCCCGTCTCATGACACGCCACGATCACGATCGGCGCGCCGTGGATCCATCCCGCGAAGTCACCCGTGCCGCTCAACGCCACCTTGTCCTCGTGATCGGTCACCACCACGAGCCGCACCGGCTGCTTGTTCTTCGCCGACCCGGCCATGCGCGCCGCATCGAGCACTCGCCCGAGCACTTCCTCGTCGACCGAGCCGTCGTTGTAGGCCCGGGTGTCGCGCTTGGTTCGAAGGGCAGTGAGGATGTCCATGGCGGCAGTCTGCCATCTCGATCCACCCCTACCCGCACCCTCCACGTCCGAACTGGCGGCACATATGGTCGGAGTCCGACGGTTTGTGCCGCCAGTTCGCCGGGGTGAGGGTCAGACGCAGCGGTTCACCATCTGGCCGAGTCCGGTGATGGTGGTGACGATCTCGTCGCCCGGCACCAGGTACGTGCCCTGGACCGCACCGACGCCTTCGGGCGTGCCGGTGAAGATGACATCGCCCGGTTCGATGGTGAGGATCGACGAGATGTACGCAATCAGCGTGGGCACGTCGAAGATCAGCTGCGACGTGTTGCCGTTCTGGCGCTCCTCCCCGTTGATCGAGCAGGTGACGGTGAGATTGGTCGGGTCGTCGATCAGGTCGGTCGAGACGAGGACGGGGCCGATCGGGCCGTAGGTGTCGCGCGATTTGCCGAGGTCGAAGTGTGGTGGCTTGGCCGCGAACTGGAGTCGACGGTCGGAGATGTCCTGCCCGATGGTCATGCCCGCGATGTGATCCCACGCCGACTCGGCCGCGATGTCGCGTCCACCATCGCCGACCACCACGACGAGCTCGGCCTCATAGTCGCCGGTCTCGGACCGGAGTTCGACGTCGGCGGTCGGGCCGACGATGCAGCTGGGGAACTTGGTGAAGACGAGCGGGTTCTTCGGCAGCTCCATGTCGGCTTCGACCACATGGGCCTTGTAGTTCAGACCGATTGCGAGTGAGTTGCGCGGGCGCGGTACCGGTGCGCCGAAGACGGCGTCGACGACCGCACCGTCTGGGTCTCGTCCGGGAACTGCGTCGCTCAGAGCATGGAGTTCGGCATGGCGAGCGATGGCCTCCATCGGGTCGCCGGAGAACTCCCCGAACGAGACGGCGGCGAGATCGTGCCAATGTTCCCCGTCGATGAGGACGGCACGGCCATCGATGGAAGCGAGTCGGAATCCCATTGCGATCTCCTGTCAGCGAGGGTTGAGGAACATGGCGACCACCGAGGCCGCGTGTCGGTCGATCATGGCCTGTCGCGTCGGCTCGATACCAAGCAACTCGGCTTCGGGTGCGTTTGCGTAGAACAACGAAGCCGCCCCGATCAGCGAGTGATACACCGCATCGCGGTCGACGGCGGCTGCATCACCGCTGGCAACCAGGACATCCCAGAGTGCGACGAGAGCCTCATGCCTGGTCCGGGTGTGGGTGTCGACGAACCAGGCGAGACGGTCTCCGGGGGCCGCTCCCTCGTGCATCATGATGCGGTTCAGCTCCGGTCGGCGGGCGGCGAACTCGACGAGCCCCCGCACGGTCGCCGCGAAGGTCGCCCGAGCGTCGGCGCCATCGACCTCGGCCAGCGGGTCGACCAACTGGGCGTCGAGCTCGGCCAGCAGCCGCTCGACGCTCGCCTTCCAGAGATCGTCCTTGGAGGAGAAGTGATAGTTGATCTGGGACTGGTGAGCCTCGGCAGTGGTGGCGATGCGCCGGCCCGACGAGCCCTCGAATCCATGAGCCGCGAACTCGCCGATGGCTGCCTCGATCAAGCGTTCGCGAACGTGCTCGGACCCGCGGTTGACACGGGATCGGCCCGCCGAGGGGGTGGCCATCAGATCTGTCACGCAGGAGTTCTAGTATCGATTGAACAAACTTGCAACACTTGATAGAACTCTCTCATGAGTGACCAGACCATCATTCGCCCGAGCAAGCTCGCCCACTTCGTGATCCGTACCGCCCGCGGTCCCGAGGTCATCGCCTGGTGGACCACGGTTCTCGGTGCCGAGGTCCGCCACGAGAACGAGTTCCTCACGTTCCTGACCTACGACGACGAGCACCACCGCATGGCGATCGTGACCATGCCGAATCTGGCCGACAGCGACCGCAAGCGGGCCGGACTCGAGCATGTCGCGTTCGCGTACGACTCACTCGACGATCTGCTCGCCACCTACGAACGGCTCAAGGCGGAAGGAATCACGCCGGTGGCGCCCATCAACCACGGCATGTCGTTCTCGCTCTACTACGCCGACCCCGATGGGCTGCAGTGCGAATTGCAGATCGACACGCTCGACGTCGATGCCGCCACGGAGTTCATGGCGAGCGATGTCTTCGCCGCCAACCCGATCGGCGTTCCCTTCGACCCCGATGACATCGTCGCCCGCCGCGCCAACGGCGAGACAGCGGAGTCGCTCACGGAGTACGTTCCGGCATGAACTCGCCCGCGCTGCACGCCGATCTGATCGTCGTGGGCTGCGGGCCCGTCGGCGTGATGGCAGCGCTCCGAGCCGCGCAGCGCGGACTCTCTGTCATCGCCGTGGATCGTGACACCAACGTCTATCCCCTGCCCAGAGCCATCGGGATGGACGACGAGATCCAACGCCTGTTCCAGAGCGCCAATCTGCTCGGGCAGCTGAAGCAGTGCTCGACCCCGATGGGTGGCGCGGAGTTCCTCGACCCCGATGGCAACCGGGCAGTCGGCCTGGAGTTGCCGCCGGACATGATCGGTCCTTCCGGTCACTACCCGATCGTCGCGTTCGATCAGCCATCACTCGAACGCTTCCTGCGAGCGGAGGCGGTAGCCGCCGGCGTGCGGATGCAGCTCGGCACCGAGGTCACCGCGGTCACCGGTGACCAGCCCGAGAGCGATGCGTCGATCACGCTCGACGATGGCACCACACTCAACGCCCACTGGATCATCGGTGCCGACGGTGCTCGGAGCACGATTCGTCGACTCATCGATGTCACGCTCGACGACCAGGGGTTCGACGAACCATGGCTCGTCGTCGACACCACGCTGACCGATCCCGACCTCCCGCTTTCACGGCTGGCGCAGCAGCACTGCAGCCCTGAGCGTGTCGTCACCGTCGTGCCTGGCCACGGCAGCCGGCGTCGGTGGGAGTTCCAGCTGAGCGAGGACGAGACGCCATCGGAGATGCTCGAAACCGATCGGATCGCCGAACTCCTCGAGCCCTGGGGTACCCGCGAGCAGCTGCGGGTGGACCGAGCCGCCGTGTACCGGTTCCATGCGACCGTCGCCGAGACGTTCCGCCGCAACCGGGTCTTCCTGGCGGGCGATGCGGCCCACCAGATGCCGCCGTTCAACGGCCAGGGCATGTGCAGCGGGATGCGCGACGCCGACAACCTCACATGGAAGATCGCCCATGTCGCCCAAGGCCTGGCCGATGATGCCCTCCTCGACACCTACGACACGGAGCGTCGACCACACGCCGAGGGGCAGGTTGCCCACGCCGCCGATGCCGGGCGGCTCATCAACGCCATCGCCGAGGGAGGCGCTCAGTCGCTGGAGGCCGGATACGGCGGCGGTCGGGCGTTCCCACACCTGGAGGACGGCCTGCGCGACGGTGACCACTCCCGGGTCGGCCACCCGTTCCCGCAGCCGGTCGTCAACGGCGTGCCGTTCGACAACCGGCTCGGCAGCGGCTGGAGCCTGGTCGGCGAGGTCGAGCCCGACCTCGGCCCGTGGGCTGCGCTCGGCGCACAAGCCGTGGCCGCGGACCCCGACCTGTTCCCCGGCATGCACGACGACGATGCTGTCGTGATCGTGCGGCCCGACCGCTACGTGGCCGCGGTGACGACCGACCTGCCCGGCGCGACCGAGCGACTCGCACGCCTCGGGCTCAGCGCCTTAGCCTCCGGCTAAGACACCCGCTACCCTGGCGGGATGCCTGAAATCGTCTTCGGTTCACGGGTCCGCAAGTCGCCGTACTTCAATGCCACCATGGCAGCCGGCGTCACCGCCTTCACCATCTACAACCAGATGTACATGCCGGTGTCCTACGGCGATCCTCTCGGTGAGTACGAGCGGGTCAAGACGGGCGTTTCGATGTGGGACGTGGCCGCTGAACGCCAGGTCGAGATCATCGGACCCGACGCAACCGTTGTCGCCCAGCTCGTCTCGGCCCGTCGCCTCACCGATCTCAAGGTCGGCCGCGCCCGCTACGCACCGATGTGTGACTACCGAGGCTGTCTGATCAATGACCCGATCGCGTTGCGCCTCGCCGAAGACCGATGGTGGCTCTCGATCGCCGACAGCGACATGCTGCACTGGGTCGCCGGCGTCGCCGGCACCGGCGGCTACGACGTCGACGTGTTCGAACCCGACGTCTCCCCCCTCGCCATCCAGGGGCCCCGGGCGGATGACGTCTGCCGAATCCTGTTCGGCGACGAACTCGTCGACTCACTCGGCTTCTTCCACCATCGCGCCGTCGAGCTCGACGGTGTCCCCCTGGTGATCTGCCGCTCCGGCTGGAGCCGCCAGGGTGGCGTCGAACTCTTCCTCACCGACGGCAGCCTCGGCCAGGCCCTCTGGGACCGGGTGGCGGAAGCCGGCGCGCCGTTCGGAATCGCCCCCGGCACCCCGCATCAGATGGAACGGATCGAGAACGGCCTGCTCTCGTACGGCAGCGACACCGATGCCGACACCGATCCCATCGAGGCCGGCCTCGGCGACTTCATCAACCTCGATGGCGACTTCGACTTCATCGGCAAGCAGGCCCTGATCGTGCGTCATGCCGACCCGGCGACACGCCGACGGTTGGTCAACGTCACGCTCGATGGGGAGATGCCGGCCCCTCAACATCCGTGGGAGGCGCGCATCGACGGCACCTCGGTCGGGGAAGTCCGCACCGCCACCTATTCGCCCAAGCTCGACCGAAACGTCGGGCTCGCGCTGGTACCCGTCGCCTGTGCCGAGGCGGGTACCCAAATCGACGTGGACGCCGACGGCGCCACACTCACCGCCACCGTGATGGACGTTCCGTTCGGCACCAGCCTCTGAGCGGAGAATAGGGTTGGCGACATGCCAGACCACGGGGAAGGCCCGCTCGAACAGGTGTCCACGATGGGGTACGGCGATCGTTCCGACGGCGCCTACAACCAGTGGGCGAAAGACTACGAAACCGACCTCACCCAGTACGGGTACCTCTCGCCCGGCCTGGTGGCCGACGCGATGCACGACTATGTGGGTGGCACCGCGTCGATCGTCGACTACGCGTGTGGCACCGGCCTGGTCGGGGTCGAACTCGCGACACGTGGCTTCACCACCGTCGACGGGGTCGACTTCGCCCAGGGCATGCTCGACCTCGCGGCGGAGAAGACCGTCGCGGGCAGGCCCGTCTATCGAGAACTGCTGAGCCTCGACCTCACCAACACCATCCCCATCGAGGACGGCGCCTACGACGCCCTCGTCTGCGTTGGGGCCATGGGCGGCGGGCACCTCGCACCCGAACATCTCCCCGAGCTGATGCGCACCATCGTGTCGGGCGGGATCGCCGCGTTCTACATGAACGGCGTGGCCTACCAGAACGACAACTTCGCCGAGCGATTCGACGCACTGGAGGATGCCGGCGCGTGGAGGATCACCTCCCAGACCGCGTCGAACTACATGGCCGAGCTCGATCGGCCCGGGATGTTGGTGCTCGCGAGCCGGCCATAGCGGCTCTCCGGAGCTGAACGTTGCACATCGGCCGTCGAAACCGGATAAAACCGATGTGTGCTCATCGTCGTCTCTCCCGCAAAATCGCTCGACTACGAGTCGAAGCTCCCCACCAAGAAGCACTCCGAGCCTCGCATGCTCGAGCACTCGAAAGAGCTGGTCAGCGTCATGGCGAAGAAGTCGCCGTCCGACATCTCCAAGCTCATGCACGTGTCCGAGACACTCGGCGAGCTGAACCATGAGCGCTTCCAGGATTGGGAGACGCCGTTCACCACCGACAACGCCCGGCCCGCACTTCTCGCCTTCACCGGCGACGTCTACATCGGCATGGACCCAGCAGGCACGTTCGGCGAGCGCGACTACACCCACGCCCAGAAGACACTTCGCATCCTGTCCGGTCTCTACGGCGTGCTGCGACCGCTCGACCTGATGCAGCCCTATCGTCTCGAAATGGGCACGTCACTCCCAACGAAGCGGGGCAAGGACCTCTACGGGTTCTGGGGCAACGCGATCACCGACGTCCTGAACGAAGACATCGCGGCGAGCCCGGGGGCCAATGCCCTGATCAACCTCGCATCCAACGAGTACTTCGGATCGGTCAACGCCGGCGACATCGATGCTCGTGTCGTCGCCCCCACGTTCCTCGACTCGAAGGACGGGGGCGACTACAAGATCGTCTCGTTCTTTGCCAAGCGAGCCCGTGGCGCCATGGCTGGCTGGATCATCCGCGAGCGCGTCAGCTCCGTGCGCGCGCTCAACGAGTTCACCGGCATGGGCTACCGCTACGACGCCGAACGCTCAACGGTCGATCAGCCCGTCTTCATCCGTGAAGACGGCGGTATGCAATAGCACCGGTGGCAGCCGAGAAGACCATGCCGGTTCGGCTGATCGCCAGCGATCTCGACGGCACCCTCTTCGGCCCGGACCATCGCCCCGCGCCGCGCACGGTCGCCGCCGTCAACGCCGCTCGTGAGGCCGGCATCATCATCGCCGCCGTCACCGGCCGCAGCCACTTCGGTGGCGCCCGACTCGCCACGTCCACCGGGGCCTCGTTCGATTGGTTCATCGGCTCCAACGGCGGCCACAGACTCAACATGCAGAGCGGGGTCATCGAGGAGCGACTCGTCTTCGACACCGGCCCGGTTCACGACATCCGGGCCAGCATCCTCGAGGAGTACGCCGACGCCGGGTTCGGCTGGGAGCTCGAGGGCCACCTCGTCTATGACGCCAACTTCCTGCGCCTCAGCGCGTACTCACTCGACGGCCAGGCCCGCACCGGTCTGATCGACGATCACACGGGCCTGGACGGCATCGGCAAGATGTTCGTGATCCACCCCGAGATCGCGTCGAGTGAGCTCATCGCTCGCGTGGCTGATCATGCCCATCCCGAACACAATGTGGCCTCGTCGGGCACCGACTTCGTGGAGATCACACCCTCCGGTGCAGACAAGGGCGCCGCGCTCGCCCGACTGTGCGACGAGATCGGCATCGGAGCCAACGAGGTCATCGCCTTCGGCGACAACAACAACGACCTCACCATGCTCGAATGGGCCGGCCGGTCCTACGCGATGGCCAACGCCGTCGCGGAGGCGAAGGACAGCGCCGACGAGCTGACACTCAGCAACACTGAGTTCGGTGTTGCCCAAGTGATTGAGTCACTATTGGCGGCGTGACCGCCCCCGCCACAGCACCTGTCGCGCCCAAGAATCGGTTCCCCGGCTGGTGGGTCGTCGGCTCCGTCTTCCTGCTCTTCGTCACAAATGCGGGACTGGCGTTCTATGGCTTGGCTGTCTACCTCGACGCCCTGACCGACGAGCAGGGATTCTCGACCACCAGCGTGTCGCTCGCGACCTCGATGTTCTTCGTCATCTCGGGGATCACCGGCCGCCTCATCGCTCCCTTGATCGAGACGCGAGACATCCGCTGGGTGATCGGCGTCGGTGGCATCATCAGCTCGGCGTCACTCCTCGCCCTCGGGTCGATCGACACCATCCCCAAGCTCTACGGCGTCTACGCGGTTTTCGCCGTGGGGTTCGCGCTGTGCGGGCTGGTCCCCGGCACGACGTTGATCACCCGCTGGTTCCACACTCGTCGCTCGGTGGCGCTGTCCGTCGCATCGACCGGGCTCTCCGTCGGCGGGTTGACCCTCACGAAGGTCGCTTCGTCACTGATCGACACGCGCGGCCTGAGCGACGCATCCCCGATCCTCGCCGCCATCTTCCTCGTGCTCGTGGCGCTCACGTTGCCGACCATGTGGCCCACGCCCGCGAGCCGTGGCACGGTCCCTGACGGCGTGGTGCACGACGCCGAGTCCGACACCGCGGCAGATCTCACGGCCAGCGTGGACTACGACACCGCCATTCGTACGCGCTTCTTCCTCTTCGTCCTGATCGGTTTCGTGCTCGCCATGGGATCCCAGGTCGGCGGACTGTCCCAACTCGCCAAGCTCGGCACCGAACGCATCGACCGGCCCACGGGGGCGCTGGCGTTGTCCGCGCTCGCCGGCACGAGCGTGATCGCCCGTCTCATCGGCGGCGTCATGCTCGAGAAGATGGCGATCATGAAGTTCACCGCCGTGCTGGCCATCGTGCAGGGGCTTGCGTTGGTCTCGCTGGCGTTCGCCGACACGTCCACCACCCTGGTCCTCAGCGCGGTGCTCTTCGGCGCCACGATCGGCAACCTGCTCATGCTGCAGCCGCTCATCGTGGCCGCAGCGTTCGGTGTGCAGAACTACCCGCGGATCTTTGCGTTCATGCAGCTCATCGTCACCGCTGGTGTGGCAGGCGGGCCCTTCCTGCTCGGTGCACTCCACGACGCCGCCAGCTATCGGACGGCCTACCTCGTCGGCGCCTGCGTCAGCGCCGCCGGCGGAATCGCCTTCGCCATGACCGGCACCTGGCGCCCCACCCCAGCCACCGTCACCGCCTGACTTGTCGGTAGGCGAAGAGGGCGGGGGTTCCGCCGGTGTGGATGAAGACGACGTTGTCACCCTTGGCGTAGCGGCCGGCGCGGATGTGAGCGATCAGGCCGGCGAGTGCTTTGCCGCTGTAGACGGGGTCGAACAGCAGGCCCTCCCCGCGAGCTGCCAAGCTCACCGCCTCGTGCATCGATTCGGTGGGGATGCCGTACTCCTCGCCGACATAGTCGTCGTCGACCACCACGTCGTCAGCGGTGATCTCGCGGTCGATGCCGATGCGGGCGACGACCCCCTCGGCCAACTCACGAACCACTGGGGCGAGGTAGTCGGCGGGCGCACCGGCCGAGATACCGAGTACGGGCACACCTGACCGGCGGATGGCCATCCCGGCGACAAGACCGGCCTGGGTGCCACCGCTCGCGGTGGCATGCACGACCTCACGGAGCTCGAGGTCGAGCTCATCCGCCTGACGGAGGATCTCCATCGCCGCGGTGCGGTAACCCATGGCGCCGATCACCGAGGAGCCGCCCAGCGGGATGACGTATGGCGTGCGACCAGCGGCACGGAGCTCATTGGCCCGATCCTCGAGCGCCTGCACCCGATCGACGCCTCGCTCGAGATCGATGACCGTGGCGCCGAGCAGGTGATCGAGCTGGAGGTTGCCACCGGCGTTGTACGCCTCAGGCCACTCCGGGAAGCGGTGTTCGATCAGGAGCTCACATTCGACACCCATGCGGGCCGCGGCGGCCGCGGTCTGGCGGCAGTGATTGCTTTGTGTTGCCCCGGTGGTCAATACGATGTCGGCACCCTGCTCCGCGGCGTCCGCCATCAGGTATTCGAGCTTGCGAACCTTGTTGCCGCCCATGGCCAGGCCGGACGCATCGTCACGCTTCACCCAGATGTTCGGGCCGCCCAGCTCAGCCGAGAGCCGGGGCAATGGTTCGAGCGGTGTGGGCAGGTGAGCGAGGGATACATGGGGAATGGCGTCGGATGCAGCCATGATCAGCTCCCGTCGGGAAGGTTGGGGGTGGTCTTCATCTCCAGGTGGAGCTCGTCGCCGGTCCACGGATTGGCCCGGGCGACGTCCTCGTTGAGCTCGCTGCCCAGCCCCGGTTCGGTCGACGGGATGACGTAGCCGTCGTCCCACTCGATTGGCCGCGTCAGCAACTCGGCGTGGAAGCCGCCGAACGTCTGGATCGATTCGAGAATCAAGAAGTTCGGGATACAGGTCGAGAGCTGGACATTGGCCAGCGCCTCAACCGGTCCGCAATACAGATGAGGCGCGATCTGGGCGTAGTAGACCTCGGCAATCGCCGCGATCTTCTTGGTTTCGAGGATGCCGCCACTACGCCCCAGCGCCGGTTGCAGGATCGCGGCGGCGCCGGCCTCAAGCACCCGGTGGAACTCGTACTTGGTCGTCAACCGCTCACCCGTCGCCACGGGGATCGATGTACCCCGGGCGACCTTGGCCATCTCGTCGACATTCTCGGGTGGTGTCGGCTCCTCGAACCACAGAGGGTCGTAGGCCTCGAGCCGCTTGGCGAGGCGAATGGCCCCGGCGGCGGTGAACTGGCCGTGGGTGCCGAACAGAAGATCGGCCTTGTCCCCCACTGCATCGCGTATCTGCTTCACGAACTGCTCGCTACGACTGAGCGCCTCGAGCGGCGGCATGTGGCCGTCGTAGACGGTGTAGGCCCCGGCGGGGTCGAACTTCACGGCGGTGAAGCCCCGCTCGACTTCGGCGGCCGCGACCTCGGCGGAGGCGACCGGATCGGCGTAGAAGTCGGTGGCGTACACATCGGCACCATCGTCCGGTGGGTAGAGGTAGGTGTAGCTGCGGAGCTTGTCGTGCACGCGGCCGCCGATCAGCTCATAGACCGGTTTGCCGACGGCCTTGCCGCAGATGTCCCAACACGCCATCTCGATACCAGAGAGCACCGAACCCAAGGAGACGTCCGGGCGCAGCGTGTAGCCGGCACCGTACGTGTTTCGCCACATCCGCTCGATGTGGAACGGGTCGTTCCCCACGAACCAACGCTCGATGACATCCTCGGTCATCCGCGCCACCACGTCGGGCGAGAACGTGGCCGTGTACACCTCGCCGTACCCGACGATGCCGTCGTCGGTCACGAGCTTCACGAAGATGAAGTACCGGCCGCCGTGGTATGGCGCCTTGTTGCCGACGACAAACGTCTCGAACTCTGCGATCTTCATGGCCAGCTCCTACTCGAACACGATCACGTTCCGACGAGCCGAGCCCGCCTTGGTCGAGGCGATGGCCTCATTGATGTCGTCGAGCGAATACGTGTCGCTGACGAGCTCGTCGAGCTTCAGCCGGCCCTGGGCGTAGAGGTCGACCAGGTTCGGAATGTCGATGGCGAGGCGGCCCGACCCCATCTTCGAGCCAAGGATCCGCTGCGACGAGTCGGCGATCATCGTGGTGTCGATCTCCGGATTCACGCCCGTGGCGGTCATACCGACGATCACCACCGCTCCACCAGGAGCCACAAGCCACTGCGCCGACTCGATCGCAGTCTTCACACCGACCGTGACGAACGCATAGTCCACGCCTCGTCCATCGGTGAGCGCCTTGATGTAGTCGACCGCATCGGGGGCGGTCGGATCGACGGCGTGGGTGGCGCCGAACTCGAACGCACCGTCGCGTTTGTCGGATTCGAGGTCAACGGCGATCACGGTGCGGGCCCCGGCCAGCGCAGCTCCCTGCAGTGAGTTGATGCCGACGCCGCCACAGCCGATCACAGCGACATGACTGCCGGCTTCGATCCGTGCGGTGTTGACGACCGCGCCGAACCCGGTGATGACCCCGCACCCGAGAAGCGACGCACTCGTCCACGGGATGTCGTCGGGCAGAGCCACGACCTGCGAGGCATCGACGACCGCCACCTCGGCGAAGGTGCCCGTGCCGAGGCCGTGGGTGATCGCCTCGCCTTTCGGTCCACTCAGTGGGGCCGACGAATCGATCCCGAAATCACCACTGCAGCTGGTGTGGATCCCGGATGCGCAGGCATGGCACCGACCACATGACCGGATGAGCGAGATCACGACACGGTCCCCGACAGCGACATGGTCCACCCCGTCGCCGACCGATTCGATCTCGCCGGCCGCTTCGTGCCCGTAGACACCGGGGAGCACACCGCCCCAGGATCCCTCGGCCAACATGATGTCGGAGTGGCAGATCGCGCATGCCTTCACCGCGACGCGGACCTCGCCGGGCCCGGGCGGCGACACCTCGATGTCCTCGATCACGAGCGGGGCACCGAACGCCCGACAGATTGCTGCTTTGACCATCGGCCGCAGAGTAGTCGGGGCCGGGTCACCGCGGCCGCCTCATCAGTTGACGCGATCGAGGAGGAGTTTCGAACCCAGTCCGGCGTACAGACGCCTCGCCTCACGGCGGGCATCCTCGGCCGCGGCCTGATCACCGGCGCGATCAGCGAGGCGCGCCAAGGTGTCCGAGGCAGCAAAGCTCGGCGCCCATGGCAGCCCGAGGACCAGACTGGCGTAGGGCTCCAGATTCTTCGTTGCCGCCCGGGCGAGCTCGTCGTCGTCGAGGTACCGACCCCGCCGCAGCGGGAATCCGCCGATGATCTCCGTTGCGCCGGCGAGGTCCGTGAGGAGATCGGCCGAACGCTCCCACCGTCCCGAGAGCTGATCGATGAACAGGTGGCCCATCGCATGCAGCGCTGCTGCAAAGCCCTTCTCCAGAGCCCGATCTGCGACATCTGCGGCAAGAGCCAGCGTGACCCGGCTGAAGTGGTGGAGGCGCCGCCGGCGCCATCGCGCTGGGCGACGGATCTCGACCAGAACCAGGTGGGCGTGCTCGTGGCCGTGGTCCTGATCGCAATCGTGGGTGGCCTGGGTGCATGGCTGTACCTCAGCCGAGACACCGC
>JAERSO010000118.1 GCA_016845585.1 Acidimicrobiaceae bacterium | reverse complement strand
GCCATGGACGGCGGAGGAACTCGCACCGCGGGCCGCCGGCCTCGAAGCCCACAACCGTTGGCTCGTCGAGTTCTGCCAGGACTACCCCCACCGGCGCCGCGGCCTCATCCAGCTCATGCCCCACGACATCGAGTCGGCGGTGAAACAGGTCGAGGCCGCCGCAGCGACCGGCGTGATCGGTGGCGTGCACATCCCGGCCATTCCGCCGAATCATCCCGTCGGGCCCTACTTCGATCCGCGCTACGACCCGCTGCGGGCGGCATGTGAGGCCACCGGCCTCCCGATTCACCAGCATCCGGGCACCGGTGCCCCCCGCGTCGGGGCCGACCTTCCGGCCGCCCGTGCGGTCATGGCGCTGGAGTTCAGCGACTGGACCCGACGCTCGCTCGGTCATCTGATTCTCAGCGGCGTCTTCGAACGCTTCCCCGACCTCAAGGCGGTGTGGACCGAGCAAAGTGGCGGCATCAGCTGGGTGCTCACCCAGCTCGGGCAGATGGACGCCGTGGTCTCGGGCATGAAGGCCGAGGCGGACAACCGCACGATGTCGCTCTTCAGCTCCGAGGTCATCGAGAGCCTCTCGCTCACGCCCACGGAGTACTTCCGGCGCAACTGCTACCTCGGGGCGAGTTTCATGCCCCGCTACGAAGCGCGCTACATCGATGCCGTCGGCCACGACCGGATCATGTGGGGCACCGACTTCCCACACGAGGAGGGCACCACGCCGTACTCGAAGGAAGCACTACGGTCCACGTTCTCCGGCGTCGATGAGGCGAAGTGCCGCCAGATGTTCGCAGGCACGGCCGCCCACGTGTATGGCTTCGACCTCGACGCGTTGGTCGATGTCGCCACACGCATCGGACCGACGGTCGACGAGATCGCCACCCCGCTCGCCGACGATGAGGTGCCCGAGTCCAACTCGGCTGCGTTCGCCGGCATCTTCGGCTTCGGTACGAAGAGCCGAGCCAAGAGCGAATGATCCGAAACCTGGCCTACGCCGGGTTCATCTCGCCGAACGCCGCCGAGTGGCGGGCGTTCGGCCCCGACGTCCTGGGTGCCCAGGTGGTCGACGGTGCGGATGACGCTGTTCGGCTCCGGATCGACGATCGAGCATGGCGAATCGCCGTCCACCCCGGTGAGCACGACGACATCGCCTACTTCGGCTGGGCCGTCACCGACGACGAGATCGCCGGCACCATCGAGCGGGCCGAAGGATTCGGCTGCACGGTCCATGTCGACGACGCACTGGCGGCAGAGCGTCAGGTGGGCCGGCTTGCGTGGTTCGAGGATCCGTTCGGCGTGCGTCACGAACTCATCGACGAGATCGCCGGGCCGGAGGTCTTCACCCCGGGGCGCTCCATGGAGGGTCCGTTCGTGACCGGCGAGCAGGGCCTCGGCCACGTGGTTCTCGTGCTCCCGGACGCCGAGCGAGGGCGGGAGTTCGTGACCGGCGTGCTGGGAATGGCCCTCAGCGATGTCATCACCACCGGGCCGGTCGTCGTCGACTTCTACCACTGCCGAACGAGCGAGGCTCGGCACCACACGCTCGCCACCATGTCCATCCCCGGCATGGTGGGCTTCTTTCACCTCATGCTCGAAGTCGCCGAGATCGACGATGTCGGTCGCGCCCTCGACCGGGTGAAGAAGCTGAAGATGACCTTGCCGATGGATCTCGGCAAGCACCCGAACGACCTCATGACCTCCTTCTATGTGCGCGGTCCATCGGGGTTCGACATCGAATACGGCACCGGCGGCCTGGTCGTCGACGACGCCGACTGGGAAGTCGGGGCGTACGACCATGTGAGCCTGTGGGGCCATCGCGCGCCGGACGGTGGACCGCCGCCACCCGGAATCATGCGGCCCGCCGGCTGACTCCGTGGAACCGCCGGTCCCCAGCACGATCGACCAGTTCACAGCGGACTGGCTGACCACCGCGCTGGTCCACGGTGGTCTGCACGATGCCGTCGTTGCGGATTTCTCGTCCGAGCCGGTGGGTGACGGCAAGGGGTTCATCGGCGAGTTGCACCGTCTCCGCGTCACGTACGAACCCGGGTCGTCGCCCGACGCTCCTGCCTCGATGGTGGCGAAGCTCCCCACCAGTGAGGCGGGGGGCCGCTCGATCGGCTCCCAGATGCGGATGTACCAGAACGAGGCCGGCTTCTATCGCCATCTCGCCAAGGACTGCCCGATCCCGATTCCCCGTTGCTTCTACAACGGTGAGGATGAGGCATCGTCGAACTGGTGCCTGCTGATCGAGGATCTCGGTCACCTGTCGCCCGGTGATCAGCTCGTCCCCCGAACGCTCGAGGAGCTGACTGGGGATCTGTCGCGGCTTGCCGCCCTGCACGGTGCGTGGGCCGATCGTCGAGGCGACTCCCACCAGTGGTTGCCCCGTCTCGCCGACTCGGCCATGGTGGGGGTCCTCGACGCGGTCGAGCCGTTGTACCCCGCCGCGATGGAGCACCTGGCCGACATTGTTCCCGGCCACATGCACGACTGGCCCCTTCGATTCGCCCCCGATGCCCGGGCGTGGGTCGCGGACTTCAACGACCAGCCCAACACGATCCTGCATGGTGACTACCGCACCGACAACTTCATGCATGGCCCCGATGGCGCGGTCACCACGATTGATTGGCAGCTCTGCTGCCGGGCGCCGGGTGCCTACGACGTCTTCTATTTCCTCTCCCAGTGCGCCGAGCCCGAGGTGGTGTTGCCGAACCTCGAATTGCTCGTCGGCCACTATCTCGACGAGATGGGCGAAGCATCGCACGCTCCGGCCCCAGAGCTCTTCTTCGAGCAGATGCGGGGCGTTGCGCTCTGGCTGATGTGTCTCGGGATCGTGGTGGCAGCATCCCTCAACCCGGCGACTGAGCGGGATCGGCACCTCTTCGTCGCCCAGCGCCGTCGTGGGAGTGCCCTCGCCGACGCGCTGGATTCTTCACAGCTCCTCCGGTGAACGACCGGCCGACCAGGATTGGTGGACATGCCATGATGCTTTCGTGAGCGATCAGACCGGGATCAATCGTCAAGTGGTGCTCGTGCGGCGGCCAGAGGGCGCCGTCGACCAATCGTGTTTCGCCATGGCCGATGGCGCGATCCCCGAGCCCGGGCCGGGTGAGGCGCTGGTGCGGACCACGTGCATTGCCATCGATCCGGCGATTCGCGGGTGGCTCAACGAGAAGGGGAGCGGCTACCTGCCCGGTGTCGAGATCGGCGCGCCGGTCCGTTCGAGTGGGGTGGCCGAGGTCGTTCGATCCAACATCGACGAGTATCCGGTCGGCTCCCTCGTGACGGCCATGACCGGCTGGCAGGAGTACTCGCTGGTCACCACGGATCCCGCCCGCATGTTCGAGTGGGCAACACCGGTGGCCGACGGCGTATCCGCGGTGGAAGGTGCCACGGTCTTCTCTCATTCGGGCTGGACGGCATACGTCGGCGCCAAGCGAATACTCGACATCCAACCCGATGACGAGGTGCTGGTCACCAGTGCCGGCTCGCTCGTGGGGTCACTCGCCGGCCAGATCGCCAAGCGGATCGGTGCCCGAGTCGTCGGGACGGCGGGCTCGGCGGCCAAGTGCCGGTGGGTCGTGGAGGATCTGGGGTTCGACGCGTGCATCGACTACCGCACTGAGGATCTCGACGCTCGGCTGAAGGAGCTGTTCGCGCGGGGGATCTCGGCGGTGTTCGACAATGTCGGAGGCGCCACCCTCGACATCGTGCTCCGACGAATCGGGCAGGGCGCCCGCATCGCGTTGTGCGGAAGTGTCGGGTCCGACGACGGTGATGAGCGGCATCTGCTGGCGAACTATGACCGCCTCATGAGTCGGCGAGCGACGATGGCGGGCTTCAACACCATCGACCACCTCGACCTGCTGGGCGAGATCAACGCCAACTACCGGCAATGGCTGGACGACGGGTCGCTCACCTACGCCACGAATCTCTACAGAGGTCTCGAACAGGCGCCCGAAGCGTTGGTGGGGCTCTTTCAGGGCCGCGGTGTCGGCAAGGCGATCATCGAGGTTTGATCACGCACCGGGGATCCGGTGCGCCCAGGGCTGGGCGGCCTCGACCTGAGACGCAAGTCGCAGCAACTGGTCCTCACAGCCGTATGCCGCCACGAGTTGCACGCCGACGGGTACGCCGTCGGGGGTCCAGTGCACGGGCAGGCTGATGGCCGGTTGGCCCGTGGTGTTGAACGGTGGGGTGAAAGGCACGAAGTCGCCGGCCCGGAACAGCGCGGCCCACGGGTCGTCGGGGTCGGGCGCGCAGGTGCCGATCGGGAGCGGTAGCTCGGCCAGCGTCGGGGAGAGGAGCAGATCCCAACCGTCGGCCCACCACTGCTGGACCTCTCGTCGATAGCGGTCGGTTGCGGCCATGGCGGCCGTGAGGTCGACAGCGGACATGCCGCGTCCGGCGTCTGCCTGCGCACGGTTGAACGACTCCACCTCATCGGGCTCGAGCGTCCGGCCGACCTGGGCGGCGATCGCATCGATGGTGAGTGTCATGTTCGGGGAGCGGATCATGCCGTAGTGGGCGCGGGTGCTGGTGTCATCGAGCACCGCCGGATACCCGGGCTCCACCCGATGCCCGAGCGACTCGAGCAGCGCGGCGGCGCCCCGTACGGCTTCGAGGATCTCCGGGTGCAGTGATGCTCCGAGCGGGTTGTGGTCCATCAGCCCGATGCGCAGGGCCCCGGGATCGGCGCCGATCTCATCGACATAGCTACGGCTCGGCGGAGTGGCGCGGATCACGTCGCCGACCCCCGCGCCATGGGTGAGATCGAGCGCCAGCGCGCTGTCGCGCACGCTACGGGTGAGCACATGGTTGACGCCGACGGCCGTCTCGGCGTGATTCGGGGCCATGGAGATGCGGCCCTGGGACGGCTTGAGCCCGAAGAGGCCGCAACACGATGCCGGGATACGAATGCTGCCGCCGCCGTCGGAGCCGTGAGCGATCGGCACCATGCCCGTTGCGACAGCAGCCGCAGCTCCGCCGCTCGACCCGCCGGGCGTGCGGTCGAGGTCCCAGGGGTTGCGCGTCGCTCCCCAGGCGACCGACTCCGTGACGGGCAGACTCCCGAACTCAGGGCTGGTCGTGCGGCCGAGGAACACCAGCCCCGCTCGTCGGTAACGAGCGACCAGCTCGGTGTCGAATTCCGCGGTCGGGAGCAGTTTCGCCAGCGCAGCATTGCCGTTGGACATCGGCTGGCCCTTGACCTGGCACTCGAGATCCTTCAGCAGGAACGGCACACCGCGAAGTGGCCCGTCCTGGGCGTCGTCGGCCCCGTCGAGGGCATGATCGAACCAGCGCATGTTCACAGCGTTGACGGGAGGGTTGTCGGCCTCGATCCGTTCGATGGCTGCCGCCGCGAGTTCACGTGGCGTCACCGCGCCGTCGGCGATGAGTGCGGCCTGGTCCGTAGCGTCGAGCCACCGGGTCTGTTCTGCGAGTGACATGGGCTCCCCGAGATCGATCGTTTCTTTGAGACGGGCTGACGCTACCCGATCGCCTCGGGGCCGTTGTAGGTCAAGGGTCGATTGCCAGCGGGCGTGGTCGAGGATAAGAATTGCGGGCCCTCATCGTGGGGGACCGGGGGAGGAAGCGGTTGTGAGTACTGAATTGCAGGGGCGCTGAGGTGGGACGCACGATCGCCATCACCGGTTCGGCGAGCGGGATCGGGGCGGCCACGCGCTCGTCCCTCGAGGCCGACGGGCACCAGGTCATCGGGGTCGATCTCCACTCAGCTGAGGTGGAGGCGGACTTGTCCACCGAGTCCGGGCGAGCCGCCGCGCTCCAGGGCATTCTCGATCGTTGCGACGGCCGCCTGGACACCTTCGTGCCGTGTGCGGGGGTGACGGGCGACAATGTGCCGCTGATCGTCGGGGTCAACTACTACGCAACGATGCATCTGCTGGAGGGGCTCCGACCAGCGCTGGCGCAGGGCACCGACTCCACGGTCGTGGTGATCTCATCCAACAGCACCGTCTTGTTGCCGGGCCTGGCGGAGAAGCACGCGAAGGTCTTCCTCGAGGGTGTCGAGGCGGATGCTGTCGCACGATTCGCCGGCAAGGGCTGGCTGGCGTATCCCGCGGGAAAGCTCGCGCTCGCCTACTGGGTGCGGGCCAATGCATCCGCATGGATCGCTGATGGGATCCGTGTCAATGCCGTGGCGCCGGGCCCGACGGCGACGGCCATGACCGCCAACCTGGCCGAGGGCGACGAGGGCGCGGGTGGCATGGATCAGATTCCGATCCCACTCGACCGAATGGCCTCGCCCGAGGAGATGGCGAGTGTCATCACGTTCATGGCGTCGGCGGCATCGAGCTACGTGGTCGGCCAGGTTCTCTTCGTCGACGGTGGCACCGATGCGCTGCTCGCTCCTCACGCCCACCCGGTGCCCATGCCGCGGATGGATCCGGGCTGAGTTCCCGCAGACGGTTGCGCGTTGCGGCAGAACGACGAGAGTTTCGCGTGATCGCGACCGGCACCACCTGTTATGGTTATCCACTTAAGAAATGATGGAGGGGATCATGGGATTGATCGGAACGTCGCGACGTTGGTTCGCGATCTTGGCGGTGCTCGCGCTGTTCGTCACTGCGTGCAGCGGCGGTGGTGACGACACGGACAGTGCTGACAGCGACAGCAGCGACGATGGCGGCAGCGCCGATTCGTCCTCGGACTCGGGCGACGATGGCGACAGCGGCTCATCGAGCGACTCGGGTGACAGTGATGACAGCGGCGACTCCGGCGACGGGGGCGGCGACTCGACCGCCGATGCGGCGCCCGCTCGCGGCATCACCGACGACACGATCACCATCGGTTACGCCTATCTCGACTTCGAACCCCTGATCGCATTCGGTCTCGCCACGGCCGGCTACGGCGACCAGGAGCTCGCCTTCCAGACGCTGGTCGACGATCTGAATGCTTCCGGTGGCATCCATGGTCGTCAGCTCGAGGTCATCTACAAGGCCTACAGCCCGCTTGGCGCCCAGGATGCGGAAGCCGCCTGTCTGCTGTTCACCGAGGACAATGAGGTCTTCGCCGTGCTCGGCGGCTTCCTCGGCCCGGCCGAGCCGGTCAACACGTGCATCGCCGGTCGCGGTGAGACGGTTCTCGTCGGCGGCGTGCAGAGTGAGGAGCGCCTCGCCGAGACCTCCAGCCCGTGGATCACCGATCGTCCGCCCCGTAGCCGGTTGGCCGGAATCCTCCTGAGCCTGCTCGAACTCGAAGGCCTGATCGAAGGCCGCCAGGTCGCGATGGTGACGAACATCGATGCCCAGGATTCTCGCGACCAGGTGCTCGCCGAGTTCTCGGCCGTGGGAGTGAACCTCGTCGAGGACCTGCTCGCCGAGGCGCCCATCGGCGACGTCGTGGCCGAAGACACCGTGTGGTCGACACTGGTGGAGCGCATTCGCACCTCTGGGGCCGACACCGTCCTGCTCGCCGGTAACCCCGGCGCCGGCATTCGCAACCTCGGCAACCAGGGAGTCGACGTCGACATCTGGGTGATCGACCAGGAATCCCTGGCCAATCTCGGTGCGTCCATCGACCTCGAACTCGCCCGCGGTGCCATCGCTGCCGCACCGCTCACGGGCGATCGTCTATGGGAGCAAGACGACGCCGCGGCCTGCCGCGAGACCTTCTCGGCGGCCAACCCCGATGTTGAGATTCTCGCCGCGGCCGACCGAGCCGACGATGATGAGAACTGGGGATCGGGCTTGCTGCTCGCCTGCCGCTTCCTGCAGCTCTTCCAGGTCGTCGCGGAGGCCGCGGGACCCGAACTGAACCAGGCGACGTTCGCCGAGGCGGCTGCCGGTCTCACGCAGTTCTCGCTCGCCGCTCAGCCGTTCGCCTCGCTCGGCCCCGACAAATTCGATTCGAACGACTCCTACAGCCTGGTGGAGTTCAATCCCGACGGCGGGGCGAGTGGATCACTCGATCCCATCACCGACGTATACGACGTAACGCCGTAGGGCGGGTGGCGCATGGCTGACACCTCCGAAGCCGCATCGCTGGCGGCGGGAGTGATCGCGCAGGAGGACGACCTCCAGCGCTCATCCGCCGCCGAACCCGAACTCGACCGATCGAAGCTGCTCGGCTCGAACGAGGGCGACATGACCCTTCGCGAGGGCCTCGCCAAGGGTGGGATGGCCACCTTCGTCACGCTGATGATCCTCAACTCGCTCGACGAGTTGGAGGGCGCAGCGTTGGCCGTGCTCGGGCCCGACATCGGCGAGTCGCTCGGTGTCAGCGATGGGGTGATGGTGTTCATCACGGTCGTCTCGACGGCGTTCTTCGTCGTCGGGGCGGTGCCGCTCGGCTACCTGGCCGACCGGATGAAACGGCCTCCGATCGTCGGCGTCTGTTCGATGATCTTCGCCGCCATGGTTTTCCTGTCGGGCCTCGTGACCAACGCGTTCATGTTGTTCTGGACCCGCTTCGGTGCGGGGATCTCCAAGGCCAACACGCTGCCCGTTCACAGCTCGCTGCTGGCCGACACCTACCCGGTTTCCGTGCGCGGACGCATCGGGGGCACCATCGCCATGGTGGGGCGCGTCGTCGCCGCGCTCAGCCCGCTGCTCGTCGGCGCGATCGCCGTGGCCGCTGGTGGCGTCGACGAGGAGGGATGGCGCTGGGCCTTCTACATCCTCGGCATTCCGGTGGCGATCGCGGCATTCGCGGCCTTCCGTCTCAAGGAGCCCCCGCGAGGGCAATGGGAGAAGCGCGACGTCCTGAAGGGTCGCGAGTCGCCGATCGACGATGATGCGCCGATCTCCCTCGAGGCCGGATTCGCCCGCATCTGGCAGATCCGTACGATGCGTTCGGTCGTCATCGCCTTCTCGGCCCTGGGCTTCATTCTCTTCCCTCGTGAGTCGCTGTCGAACTTCTTCCTGGAGGAGGAGTTCGGGCTCGACGCGTTCCAGCGGGGGCTCGTCGCGTTCACCACCGGCGTGTGCATGGCGATCGTCCTGCCCTTCGCCGGGCGGCGTTTCGACCGGCTCTTTCGTGACGACCCCGCCAAGGCACTGGCTCTGGTCGGCTACCTCATTCTCCCGGGCGCGGTGATGGTGCCCATCCAGTTCTCGATGCCGAATGCGGTGCTCTTCACCATCACGGGCATCCCCACCACGGTCGCCGCTGGTGCTGCCTTCGCCATGGTCGGCCCGATGCTCCAGCAAATCGTGCCCTATCGCCTCCGAGGCATCGGGTCTGCACTCGGCAGTCTCTACATCTTCCTGATCGGTGCGCTGGGCGGAGCGCTTCTCTCGGCGCTGCTGGTCAACAGCTTCGGCGAACGGACGGCGGTGATCGTGCTGTCGGCCCCGGCGACATTGATCGGGGGTGCCATCCTCGTGAACGGCTCGAAGCACGTGCGGTCCGACATCGCGCTCATCGTCGATGATCTCCGGCGCGAGAACGAGGAGATGACGGCGCTGCTCGACCGTCCCGACGAGATTCCCGCCCTGTCGGTTGCCGGTGTCGACTTCTCCTACGGCCAGGTCCAAGTGCTGTTCGATGTCGGCTTCCAGGTACAGAAGGGTGAGACCCTCGCCTTGCTGGGCACGAACGGAGCGGGCAAGTCCACCGTCCTGAAGGTCATCGCCGGCCTCGGAGTGCCGGCGCAGGGGTCTGTCCGACTTCACGGTCGCAACATCACCTACACCACCCCTGAGCAACGAGCCCGGATGGGCATCCACATGCTGCCGGGCGGCAATGGTGTGTTCGGCGCCCTGACCGTCGCCGAGAACCTCGAGATGGGCGGGTACATCCTCCGTGATGATCGGGACCTGCTGGCCGAACGGATCGAATCGGTTCTGGAACTCTTCCCCGGTCTTCGGGAGCGACCGAGTCAGCTCGCCTCGTCGATGTCGGGCGGTCAGCAACAACAGCTCGCGCTCGCTCGAGTGATGCTGCACGAGCCGGAGCTGCTCATCATCGACGAGCTCTCGCTCGGACTCGCGCCCGTCGTGGTGGGCGAGTTGCTCGAGATCGTCGAGCGAATCAAGGAAGAACGTCAACAGACCATCATCGTGGTGGAACAGTCGCTCAACATCGCACTGGAAGTCGCCGACCGGGCGGTCTTCATGGAGAAGGGCCAGATCCGTTTCGAGGGCTCGGCTCAGGAGTTGGCCGAACGTGACGATCTGGCCCGAGCGGTGTTCCTCGGCGGCGTGGGCGAGGGCGGCTGATGGGCTCGCTCGCCACGCTTTCCACGGTGCTTTCCACGGTCATCACCCGCCAGGTCGTCTTCGACGGATTCGTCGCCGGCTGCACCACGGCGCTCGTGGCGATCGGTGTGGTGTTGATCTTCCGCTCCACTCGGGTCATCAACTTCGCCGTTGGCAACATGGGCCTCCCCGCAACGTCGTTGATGGCACTGCTGTCGATCAACTACGGATGGGGGTTCTGGCCGGCGCTCGTCTTGAGTCTCGTGGTCGGTGGCGCCTTTGCCGCGGCCATGGAGCTCGTCGTCGTGCGCCGGCTGTTCAACGCCCCGCGGGTGATCGTGCTGGTCGCCACGATCGGTATCGCGCAGCTCGCCGCGGCGATACCGATCGCCTACCCCGATCTGGCGTCGCGCCGGGCGGTCAAGTTCCCGGTGGCGATCGACAAGACATGGGCCGATGTCGCCGGGATCAGGGTCACCGGCGCCGACCTGACCGTCATCATCGTGGTGCCGCTGCTCACCATCCTGCTGGGTTGGTTCCTCAACCGCACGATGCTCGGCCGTACGGTCAAGGCGTCCGCCGACAACCCGTCGCTCGCCCGCCTCTCGGGGGTGAGCCCCAAGATGGTGTCGACCTTCGTGTGGATCACCGGCGGCCTGGTCTCCTCGGCCTCCATCATCATGCTCTCGGGAATGGCCGGCTCGCCGACCGGCATCGGGAACCTCGGACCCAACACCATGAACCGCGCCCTGGCGGCGGCGGTGATCGCCGGGATGGTGTCGTTCCCCCGTGCGCTGGCGGCGGGAATCGGCCTCGGTGTCATCGAGTCACTGGTGCGGTTCAACTTCATCAATCAGATCGGTCTCATCGACATGCTGCTGTTCGTGGCGGTCGTGGTGGCGGTTGTGCTCCACACCCGAAACGAGCCCGACGAAGCATCCAGCTTCTCGTTCGCGCCGCGTGTTCGACCCATCCCCGAGCACGTGCTGCGAATCTGGTGGATTCGTCATCTCGGGAAGCTGTTCGCCGGGGTGGTGCTCCTCGGGGCCGCCGTCATGCCCTTGATCATCACCGAGCCCTCACGACACCTGCTCTACACACAGATCCTCGTGTTCGCGGTGGCGGCCCTGTCCCTTGTGGTCGTGACCGGATGGTCGGGGCAGCTCTCCCTCGGTCAGATGGCGTTCGCCGGTCTCGGCGCGTTGTTCGCCGCGGCCGCTCATCGTGGGCTCGAGATGGACGTCGGCCCCATCGCGTTCACCGCGCCGAGTGTGCCGTGGGCGGCTTCGATGTTGCTCGGCGCGCTGTTCGCCGCGCTCGTGGCCGTGATCATCGGCATGGGCGCGCTGCGGGTGAGAGGGCTGCTGCTGGCGATCTCCACGTTCGCGTTCGCGCTGGCCGCTCAGTCGTACCTCTATCGCCGACCGTTCTTCTCCGATGGCAACACCGTTTCGGTGGCCTACGAGCGCACGTCCTTCCTCGGTATCGAGATCGGTTCGGAGCGGTCGTACTACTGGTTCTGTCTGATTCTGATGAGCATCGTGCTCGCCGGGGTCGGGCACTTGCGGCGCACAGGCATCGGCCGTTCCACGATCGCGGTTCGCGACAACACCGACACCGCGTCAGCCTACACCGTCCCGAGTGCCCGGACGAAGCTCTCGGCGTTCGCGTTGGGCGGCGGCCTCGCCGGTCTGGCTGGTGCCATGCTCGCCGGGTCCGCACAGGTCGTGCCGCTCAGCGAACGGTTCTTCCAGGTCGGCGACTCCTTGCGGCTCGTCGCCATCGTCGTGATCGGCGGCCTCGGTTCGGTCGCCGGGCCCGTGCTGGGAGCGCTCTGGGTCGAGGGATTGCCGGCCATCTTCCCCGACAACGAGGCCATCCCGCTGCTGACCTCGGGCATGGGTCTTCTGATTCTCCTGCTGTATTTCCCGGGCGGTCTCGTGCAGGTCGGCTACAGCGCCCGAGACGCCTTGGTGCGCTATGTCGAAGCCCGGATCCCGGCCGACGACGTCTCGAAGCGAACGTCGACGGCGCCCGCATCCATCAGTCGAAGGAGCCAGGCAGACGGGGACGACGACGGCGGGCAGCCGGCCCTCCAGGCCACCGACATCACCGTTCGCTTCGGTGGAAACACGGTGCTCGTCAGCGTCACCATCGAGGTGGGGCGCGGCGAGACGATCGGGCTCATCGGCACCAATGGTGCGGGAAAGTCCACCCTTCTCAACGCCATCGGTGGGCACCTGCCCTCGGAAGGCACCGTGCGGCTCGAGGGCGACGACATCTCGCGACGGTCGAGCGCGGCGAGAGCCGAACTCGGGCTCGGCCGTACGTTCCAGGCGGCCGGCCTCTTCCCGGAGCTCACCGTGCGAGAGACCGTCATGGTCGCGCTGGAAGGGCGTGGGCACACACGGTTCATGGCCAGCGCGCTGGCGCTCCCGGCGTCGATCACCCACGAACGGGCGCGCCGCACCAACGCCGACGAGCTCATCGACTTCCTCGGACTGGGCCGCTACGCCGATGCCTACATCGCGGACCTGTCGACGGGAACGCGTCGCATCGTCGAGCTCGCCGGCCTGTTGGCCCTCGACGCCAAAGTCCTCTGTCTCGATGAGCCGACGGCCGGAGTTGCCCAACGCGAGACCGAAGCCTTCGGCCCGTTGATCCTCGCCATTCGTCGGGAGTTGGGCGCCGCGATGGTGGTCATCGAGCACGACATGCCACTCATCATGAGCATCTCCGACAGGGTGTACTGCCTCGATCTCGGCAAAGTCATCGCCGAGGGTTCCCCCGACGAGGTCCGCAACGACGCAAGCGTTGTCGCTGCCTACCTCGGCACCGACGACCGGGCCATTGACCGAAGCGATCAACCATCCTCATGACGGCCAAGCCCAGATTCTCGCTCCCGATCGCCATGACGCCGCCGGAGCAGTTGGTCCCGCTCGCTCAGGCCGCCGAGGAACTCGGCTATGACGCGATCACGCTTCCGGACTCGGTGTTCTTCCCCGAGACGGTCAGCGCCAAGTACCCCTACAGCGAAGACGGTGGCCGGTTCTGGGCGGGTGACACGCCGTTCGTCGAACCGTTCCTCGCGATCGCGGCGATGGCAACCGTCACCGAGCGCCTTCAGTTCTTCACCAACGTCTACAAGCTGCCGCTGCGTCACCCGCTGCTTGTCGCCAAGGAAGTGAGCTCTCTCGCGGTGCTCACCCGCAACCGCTTCGCCCTGGGGGTCGGCCTGGCGTGGATCCCGGAGGAATTCACGTTCACCGCCACCGAGAAGGCGACGCGGGGTCAGCGGGTGAACGAGGCGATCGACATCATCGGCGCGGTGTGCAACGGCGAGGGTCCGCACTATGTCGAGCACCACGGGGAGCACTACGACTTCGATCCGGTGATGATGTCGCCGGCCCCCGACGAGAAGATGCCGATCTGGGGTTCGGGCTACGCCGACGCAGCGATGCGTCGGGCCACCGACCGCTGCGACGGTTGGATCTCGACCCAGGCGACCTTCGAACAGATCGAGGAGATGTCGGCCCGGCTGCTCGAGATGCGGGCGGATTCACCACGCGCCGACCAGCGCTTCGACATCAGCGTTTTCTGTGTGGAGGCCTGGAACCTCGACACGTATCGGCGCCTGTCGGAGATCGAAGGCGTCACCGACATCCAGGTCCTTCCCTGGTACTTCTACGGCGGCGACCGTCATGACCTCACCGTGAGGATCGATGCGCTCCGCCGCTTCCGCGACGAGGTCCTCGACCGCCTCTAGGCCAACGTTGCGCCGTCGCAGCGGATGGACTCGCCGTTCACGTGTGCGGCGTCTTCTGAGGCGAGGAAGGCGATCGCCGAGGCCACGGTTTCGGGTCCGCGGAACTGGTCGAGCGGGGTGATGCGGCTCAGCAGATCCCAGTCGATGTCATCGGGCAGCCTCGCGCTGTCGGTCATGGGCGTGCCGACGCCTCCCGGGGCCACCGTATTGGCTCGCATGCCGCGTTTGCCGTATTCGACCGCGATGGTCCTCGTCATCATGAGGACACCGGCCTTCGACGCGCCGTAGGCGGCGAACCATGGGTGGCCGGCCAGCGCCGAGGTCGAGGCCGCGTTCACGATGTTGCCGCCGGTTTCGAGGAGGTGGGGGATGGCCTCGCGGCACATGAGGAATGTGCCGGTCAGGTTGACGGTGAGGATTCGATTCCAGTCATCGAGGGGCATCTCGTCGGTGTGCGAGGCGCCGAGGATCCCGGCCATGTTCACGATCGAATCGAGTTTGCCGAGCTGCTCGACGGCCAGGGCGATGGTCGAAACGACCTGCGATTCGTCGGCGACATCACACGCCAGAGCGAAGGCATCTGAGCCGAGATCGGTGGCGATCTCAGCCGCGGCGGTGGCGCCGTCGCCGTCTCGATCGACACACGCGAGCGCTGCGCCTTCCTCCGCCAGACGTATGACGGTCGCCAATCCGATACCTGACGCGGCACCGCTGATGACGACACCGCGTCCCTCGAAACGGCGTCCTGTTCCCTGTGCCATCGGGGTGTCCTCCCGGGTTTGGTCGCCTGCTTGGAGGCGAATCGGATCGAGCACTAGATTTGCACGTATGACCATCGAAGACCTTCTCGAGATCCGCGCAATCGAGCAGCTGAAGTACCGGTATCTGCGTCACGTCGATCTCAAGCAGTTCGACGAGGTCGCCCGCACGTTCACGGACGATGCCACCGCCTCCTACGGGGGTGGGGCGTACAGCTTCAGCGGCCGCGACGCGATCGTCGGATTCCTGCGCCAGACGATGAGCCGCACCGACATGCACACCAGCCACAAGGTGCATCATCCCGAGATCGAACTGACCGGTCCCGACACGGCCACCGGCACCTGGGCGCTCGAGGACCGCATCGTCGACCTCGGCTACAACATCGACATCGGCGGCGCCGCCTACTACTTCGACGAGTTCCGCAAGGTCGATGGCGAGTGGCTCATCTCCCACACCGGCTACCGGCGCGTCTATGAGGAGATTCAACCCCGGGCCGACAACCGGTCGCTCACCGCCAGTTGGTGGGGCACCGACGGCCGCAGCGAGCTCCCCTCCGGCGTGGAGTGACCGAGACGGCTGATCGACCCCAGCCCTACGATGGCTTCGACGGCGAGATCGGACGGATCTTCTCGACGTCGACCCCGGCATGGCCAACCCGACCCGAGGCCCCAGACGGCGCCCCCAACGTCGTGGTCGTGTTGATCGACGACCTGGGCTTTGCCGATGTCGGGTGTTTCGGCTCGGAGATCCCCACACCGAACATCGATCGACTGGCCGCTGATGGGGTCAGGTTCACCAACTTCCATGTCAATCCGATGTGTTCACCGACGCGGGCATCGCTGCTCACCGGCCTGAACGCGCACATGGCCGGGGTCGGCCATGTGGCCCATGCCGATCCCGGCTACCCGGGCTATGCGATGGAGCTCCGGCCCGACGCCGTCACCATCGCCGAGGCGTTTCGCGACTCCGGCTGGGCGACCTTCGCCGTCGGGAAGTGGCATCTGTGCAAAGACGTCGATCTGTCGGACGCGGGATCGAAACACTCGTGGCCGCTCCAGGTCGGCTTCGATCGGTACTACGGCATCCTCGACGGCTTCACGAATCTGCATCAGCCCCACCGGCTCTATGTGGACAATCACGTGCTCGAGGTCGACGACTATCCCGACGGCTACTACTTGAGCGATGACCTGACCGATCAGGCGATCGACATGGTCACACGCCTGCGGTCGTCGCATCCCCACAAACCGTTCTTCATGTATCTCTCGCACTGTGCGGTCCACGCGCCGCTCCACGCCAAGCCGTCCGACATGGCGCGGCACCGCGGCCTCTACGACGAGGGTTGGGACGTCATCCGTCAGCGGCGTTTCGATCGCCAGCGGGCCATGGGTCTCCATGACGATGGAGTCGAACTCCCGGCGCCCAACATGGAGCACGGTCACGAGGTCGATTCGTGGGGCGACCTCGGCGGCGACGAGCGCGCCATGGCGTCTCGGCTGCAAGAAGCCTACGCGGCGATGGTCGACAATCTCGATCAGAACGTGGGGCGGCTGCGGACGGAACTCGAGGCGATGGGGGAGTGGGACAACACGATCGTGGTCTTCCTCTCCGACAATGGCGCATCGCGGGAAGGTCAGCGCAAGGGGACAGCCGCCTACTTCCGGACCCTGCTCGGCGCAGCGAGGAACCGAGCCGAGGAGTTCAACGCCGACGACTTCGCCCGGCTCGATCTCGTTGGTGGCCCACAGACGATGCCGCACTACCCAACCGGTTGGGCGATGGCATCCAACACGCCGTTTCGGATGTACAAGGTGAACACCCAACAGGGCGGGCACCAGGTGCCCTTCATTGCTTCCTGGCCGGCGGGTGGTCTCGACACGGGCGCGATACGCACCCAGTACCAACATGTGACCGACGTGATGGCGACCCTCGCGGACCTCGCTGGTGTGGACGTGCCGCATCACCGGCAGGGGCGCCTCGGGCCGGCGCGGGTCGGCACGAGCTTCGCTCCGGCGATGTTCGACTCGGCGGTCGGTACGACGCATCCCGAGCAGTACTACGAGTGCTGGGGGCATCGGGGCTACTACCGAGATGGCTGGTCGGCGACCACGATCCATCACAGCCGGGATGCCTTCAGCGACGAGCCCTGGGCGCTCCACGACCTCACCGTCGACCCGACCGAGACTCGGGATCGTTCGGCCGATGAGCCGGAACGGCTGCAGTCCCTGATCGACGCCTGGGAGGAAGCGGCCTGGGAGAACCAGGTGTTCCCGCTCGACGAACGGTCGATGCTCAAGGAGATCCTGCGCCCACCGAGTGAGCGTGTGCTGCGTGAGGGCGTCGCGCTCCGCCCCGGAACGCCAACGCTCGAGCGTTACCGGAGCCTGAAGCTCATCCAGTTCCGATCCTTTTCCGTGCGAGCTTCGCTGCGGTACGCGCACGGCGACGAAGGGGTGTTGTTCGCCCATGGTGATCAGGGCGGTGGCTACTCGATGCGCATCGAGAGCGGCACCCTGTGGCTCGACTACAACAACTACGGGATGACGACAGAGGTCGACTGCGGAGCGGTGTCGACAGGTGATCGAGAGATCGTGTTCGAGCTGGAGGCGCTGGCGGATGGCCGCGCCGACCTGTCTGCCAGTATCGACGGGGTGCTCGCCGGCCACGAGTCCGATGTGGCGCAGCTCATGGCCATGGCGCCGTTCCAGGGGATCGACGTCGGGATCGATCGGCGCTCTCCGGTGAACTGGAGCCGGTACGAGCGCCGGGGCCCGTTCGCGTACTCCGGCGAGTTGCGCGAGGTGCGCTGGGAACCCGGCGAACCGTCGCCCGAGGACCCCGAAGGGTTCGTCGAGGTCCTACGCGAGATGTTCCGACGCTACGACTAGGACGTCACCTCGCCCGTCCCCATCGTTGTACGCGACGACGACCACCACGGCGGAGGTCCCCCATGGTGGTCGTCGTCAACGATCGGTGTCGCCCTAGGCGGCGCTGTTCTTGCGGCGCATGATCACGGCGCCGGCTGCGGCGAGAGCTGCGATCACGATGACGATGATGACGATCGTGCCACCGCTGCCGCCATCGTCGTCCGAGTCGTCGCTGGTGTCTTCCGCGGCGGGTGCCTCGGTCGTCGTCGCCGGTGCCTCGGTCGTGGTCGTGGGAGCGAGCGCCTCGTCGAAGCCGACGAAGCCCAGGGCCGACTGACTCTGCGCCGCGTCACCGGCGATGATCGCAATACCTTCGGCCGGATGGTCGAGGGTGACGGTCAGCGTGCCTTCGCCGTTGTCGTCAAGGGCGATCGGGGTCAGGTTGGCCTGGTCGCACGTCGTGTTGTCGAAGGCGGCGAGGTCGCCGCCAGCCGGGTAGTCACACGGAAGGACGAAGAGCGCAATACCGGGGCTGAATCCGCTCAGGCTCACCTCGAAGTCGGTGGTGCCGGCCTCGCCGATGGCGCCGGGTGTGACGGTCATCGCGCTCGGCACGATCGGCAGCAGGGCCAGTGCACTCTCGGTCTGGGCGGCGTCGCCGGCGATGATCACGATGCCTTCGGGCGACACGTCGTAGTTGACGGTGAGCGTTCCGGCCCCGTCGGCGTCCATGGCGATCGGGCTCAGGTTGGCCTGGTCGCACGTGGTGTTGTCGAACGCTGCCATGTCGCCGCCTGCGGGGAATGCGCATGGGAGAACGAACAAGGCGGTCTCAGGGGTGAATCCGCTGAGGCTCACCTCGATGTCACGCGGGCCGGGACGGGTGAGGCCCTGGATGTCGAGACTCATGCTCGGGGGCGTCACGACCGAGACGAGGGCGACCGCACTCTCGGTTTGGCTGGCGTCGCCGGCGATGATGGCGATGCCGGGCGCAGCGATGTCGAGCGTGACCATCAAGGTGCCGGCCCCGCTGCCGTCCATCGCAATTGGTGTGAGGTTGGTCTGGTCGCACGTGCTGCTGTCGAAGTTGGCCATGTTGCCGCCCTCGGGATACGCACACGGAAGCACGAACAGCGCGATGTCGGCGCTGAAGCCGCTCAGGTCGACTTGGATCTCCTGCTCGCCCTCATCGGCGACGGTGTCTGGCGACACGGTCATGGTGTCAGCGGACGCCACGCCCGCAAAGTAGAACAGCGCACCAAACACGATGAGCGCCCCGGTCAAAAACTTCTTCATTGGTCTCCCCTTCAGATGGCCCTGGCGGCCGGTGATTATCTTAACTGATTATGGAAATAGTCTCAACGGGCGATCTGCAGCCGGTGAACGCCTTATGGTGTTGGCCATGACCGACGTCGACGATGCCTTCCGCGACGAAGCCCGTCAATGGCTGGAAGCGCACCTGACCAGCGAGTACGAGGCACTTCGTGGTCGCGGCGGACCCGGTGACGAGGACGTCGGGTTCGATCTCCGCGTGCAGTGGGAGCGAGAGCTCGGGCTCGCCGGGTGGATCGGACTCGGCTGGCCGAACGAACACGGGGGCCGTGGTGCCAGCGTGCGTCAACAGGTGATCTGGGCTGAGGAGTACGCCTGGGCCGGCGCGCCCGCACGCGTCAACCACATGGGCGAGAACCTGCTGGCTCCCACCCTCATGGCGTACGGCACGCCCGAGCAGTGTCAACGATTCCTTCCTGGGATCCTGGACGGCACCGAGCGGTGGTGCCAGGGCTACAGCGAACCAAACGCAGGCAGCGATCTCGCCAACGTGGCGACCAGAGCCGAGCTGGACGGGGACGAGTGGGTGCTGAACGGGCAGAAGGTGTGGACGTCGCTGGCGCACGTGTCGCACTGGGCCTTCGTCATCGCCCGCACGCAAGCCGGTTCTGAACGGCACAAGGGCCTCTCGTTCCTCCTGGTGCCGATGGACCAGCCGGGGGTGGAAGTGCGGCCGATCGTCCAGCCGACGGGCGGTGGCGAATTCAACGAGGTCTTCTTCGACGATGCACGAACTGAGGCAGCTCTGATCGTGGGCGACGACGGCGAAGGCTGGCGGGTCGCCATGGGCCTGCTCGGGTTCGAGCGGGGCATATCCACGCTCGCGCAACAGGTCGGCTTCGAGCGAGAGCTTGCGGGCGTGATCGACGACGCCCGAGCGACCGGCGCCCTCGACGACCCGATGAACCGGCACCGGCTGGCCGACGCCACCATCGGGCTGCGGCTCCTCGCGCTCAACGCGCAGCGGTCGATGTCGGCCGACGGGGTGCCGGGTGCGGAGGCCAGTCTCTCGAAGCTGGCCTGGGGAACCTGGCACCGTGACCTGGGCGAGATGGCCGTCGATCTGCAGGGAATTGCAGGGGTTGCCGGCGACGCAACGGATGCTGGGCCAGTCGACTACGAACTCACCCTCGAGCAGAAGCTCTTTCTGTTCACCCGTTCCGACACCATTTACGGTGGCTCGAACGAGATCCAGCGAAACGTGATCGGGGAACGGATTCTCGGTCTACCAAGGGAGCCGAGATGACCGCTTCGCCGCCACCCGACTATGTCGCTCCGCACGGATTGCTGGCGGGTCGCTCCGTCCTGCTCACCGCCGCGGCCGGTAGCGGCATCGGCTCGGCCACGGCGCGCCGCTGCGTGGAGGAGGGCGCCAGGGTCATGATCTCGGACCGCCATGAGCGCCGCCTGCAGGAGACCGCCGACGAACTCGGCGTCCCCTGTGTGGTCAGCGATGTCACCGACGAGGCCAGTGTGCGCGCCATGTTCGACGCCGCCGCCACCGAGCTGGGTGGGATCGACGTGCTCGTGAACAACGCGGGTCTCGGTGGCACCGCCGAGGTCCACGAGATGACCGACGAACAGTGGGCCACCGTGCTCGATGTCACGCTCACCGGCACCTTCCGCTGCACTCGAGCCGCCCTCGAGCACATGTACGAGCGCGGGAGCGGCGTCATCGTCAACAACGCCTCGGTGCTCGGCTGGCGGGCCCAGGCCGGCCAGGCCCACTACGCCGCGGCAAAGGCCGGGGTGATGGCACTGACGCGCTGCTCGGCGATCGAAGCGGCGCCTCGTGGCGTGCGGGTCAACGCCGTGTCGCCGAGTATCGCCATGCACGCCAATCTGGCCAAGGTCACCTCCGATGAGTTGTTGGACGAACTCACCTCTCGCGAGGCGTTCGGCCGGGCGGCCGAGCCCTGGGAGATCGCCAACGTCATCGTTTTCCTCGCCAGTGACTACAGCTCGTACCTCGCAGGCGAGACCATCAGCGCATCGAGTCAGCGGGCATGAGTCGCCGATGCGGGGGTCGCCCGCTATCCCTCGCGATCGACGAGAAAGGCCGGCAGGTCGCCGCCGCCGTCGAGTACCAGGTTGGCGCCGGTGACATAGCTCGAGAGCGGCGAGGCGAAGTACACGCACGCGTTGGCGATGTCGTGCGGCGTGGCCATGCGACGCATCGGGATGGCCCGCTCGATCCGCTCGATGGCGTCGTTGTCGCCGTAGTGCATGGCAGCCTGTTCGGTGCGAACGAGCCCAGCAGTGATGCAGTTGACGCGCACGGCCGGCGCCCACTCTTGCCCAGTGGTGCGGGTGAAGTTCAACAGGCCGGCCTTCGCGGCGCCGTAGGCGGCCACGGTCGGGGCCGGGCGCATCGCCGTGACGCTGCCGATGTTGATGATCGAGCCGCCATCGGCCGCTTGCATGTGGTGATTGGCCTGCTGGGCGACATAGATCGACGACAAGAGGTTGAGCTGCACGACCCGCTCGGTGAAGCGATGCGATGCTGTGGCAGTGTCGGCCGGCGGCGCACCGCCGGCGTTGTTGATCGCCACGTCGATTCGGCCGAATCGGTCGACCACCTGATCGACCATGCCGGCCGCTTCGTCGCCATCTCTCAGGTCGGCGGCGACGAAATGCCAGTCGGCCGGGAGGTCCTCGGCCGCATTGCGAGCGCTGACCGCCACCGACGCTCCGAGGTCGGCGAATCGCTGGGCGATACTGCGGCCGATGCCCTTGGTGCCGCCGGTGACGAGCACCACCGACCCTTCGAAGTTCATCGGATTCGCGGCGTCGGGCGAGGTCTCGGCGTGCATCGTCGCAACGTTAGTGCCGACAAACGGTAGGACTACAGTCGTTCGTCATGCCGATCACCACCCACACTCCAGAAGCCGGGATCGTCGAGATCATCGTCGATTGTCCGCCCGTGAACGCCCTCACCGTCGCCGAGTGGTTCGAGTTGGCCGACCGCGTTCTCGCGGCGGGTGCCGACCCGGCGACTCGGGCGGTTGTCCTGCGCGCCGAAGGCCGAGGGTTCAACGCCGGCGTCGACATCAAGGAGATGCAGACCACCACCGGGTTCGATGCGCTGATCGGTGCCAACAAGGGCTGTTTCGCCGCCTTTGCCGCCGTGTACGACTGCGCGGTCCCGGTGATCTGCGCCGTCAACGGCTTCTGCGTCGGCGGAGGTATCGGGCTGGCCGGCAACTCCGACATCATCATCGCCAGTGATGACGCGTTCTTCGGTCTTCCCGAGGTGGATCGTGGCGCGCTGGGCGCGGCAACACACCTCGCACGGATGGTGCCCCAACACAAGATGCGTCAGATGGTCTACACCTCCGCAACCGCCAGCGCCGAGGAGCTCCTCCACTACGGCAGCGTGCTCCAGGTGGTGCCCCGAGGCGAACTGCGCGAGGCCGCGCTGGAGATCGGCCGCACCATCGCCGAGAAGTCACCCACGGTCATCCGTGCCGCCAAAGAAAGCCTCAACGGGATCGACCTCTGGGACGTGAAGCGGAGCTACCGCTATGAGCAGGGCTTCACGTTCGAACTGAATCTGTCGGGCGTCAGCGATGAGCTGCGCGACGACTTTGCCGGCACCGACAAGGGTGCCACGAAAGAAGGGAACGATTCGTGAGCAAGCTCATGAGTCCCGACGAGGCGGTTGCCACGCTCGAGTCGGGCATGACGCTGGGCATCGGGGGCTGGGGAAGCCGCCGAAAGCCCATGAGTCTGGTGCGTGCCCTGTTGCGGTCCGACATCGATGATCTCACCGTGGTCAGTTACGGCGGCCCCGACGTCGGCCTGCTCTGTGCGGCCGGCAAGGTGCGAAAGCTGGTGTACGGGTTCGTGACGCTCGACTCGATCCCGCTCGAGCCCCACTTCCGGGCCGCGCGACAGAACGGCACGATTCCCGAACTCGTGGAGTACGACGAGGGAATGCTCCAATGGGGGCTCTACGCCGGGTCGTTGCGATTGCCGTTCCTGCCCACGAGGGCCGGGCTCGGTAGTGACGTGATGGACATCAACCCCGGGCTTCGCACCGTCGTGTCGCCCTACGCCGATGGCGAGGAGCTGCTGGCGGTCCCGGCCATCCGAATGGATGCCGTGTTCGTTCACATGAACCGCGCCGACGAGCGGGGCAACGCCCAGTTCCTCGGCCCCGACATCTACTTCGATGATCTCTTCCTCGGTGCCAGCGACACCGGCCATCGTTTCGTGTCGTGTGAACGGGTCGTCCCCACCGAGAATCTGCTCGACGAGGGCACCTTCCACACTCTGCGCATCAATCGTTCGATGGTCGACGGGGTGATCGAGTCGCCGAACGGCGCGCACTTCACGTCGTGTGAGCCCGACTACGACCGGGACGAGGCCTTCCAGTCCGCTTATGTCGCCGCAGCCCGCGATTCCGAGGCTTGGGCGGCGTTCGTCGACACCTACCTCTCCGGCTCCGAGGCCGACTATCAGGAGGCGATCCGTGAGCACTGACATCCGTCTTGCCGACATCATTGCCGTTGCGTGCGCCGAGGCCTTCCGCGGCGACGGGGAGATCTTCGGTTCAGGCATGGGCGTGATGCCGATGCTCGGGGCCCGGTTGGCCCGCGCCACGTTCGAACCCGACCTGATGGTGTCCGACGGCGCCAGCTTCTTCATCGACGGCGACCTGCCGATCGGGGCAACCGACAAGGTGATCGAGGGATGGGTGCCGTTTCGCACCGTCTTCGACCTCCTGTGGGGCGGGCGGCGCCACGTGATGATGGGTGCCAGCCAGATCGATCGCCACGGCAACACCAACATCGCCAACATCGGCGCGTGGGCCCAGCCCAAGGCACAGCTGTTGGGCGTGCGTGGCGGACCGGGCAACACGATCAATCACGCGGTCAGCTTCTGGATTCCGCGCCACACCGAGCGGGTGTTCGTCCAAGCCGTCGACATGGTGAGCGGCATCGGTTACGACCGTGCCGGCGGCTTGAGCGAGTGGGTGCAACAGAACCACCGACTGCCGCGGGTCATCACGAACCTCGGCAGCTTCGACTTCGACACACCCGATCACACGATGAGGATCCGCACGGTGCACCCGGGCGTGACCGTGGCCGACATCGTCGAGGCCACCGGCTTCGGCATCATCGTCCCCGACGACGTGCCCGAGAGTCGTGTCCCGACGGCCGACGAGGTCGATGCGATCGGCCGGATCGATCCCGACGGCCTGCGGTACCGCGAGGTGGCCGACTGATGGACGCCCGGCTGCGCACGTCGTTCTGTGATGTGGTCGGGGTCGACGTTCCGGTCGTGCAGACCGGCATGGGATGGGTCGCCGGCCCGTCTCTCGTGTCGGCCACCGCTAACGCGGGCGGACTCGGGATTCTCGCCAGTGCCACCATGGACCTCGCCCAACTCAACGAGTCGGTCGAGCGGGTGCGGGAACGCACCGACAAGCCATTCGGCGTCAACCTTCGCGCCGACGCGGCCGACATCGACCAGCGGATCCAGCTGATGATCGACAACGAGGTGCGGGTGGCCAGCTTCGCCCAGGCGCCTCGTCAGGAACTCATCGCCCGGCTGCACGACGCGGGACTCCTGGTCGTGCCGTCGATCGGGGCGAAGCGTCACGCGGAGAAGGTCCTGGAATGGGGCGTCGACGCAGTGCTGGTCCAGGGCGGTGAGGGCGGCGGCCACACGGGCTCGGTCCCCACGTCGATCCTGCTGCCCCAGGTGGTCGATGCCGTCGCCGGTCGAGTCCCGGTCATCGCCGCCGGCGGCTTCCACGACGGGCGCGGCCTGGTGGCGGCCTTGTCGTACGGCGCCGACGCGGTGGCCATGGGCACTCGCTTCCTGCTCACCTCAGATTCGTCGGTTCCCGACAGTGTGAAGCAGTTCTACCTCGGCCACGCCGTGACCGACACCGTGGTGTCCACCCAGGTCGACGGCGTGCCGCACCGGGTGTTGCGCACCGCGCTCGTCGACCAGGTGGAGGCCGAGCGAGGGCGGATCCGACCGCTGCTGCGAGCGGTGATGAATGCGCGTCGGTTCCGAACCCTCACCGGTATGGGCTACCGCGACATGTGGACGGAGGGGATGGCCATGCGGGCCTCGATGGGTCTGACTTGGTCCCAGATGGTGATGGCCGCCAACACTCCGATGTTGCTGAAGGCTGGGCTCGTCGACGGGAAGACCGACTCGGGAGTGTTGGCGAGTGGTCAGGTGGTCGGGGTCATCGACGACCTGCCCACCTGCCAGGAACTCATCGATCGGATCATGGAGGAGGCGACGAGCGTGCTCGATCGTCTGACCGCGGATTTGCGTGAGCATGGAGGCCCCGCATGAGTAGCGAACCGCATCAGCCCGTGGCCCGGACCGTGCTCGACGGTCCCGACGCCGTGCGAGCGGCCGAGGGCACCCATCTCGGCCACAGCCCATGGGTCACCATCGACCAGGCGCGCATCGATCTCTTCGCCGACGCCACCGACGATCATCAATGGATCCATGTGGACCCGAAACGTGCCGCAGACGGGCCGTTCGGTGCCACGATCGCCCACGGTTATCTCACCCTGTCGCTCTCCAACTACCTGCTACCCCAGGTCGTCGAGGTCAGCGGGTTCTCCATGGGACTCAACTACGGGCTCGGTGCCGTCCGGTACCCGGCGCCGGTGCCGGTGGGCAGCCGCGTGCGCGCCGGTGTGGAACTCGCCGCCGTCACCGACATCGACGGCGGCGTGCAGACGGAGATGAAGATCACGATGGAGCTCGAGGGCAGCCCGAAGCCCGCTTGCGTGCTGACGGCGTTGTCGCGCTACATCCTCTGACCGCGCTGCTCTGATCGAGCCTGGTCAGAGGCGCTCGATGATGGTGACGTTGGCCTGGCCGCCGCCCTCGCCCATGGTCTGGAGGCCGTAGCGGCCGCCCGTGCGCTCGAGCTCGTTGAGTAGCGTCGTCATCAGTCGGGCGCCGGTGGCCCCCAGGGGATGCCCGAGGGCGATGGCGCCGCCGTTCACGTTGACCTGCTCGTGCTCGAAGTCGGTCTCGCGCAGCCACGCCAGCACCACCGAGGCGAAGGCCTCGTTGATCTCGACGAGATCGATGTCGGACGCGGTGAGGCCGGACTTGGCGAGGGCCCGCTGGGTGGCCGGGATCGGCGCCGAGAGCATCATGATCGGATCATCGGCCAGGACCGACAGATGGTGGATGCGGGCTCGAGGCGTGAGGTCGAAGCGGTTGACCGCCTCTTCGCTGGCGATCAGGAGAGCCGACGATGCGTCGGAGATCTGGGACGCCACTGCGGCGGTCAACCGGCCACCTTCGATGAGGGTGGGGAGCGATCGGATCTTCTCGACGTTGGGCTCGCGGGGCCCCTCATCGTGGGCGACGTCGTTCAGCGGGACGATCTCGGGATCGAACCGCCCCTCGGCTCGGGCCGTGATCGCCCGCTCGTGCGACGCGATGGCAAAATCTTCCATTTCCTCGCGCGAGATGTCCCACTTCTCAGCGATCATCTCCGCCCCCGTGAACTGGCTGACCTCACCCGAGCCATAGCGGGTGGTCCAGGCGGGCGACCCGGTGAACGGGTCGTCGAAACCGAGGGCTTGGCCCGCGGTCATCGCCGACGAGATCGGGATCATCGACATGTTCTGGACGCCGCCGGCGACGACGACGTCCATGGTGCCGCTCATCACGGCCTGGGCGGCGAAATGCACCGCCTGCTGCGCTGACCCGCACTGGCGATCGATCGTCACGCCAGGAACGTGCTGAGGGAGATCGGCGGCCAGCCAGCAGGTGCGGGCGATGCAGCCGGCCTGTGGACCGATCGAGTCGACATTGCCGAACACCACATCATCGACACCTTCCGGGTCCATGCCCGTGCGGTCGATGAGGGCCTTGATGCTGTGCGCGCCGAGGTCGGCCGGGTGGATGTCGGCGAGGCCTCCGCCCCGTTTGCCCACGGGGCTGCGAACTGCATCGACGATGAATGCTTCGGCCATGATTCCTCGATCCTCGGGAGTGGTGGGCGACAGGCTACGGGCGTTTTCGCCCAACGCTCGGCTCGGGGTGAGCCGTCGCGCTGATGGTAGGGTCTCCGCCGTGATCGAGCCAAGCAAAGGGTCTGAGCGAGCGTCATCGATCCGCACGACCCCCGCAATCCTGCAGCACGCGGCCCGTGAGTTCGCCGACACCGAGGCGGTCGTCACCGAGTCTGTTCGCTGGACGTTCGCCGAGCTGGAGGCGCGGTGCGCGCAGGCCGGGCGGGCATTCGTGCGAGCCGGTGTCGCGCCCGGCGATCGTGTCGCGATCTGGGCACCGAACGTTCCCGAATGGATCGTCGCCCAGTTCGGCGCCCATCTCGCCGGTGCCGTGGTGGTGCCGATGAACACCCGCTTCAAACGCGACGAGGCGGTCGACATCGTCGCCCGCAGCGGAGCTCGGGTGGTGTGTTGTGTGCACGACTTCGTGGGAAACGAATATGTCGACTCCCTCGTGGAAGCCGCTGACGCGGGTGACCTCTCCGGTGTCGAGCGCATCGTCGTCTTGCAAGGCCCCACGCCGGCCGTCGCCGAGACGAATGTGCGATTCGAGAGCTGGGCCGATTTCCTCGCCAGCGGCGATGATCCGTCGGTGCCGCTGCCGGATGTCGGCGAGGAGGACCTCTCCGACATCATCTACACCTCGGGCACGACCGGCCGCCCCAAGGGGGTGATGGCCACGCATGCGCAGACGATCGAGGTCTTCACCGTGTGGTCCGACATCGTCGGCCTGCGCCATGGCGACCGCTACCTCATCGTCAACCCGTTCTTCCACACCTTCGGCTACAAGGCCGGAATCCTCGCCTGCACCATCCGCGGCGCCACGATGGTGCCCGAACCCATCTTCGATGTACCGACGGTGTTGCGGCGGGTCGCGGAGGAGGCCATCAGCGCCCTGCCCGGCCCGCCGACACTCTTTCTGTCGATCCTGGATCATCCCGATCGCGACTCGTTCGATCTCTCGTCGCTTCGCCTGGCTGTCACCGGCGCTGCGGTGGTGCCGGTGGAGATGATCAAGCGCATGCGGTCCGAGCTCACCTTCGCCACCATCCTCACCGCTTACGGCCTCACGGAGTCGACCGGCACGGTCACGATGTGCCGGGCCGAGGACTCAGCCGAGACGATCTCGCGAACCTCGGGACGGGCCATCCCCGACGTCGAGGTCCGCATCTTCGACGACGCCGACCAGGAACTGCCCACCGGCGAATCGGGCGAGATAGTGGTCCGGGGCTACAACGTCATGCACGGCTATCTCGATGACCCGGCGGCCACCAGCGAGGCCATCGACGCCGACGGTTGGCTGCACACGGGCGACATCGGCGTGATGGATGCTGACGGCAACGTCACCATCACGGACCGCAAGAAGGACATGATGATCGTCGGGGGCTTCAACGCCTACCCGGCCGAGATCGAGAACACTCTGCACGAGCACGAGGCGATCGCCCAGTGCGCCGTGGTGGGCATGGCCGATGACCGGCTGGGCGAGGTCGGTCACGCCTTCATCGTCCCTCGGAGCGGTGCGACCGTCGACGCCGACGAGGTCATCTCGTGGTGTCGGGAACGCATGGCGAACTACAAGGTGCCGCGTGCGGTGCATGTCGTCGACGCCTTGCCGATGAACGCCTCCGGCAAGGTGCTCAAGTTCGAGTTGCGGGCCACCGGCCACTGATTCCAAGGGAGTGCAGACATGGGTATGAGCGATGGACGGGTTTCGATCGTCACCGGCGCGGGGAGAGGTCTCGGACGGGCCCACGCCCTGGCTCTCGCGGCCGAGGGGAACCGGGTTGTCGTCAACGACATCGGTGCGAACCTCGGTGGCGACGGTTTCGATGAGAGTCCGGGCCGCGGCGTCGTCGACGAGATCATCGCCGCCGGGGGCGAGGCTGTTCTCAACAGCGACGATGTCGCCGACTGGGACGGGGCCGGCAACATGATCGCGCAGGCCCTCGAGACCTGGGGCCGCCTCGACTCGCTCGTGTGTAACGCCGGCATCGTCCGGGATCGAATGATCGTGAACATGTCGGTCGACGAGTGGGACGCGGTGATGCGGGTCCATCTGCGGGGCACCTTCTGCCCGGTGCGCCACGCGGTCGAACACTGGCGCGACAAGAGCAAGGCGGGCACGCCGGTCGACGCCCGGATCGTCACCACATCGTCTGGCGCCGGCCTCTTCGGGGCTGTTTCCCAGGGAAACTATTCCGCCGCCAAGGCCGGCGTGGCCACGTTCACCACTGTTGCCGCGGCCGAACTCGGTCGCTACGGCATTCGCGCCAACGGCATCGCCCCGGCCGCGCGCAGTCGGATGACGGAGGAAGCGTTTGCCGAGATGATGGCCAAGCCCGAGTCCGGCTTCGATTCCATGGATCCGGCCAATGTCAGTCCGGTGGTGGTGTGGCTCGCGTCCGCCCAGTGCGATGTCTCGGGCCGGATGTTCGAGATCGCCGGAGGCGAGCTCTCGGTGTCCGACGGGTGGCAACACGGCGACGTCTTCGACGTCGGCCGACGCTACGAACCCGACGAGATCGGTCCCCTCGTCTCCGATCTCATCAACGCGGCACCAGATCCCGCGCCCGTCTACGGCGCCTGAGTTCGACCCCGGGCGTGTGAGATGAAGGTCTCGAGCGCGTCGATGTGTTGCTGCGGGCTGGTGAAGTCGGGGGCCACGTCGCCGACCATCTGAGCGCCGACGCTCATGGTGCGCACGCTGATGCAATCGCCGCCGGCCTCCGTCCAGCCCGCCATGGCTTCGTCCCAGGCAGCCGGACCGTTGCCGAACCCGATCTGGGCGTGAGCCGCGAAGTCGTCGCGCGAGCGGCCGTTCTCGTCGAGCAGGTCGCCGATGCGCGCCAGCTGCTTGCGGCCGTAGCGGCCGGCGGAGCCGAAGAGGAACCCGTCGCCGACCGCTGCGGCTCGCCGTAGGGCGACGTCGGCGCCGCCGCCGAGCCAGATGGGCACGGGCTGAGACGGCACCGGAAGCATGCTCGCCCGGTCGACCGTGTGGAACTCGCCCTCGAAGGTGACGACCTCGCCCGACCAGAGCCGGCGCCAGAGTGCGATCTGTTCGTCGAGCATCTTGCCTCGACCGGCGAACGGCATTCCGAGCGCTTCGTACTCGACATGGTTCCATCCGGTGCCGACGCCGAGCCGGAACCGATTCTCCGACAGGATCGCGAGCTGTGCGGCCTGCTTGGCGATGAGCGCCGACTGGCGTTGTGGCGCGATGATCACCCCGGTCTCGAGATTGATCGTCTTGGTGATTCCCGCCGCGAACGCCAGAAGGGCGAAGGGTTCGTGGAACGGATGCGTTTCGTCATAGGGGCCCATGAGCTCGGGTGAACGATCGGCATGTACCGCCCCGACCACATGGTCATACGCCAGGAGGTGTTGGTAGCCCAGCTCCTCGGCGGCCTGGATGAAGTCGCGTATAGCGCTCACGTCCTGGCCGATCTCGATGGTTGGGAACACACAGCCGAATTCCATCCGGCGAGGTTAGTCGGGGCAGCAGAGGACGTCGGAGCCGACGGTCGATCCCGGCCGAACTACGGTACGTCGGGCGCGAAGGCAGGGATCGACGCGGGAAGGGATACAAGTGGTACTCGAGCGATTCAGGTTGGACGGCAAAGTGGCGATCGTGACCGGCGCCGGACGGGGCATCGGTGCGGCCGCCGCGGCGGCACTGGCCGAGGCCGGCGCCGATGTCGTGATCGGTGCCCGATCCGTCGACCAGCTCGCCGAGACCGGCGCCGCGATCGAAGCCCACGGGCAGCGGGCCGCGATCATCGATGGTGACCTCTCTTCCCGCGATGGTCTGCGGCGGCTCGTCGACACCGCTCAGGACGAGTTCGGTGGCGTCGACATCGTCGTCAACAACCTGGGCGGCGCCCGCCCGGGCGCATTCCTCGAGACCTCGGAGAAGGCGTTCGCCGGTGCCCTCACCTTCAACGTGACGAGCGCGTTCAACCTCACCCAGCTCGCGGTGCCATCGATGGTCGAGCGGGGGGCCGGATCGGTGGTCAACATCGCCTCCACCGCCGGTCAGTTCGCGATCCGAGGCATGTCGGCCTACGGCACCGCCAAGGCCGCGTTGATCCATCTCACCTTGGAACTCGCTCAGGATCTCGCCCCCAAGATCCGTGTCAACGCGGTGGCACCGGGAGCGATCGCCACCTCGGCCCTCGAGTCGGTGCTCGCCGACGAGACGCTCGAGCAGGCAATGGCGGCCGGCACCCCGATGCGCCGGATCGGCGATCCCGAGGAGGTGGCGTTGGCGGTGCTTTACCTCGCCAGTCCTGCCGCTGCCTACACGACCGGCCAGGTGCTCGCAGTCTCCGGAGGCGTCCAGGGGTCACCCATGGGGTCGTGGATCCCCGACATCTAGGACACGAACTCCGGTACCAGACGCGCTACTCGGGGCGCGGCAAGTCGCCCATCCCGACGGCGCTCTGGGGCCAGTTCGCCGGCGGCAGACCGAGTGGGGACCGGCCCTGGGGCGCTCCGTACCAGAGGCGGTGGGTGCGGCGTACGAACAGCCAATCAGCGTCGCGACGTTCGTAGATGTCGTCGTACTGGATCATTTGCACGACCCATTCGTCACCGAGTTCGAGTTCGGCCCGGGTGCCGACGATGCCCGTGGCGTGGTCGGCGTCCACCACATCGATGGCGTGATTGGTGACGTGCAGAATCGTGCGGCCGAGCGGCGCGAGTTGGCGGCTGAAATCAGCGCTCAGCGCCTCGTGCCCGGACCGTTCGCGGCCGACGCGGACATCGGGCACGAACAGGGCTGCGAGCGCATCGGCATCGTGCACGCCCATGGCGATCGCATAGCGGCTGGCGAGCTGGCGGATCTGCTCACACGCCACGAGCCATTCGAGCGGATCGGTCTCTCGCCATCGGGTGGAGCGGTCGTCTGGTTCAGCGGGCACGTCGGGATCCTAGTTACGGCGAGCGCTTCACCCGCTGGTGAACTGCGCCGGTCCCGTGCGGGACCGGAGTCGGTCGACGATCTCCTGTGCACTGATCGGATGGTCGAGTTGGGCGATGTAGCCGGTGACCTCGAGTGTCTCGTCGTCGATCAGTCGAGCGGCCAGCAACCGCATGTCGGGGTGGAGCGGCAGTTCCGCGGTGAGTGAGAGGTCGAAGCGGGACGGGAGCCGGATCGCACGGCCGAAGACCGTCAGGCGGTGGACGGTGAGCAGCGCTGCTCGCGCGGTGACGCCGGGGATGACGGTGGCGACCAGCTGCATGCGCTTCCACCGGCGGCGGATCTGAAGCGTGCCGGCTTCGGCATCGATGCCTTCGATGGTGGCGTGGTGCTTGGTGAGCCAGGGGCCCAGTGCATCCAGGGGGAGACGGGCGTCCACCACGATCGGACCTCCCTGGAGGCGAGCGTTCGGAGCCGCCTGCAGTCGCACATTGTCGACGCTGACCTTCACCTCGTTCACCGGGTGGTCTCCGACCATGACCTCGTCGAGGGTGAGCGAGACTCGGTCGAAGGCATCGACGCGGCCATCAGCTGAGCCAAACGCTTGGGGACTCGCCGCCGGGTGGAGCTCGATGTCGCGGATTGTGCCGTGGATCACCCGTGACCCGACCTGCAGCTCGATCCGTCGGTCTTCGGCCAGCGCCGAGAGCTCGCCGAGCCAGGCGGCCGACGATTCGGTCCACCAATCGCTGAGACCCATAGGATCGGCGACGGGTCGAAGCCATGTGCGGGGATCGAACCAGTCGGTCAAGCGAGCCACTCCGTCGATAGCTGCCGTCAACCGGCAGGCGGGAGCCGGACCCTACCAGCCCGGTGATTCCCGCTCAGCGGCCCGAGTCGGCCGCGCTAGGTTGGCGGCACACACCGGTGAGACAGCGAGGTACGCGTGACCCACAGGGCGAGGACGAGCTGGCTTGTTGCGCTGGCGATGATCTGCCTCGGCTGCAGCGGCGACGACGGAGCAGCCGAGTCCGACGCCGGTGGAGCCACACCGAGTGGCTCTGTGAGCGTGGCGCCCTCGTCGGCCTCCACGTCGGCGCCGACGACGGTTGGACCCCACGACGGGGAATCGGCAATCGTCGAGCTCTCCGTCGGCCGCGAGACCGTGACGTTCGTCGACCCCGACCGGTCGACGCCGGCGAGCCGGGGCTGGCCCGAGATCGATGATCGGACACTCGAGACCGTCATCTCCTACCCGACGGTGGGCGACGCGCCAGCGGTCGATGCGGCTCCGTTTCCGCTGATCCTGTTCGCGCACGGTCTGGGCGGCACTCCTGAGTTCTCCGAAGACCTCATCGATCGGTGGGTGCAGGCCGGATTCGTCGTCGCGGCGCCGCGTTTCCCGCTCTCGCGGCCGGATGCGCCCGGAGGGGCCGACGGCGGCGATGTGCAGAATCAGCCTGGGGACATCGGCTTCCTGATCGACCAACTCGCCGAGCTGAAGACCGATCCCGATTCGCCGTTGTTCGAGTTGCTCGACGACGAGCGCATCGGTGTGGCCGGACACTCCAACGGGGCCATCACCACACTCGGCCTGACGGCCCATGAGTGTTGCGCCGACCCTCGCATCGACGCGGCGATTGTCATGGCAGGCACCGCCAGCCCTCTCGCCGATGGCGAGTATGACTGGTCGCTGGCCCCGCCGATGCTTCTCGTGCACGGCACCGACGATGCGCTCGTGAGCTATGGCGGTGCGATCAGTGTGTTCAACTCGCTGGTCGGTCCGAAGGGGCTGCTGACGATCACGGGCGGCGGTCATGGTGAATGGTTCATGGATTCCCACGACGCATTCGACGGTCTCGCCACGGCCACGACCGACTTCTTCCTCGGCTTCGTGGCCGATGACCCGACGGCGTCAGATCGACTCGAAGACGTCGACCTCGCCCCGCCGTTGACGCTCGACCTCGCCCGCGAGATCGGCTCTTCGATGACGATTCCGACCACGACGATCGTCCTCGATCGGCGCGCCTACGCCGACCGCCTCGACGACCTCGTCGACGGCCAGATCATCGTCGTGACCTGGAGCGGGTTCACCCCTGGTGGCACCATCAACATCGTCCAGTGCTCCGGCGGCGGTGCCAGTGGTGCCGGCTATTGCGACCTCACGGCCGGACGGATCCTCTACCCCAACCCCGACGGCGAGGGCAGCCTCGAGATCCCCATCATCGTGGGCCCGGTCGGCGCCGGCGTGTGCGAACCGGGGGTGGACGATTGTGTGATCATCGTCAATGACTCCGGCCTCACCGAGCCCCAGGCCACGGTGACGCTGCCACTCACGTTCGCCGACTGAGCCAGGTCGTGGCGGAGCCACGGGCGTCAGCCGGGTGACTCGGCACGGTCTTCGATGAGCGCGACCGCGAGGTCGCGCACCGCCTTGTAGTCGACCTTGCCGACGTTGGTGCGTGGCACTTCCTCGACGAAGAGCACGGTCTTCGGTGCCTTGTAGTCGGCCAGGTGCTCCTTGCAGGTTGCTCGGAGGTCATCGGCGCTGAGCGTCGGCCGTCGCGTGCGGACGAGCGCCGTGACCTGTTGTCCCCAGCGATCGTGAGGCGTGCCCACCACGGCGACGTCATCGACATCGCGGTGCTGCATGAGCGCGCTCTCGACTTCTTCGGGGAAGATCTTCTCGCCGCCGGAGTTGATCGAGCCGGATCCGCGCCCGAGCAGGCTGATGGTGCCGTCGTCCTCGCGGCGAGCGAAGTCGCCGGGTACGACCCAACGGCGCCCGTCGATGGTGGGGAAGGTGGCGGCGGTCTTGTCGGGATCCTTGTAGTACTCGATGGGGACATGGCCGCTTCGAGCGAGCAGGCCGACGACCCCGACGTCGGCCTGCTCGAGATCCTCGGTGAGGACAGTGGTGTCGGGGCCGACGGTGAACCGGGGAGCGCCGTCGCTGCCGTGGCCGCTCCCGTGGCCGGCGCTCCCGATCTCGGACGCCCCGTACCCATCGCTGATCGGGAGGCCGGGGAGCGCCTTGCGAAAGAGGTCTCGGACGCCGGGCGTGAGGGGCGCGGCGCCGTTGCCGATCCCTGCCAGCTCGGGAAGGTTGACGGGCGGGGCGGAATCGTCCAGCAGCCGCTCGGCCAGCGGCTTCCCCATTGCGTCGCCGGTGAGGCTCAGGCGTTGAACACCGGCGTGGGCGGCGATCTCGAGCACCTTCTCCGCATCGAATCGTGGCTCGCAGTACATGACATAGGTGCCGCCAACCAGGTGCGCGCACCCCATGGCCCATTGGCTCCCGCCGTGCATGAAGGGCCCCATGGTCATCAGCACCACGGGGTCGGCCGCGGCTGCTTCGGCGGTGAGGGTTTCGATGTCGGGGATCGGCGCGCCTCGGCGGTAGGCGTTCATGGCGCCGAGCACCAGGTCTTCCTGGCGCCACACCACTCCCTTGGGCATGCCGGTGGTGCCGCCCGTGTAGACGAGGTATCGGTCATCACCGGATCGTTCGTGGAAGTCTCGTTCGGGTGATGCCGCGGCAATCGCCGAGTCGTAGTCCTCGCCGATGACGAGCCGCGTCTTCTGTTCGGGAAGCGCATCGGCGATACCCTCGACGGCGGGGACGAACTCGGGAGCGACGATCACCGCGACGCTGTCACTGTCCTCGTAGAGGTAGCGCAGTTCGGTCTCGACGTAGCGGTAGTTGACGTTGATCGGAACGGCGCTGATCTTGAAGCACGCGTAGAACGATTCGATCCACTCCACACAGTTCCTCGCGTGCACCGCAACATGGTCGCCGGACACGACACCCTCGGCGGCGAGATGGTGGGCGAGCCGTGTTGCCCGTTCGTCCAGTTGCGCGTACGTGCGTTCATCGTCGCCGGCCACAACGGCTCGGCGCGGTCCGAACGCATCCGCGTACGACTCGAGGATGTCAGCGAGCTGAATCTGGGCGGTCACGAGCTTCAGAATGGTCCTCAGATCAGCGATTCGTCCAATGCGGTGCCGAGTCCGCTCACCGGTCGGCTTCGCACCTCGTCGGTTGCCCCAAGGAAGCAGACTCTTCTTGTGGGCTGTAGCCAAATCCGGGCCACGGCAGATCGCCTCCCGTGTCCCATCTACACCACGGACGGGGTCGGATCGAGACGCACGGAATTGCAGGCGTTCGCACGGCACGGACGGTTGCTGATGTCTTGCCAAGGTTGAGGGTGCCGGCGCGGGCGCGTCCTGTCCGCCAAAGGTGCACGAAAAGTGCACAGGACTCGCGAACACGCGACCGCTGTGTCCGGATCGACCGGGACTCGCCGGACCGCGACCGCTGAAACGACGGGCGTCCACGGACTGAAGCGGACCCGCTGGACGCCCTCTTCCAGTCTTGAACCCCCGGCCCCCCTAGGGGGTGTGTGGGTTCAAATCCCACCCCGGGCACTCTGCGGCCAAGCAAGATTGAGGAGTAGGTCTCGGCGAACTCCTCACGACGATCCGTTCCGGTGGCGCACTGTCGGCGGCGCCCACCGGTTGCTTCGCGCCGCGAGCGCACGGCGGGGTGTAGGCGAGATTGCTCTCGCAGGAGAGCGAAGGAGGGCGGGCAATCTCCGACTGGATCAGGGAGAATCAGCGCTTGGCGGCGGTGATCGGTGGAGT
>JAERSO010000117.1 GCA_016845585.1 Acidimicrobiaceae bacterium | reverse complement strand
GGGCGTCTCGGATCTCGACATCGGTGGGCCAGCTCACGGCCCCCTCACGCTCTGCAAGCGACCCGACCACAGCTTCTGCAACCGCCGTCGGCGAAGCTTGGGCTCGGGCGCCTTCAAGGGTTGCCTGGAAAACCGCGTTGTAGCCCCTAGTACTAAACCCGATCATTGCTCGGCGGACGAGGTACGACTCGATCGCCGACACAGCTTGGCGAAGGAGATCCGGATAACCCTCCAATGCCTCCCGCAGCCAGAGGAGCAGCGCAAGCGATGTGTCCTGGGCAAGAGATCCGATCGTTCGATACGCGCGGGCAAGTTCGGGATCAGCGGCGACCACGTCGCCGCGAACAACTCGGTAGTGCTCGGCGTACCGGGCGATGCCTGGGAGAAGCTCAGCAGCCTTGACGCCAGGCGAGTCGAGGTGGCGACGAACGAGTCCGTACAGGCGATCGGGGTGCGCCGCTTCTAGTGAGACCGCGGTCAGCCAGGCGGCGAGCATCCGGTCGGCATGTCGGCGCTGTGCATGCCCACGCCCCACGGTCTGTTTCCAGAACGGCTCATCGAACGGTGCCCAGAACTCCTCGTAAAGGTCTTCTACCGACCCTGGGTTCTGCTGCTCGACGCGAAGGAACAGAAGGTTCTTGACGAGATCTGCAGACGAAAGCTCCTGTTGGCGCCCATTGAGCACCTCAAAAATGACCTGAGCATCGTCATTTGGATCGAGCTCGATGACGACGATTCGGAACAGATCCTGAAAGGCGTCAACGAGATCGGCGAGCGTGAGTGCTTCTTCCGATACGTCAGCGCTGTGGGTCGCTCGGATCTGTTCGGCGAAGAACCGACGGGCCTGGGTGTAGCGATGATCGTTGTCCGGAACATCGTTGGCCATGACGGCCCGCCACTCGTCCCGGTCTCTCCGGCGCGGCCAAAGCTTGTGGATCTCATCTGGGGAATCGACGACATCGTCGGGGATCTCGAGGAGCCGCCGGAGGCTCCCGGCCTGTTTTGACTCCAACTCGATTGCCACATCAAGGAACGCTCGGGCGAGGAGATGCAAGGTGGTGAGGCGCTGCTGGCCATCGATGACGGCCCGGTGATCGAGCCCTCCTGCCTGGAACTTGTGGTGGTCGAGCACGATCGCGCCCAAGAAGTGGGGCGAGATTTTGTCGACCGGGGTTAACGAGCCGGTTGCCTCATCGGCACGGCGGGTGTTGGCGAGTCGACGAGCGGCTGACTCCAGGTCCTCGTAGAGCAGCTCCCACTGCTCTTCTCGGGTCCACTCGTAGTCCCGCTGAAATGTCGGGATGACGCACCGGCGCTCCATCTTCAGGAGTGCGCCGAGCTGATGCGTCTTTGCGTCCATGTCAGTCTCCGTATTCGCCGGCGTCGAGGCGGCGTTGGAATTCGTTGTAGGCCTGCGTCATTTCTGCCTCACGGTCGGGTCGGGTGAACGGCGGCATGAAGTGGCCCATCCAGTCGACGCTGTCAGGGTCTTCTTCGTACTGCTCGTAAAGCTCCCAGATCGACTTCCACTCCGGGGGCAGGTCGCCGGCTTTGGCCCGATCTTGCAGCTGGGCCTGTCGGTAGCCCGCCGACTGGTGATAGGCGCAGAGCTTGCGGCCCTCGGCGTCGAACGCCATCTTGTACTCGTACTTGCGGAGCACCGCGAACTGGGTGCGGTACATGGCGCACAGTTGCTCGGCTGTCAGCCCGAGCATGAGTGCTGCGAGCGCGTCGAGTTCGACGAGGGCGAGACGCCGTTCTTGGTCGCGCCGAAGCGGCGTGTCCATCGACCAGCTGACCTCGATGTGGCCTAGCTCGACCCGCGTGAAGTCGGGATCGGTCCAGCGGTCGGCCGTCCAACCGTGACTGAAGAGCTCGTTCCACAACGGCCCGTAGTCGGACGTGAGGCAGTTCAGTCTGAGAGTGCGCAAAAGCAGTGCCGCTGTCAGATGGCTCGCGCCAGGCACAGGCATTCGACGAGAGACGTAGTCCTTGATGTGGCCGGTCCCTGAGACCTTGACGAAGTAGTCGTATGGCAGTGTCGACAGCAACCCGCACCACAACGAGGTGAAGCGAGCATCGCCAGGCGACATCGTGATCACGGTGCCAACGTTCGCAGGACCGGGGGGCACGAGCGCAGGGCGCAGTGACCGTTCGTGGCCGGGCTGTGTCATCTCGCGATAAGCAACCCGATAGCTGTCAACGTACGGCTGGCCGTTCCAGTGGTCGAGGTTGGTGTTGTAGGTGTCGCGGTCGCAGGCGCGTTGGTAGTTGGTGCGGGGGATGACTTGTTCAGGGAGGCGTTCAAGGTCATAGGACTCTGTGAAGCCGTAGCGGTCCTTGGCTTCCCAATTTGGATAAAGGTTAAAGGGGGTGGCGATGGTGAAGTGAGAGCCTTGGAGGATGACCTCGTCCCAGGAGTCGGGGACTTTGGTTTCCCAGTGAATGATGCCGTCTGCTTTGGCGTTGGTCTCGTTCCAGCCTTGAGTCCAGTGGTAGTCGTGGTCGGCGAGGCGGACGCGTTGGGCGGCGAGGACGGAGAGGGCTTCGAGGTCGGCGACGGTGACGGGGCGCAGGAGGCGGGCTTCGGACGGCGAGGTGCCAGGCTCGTCGAAGAGCTTCGCCCAATCGGCCAAGACGACTTCGTTGATCGTGAGCACACGATCCTTATGAGCCCGGAGATCCCAGCCACCCTCCGGGAACTGGATGCCAGGGAGTGGTCCGTACCCATCATGGAGTAGCGAAGCATTCACCTGCGAAGGATGAAGGACCTGGCTCATTTGCTGGATCGCTACTTCTGATTCGCGGCCGTAGACGTGTGCTCCAAAGTACGTGTGCGCCTGAACGTCCTCAAAAAG
>JAERSO010000116.1 GCA_016845585.1 Acidimicrobiaceae bacterium | reverse complement strand
CTCCTCGTCACCCCCCCCCCCCCCCCCGCCACGCTGCGCGCCCACCCCGTCGCCCCGCCAGGAACGGTGCGGAGTTGGCGCACTGGCGACCCGGTCGGCGAGCGCTACGTCCACACCGCCGAGAACGTCGTCACCGCGCTGGGTCGCACCAACTTCGCCGTCGACCTGCTGCTCGAACGCCACGCCGGCGGCCCGATGCCCGCCTCGCTCATCGTCCGCGGCCGCAAGGTCGGCATCTAGCCCAGGAGCTCACGGGCTTCGTCGGCGGTGAGGGGGCCATTCGCGAACCGGTGCTCGGCGATCGTCCGCATCGCCGCGCCAACCGCGGGGCCGGGTTCGACCCCGAGGAGCTCGGCCACCTCGTCGCCGCGAAGCGGCGGCACGGGCTCATCGAGATCGGGCTCGGCCGCCCGGAGCTCCCCGACGCGAGCGAGCGCCGAGCGCGCCACCTCGTCGTCGCGGCCTTCCACCGCCGCGACCGCGACGCTGAAGTCGAACAACTCATCAATCCGGTGATCGCCGGGAGCGCCCGCGGCGGCGCGGCGGATCTCCTCGTCGGACCATGACTCGGCCCGACGGACTTCGTCGGCCCGCGCGAGCCATGCGACGTCGGTAACCAGCGAACCCGAGGGCTTGAGCGCCCGCAGGGCACCACGGACATCTGCGACGTCCAACAGCAATGCGGCCCATCGATGGGCCGCATTGACGTCGACCGCTTCCACCCGTCGTCCCGCCAGATCGATCTCGGTCGGTTGGAGTATGGCGAGCGCAGGCACGACGTGCGCCAACAACCCGGTGTCGGTCAGCAATCGGAGTCCTGCCGAGGCGCCGGTGAGGAGGATCAGCTTCTGGAGCTCGTCCCGGATCCGCTCGGCCGAGACGATCGACATCCGCTCCCCCATCGACTCGATCGCCACGACCATTGCGGGATCCGGCGCGAGGTCGTAGCCGGCATGAAATCTCGCCGCACGCAGCATTCGGAGGGGATCGTCGGAGAACGAGACATCCGGGCCCATCGGAGTTCGCAACACTCCTGCATCGAGGTCGGCTCGACCACCGAAGGGGTCGACGAGGGCACGTTCGTGGAGATCGACGGCCATGGCGTTGACGGTGAAATCACGCCGCTCGAGGTCCGCGCGTACATCGGTGCCGAACTCGACCGTCGGCTTGCGCGATGAATCCGCGTACACCTCCGCACGATGGGTGGTGATCTCGTAGGGCTTGCCGTCGATCCGACAGCCGATGGTGCCGAATCGTTCACCCTGGGCCCACACCGCGTCGGCCAGATCCGAGACCAGCGCCTTGATCTGGGTGGGTGTTGCGTCCGTGGTGGCGTCGAGGTCACTGTCGTCGCGTTCGACACCCAGCAGGTGGTCGCGCACCACGCCACCGACGAGGTAGAGCCGGTGGCCGGCCGCGGCGAACCGTTCGGTGATCGGTGCCATGTCGTCGATGATCCGCGTGAGGGGCGCGGTGAGATCGCCGCTCATGGCGACGCGTGGATCTCGGCCGCAGCGTCGACCACGGCGAAGCCGGGGCCACCACTCGTGGCTGATTCGGGCCGGTGAGTCTCTCCGACCAACTGGGCGGCGACAGCCGCGGACGAATGACGGATCGCGTCGAGGTCGTAGCCGCCCTCGAGGACGGTGACAACTCGCCCGCGACCCACGAGCGCGGTGACGGCCCCCACCAGGTCCGCGATGTCGGCGGAGGTGTAACCGAGGTCGGTGATCGGGTCGCTGCGATGCCCGTCGTAGCCGGCCGAGATCAGGACCCAGGTGGCACCGTGGCGCTCGACCGCCGGAGCGATGACCCGATCGATCGCCGCGCGCGCGACATCCCCGGTGGCACCGGGCGGCAATGGCACATTGATCGTGGTTCCGGCACCCGGCCCGCCACCGGTCTCATCGACGCGGCCGGTACCCGGATACAGCGGTGACTGGTGAATCGACGCGAACAGCACTCTGGGATCCGCGTAGAAGATGTCCTGCGTGCCGTTGCCGTGATGGGCGTCGATGTCGACGATCGCCACTCGTTCCCCTGCATCGGCCAGCGCCGCGGCCGCAACGGCGACGGAGTTGAACAGGCAGAACCCCATCGACTGCGAAGGTGTGGCGTGGTGGCCGGGCGGGCGAACCACGCAGTAGGCGGCGTCGAAGGCGCCGGCGTCGGCGACGAGCCGGTCGACGGCGGTGACAACACTGCCCGCCGCGAGGCGCGCCGCCTCGAGCGACGCCGCGTTCATGACCGTGTCGGGGTCGAGGCGACCGCCGCCGGCCTCACCGACCGAGACCACATGGTCGACCAAGTCACGCGTGTGGACACGAAGGAGCTCGGCATCCGTGACCAGACGCGGGACCTCGTGCACGAGTGCATCGGTGACCCCCGATTCGCGCAAACCCGTCGTGGCCGCGATGAGCCGATCAGGGCGTTCGGGATGGTTCGTCCCCGCCTCGTGTCCAATACAACGTTCGTCGGTCACCACAAGCAGCACAGGCCGGAGCGTACCCCTCCACGTCCAGGGCGTATCGTGACTTCTCGATGGCCCCGATTCCGCTCACCGTTGGACGTGCCCGCGTGCGGGCCGGAAGCTGGCGCGGCCGCGACGACCTGGCGTACCTCGTGCCGCTCACAGGGGCCGCCACCCTCACCACCGCGACGCTTGCCGGAATCCGTGACCGACTGCGCGAGAACGGTTTCCGCGAGGTCGTCACCGCCGCGGTCGGCCCGAGCGAACGCGACATGTTCACCGCGGACGGGTTCACCGACCACGAGCAGCTCCACCTGCTTCGCCACGACCTCCGGACTCACCTCCCACCCGAGCCGACCAAGTCGGACGCAATCCGGCGCGGCACCCGGCGCGATCATGCGGCGGTGCTCGCAGTCGACCGCGCCACCTTCGACGAGTTCTGGCAGCTCGACGACGAGGGTCTTCGCGAAGCGATCGACGCAACGCCGGTCAGCCGGCTCCGGGTCATCCGCAACGATGGTGGAACGGTCATCGGCTATTCGGTTTCGGGTCGCGCCGGCGAACACGGGTACCTCCAACGGCTCACCGTCGCGCCGTCGGCCCAAGGGGGAGGACGGGGAGCCGCGCTCGTCTCCGACACCCTCCATTGGCTGCGCCGCCGAGGCGCCACCGTGGCGTGGGTGAACACCCAGGAAGCCAACGCCTCTGCGTTGCGGTTGTACGAGCGTCTCGGCTTCGAACCGGCTGCGCACCAACTCACCGTCCTGCATCGGTATCTCTGATGCGTCGTCTCGGTGCCGCGCTCAGCCTGGCCGCCTTGCTTCTCGCGTCCCTCTCGTCGCTGAGCGCGCCGACCGCCACGGCACAAGTCGACGGACAGATCGAGCTCATCGCCCAGACGCGCTGGATCGGGTCAGAACCCGCGGTGATCGATCTGCGAGTGCGGAGCACGGTCGAAGACCGTCGACTCGAGATCCGCATCCACGCCCCTGTCATCACCCCGGCCGCGCTGCAACAGGCGTTCGCCAGCCCTCCGACCGAGGGGATGATCAGCCAGTTCTCGGTGGCCAACCTCGACGAGCTCACGATCGGCGCCGGCTCGATCGTGTCGATCACTCTTCCGGACGAGGAGATCGGTGAGGTGATTCGACGCACACCGGGCGCCCTCCCGGTGGTGATCGAGCTCACCGAAAACGGCAAGGCTGTCGACACGATCGTCACCGCGCTCCTCGTCGAGGACCCACTCGCCACCCGGCAGCCGATCGATCTCGCCTTCGTCGCCGACCTCCGGTTCCCGCTGTCCCATCTCGACGACGAGACGATCGCCATCGAACCCTCGAAGGTCGCCAGCACGATCGAGGACGCACTGGTGGACGTCCCTACCAGTACCACGATCACGTTCACCCCGGAGACGCTCGATGCGCTCGCCAACCCACAGATCGACGGCGGCGAGGCCATCAGCCGGATCGTCGCCGCACTCGAGCCGCACGCCCTCTTCGCGTCGCCGTGGGTCGATCTCGACGAGGAGGCCTGGCGCGCCGCGAACGAGAGTGAGATCGTCCTCGACTACTACGCGCTCGGCCAGGCTCGCCTCGAAGCACACCTCGGACGCCAGACCACGACCATTGCCCGGCTCGACGCCAACACCGATGCCCGCACCCTCAGTCTCCTCCGCACCGCGGGGGTGGCCGGGGCGATCACCAGCATCGAACACCTCCCCCGCGAGGAGCTCACCCAGGCCGCGAGCCAACCCATCCAGGTCCTCGACGACAATGGCGTCTCCATGCCGATCGTCGCCCCGGCCGAGTGGCTCCACCAGCGCCTCGAGTCCGACGACCTGGTCCTGTCCACGACACACTTGATGGCTGAGCTGGCACTCGAGAGCACGCTCATCGACGAGCCCCGCGCCTACATCCTCGATCTCGACGTCGTGAATTCATCCGGGCTCGACGCCCTGCTCGCCGAGATGTCGCTCGACTCCACCTACGGATTCACCACCGTCGGGGAGATCCTCGCCCGGCCCACCGCTCGCCTGCCGGGCGGCACGATCATCCAGGCCGAGTTGCTGGCCGAACCCAGCGAAGCCATCACCGGCGCCTCCGATCTCCGTCTCACCGAGGCAATCGTCGACTCCTACGCAACCATGGTGGCGCCGGCTGAAGCGCCGATCTCGCCGCTGCGCACCCTCTTGTTGGTGGCGGCATCGAGCGAACTCGACACCGAAGCCCGCACGCGATACACCACCCGGGTCTTCGACGCGGTGGCGACGGGAATCAGCGGCTTCGAAGTGCTCGACGCCAGTCGAATCACCCTCGCCACCCGTGGTGCAGACGTGCCGATCACCCTGCGGAACGCCCAATCCCTCCCGATCACCGTCGACTTTCGAGTCTCGAGCGACAAGCTCCGCTTTCCCGACGGTGAGCAGCAGCAACTCGTGCTCGAGCCGGGACTCACCGAACTGATCATCCCAGTCGAGACGGCGGCCACCGGCGACACCCGCATCACGGTGACGCTCACCTCCCCCGATGGCCGGCTCGATCTCACCACCGGCGCTGTCGACATCCGATCCACCGCCGTGTCCGGACTCGGGCTGGTCATCTCTGTCGTGGCGTTCATGATCCTCGGGATGTGGTGGCTGCGCACGATCCTGCGTGTTCGCCGACAGCATCGCGCTGCTAGCGTCGCCAGAGCCGAAGACGAGGGAGAACCGTGACCGTTCGAATTGTGACCGATAGCGCCTGTGATCTTCGCGGCGACGAAGTCCACGAGCTCAACATCGAGGTCGTTCCACTCTCGATCCGATTCGGTGACGACGAGTACGTCGACCGCGAACAGCTCAGTGTCACCGAGTTCTACCGACTCCTCGCCGATTCCGACGCGCTCCCCGAAACCGCCGCCCCATCCCCGGGTCGTTTCGCCGAGGCGTTCCAGCGTCATCTCGACGCCGGTGCGACCGCCATTGTCTGCATCAATCTCAGCTCGGCTATCTCGGCCACGATGCAGTCGGCCATCACGGCGGCCGGCGAGATCGATGCCGACATCCGCGTGGTCGACTCCAAGTCGATCACCGCCGGCCAGGGCTCGGTCGTGCTCGGCGCTGCTCGCCTGGCTGCATCCGGGGCCAGTGCCGACGACGTCGTGGCGGCCGCTGAGTCCATGAGCGAACGCACCCACGTCTTCGGTGCGCTCGACACGCTCGAGAACCTGCAGAAGGGCGGCCGGATCGGCAATGCCCAGGCCCTGCTCGGCTCGATGCTCTCCATCAAGCCCATCATCGACATCTCCTCCGGTGCGGTCGAGGAAGCCGGCAAACAGCGCACGCGAAAGAAGTCGTTGACCTGGCTCCGTGACAAGCTCGGAGAGTTCGATGCCGTCGAGAACCTCGCGATCATGCACGGTGAAGCCCCCGACATCGACCAGTTCGTCGCCCTGCTCGGTGAGGTCACCGACGTGGCTGATGCCCGGATCGAGATGATCGGCCCGGTGGTCGGCACCCATGGTGGTCCCCGGGTGGTCGGTTACGCGTTCCAAGTCCCCGAGTAACGTCTAGCCATCGCGCCCGACCCCGAAGACCAACGGCTGATCACGGCCGCACAGAACGGGGATTCGCGCGCCCTCGACACCCTGCTGCGCAAGCATCAGGCACGGATCTTTGCGATCTGCCGGCGGCTGGCCGGGAACGACGCCGATGCCCTCGATGCCACCCAGGAAGCCATGCTCGCGATCGTGCGCGGTCTCGAACGCTTCGACGGCCGCGCCGCCTTCACGACATGGTCCTACCGGGTGGCCACCAACGCCTGTCTCGATGAGCTCCGCCGCCGCGGCCGCCGACCGGACCCCGGACTCCCCGAGTTCGAGCACGTCGACGACGCCTACGTCGGCGGCAACGCCCCCCGGGACCCGGGTGAGACCGTGTCCGCCCAGCTCGACGTCGACGCCGGACTCGCCACACTGCCCGAGGAGTTCCGGGCGCCGGTGATCCTGCGCGACATCGCCGGCCTCGACTACGCGGACATCGGGGACCTCCTCGACCTGGCTCCTGGCACCGTGCGTTCGCGCATCGCCCGGGGCCGTGCCCGCCTTGCCGACGCACTGGCCGGGAACCAAACCACCCCCGACGAACGTCAAAGCCAGTAGATGACCGACGTATCACCCGCCGACGACGAGCTGATCTCGTCCTACCTCGATCACGAGGCGACGCCTGAGGACGCCGCGCGTGTCGAGAACGAACCCCACCTCACGGCGCGGGTCGACGAGATGCGGGCCGCGATCGCATTCGTCGACACTCCCCCGGTCATCCCTGAAGCCGACCTCGATCGCATCCGTGCCACTGCCGTCGCGGCCTTCGAGGCGCAGTCCGGCCCGGCGGCAGCCGCGGCACCCGCCGTCGACATGGCCGCGGCCCGGGCCAAGCGCCTCGAGCGCCGCAACCGCCTTCTCGCCGTGGCCGCCGCCGTCGTGCTGTTCGGCGGGATCGTGGCCGGCATCGCGTCACTCGACACCGATGACGACGACAGCGCAACCGACTCGGCCGACGATGCCGGATCCGATGACGGTGGTGACGACGGTTCCCTGGACGCGCTCGGCAGCGCCAACGACGGAGCCGATTTCGACATGGGCGACTCGGCTGACATGTCCATGGACGCCGAGATGGAGGACATGGACACCGCATCCGATGAGAGTGTCGAAGCGGAGGGCGACGACGAAGCCGGAAGCGACGACGCCGCCGATGATGTCAGCGCCGACAGCGGTCCCGCGATCCGGATGCAGAAGACCGCATCGTTCGATCCTCTCCCCGATGACCTGGGCGTCTTCGCCACCGTGGACGAACTCGTCGTGGCAACCGCAGCACTGGTCGACGAAATGACCATCGATGAGGAGTCGGACTTCGCTCCTGACGAATTCCTTCCCTTCACCACGTGTGAGGAGACGCTCGCAGTGGCGCTGGCCGCGGACGCGGCGCTCGACGTCGACACGGCCCAGGGCGTGGTCGATGCCAGGCTCCACACGATCGTCGTCGGGCGAAAACTCGACACCGGGGAATTCGTGGGTCGACTCGCGCCGAGCGACACCTGCAGCCCGGCCACGGAGCTGTTCATCGCCCCCTAGAGGCCGATGAGCCCGGCCCGATAAGCTCCGTCGCCATGGCGACGAGCAACAGCCCGAAGAGCACGACCCCCGATTGGTCCGACGAGAAGACCGATCAGCTCGTCGAGTTCATCGACACCGTCAAGACTCGCACCACCGACAATGTCGTGATCATCGCTCGGGCCCTCGTGTACGGACTGGTCATCTCCGTCCTGGCGCTGGCCTCGGTCATCATCCTGGTGACCGTTCTCGTACGGATGGCGGACGCCTACCTGCCGATCGGTTCCGGTGTCGGCGACGCCGTTTGGGCGGCACACGCCTTCATCGGGGGCATGCTCAGCGTGCTCGGCCTGGGCGCCTGGATGTCCCGGCGCGGCGAAGGAACCCCGAAACCGCTGTTGATCGCGGCCGGGTTCGACGGCCTGGTGCTGTTCTCGCTGGTGCTCTTTGGAATCATTTCGGTCGCCACCTAGTTCTCCCATCTGAACATCCCTGCAGCAATCGAGGTTCCTGTGTCCGACGTTCGCGACGTCATCATCATCGGCTCCGGCCCCGCCGGTCTCACCGCCGCGGTCTACACCGCCCGAGCCAACCTGAATCCCCTCGTCCTCGAGGGTGAGCCGAGCAGCACGAGCGATCAGCCCGGCGGTCAGCTCATGCTCACCACCGACGTGGAGAACTTCCCGGGATTCCCCGAGGGAATCATGGGCCCCGAGCTCATGATGAACTTCCGCACCCAGGCCGCCCGATTCGGTGCCGAGATCCAGACGGTGAAGGCCTCCAAGGTCGACCTCTCGGCTCAGCCCTACGGCGTCTGGGTGGGTGATCCCGACACGCCAGAACCGACACACCGGGCCCACGCGTTGATCATCGCCACCGGCGCTCAGTCACTGATGCTCGGTCTCGACCGTGAGAACGACCTCGTCGGCCACGGGCTCTCCACGTGCGCCACCTGCGACGGCTTTTTCTTCCGTGACCACGAGATCGCCGTGGTCGGCGGTGGCGACTCCGCCCTCGAAGAAGCCCACTTCCTCTCCCGCTTCGCCAGCAAGGTCACGATCATTCATCGCCGCGACGAACTGCGGGCGTCGAAGATCATGCAGGACCGTGCCAGGAACAACCCGAAGATCGAGTTCCTCTGGGATTCGACCGTGGTCGAGTACCTCGGTGAGAACTCCCTCGCCGGCGTGAAGGTCCAGAACCTCAAGACCGACGAGGTCTCCGAGCTCCCAGTCACGGGTCTGTTCATCGCCATCGGCCACAAGCCCAACACCGACATCTTCAAGGGGCAGGTGGCGATGAAGGACAACGGCTATCTCGTGACCGAGCCGGGTACGACGCGCACCGATGTCGAAGGTGTCTTCGCGGTCGGTGATGTCCAGGACGACGTCTACCGCCAGGCGATCACCGCCGCCGGATCCGGTTGTCAGGGTGCGCTCGACGCAGAGCGCTGGCTCGAGGCGCAACACGACTAGAGTCGGCGCTGGTCGCTCCCGGCCCGGGAATAGACCACCGATCGAACGGGTTCAATCGTTCGTCTCCGAGCAACAATCCGCTCGGTGAATTGATGTCTCACACGAGACGTATGAAAGGACGCCCCCACATGGCTGGAGCTGTCAGCACGCTGTCCGACGCGACATTCGACGAGGAGATCGGAGCTGCGAGCACGCCGGTGCTCGTCGATTTTTGGGCCGAATGGTGTGGTCCCTGCAAGATGATCGCCCCGGTCCTCGAAGAGATCGCCGATGAGCAGGGCGACGCCTTGAAGATCGCCAAGCTGAACGTCGATGAGGCGGGAGCCGTCGCCCGTCGCTTCGAGGTCATGAGCATCCCGACGCTGATCCTGTTCAAGGACGGCGAGCCCGTGAGGCGCATCGTCGGCGCCAAGCCCAAGCAGGCGCTGCTCGACGACATCTCCGAGTTCCTCTAGTCGCCTAGGTCCACGGGACCCTGCGGCCGGCCCTCGAGGTCGGCCGCTTTTGGTTTTCCAGCGAAGCCGGCGGGGCGTCATGATCCCGGGCAGGGCGCCCGATACGCTCGCCTGGATGACCACACCGGGACTGCCGCTGCGCCGCGGCGATGAGGGGTCGGCGATCCGCGACCTCCACCGTCGTCTCGTGGCCGCCGGATTCACCGATGTCGGCGAAATCGAGTACTTCGATACCGACACCGAGCGCGCGATCAAGGGGTTCCAAGCCTCCCGCCGCCTCGTTGAAGACGGTGTCTGCGCCCGCCAGACGTGGGCGGCGCTGATCGAGGCCGACCACCGCCTCGGCGATCGCATGCTCTATCTGCGCTCCCCCATGACCCGCGGCGACGACGTCACCGATCTGCAGCAGCGGCTCGGGAGCCTCGGCTTCGACGCCGGCTATGTCGACGGCATCTTCGGCCCTGACACCGAGAGTGCCGTCCGGAACTTCCAACACAACCAGGCTGTCACCGCCGACGGCGTCGTCGGGCCCGACACCGTGGTCGCCCTGGGTCGGCTGGCCGGCCGCCGCTCCGGGGAGAAGACCATCGCGGAGGTCCGAGAGACCGAACGACTGCGGACCGCCTCGCCCGGAGTCGCGGGGCGACGGTTGGTCATCGGCGAGGCCGGAGGGCTCCCCGCCGTGGCTGACGCCCTCGCGAAGCGTCTTCGGCTCGACGGAGCCGACGTGTTGACCCTGCATCACCCCGACCTGTCCGCCCAGGCTCGCGCCGCGAACGACTGGGACGGCTCGGTCTATGTGGGCCTGACCCTGGCCACCGAGGACTGGTCGGTGGCCTACTTCTCCACCGAGGGCTTCGTCTCCGCCGGTGGTCAGAGCCTCGCTTCACGATGCGAGTCCGAGCTCTCATCATTGCTGGGTGTCGATGTTCCCGCCACGGGCATGCGCATCCCCATCCTCCGTGAGACCCGTATGCCGGCGGTCTGGTGCCGTATCGGCCCCCCACCGCGGGTCGTGGAGACCGCACCTCGCGTCGCGGAGGCTTTGCAGCACGCCGTCACCAGATGGTGTGGTCAGCCCTTCGATGAACCCGATGGCTGAGCGCTGCCCACAGCTTGTCCACAGCATGGCGTGGATGAAATCACAACGGACGGGCAGAGCTGCAACCTATAGTAGCAATGGGTGGAGGAATCCCGCTCCGCTTTGCAAACAAAGGGCTAGTTGAGCGTACCCGGCGGCGTGATGATGTGATAGATGCGCTCCAGATCATCGAGATCGGCGAAGTCGACCACGAGTTTCCCCGGACCTTTCCCCAATTTCACGTGGACCCGCGTATCGAGGCGAGCCGCCAGGAGTTCCTCGAGTTCGAGCACTCCGGGCTCGGCCACAGGACCGCTCGCCGCCGCCACCGCTCCCCCACCGGGGTCGGCAGCTGATCCAACCTCGGCCGTCGCGGTCTCACCATCACCCTGGTCGCCACCGTCGCGCATCATGTCCTCGACTTCACGCACCGTCAGCCGCTCATTCACGATCCGCTGCGCAATCGTCTCCTGCGCGGCACGGTCGGGTGAGCTGAGAAGCGCTCGAGCGTGACCGGCGCTGATCTGTCCCTCCACCACGAAGCGCTGGACGACCGGCGGGAGCTGCAGGAGACGGATCGTGTTGGCCACCGCAGATCGGGATCGGCCGACACGTTTCGCGACCTGGTCCTGTGTCAGGTCGAAATCCTCGACCAACTGCTGGTACGCGGCGGCCTCTTCCAGTGCGTTGAGATCCTGCCGATGAAGGTTCTCCACCACGGCAGTCTCGAGACTGCCGAGGTCATCGTGCTCCCGCACGAGTGCAGGAATGGAGGGGAGTCCGGCCCGTTTCGCCGCTCGCCAGCGCCGCTCCCCGGCGATCAGCTCATACCCGCCCTCGTCGTTGGGCCGCACCACGATCGGCTGGATCACACCGACCTCAGCGATCGAAGCGCTCAGCGCGGCAAGGTTCTCCTCCTCGAAGTGGCTGCGGGGCTGATAGCGGTTCGGAACGACGTCATTGATACCAATGTCTCGGTATACGGCGTCTTCCGTCTCGACATCAGCAGGGATCAGTGAACTCAGGCCCTTTCCCAGGCCACTTCGTCTATTCGACACCGAGAATCTCCTTTGCCAGGTTCGTGTAGGCGATTGCTCCACGTGAAACAGGGTCGAATACCGTGATCGGCTGGCCGAAGCTCGGCGCCTCACTCAACCGTACGGTGCGGGGAATCACCTGGCGACACACCTTGTCGCCGAAGTGCTCACGTACCTCGTCGACCACCTGACCGGACAGCTTCGTCCTCGCGTCGAACATCACGAGCACGATCGTGCTCAGCTCCAGGGTGGGATTCAGGTTGCGTGTCACCAGGTCGACATTGCGGATCAACTGGCCAAGGCCCTCGAGTGCGTAGTACTCCGTCTGAATCGGCACCAGGACTTCAGTGGCGGCTGTGAGACCATTGATGGTGAGGAGGCCGAGCGAGGGCGGACAGTCGATGAGAACCACGTCATATTCGTCGATGACCGACTCGATCGCTTCCTTCAGTTTCCGCTCGCGGCTGAACGCGGGCACCAGCTCGATCTCGGCGCCGGCCAGGTCGAGGCTGGCAGGCGCCACATAGAGGTTCTTCACCGAGACGGGCTCGATCACGTCCTCCATGGGGACGCCCTGAAGCAGGACGTCATACAGGGAGTGTTCGAGCTGGCGGGGATTCAGGCCGAGTCCGGTGCTCGCGTTGGCCTGCGGATCCAGATCGACGATCAGGACCCGCTGGCCGAGTTTCGCGAAACAGGCTCCGAGATTGACCGTCGTCGTGGTCTTTCCGACGCCGCCCTTCTGATTGGCGACGGCGAAAATTCGGGTATCCGAGGTGTTTGTCGCATCCTCGTCGGGCGCTACCACGGGGTGCTCTCCCTTCGTTTGAGCAGACCACATCCTCGCTGATGCGCCCATCCGGGTCAAGCACCCTCGTCGACAGTTTCACGTGAAACGCGCCACAGGGCTGCCCATCACACTGCTGATGGCAGGCCTCAGTCGCCGATCAGTGGGCGCCGGGCGCGTGCTTTCGGGCGGCGGGGCAGGGCTGGATCCAGACCATCGACCACACGCACACATACGAAGTTCGCTTCGCCGGCAGCCGAGAACTCGATGGACCCGATCCCGGAAACATCCGTGGCTCGCTCCCACAATGGGCGATCGCGGGCCGCGAAGGAGGCCACGATGATTCCGCCCGGACGGCAATAGGGGGCACAGAGCTCGAGTGTCTCCGCCGGACTCGCAAGCAGTCTCGCCGTCACGACATCCATCGTTTCACGTGAAACAACCGGGGGACGATTATCGGCACGGCCATGAACGACGGAAACACGGCTCTCCAACGCCAACGCAGTCATCGCCGCCGAGGCGAAGTCGCAGCGACGCTGGGAGGCGTCGAGAAGCACCCAAGAGGTCTGCAACAACTCCCAGGCGAGAAGAAGGCCGGGAATCCCGGCGCCGGAGCCCACATCCAGACCGGTTAAGCGGGATTCCGGGGGAAAAACAGAGCACACGGCCGACAGGAAGCCGGCCGTGTGCTCACGGAGTTCTGCAACCGACGCCGAACCTACAGCACCGGCCGCTCGAGCGGGCGCCCAGGCCTGCTCGAGCGCTGCGGTGGGGAAGTCAGGCCTCATCTCCGGCCGGAACGATCACCACACGCCGCTTGGGGTCCTCACCCTCGGAGATGGTGTCGACACCGTCCTCCTCGGAAATAGTGTCATGCACCACCTTGCGATCAGCCCCGCCCATCGGCTCGAGCGAACGCGCAACGCCTGATTCACGGACCTCAGCAGCCTGGGTACGACAGAACGCTGCAAGCGCTTCGGCGCGACGGGTACGCACGCCGCCGACGTCGACACGGATGCGACCGTCGCGGCTGCTCCCCGCCTGGCGCTGCAATACCGTCCGGACCAGGTCGTCAATCGCCATCGCTGTGGAGCCACGGCGACCGATCATGCGGCCCATGTCATCACCGGTGACCGTGATACGGATCTCGTCATCGGCCACGTCTTCACGGGCCATCTCGACGCTCAGGCCGAAGCGCTCGGCCAGACCGGACACGAACTCCTCGGCGATGTCAGCTTGCTGGGGGAGTGGCATCATCGGTTCGTCACGCATGGGATTCTCCTTGGCTTTCTTCTCACTCGACTGTTTCGCCGGACGCCCGCCGTCATTCTGACGCATCTTTGCGCCGCCGTCACGCCCCTTCTTGCCAGACTGCTCACCCCGAGCCCGCTTGCCCTGGTTCGACCTGCCCTGCTTCGGCTTGTCAGCGCTCTGGCCGTCCGAGCCCTGCTTTCCACCCTGGTCCTTGCCGCCCTGACGCGGTCCCTGCCCCTGACCGCTCTGGCCCCGGCCGGATCGGTTACGGTCACGATCCTTGCCATTCCGGCCACGGCGCCGACGATCGTCCTTGGCGCGTGGAGTACTCGGACGGACGCGGGCACGAACACGCGCATCCTCCTTCACCCTGCCGAAGAGTCCGGTCTTGGCCTCAGCCATCACCTCGAACTCGGCATCGTCCTCGTGGACACCCAAACGGTCGAGCGCGACGTCCTTCGCGTCCTCTACCGTCTTGCCTGTCGTTACTACCCATTCCATGAAGGGCTCCTCACTCGGCCATCACCTCGCGGTGATGCCGTCTCGGGGCGCAAGCCCACCAGCACGAGTGCTAGCGCTTACGCTTCTTGTGTTGGGGGCTGCCCGGCTCGGTGGTACGCCCACCAGAGCCGTGGTGCCGGCTGGGCGCCTTGCCAGTGCGCCCTGCTCCAGACCCCGTTGATCGACTTTTGCCCGTGCTGCCCTTGGCCGTACTGCCCTTGCCCGTGCCGCCCTTGCCTCTGGCCTTCGCGCCCTTGGCATCCTTCACCCCGGCCGCACCACGCTTGGGAGTCGGCTCGGCCTTCTTCGGCGTCGTGCGACCACCCCCCTTGGCACCGCTCTTGGCGTCACCCTTACGAGCGACCTCACGCGATTTCGCCGCCTGCGCGCCGAGGCTGTCCTCACCGTGATACAGCGAACGCGTGATGTAACCCTGCTGGCCAATGCGGTACAGGTTGGAGATCACGAAGTAGATGACGAGGGCCGTCGGCATGGTGAAGCTGAAAACCGGCAACATCCACGGCAGGATCTTCATGATCATTTCCTGCTGCGGGTTGACCTGGCCACCGGTGTTCCGCCCCCGGATCTGCTTCTGCTGGAACAGCGACGAGATCAGCACGATGAGGATCAGACCCAGGTAGGGGAGTGCATCGACGATGCCGTCGCCCAGAACGCTCTGCGCCGAGCGTGAGAGATCGAGACCGAGGGACAGCATTTCGGTCGGACGCTCCGAGAACGCCAGACCCTCGCCAACCAGATCCCGATACATCTGGCTGTCGGTGGGGAGGTTCTGCGGATCGAACGGACGTTCGCTCGCAACCAATGGCGTAACGTCGGGTTGGGCTCCCGCGCCGATGCGGCCAACGGTCCAGCCGGCTTGATCGCCGAAACCGGTCACACGCTGGGTGATTCCCTGAACGACCCGGAACAGCACCAGGAACACCGGCAACTGCACGAGAATTGGCAGACACCCGCCCAGCGGGTTGATGCCGTTCTCCTGGTAGAACGCCATGAGATGCTCGTTCATCTCCTGGCGATCGTCCTTGTATTGGGTCTGGATGGCCTTGAGCTCCGGCTGGAGGCGCTGCATCTGCAGCATTGACCGGGTGCTCTTCAGCGTCAGCGGAGTGACGACCACCATGACCGTGATGGTGAGCATGCCCACCGCAAACCCGTAGGACGGGAAGAGCGAGTAGAACCACGCAAGAACGGACGCAATCAGATCGAACATTGGTGCTTGCCTTTAGAGGAGCTGGGTGCAGAAAGACTGGGTTCAGGAACCGGATCGAAGCCATGGGACCCCCACGGATGACACCGGCAAAGGCGCTTCGTGGCGAGCCAGCCACCACGAGCGGCCCCGTGCGCCTCGACGGCCTCGAGGGCGTAGTTCGAGCACGAGGGGACATATCGACACGGCGACGGGCGACCGGCGGCAACCCTCTGGTAGAGCTTCACGAGCGAAGCGAGGGCGCGCGCGGCCGGAGTCATTCAGCCTCTCCCGAGGCGGTCACCTGGATCTCATCGGAGGCGGTGACGGGAGCGAGCAATTCAGCCATGACCGTGCGCAAAGTGTGGTGTGACCAGTGATCGATCGATGCCGTTACTCGTATCAGGTGATCGCCACCCTCCAGTCGGGGAGGGTCCGATCCTGCCAGATCAGCGAGAATGGCACGGATTCGCCGGCGAATCCGGTTTCGTACCACTGCGTTTCCCACAGAACGTGGGATGGCAAACGCGAACCGTGGTGGTGAGGCCGGATCCGACCGTTTCACCAACCGAACGGGCCCTCGACCACTCCGTACCCCCTCGGCATGTAGCCGATCAAAGGCACGACCGCTCGAGAGCCGTTCGATCACGCCGAGATGCGGGCGCGGCCCTTCTGGCGGCGAGAACGCAGGACGGCACGACCGCCGCGAGTGCTCATCCGGGAGCGGAAGCCGTGCTTCTTGGCTCGCTTGCGAACGTTTGGCTGATACGGGCGCTTCATGGTGGTCCTTCCAGAGGCTGCGCCGCAGAGTCGGGCGGCGCAGGAAAAGCAGCTCCAGAGAAGGGAAGCCGCGTGACGTCAGCGCACAACGGTACGGTCGCACAGACCGCGCGACAACCACTCCTAGATATCGCGTTTCTCTGGCGATTTCCACCGATTCGCCCCCAGGGGTCCTGGAGCTGAGAATGACATCCATGTCGTTTGATCTTCCAAGTATGTAATTCGTTCCGCAGAAACCAGCTGTGACCTGGGGTTTCACCCCATTTCCGAACTCCAACTTGCGGCGATGGACGATGTTGGTAGATTCGCCGCCCTACCGGACGGGCTGCGGGCCGGAAGTGGGTCTTTTCGCGACCCTCCGCAGATCGTCACATTTCTTGACCGTAATCCGTCGTCCACACCTGTGGCCGTCCCTGTGGAGAGACAACTCAATTGGAAACCTCTGGTTTGCACGATCACGATGATGCTGATGACGCAGATGGTCTGTGGACCACATGCGCCGCGAGTATTCGGGCACAAGTCAGCGACGCAGTCTGGCGCACGACATTCAGCGGCGCGAAAGCGGTCGCGTTCGACGAGGGCGAGCTCATCCTCGTCGTCCCCAACGGCCTCCAGAAGGAACGCATCGAGGGCCGCTACCTGGGCCTCGTCCAGGACGCAATCGAGGAAACCACCGACGACGTGTCGGTTCGTGTCGAGATCGACACGGACTGGGAGGAGGTGGCCTTCGATGTACCCGCCGCCGATCTCGGTGGGGGAGCGCCCGCCGAGCCGGTCGCCCCGGCACCGATCGCGGGCCTCAACATCACCGGTTTCGACGAGAAGTTCACCTTCGAGCACTTCGTCATCGGACCCTCGAACCGATTCGCCCATGCGGCGGCCCTGTCGGTGGCCGAAGCACCCGCGACGAGTTACAACCCGTTGTTCATCCACGGTGACTCCGGTCTGGGCAAGACCCACCTGCTCCGTGGCATCGCCCACTATGTCGCCCATCACTACCCGACCTACCGCGTTCGCTACGTCTCCACCGAGACGTTCCTGAACGAATTCGTCGAGGCGATCCGCACCAACGCATTGCCGGAATTCAAGCGTCGCTACCGCAACAACGACGTGCTCCTGATCGATGACATCCAGTTCATGGAAGGAAAGGACGGCCTGCAAGAGGAGTTCTTCCACACCTTCAACGAGCTGCATCAAAACGACAAACAGATCGTTCTCACCTCCGATCGCACGCCTGATGCAATGCCGACCCTCGAGGACCGCCTCCGTAGTCGGTTCAAGTGGGGACTCATCACCGACATCCAGCGGCCCGACCTCGAAACCCGTCTCGCCATCCTGCGCAAGAAGGCCGAGTCGAAGACGATCTCGCTCCCCGACGATGTCTTCGCCTTCATCGCCGAGAACATCACCGACTCGATCCGTGAGCTCGAAGGTGCGCTCATCAAGGTCACGGCGTACGCCAACCTCACCCAACAGGCACTCGACGTCGACCTCGCGTCGTTCGTCCTCAGCGATCTCATCGCCAAGTCCGAGAAGCCGCCGGTGACCGCCGAGCGCATCATCATGCTCACGTCCGAGCTCTTCGGCTTCGACATCGACCAGATCACCGGCGGCAGCCGGCGCCGACCCCTCGTCGACGCACGCCAGGTGGCCATGTACGTCACCCGCAACATGACCGAGCTGTCATTCCCCGACATCGGCAAGGCCTTCGGCAATCGCGATCACACCACCGTGATGCACGCCTGCCGCAAGGTCGAGGGCCGCATGGGCGAACGCCAGCAGATCTTCGACAAGGTCACCGAGCTCACAAACCGCCTCAACAACCCGTCCTGACGGTGGACAGGCCTGGGGATCACATGCGGGCAACTGGTGGACGACAGAGGGACAACGTGCCCGTGATCCACCGCCCCCCGCGGTCCCCACACCGGGCCTGTGCGCGCGACGCGACATCGTGTGTACACGTGATCCGCGTCATTTCAGGGCAGACTCACCACCATCCACAATCCACAGCCCCTATGGACTTCTATTATCTGGATTCCATACAACCGGGAGAAGTAACAGCATCATGGGCATGAAGTTCCGATGCGAACGAGACGTCCTCGTCGAAGCACTCAGCGCCGCCGGCCGCGCCGTCACCACGCGAGGTGGCGCCCTGCCGGTTCTCGCCGGCGTGCGTCTCGATCTCGCCGGTGACCAACTCACCGTCACCGGTAGCGATCTCGATCTCACCATCACCGTCAGCATCGAGGTCGCCGGCGGTGAAGACGGTGTGGTCGTCATTCCGTCCAAGCTCGTCTCCGATGTGGTTCGTTCGTTGCGCCCGGGCGCGGTCGACATCTCGATCGAGGACGACGATGCCCGGATCGTGGCCGCGCCGTCGGAGTTCTCGATCCGTGTGATCCCTGCGGATGAGTTCCCCGAGCTCTCCAAGGCCGACGGCGAGGCGGTCACCTTGGACGCGGGGGCGTTCCGTGCCGCCATCGACCAGGTCGAGAAGGCTGCGTCGAGTGATGACGCCCGTCCGATCCTCACCGGTGTGCTCATGGCCGCCGAGGACGATGGTCTGCGTCTGGTGTCCACCGACTCGTACCGCCTGTCTGTTCGAGATCTCTCGGGTACCGCGATCCTCGGAGAGGATCAGAAGGTGCTCGTTCCGTCACGGGCGCTCAAGGAGCTGTCGCGCATGATCGGCGACGCCGAGGAGCTCACCCTGCGACTCGGTGAGCGTGACGCCGGCTTCGAGGTCGGCCATGTCTCGATCACCACCCGCCTCATCGAGGGCGACTTCCCGAACTACCGCGGCCTCATCCCGCAGAACCACCCCAACCAGCTCACCGTCGACCGTGAGACCCTGCTCGACGCCGTGCGCCGCGTGCGATTGCTGGCCCAGGAGTCCACCCCGGTTCGCATGGCCATGAGCGACGATGGTCTCGAGCTCGTGGCCGTCACCCAGGATGTGGGCCAGGCCCACGAGTCGGTCGCCGCTGAGTACTCGGGCACCGAACTGACGGTGGCGTTCAACCCCGAATACCTGATCGACGGCATCGAGGTCGCCCCCGGCGACGAGATCACGCTCGAGACGGTCGACGAGTTGAAGCCGGCCCTGCTCAAGTCCGCCGACGACCCCGCCTTCCTCTACCTGTTGATGCCCGTCCGTGTGAGCTGACCGGCTACCGGTGAAGCTCCGCTCCCTCCACATCGAGAACTGGCGGTCCTACGAAACGGCAGCCGTGTCGTTCGGTGACGGCCTCACCGCGATCGTCGGCGACAACGGCAACGGCAAGACGAATCTGCTGGAAGCGATTGGCTGGCTCGGCGGGCTCGGGTCGTTTCGTGGTGCACCCGAGGATGCGCTCGTACGCCTTGGTGCCGATTCAGCGATCCTGCGAGCGGTGGGGGAGAGCCTCGACGGGCGCGAGCAGCTGATCGAGGCCGAGATCCCCCGCGTCGGTCGTAACCGGATCCAGGTGAATCGCCAGCGCCTCCAGCGCATGGGTGATCTGCTGGGTGTCATGCAGGTCACCGTGTTCTCGCCCGATGACCTCGAGCTCGTGAAGGGCGGGCCGGCGCTGCGACGAGGGTGGATTGATGCAGCCCTCGTCAGCCGCCACCCCAAACACGCCGCGTTGCGCAGCGACGTCGACCGAGTCCTGAAACAGCGAAACGCACTGCTTCGCTCCGCCGGTGGTCGCCTCGACGCCGATGCCGAGTTCACGCTCGACGTGTGGGATTCGAAACTGACCGAAGCCGGCACGACCCTGGTGACGGCACGTCGTGACCTGCTCGACGAGATGGCCGGCCAACTGACCCGGGCGTATGACGCGGTTGCCCAGAAGGTGGCGGCCGTCACCGCCGTGTACCAGCAGAGCTGGGACGGTGATCTCGGCGAGGCACTCGTGGTCTCGCGTCAACTCGATGTACGCCGCGGGGTGACGACGGTGGGGCCGCACCGAGATGAGATCCTGCTGTCGATCGGTGGTGCTCCGGCGCGCACGCACGCGTCCCAGGGAGAACAGCGGTCGATGGCGCTCGCCCTTCGGCTGGCCGCGGACGCTGTCGTTCGTGTGGCCGGTATCGCCGAACCGATCCTCCTGCTCGACGACGTCTTCTCCGAGCTCGATCCGGGTCGTGCCGGCGCCCTGCTCGATGCCCTGCCGGATTCCCAGCGCCTGTTGACCACCGCCTCGGGTCTGCCCCCTGCTGCTCGTCCCGACCGTGTGCTCACCGTCGCCGACGGGATGGTGTCGGGGTGATCCAGCGTCCTGATCCCGGCCCGAAGCGGATCTCCCACGCCCTCGACCGCCTCCTCGGCTCGATGCGGGCGCCGTCGGTCGACGTGCTCGACTCGGTGTTCTCCCGCTGGGAGGAGATCGTCGGTGCTGATCTCGCCGGCCACGCTCAGCCGGCCGCGATCGACGGCGAGGAACTGGTGGTGTCGGTCGATGATCCGACCTGGGCGAGTGAGTTCCGATGGCTCGAGGCACAGGTCCTGGAGCGGGTGCGCGACGTCTCGGGCTCGGACCGGATCACCCGGCTGACCGTTCGGGTGAAACCCCGTCGCTAAGACCCGAAATCGTCATCGGGAGCGGCGCGAATCACACGCGTGTAACTGGTACCATGAACAGACCGTGATCGGGCCTGTCGACCAGCGTGGAAACTGCTTCCAGCAGCACGCGATGACCCCTCCTGAAACCCTGTGTTTTGCTTGCCAGAACAGGGTTTCCGGTAGCCCGGCGTGAGCGGCAACGGCGAGCCGAGGTCCACCGACGAATCCCCCGAACCGGGGGATTTGTCCCTAGCGATGGAGTCGGATATGACTGCCACTGAGTCATCGTCGTACGGCGCCTCCGACATCACGGTTCTCGAGGGGCTCGAGGCCGTCCGCAAGCGTCCCGGTATGTACATCGGATCCACCGGTCCGACCGGCCTGCACCACCTCGTGTGGGAGGTTGTCGACAACTCCGTCGACGAGGCCATGGCCGGCCACTGCGATCGTATCGATGTCACCCTCACCGAGGATGGTGCGTGTGAGGTCAGCGACGACGGTCGCGGCATCCCGGTCGACAAACACCCCAAGTACGAAGACCTCACTGCGGCCGAAGTCGTGCTCACCGTTCTGCACGCCGGTGGCAAGTTCGGCGGCGAGGGGTACAAGGTTTCCGGTGGCCTCCACGGCGTTGGCATCTCGGTCGTGAACGCGCTGTCCAGCCGGGTCGAGGTGGAGATCGATCGCGATGGCACCCGTCACGCGATGTCGTTCGGCGACGGCGGCGAGCTGAAAGACCGACTGGTTGCCACGGGCGACTCACCGGTGGTCGACGGGGAGGCCCACACCGGCACCACCGTCCGCTTCTGGCCCGACCCCACGATTTTCGACGAGGTCGAGTTCCGCTTCCAGACCCTGCTCGAGCGATTCCAGATGATGGCGTTTCTCAATCGCGGCCTCGAGATCCGTGTCCGCGACCAGCGGTCGTCCTCCACCGTGGAGACCGAGGATCCCGACGGCTGGGTCAGCTTCAAGTACGACGGCGGCATCATCGACTTCGTCAGGCATGTGAACGCGTCGAAGGAAGCACTGTTCGGCATCGTCGGCTATTTCGAGGGGGCCGAGACGATCGACGACAACGCACATGAAGTCGAGATCGCGTTCCAGTGGAACACCGGCTTCAACTCCGATGGTCTCCACAGCTTCGCCAACGGCATCGCCACCCGCGAGGGCGGCATGCACGAGCAGGGGTTCCGCACGGCACTCACCCGCACGGTCAACTCGTATGCCCGTGACAAGGGAATCCTGAAGGACAAGGACGACAACCTTCAGGGCGAGGACATCCGTGAGGGCCTCACCGCGATCATCTCCGCTCGAATCGGTGAGCCCCAATTCGAAGGCCAGACCAAGTCGAAGCTCGGCAATGTGTCGATGCGATCGCTGGTCGAGCGCGTCACCAACGAACGCCTGGCCGAGTGGCTCGAAGAACATCCCGGCGAGGCCAAGGCCATGGTCACCAAGGCCACCAATGCCGCCCGCGCCCGTATGGCTGCATCAGACGCCCGCAAGGCGATCCGGTCGAAGTCACTGCTCGACGGCGCGGGCATGCCCGACAAGCTCAAGGATTGTTCGGCGAAGGAGCCGGAGCGCCGCGAGCTGTTCATCGTCGAGGGCGATTCCGCTGGTGGTTCCGCCGTCCGGGCCCGTGACCCCGAGACCCAGGCCATCCTGCCGATCCGCGGCAAGATCCTGAATGTCGAGCGCGCCCGCATCGACAAGATGCTGAAGAACACCGAAGTCCAGACTCTGATCACGGCGATCGGGGCCGGCTTCGCCGACGAGTTCGACATCGAACAGGCCCGGTATCACAAGGTGATCCTGCTGGCCGATGCCGATGTCGACGGCAGCCACATCCGCACCCTGCTGCTCACGTTCTTCTTCCGCCAGATGCGTCCGTTGGTCGAAGCCGGCTTCGTGTACATCGCCCAGCCGCCGCTGTATTCGACGAAGGTCTCCAATCGCGAGACCGTCTATCTGAAGGACGATGCGGCCAAGGATGCGTTCATGGCCGAACGCCCGAACTACACCAAGGACTTCCAGCGTCTGAAGGGCCTGGGCGAGATGGACTGGGACGAATTGCGCGACACCACCATGGATGTCGGCTCGCGCTCCCTGTTGCAGGTCTCGGTCGAGCAGGCCGCCATCGCCGACGACGTGATGTCGATCCTGATGGGTGACGATGTCGAGCAACGCAAGAACTTCATCGTGACCAACGCACGCGAAGTGCAGAACCTGGACTTCTGATGACGGATCTACCGACGGAACAAGAGCCCGACGACATCACTGTCATCGAGATCCAGGAGGAGATGGAGAGCTCCTTCCTCGAGTACGCGATGTCGGTCATCATCAGCCGAGCGCTCCCGGATGCGCGGGACGGATTGAAGCCGGTGCACCGGCGCATCCTGTGGTCGATGTACGACCAGGGTTTCCGCCCCGACCGCAACCACGTGAAGTGTGCTCGTGTCACCGGTGACGTGATGGCGCGCTTCCATCCCCACGGCGACAGTGCGATCTATGACGCCCTCGCCCGCATGGCTCAGCCGTTCTCGTTGCGCCATCCGCTGATCGATTTCCACGGCAACTACGGCTCTCCCGAGGATCCACCGGCCGCGGCGCGATACACCGAGTCGAAGCTCGGTCAGTTGGCGATGCAGATGCTCGCCGACATCGACGAGGACACGGTCGATTTCGTTGACAACTACTCCGGCGATTTCACTCAGCCGTCGGTGTTGCCGGCTCGTTTCCCGAACCTGCTGGTCAATGGCAGCCAGGGCATCGCGGTCGGCATGGCCACGAACATCCCGCCGCACAACCTCAACGAGGTCTGTGACGCCGTCACGCATCTGCTCGGAAACCCCGATGCCACCGTCGACGATCTGATGGAGTTCGTGAAGGGCCCTGATTTCCCGACGGGTGGCCAGATCCTCGGCCGCGTCGGTATCGAGTCGGCCTATCGCACGGGCCGTGGATCCGTGAAGATGCGGGCCAGCACCGAGCTACGCGAAAAGGGGCAACGACAGGAGATTGTCGTGACCGCTTTCCCGTACCAGGTATCCGCCGGTGCGGTCGCTCGCAAGATCGTCGACCTCGTTCGCAACAACGAACTCGACGGCATCTCCAACGTGAACGACGAGTCGTCGGGTGATGACACCCGGTTCGTGATCACGTTGAAGCGCGACGCCAACCCCGAGGTGGTGCTCAACAACCTCTGGAAGAGCACGCCATTGCAGTCGAGCTTCGGTGTCAACATGGTGGCCCTCGTCGGAGGCGTACCCCGCACGCTCAACCTGCGTGATGCGCTGGTGGCCTACGTCGATCACCAGGTCGAGGTCATCACCCGCCGGTCGGAGTACCGACTCGACCAGGCACAGAAGCGGCTGCACATCGTCGAGGGCCTGCTCAAGGCACTCGACCTCATCGACGAGATCATCGCCACCATCCGCGCCAGCGCCGATCGCGGTGCGGCGCGCGAAGCGCTTATGGACGGCATCGCGCCCGATGCCGGTGGGGATCTGGTGGCCTTCTCCGAAGTCCAGGCCAACCACATCCTCGACATGCAGCTCGGGCGTCTCACCCGGCTCGGTCGCACCGACCTCGAGACCGAGGCCGGCGAGCTCCACACCACCATCGAAGAGCTCGAAGCGATCCTCGGCGACGACGTGAAGCTGCGCGCGGTCATCGTCGAGGAGCTCGGCGAGATCCGCGAGAAGTTCGGCGAGGAGCGGCGCTCGGCCCTCGAGATCGATCCCGGTGAGTTCGACATCGAAGACCTCATCGACGACGACCCGCTGGTGTTCACGATGTCCGCGTCGGGCTATGTGAAGACCACGCCGGCAGACGAGTTCCGGTCCCAGGGCCGTGGCGGCCGCGGTATCGCCGGCGCCAAGCTCAAGGACGAGGACACCCTCACCCATCTGATCCAGACCACCGCACACAGCTACCTGTTGTTCTTCTCCACGCGCGGCCGTGTCTACCGCCTGAAGGCCCACGAGATCCCCGTGGCCACGCGTACCGCGCGCGGCACGGCAATCGTCAATCTCCTGCCCTTGCAGGAAGACGAAACGATTCAGGCGATCATCGACACCCGCGACTACGAGACGAAGCGGTTCCTGTTCTTCGCCACTGCGAAGGGCCGGGTCAAGAAGACCCGCTTCAACGCCTACGACTCCTCGTTGCGGGCGGGTCTCATCGCCATCAAGCTCAACGACGACGATGAACTGGTCGAGGTCATTCCCACCAACGGTGTCTACGACATCCTGCTGTCGTCTCGGTTCGGCCAGACGATCCGGTTCAAAGAAGACCAGGTCCGCGAGATGGGTCGGAACGCGGCCGGCGTTCTCGGTCTCAAGTTCAAGAAGCCTGGCGATGCGGTGGTGGCGTGCGACATCGCCCGTGATGGAGCGACGCTGCTGCACGTGACCGAACGTGGCTACGGCAAGCGCACCTCCGTCGATGAGTACCCGCCGAAGGGCCGTGGTGGCATGGGTGTGGTCGGCATCAAGATCGTCGACGACAAGGGTCCCGTTGTCGGCACTCTCATGGTCGATGACGACGACGAGATCCTGGCGGTCACCCGCAACGGTGTGCTCATCCGTACTCGGGTCGAAGACATCTCCATGCAGGGCCGCTCGGCCAGTGGCGTGAAGATCATGACGCCCGACGACGATGATGTCGTTGCGTCGATTGCGCTGGTCAACCCGGAGACCGAAGCCGAGGACGTCGAGGTTGACAGCACCGGGAGCGGCGATCCCGAGTCAGCTGAAGGTCCCGCCGAATAATCCGACTTCCCCGTCGACATCCGATCGTTGGGGAACTCGATGAATGAAACGCGCCAGACGGCTTGCTCCGGCGACGCCGGTCAGACATTGCCGCTCGTGGCGCTGGCCCTGACGCTCGCGTTCGGGATCGTGCTCGCGTTGGCGAGATTGGCGCCGCTCGTCGACGACGCAGCCCGCGCCCAGACCGCGGCGGACGCGGCTGCGCTCGCCGGCGCAGCCGAAGGACGAGCGGCGGCGGAACGATACGCGATCGCCAATGGCGGTCGGCTCGTCCTCTACGACCAAGATGGGGCCACAGTCCATGTGCAGGTTCGGGTGGGTCAGGCATCCGCCGACGCGTCGGCCCGTTTCCGGGTCGACTGGATCGCCACCACCGAAGGAGGTTGATGCCGATGCCGATGTCGTTCGCCGAGGCGGTCCCTGTCGATCTCTTTCGTGAGGGCACGTTCAAGTGGCGCCTCCTGATTCGGTCCCTCCAGGAGACCGCCTGGCTGCAGATCGACGATCAGCTCGAGACGTATCGCGAGACGAAAGCCGAGCTCCTCGAGTCCCGTTTCGACGAATGTCTGGTCACCGAACCGGGCAGTGAGTCAGCCGCGGCCGAGGTGCTGGAACTGGTTCGAGCTGCGCTCGCGGCCCAAGGTCGGGAGGTGGCTGTCGACGAGTCGCTTCATCCCATCGACGCGGCCGGCCGGTTGATCCAGGAGGATCTCATTCTCATGGAGCGTCAGGCGCACGGCTGGGTGATGACCGCGGGGTCGATCTGCTTCCCCACCCGGTGGGATCCGGTCTCCAAGATCGGGCAGAGCATGGACACGATTCATGATCCGGTGCCCCAGTACCAGGACATGGTCGGCTCATTGGTCAACCGGTTCTTCGACCGGATGCAGCCCGGCAGCCTGGTCTGGCGACCGAACTGGTCATTGGTCGATGACCCAGCGCTTCGTCTCGACCCGGTCCACCGGGACATGCAGGTCGGAGGTCCGGAGGATCCCGGCGCGGGGCTGTGGCTCCGAGTCGAACGGCAGACCCTCCGTCGATTGGAGGAGCACCCCGACGCCATCTGCTTCACGATTCGAGTTCATCGCTGGCCGATCGCCGAGGTGGTCGACGATCTCGTCGGCACGCCGTTCGCCGATGAACTCGCCGCCATGCCGCCCGACATTGCCGACTACAAGAACATCGAGGACGTTCGTGTCGAGCTGGGGCGTTGGCTCGACCCCGGACGCAACGGCTAGGAACAGGGCATGACTCTCGCCATCCGAAATGCGCTGATCCACGACGGAGCAGGCTCCGATCCGATCACCGGCGATGTCCTGATCGAGGGTGACCGGATCGTGGAGGTCGGGATCGTCTCGGGCGGGGCGGACGACGACATCGATGTCGGTGGCCTCTCGCTCGCGCCGGGATTCATCGACGTTCACACCCACGACGACTTCGCGGCACTCGTCCATCGCGACATGGCATTCAAGACCCGCGGCGGTGTCACCACGTGTATCGTCGGCAACTGCGGTTTCGGCGCGGCTCCGTTCGACGCCGCGATGGTGATGGGCAAGTCGCTCTATCCCGACATGGAACCCCCCGTCTACGAGGGCTACGCCGGCTACCTCGCGGCCCTCGACGAATACCCGCCGGGAGTGAACATCGGAGTTCTCGCGGGTCATGGCACGATCCGCCTGGCCGCGATGGGCAATGAGCGCCGACCGCCCACCGACGACGAGATGGCAGCGATGCACGCGAGCCTGAGTGAGGCGGTGGACGCCGGGGTGCTCGGGTTGTCGACCGGTCTCATCTACGAGCCTGGTCGCTACGCCGAGACCGAGGAGCTCATTGAGTTGACCGCCGGGTTGCGCGGGACGTCGGCGTTGTACGCCAGCCACATGCGAAACGAGGGCGAACAGCTCCTGGAAGCGGTGAACGAGGCGATCCGGATCGGGGCCGAGGCGGGTGTTCCGGTCCAGATCTCGCACCACAAGGTCACCGGCGAGGCCAACTGGGGCCTGGTCAGCCAATCACTGGCGTTGATCGATGAAGCCCGCGAGCGCGGGCAGATCGTGAACGCCGACCAGTATCCGTACACCGCGGGGAGCACTGTCCTGCGGGCGGTGATGCAGAACCAGATGTTCGACAACCGCACCGGTGCTGAGGGAGTGGTCATCGCGTCCTGTATCAGCCGTCCCGAGTGGGAAGGCCGATCCATTGCGTCGTTCTCCGAGGAGTGGGATCTCACGCCGATGGAGGCCGCCCAACGAATCGTTGATCAGGAGGACGGCACGTCGGTCGTGATCCACAGCATGTGTGAGCCCGACGTGGAGACCGTGCTCGCGCACCCATCGACCATGATCGGTTCGGATGGGATCCCGACGCTCGACGGCAAGCCGCATCCGCGGCTGTTCAACACGTTTGCCCGTGTGCTCGGCCACTACAGCCGTGACCGTGGCGTGCTCTCCATGGCGGAGGCCATCCGGAGGATGACCGGCTATTCGGCCGACACGTTCGGCCTGGTCGACCGGGGCTACGTGCGGCCCGGCGCCTTCGCCGACCTCGTGGTGTTCGACCCCGAGACGGTGATCGATCGAGGGACCTTTGCCGATCCCAACCAGTACCCGACGGGTATCCACCGTGTGTACGTCAATGGTGTCGAAGTGGTGAACGGGGACACGCCGACCGGCGCGCTGCCCGGTCGAGCCCTTCGTCGCGTCGACGGCTGAATCTCGATGGTGGGGTGAAGCGGTCCCTCGGGTCGCGTCCCGTACACTTCACTCTGCTCATGAGCGAACTTCCTGAAGCCGACGACGCCACCTTCAAGCTGGCCACGGGCGAAGAGCTCGTCATGCCCGGATTCGAGGACGAACCCGACGACTTCGCGCCGGATGGCACCGATGTCGGCATGGCGCAGGTTGACGATCGGTCGATCGACGGATCCGTGCCGCCCCTCAGCCCGGCACCACTCGGCGAACGACCGCCCCGTCCGAGCTTTCTCGACAAGCGCACGGCCGGCCGTCTGCGGGCCCGCAAGGTCCGTCGCCTCGTTCGCCATGTCGAGCCATGGTCCGTGCTCAAGATCTCGCTGATCTTCTACTTCTGTCTCTGGGTCATCCTGCTGATCGCCGGCGTGATTCTCTGGAGTCTCGCGGTCAGCAGCGGCACCGTCGACAACATCGAGACGTTCGTGACGGAACTCTTCGCGCTGGAGAGTTTCACCTTCAACGCCGATCAGATTTTCCGGGCCAGTGCCATCGGCGGGCTCGTCCTGGTTGTCGCCGGCGCCGGTTTCACCGTGTTGATGGCGGTTCTCTTCAACCTGATCTCCGACGTCACCGGCGGCATGCGCTTCACGGTGGTCGAAGAGGAGACGGCGCGGCCTCGCCCGAAGCGGATTCGACCCCGCCGGAGTCGGATCGCTCGGCCGATGCCACAGGCCCAGATGCCCGCCGGCCCGCCACCCGCCGACCCCGGTGTGTCGCCGATGCCGGACGAATTGGCGCCCAGGGTCGAGCAGCCGGTGATCGGCGAAGACATACCGGTGGTCACCACAGCCGCCGATGTCGCCCACGACGAATTCGCCTCCGGCGAAAACGAGGTGGTTTCGCGGGAGACCGACGGGTAGCGTTGTCCGCCGCACGGGGCTATAGCTCAGTTGGTTAGAGCGCACCCCTGATAAGGGTGAGGTCGCAGGTTCGACTCCTGCTAGCCCCACGCTCCGTGTGTCCGGTCGATGGCCGTGGCACACGGTTTGTCCCCGAGCCGGAGGCACCCATGGGCGGAGGCCTGCTCACTCTCGCACGCCGAGCCCTGGTGGCCATTGGTGCCGGGATCGCGGTGGCCGCAGCCATTCGAGTGCGCGGCAGCGGCGGTGTGCCGCCCCAGACCGGCGGTTGGCGCGAGCTTCGCGGCAGCGACCTTGACTAACCGTCGCCATGGCTGAGACCACCCGAGTCGTGCTCTTCGGAGCGGGCGCCACCGGCGCCCGGGTCGCCCGGCAGCTCCGATCATCAGGTCGGGTGGACTGTGTCGAGATCCGTGACCCCGACGCCACGGCCGCGGCGCGCCTCATCGACTCACTCGGTGATGGTGCGGAACCGGGGGTCGGGCGCAACGTGGACGAGTCGGTGTCAGCGGTCGTGATCGCTTCGCCCGCCGGAACGCAGACCGCTCTGGCCCGCCGGGCGATCTACGCCGGGGTCCCCGTGGTCACCACCTCGAACAAGACGGCTGAGGTTCGACGGCTCCTCGCTCTCGACCAGGAAGCCCGCTTCGGCCAGCTGCCGGTGATGGTCGGGGTCGGCTTCATGCCGGGACTCACGTGCCTCCTCGCCAAACACGGCGCCCGCGAGTTCGATGAGGTCGAGGAGATCCACGTGGCCAAGGTCGGCACGGGCGGCCCCGCATGTGCCCGACAACACCACCGGGCACTCAGCAGTCGGGGAGTGGACTGGCGCGACGGTCGATGGGCTGAACGCACGGGCGGATCAGGTCGAGAGCTCGCATGGTTCCCTGATCCCGTCGGTGGACGCGACTGTTATCGAGCGGGCCTACCCGACGCCTTGTTGCTCGTGCCCGAGTTCGCCGGGGTGCAGCGAGTCACCGCTCGACAGGCCGCCACCCGTCGCGATCGCCTCACTGCACCCTTGCCGATGCTGCGCCGCCCCCATCCTGAGGGTGGCATCGGTGCGATCCGCGTGGAGCTGCGGGGTCGCGTCGGAATCGAACGACGGGTGACGGTGTTCGGCGCCATCGAACGGCCGGCAGTCGGCGCGGGGGCCATGGCGGCCGCCGTCACGCTGCACGTGCTCGATGGCCGGCTCGCCCCCGGCGCCTACGGCCTGGCCGGTGTGGATGACACCCCGGCGATGTTGCGCACCTTGGCCGCTCGCGGCGTGAAGCCCGTGCGCTTCGAGGGTATGAGCACCTTCGTCTGACGCGACGCTGAACCCAGGCCAAACGGACTGTCTTCAAAGAGTGGCTAAGGTCCGCGCCTCAGCGTCCGAAACTGAAGGTGAGCGACGTCGTAACTGGCGGAGTGGAAAAGTTTTCAAAAAATGCCTAAAGGTTCTCGCGTGATGCGTCGAAGCCTTCTCCGCTGACCGAGACCGGTGAACCACCGGTCGACTGGAATAGGGAGAAGCGAAGTCGATGTATCAGGGCGAAAACGACGAAATGTTGCGCAGCACACGAGCCAGCCGGCGTCGGGTGCGTCCGACCCAGGGGGCGGGCTCGATGGATGCGGAACTCGCGGAGATGATCGAGCAGAACCTTCCGCTCGTGAAGCACATCGTCTTCCAGGTCGCAGTTCACTTCCCCCGCCACGTCGACCGCGACGAACTGGCTCGTGCCGGTGCGCTCGGTCTGGTCGAGGCCGCTCGCCGCTACGACGAGGATCGCGGTGTGCCGTTCGAGCGCTTTGCCGCCCAGCGCATCCGCGGCGCCATCCTCGACGCCGTTCGTGCCGCCGACTGGGCCCCTCGCTCGGTCCGCAACCTCGCCCGCAAGCTCGAGAACGCCGAGCAGCGTCTCGCCACCGAACTCGGCCGGGTGCCGAACAAGGAAGAGATGGCGGAAGCCCTCGGCATGAGCCAGAGCGAACTCTCCCGCCTCCAGGACCGCATGTTCCGCAGTGTCGTCCTCGCCCTCGAGCACGAGACCGCTGACGAGGTGGAGAAGGACCTCACCCTCGTGGACGTCCTGGTCGACGAACACTCCGTCGAGCCCTCCTCCGAGCTCGAGACCCGTGAGCTCCACGGCTATCTCCGCGACGCCATCGGCCTGCTGCCCGAGCGTCATCGCCTCGTGGTCGTCGGTTACTTCCTCGAGGGTCGTACCTCGCAGGACCTCGCCGACTTCCTCGGTGTCACCGAGTCCCGCATCTCCCAGCTCCGGTCGGAGTCGTTGCTCATGCTGCAGGAGGGCATCGAGGCCCAGTACCTCAGTGACGCTCCCGAGCCGTGTGACATCACCGGTCGTGTGGCTCGTCGCAAGGCCACCTACGCCAAGGGCATCGGTGAGGCCTCGAAGTTCGCCGATCGGATGGAGGAGATCAACCTGATCGAGTCCGACGCCCCGGCGCTGTCGGGTTTCGCCTTCTAGCAACGCCCGTCCGGTGTCTGACCGGACCCCAGTTCCCCCAACCGATAGCGTGGCGGCCCTGATGGGTCGTCACGCTGCGTTTTGGTCGGTAGTCGTCGTGTTCGCACTGGTCCTCGGGGCCTGCGGGAACGCCGAAGAGGATGTTTCTGACGGCGATTCGTCCGGGGCTTTCGAGGACCACGGCGGCGCCGAGCAGGACGAGAACGGCTGCGACGTCGTCGAGAAGTCGACACCGGTGGCACTCGAACTCGGCGTGGTGCAGGAGACATCGGAGGAAGCGGCCGATCATGTGCTGTGCCCCGTGGTCTACGAAACCTCGCCGCCGATGGTTGGAGATCATTTCCCGGCCTGGCAGAACTGCGGTTTCTACACCGAGCCGCTGCTCGACGAGGTTGCCGTCCATTCACTCGAGCACGGCGCCGTGTGGATCGCCTACGACCCGGATCTCGATGCGGCCGAACAGGATGCGATCTCGACATTGGTGTCGACCGACCCCCACTTTCTCGCCGCGCCCTACCCGGGTCTCGCCAATCCGATCGTGTTGACCGCGTGGAAACGTCAGGTTGCGGTCGAACGAATCAGCGACGACGCCGCCGCCGGCTTCATCGACAACCAGCTCGGTCGGCGCTCGGAGACGGCACCCGAAGCCGGGGCGAGTTGTGGCAGTGCCATCGGCACGCCACCGTTCGAGCCGCTCAGTCGCTACGACGAGGCCTACGCCCAGTTCAGCTAGTCGGTGACTCGGGCTCCGCCCTCGGGGCTCGCGGGAAGAAGGCCGATGTGCGTTCGACATAGCCGGCATAGTCGGGGCGGCGCTTCGCCAAGCTGTGTTCGAGCATCGGAACGCCGGAGACACGGGTGAGCAGGACGGTCATCACGATGGGGCCGATCACGCCGATCAGCGCATCGCCCGTCTCGGCGGCCACCAGGAAGATCCCCCACCACACGCAGAAATCGCCGAAGTAGTTGGGATGGCGGGTGTAGCGCCAAAGACCATCATCGAGGACCTTGCCGACATTGTCCGGATCGGCCTTGAACCGTGTGAGTTGGGCATCCCCGACGGTCTCGAAGAAGAGTCCGATCCCCCAGAGCAGAACGCCCAGGACTGCGACCCAACCGATGGCCGGGTCCTCGGGTGTCATCGCCAACTGGACCGGCAACGACACGATCCACATGAGTGTGCCTTGGAGCAGGAACACGGTGATCAGACTGCGGATGGCGAACGCGTCGCCGTGCTTGCGCCGCATCAGCTGGTAGCGCCAGTCCTCGCCCTTCCCGAGATTGCGGCGGGCCAGGTACAGGGTGAGGCGTAGTCCCCAGATCGTGACCATGGCGATGATCAGATCCGAGCGCCCGTCGTGGCCGTCGCCGGTGAGGTAGGCGGCCCATCCGGAGATGACGAAGCCCGCGCCCCACATGATGTCGACGATGCCGGCGTCGCGCATCAGCAGACTCACCAGCCAGGTGAGGACCATCACCACCAGGATCGTGATGGCGGTGGTGCCGAGGACGTCGGTGTGGCTGCTCATGCGGTTTCACTCACTGACTTGGGGGGCAGGGATTCGGTAGGCGGAGAGTCCGCTGTCGCGGCGTGGGCGAGGATCCATTGGTCCATTTCGAGCCATCGGTCGAGCAGCCACGTCACGGCGTGGTCGGGATCATCGGGGACGTCGGCGCGGGGATAACGCCAAGCGTGCATACGAAGGGTGGTCGGGTGTTCGATCGTGGCGAGCAGTTCGCTGACGGCTCCACCTCGTTCGAGCCCGACATTGGCGATCAGCACGATGTCGGCGTGTGGCGCACCCCGCAGAAGCGAGAGGAAGCCGGCGGGCCGCGGCGGCAGGATCTTGGTGAGACGACGGGCGTCGGCTTCGAGATCGGGCCGAGTCCTGGCCAGCCGAGCGGCTGCCTTCTCGAGGCGGTCCGGGGTGAAGAAGGTGCCTTCGGGAAAGATGACCCCGGCGCTGGCGTCGGTGATCCCGGTGGCGAGCTTCTCGACTTCTGCGAGCATCGGCGACCCGGCGCGCGGGGCACGGTCGATCCAGACATTCGGAGTCCGGTTGCCGATGAGGTCCATGGCGGGGAGCCACTGCAGTTCCTGTTTCAGGGTGTAGCGGGCCTCGACCCCGGCGACGTCGCACGCGTGCAGGGGCCCGAGGGCGTCAACATGACTCGCATGCCGAGCAACGATGATCGCATTGCCCGGCGCGAGCACCTCCGGGTTCTCGAAGAACATGCGGATGTTGCCGAACCGCTCGATGGCGCCGAGATGGCTCCGACACCACCACCACTCGAGGCGGTAGTTCGCGTTGAGCCACTTGGCCGATTGGTTCCGGCCGATGAATCGGATCGAGATCAGCACGCCGACCAGTGCGCCGACCGTTTCGTTCAACAAGACACAGGTGAAGATGAGCCAGACGCGCACCTTGCGACCGTGTCGATGCCCCGTCGCGAGATCGACGAGCCCGAGCACGATCACCGCTACCGGCGTGAGCAGGGTCATGGCGATCGCGAGCACAGGAACGACGGTGAACGTGATGGGACGCCGAACGATCGGCCGAGGAAGCATCGCCACGGCAGAGACCGTACTGTGCGGCCATGAGCGAGACGAGCCTGTGGGCGCCGAGTCGGGATCGGATCGAATCCACCAATCTGTTCCGGTTGGAGCGACGGGTCGGCACCACTGACTATCAGGAGCTGCACGACTGGTCAGTCGCCAACCCGGCGGAGTTCTGGGCTGCCGCCTGGGACTTCTGCGGGGTCATCGGCGAGCGCGGGGAACGACTGGTCGAGGAGGGTGACGAGTTCCGCCACACCCGCTTCCTCCCCGACGCCACCCTGAACGTCGCCGAGAACCTCCTCGGGGACCCGAGCGATGAGCTGGCCATGATCTTTCGGGGGGAGGACGGCGAATCCGTCGATGTCACTCGAGCCGAGCTCCATGACATGGTCGGCCGGATCCAGAGCCTGATGCGAGAGGCCGGCGTCACGACAGGCGACCGGATCGCGGCATGGTTGCCGAACCGCCCCGAGACCTATGCCGTGATGCTCGCGGCAACCGGGCTGGGAGCGGTGTTCTGCAGTACCTCGCCCGATTTCGGTGTCGATGGGGTGATCGACCGATTCGGTCAGATCGAACCGGCGATGCTCTTCGCCGCGCCGTCCTATGCCTACAACGGCAAGCGACACGATTGCCTCGACCGGCTGGCCGAGATCACGGCGGCTCTGCCGACCATCCGGGCCACCGTCGTGGTCGAGTCGGGGTGGCTGGATGACGCGGCCTCGGCCGCGATCATCACCGAACGGCTGCCGTTCGATCACCCGTGGTACGTCCTGTTCTCGTCGGGCACCACCGGCAAACCCAAGTGCATCGTGCACCGCACGGGCGGTGTCTTGTTGAAGCACCTGGTGGAACAGCAGCTCCACTGCGACATCAAGCCGGGTGATCGGGTCTTCTACTTCACCACCGCAGGCTGGATGATGTGGAACTGGCTGGCGACCGTGTTGGCCTCCGACGCCACGCTCGTGTTGTTCGACGGTGCACCGACGTTTCCGGACGCGAACCGACTCTTCGATCTCGTCGATGAGGTCGGCGTCACGCTGTTCGGGACGTCGGCGAAGTTCATCGATGCCTGCGCGAACGCGGGGATCCGTCCTGTCGAATCGCACGACCTCTCGTCGGTGCGTGCCATCACGTCGACGGGTTCGACGCTGACGCCGGAAGGGTTCACGTGGGTCTACGAGAACGTCAAGACCGACGTTCACCTCGCGTCGATGTCGGGGGGCACCGATCTCTGCGGTTGTCTGGTGATCGGTGACCCGACGGGTCCGGTTTTCGCCGGTGAGATCCAGGCACCGAGCCTGGGCATGGACATCGATGTGGTCGACGTCAATGGAGAGTCGGTGGATGTCGGGACTGAGGGGGAACTCGTTTGTCGAAACCCGTTCCCCTCGATGCCACTGCAGTTCTGGGACGACACGGATGATGCTCGCTACAAGGCGGCCTACTTCGACCAGTTCGCGGGCATGTGGCACCACGGCGACTTCATCTCCCAGTCGTCAACGGGTGGCTATGTGATCTCGGGGCGCTCTGACGCCACGCTCAACCCCGGTGGCGTTCGGATCGGCACCGCAGAGATCTACCGGCGAGTCGATACGATGCCCGAGGTCGAGGAGAGCGTGGTCATCGGCCAATCGTGGGACAACGACACCCGCATCGTGTTGTTCGTGAAGATGGTGGAGGGGGAGGAGTTGACCGATGAACTCCAGGCCCGCATTCGGTCGCGGATACGGGCCGAGGTCACACCCCGGCATGTTCCGGCGGTCATCGCTGCGGTGACCGACATTCCTCGCACACGATCCGGCAAGATCACCGAACTGGCCGTACGCGATGTCGTGGCGGGCAGAGCCATTGCCAACGTCGAGGCCCTCGCCAACCCTGAAGCGCTGGACCAGTACCGGGACCGGCCGGAACTGCAGTGAAGAGCCGTGCCAAGGGCATTAAATGTAGTTTCAGTATGTTTGATGCTATATCCTGCCGCTCATGGTGCAGCAATCTCTGGCGGCTGATCTCCTTCGCGAACACGCGACCCGCACCCTGCGGCAAGCGGCGATCGCCCGCGAGCTCTCCTCGAGTATCGGCGTTCGCGGAGCCCGCATCGGCGAGCGTCTCGGTCCCTCACGTCAGCAACACACGCCCGACGTCTGGTCGTCGACCGCGGCTGACCAGGGTCGTGGTGAGCTGCACTCGCTCGAGTTCGACTCGCTCAGGCACGTAGTCGATGATCTCGCCCTTGTTCGTGTGGCGCTCGAGCAACGATCACTCGAATTGGAAGCGCAGGCCCGGGACGAACGTCGGCGGGCTGACGCGATGGAGGCAACTGAGCAGGCCGCCGCGACGGTTGATCTGGGCCTCGGAGGTTTCGCCTGACATCATGAAGGAATGGCTTCCCACGATCTGATCATCCGCGGCGGCACCGTTGTCGACGGTACCGGTGCTCCTCGGCGCACCGCCGACGTCGCGGTCAGCGACGGAATCGTCACCGATGTCGGCGTCGGCGAGGGCGGTCGGGTCGACGGCAGCGCCGAGCGAGAGATCGATGCCGATGGCGCGCTCGTCACGCCTGGCTTCGTCGACATCCACACCCACTACGACGGTCAGGCCACATGGGATGACCGCATGCAGCCGTCCTCCTGGCATGGAGTCACGACGGTGGTTTTCGGGAATTGCGGTGTCGGGTTCGCTCCGGTTCACAACGCTGATCACGATCGACTCGTCGAGCTGATGGAAGGTGTCGAGGACATCCCCGGCGCCGCCCTGCACGAGGGTCTCCAGTGGGGATGGAACTCCTTCGCCGAGTACCTCGATGCCTGCGACACACCGAAGGACATGGACATCGCCACGCAGGTCCCCCATGGCGCCCTTCGGCTGCACGTGATGGGCGAGCGCGGCGCGGCACGCGAGGAGGCCACCTACGACGACATCGTGGAGATGGGTCGGCTGACCGCAGAGGGGATTCAGGCCGGTGCGCTGGGGTTTTCCACCAGTCGTACGGCCAATCACAAGACCTCCACGGGTGATTTCACCCCGACCCTGACGGCGGCGTCTGAGGAACTCGTCGGCATCGCCGAGGCGATGGGCAAGACCGGCACCGGTGTGCTGCAGGTCGTCAGCGACTTCGTCGACCGCGAGCTCGAGTTCCAGATGTTTCGGGACATGTGTGCGATCTCGGGTCGCCCGCTCAGCTTCACGATCATCGAGAATCAGCGTCAGTCCGATTTCCACACCGACCTCTTGACCCGTATCGAAGGTGCCCGCTCCGATGGCCTGCAGATCACCGGTCAGACCCCGGTTCGCCCCATCGGCATTCTGCTCGGCTTCGAATGCACCCTGAATCCGTTCCTGCTCAACCCGGTCTGGAAGGAAGTGGCTGAGCTCGCTCCCGCGGCTCGTGTCGAAGCACTGGCCGATCCGGATCGTCGCCGTCGTCTGTTGGACGCCGCCGGAGGCGCCGACAACGTGGCTGTCGGCGGTCGCCTCATCGAGAAGTACGACATGATGTACGAGCTGGGGGAGTCCCCCAACTACGAACCCGACCCGGCCGACACGCTCGCTCGCCGAGCCGAACGCGCCGGGACCACGTCCGCCGAGCTGGCACTGGACATCCTTGGCGGCAACGGCGGCACCGCGATGTTGTGGGTGCCCTTCAGCAACTTCGCCAACGGCAATCTCGACACCACCCGTGACTTGCTCACACATCCCTACACCGTTCCGTCGCTCAGCGATGGCGGCGCCCATGTCGGCACCATCTGTGACGGCTCGTTCCCGACCACGCTTCTCCAGCACTGGGGCCGAGATCGTGCCGAGGGTCGCATCGACCTCGAGTTCCTGATCCAACGCCAGTGCCGCGACACGGCCCGCACGGTCGGGCTTCGCGATCGTGGCGTGGTCGCGCCCGGCTACCGGGCGGATCTGAATGTGATCGACTTCGACCGGCTCCGCGCCCATCAGCCGGAGTTGGCGTACGACCTCCCGGCCGGCGGTCGCCGGTTGCTGCAGCGAGCCGATGGCTACCGCCACACGATCGTCGCCGGTGTCGAGACCTACGCCGATGGAGAAGCCACCGACGCCTTGCCCGGCCGCTTGGTGCGCGGCGAACGAGAGGAGCCCAGCTCATGACCGCCGTCGAACCGCTCGAGCGTCACGCCGAATGGACCGCTGAGTCGCTCACCGACCCGGCAGCCTGGACCCACCGGCTCACCGTGGACGAGATCGCCGAACTCGAGGCCGCCCTCGCACATGCCCGAAACCACACTGATGAGCTCCTCGAGGTCGAGAAGGGCTCCTTCCCGTTGCCGACCTTCGGCGACCGCCTCGTCGAGATGACCGACGAACTGATCAACGGCCGGGGCTTTCAGCGCATCACCGGTCTGCCCGTTGAACGGCTTGGTGACGACGACTCGTCGTGGATCTATTGGGGAATTGGCATGCACCTCGGGGTGCCGTGGGCGCAGAACGCCCGCGGCCACCTCCTCGGCGACGTCAAGGACGAGGGACGCCGGATGTCGGAAGGCAACTCTCGCGGCTACCAGATGGCAGGGCCCCTGCCGTTCCACTCCGATGGATCCGATCTCGTCGGACTCCTCTGCTTGTCGAACGGTGTGTCGGGGGGCGAGAGCCTGATCGCCAACGCGTTGCTCTGTCACAATCTGCTCGCCGAGTCCGACCCCGAGCTCGCGGCGGTTCTGTACGAGGGCCTGCCCTACGACTACCGCGGTGAAGAGGCGGAGGACGCAAAGCCCTACTACACGATCCCGGCGTTCACCCGGCACGGCGACCGGCTCTTCATCCGCTACATCCCGCCGTTCATCAAGGCGTCGCAGCGTCACGATGGCGCTCCCCGCCTGACCGACAAGCAGATCGCGGCGATGGCGGCCTATGACGAACTGGTCGCCGACCCGGCCCACCAGGTCGAGATGACCTTCGAGCCGGGTGACATGCAGTTCATCAACAACTACCACGTGCTCCACGGTCGCAAGACCTTCAAGGACGATCACGCCGCCGGTCAGGTCCGCTGGCTCAAGCGCCTTTGGCTGGCCACCGACGTCCTCCAGCCCGAAGACCGCCCCGAGCGCTTCCAAGCCAGCCGCGCGTTCTCCCACTGGAGCGAGAAGCGAACCAAGGCCTGACCAGCCGGCGAATCGGCCGCTAGGGTCATCGCCATGTCAACCTTCCACGACTTCGAGATGTCGTCGCTCGAGGGTGAGCAGGTGTCGTTCTCGGACTTTACCGACTCCGCCTGTCTCATCGTCAACGTCGCCTCCGCTTGAGGCCTCACGCCTCAGTACGCAGGTCTGCGTACGCTTCATCACGATGACAACGGAGTCCAGGTTCTGGGCTTCCCGTGCAACCAGTTCGGCGCTCAGGAGCCCGGCTCCGCCGAAGAGATCCGCGCGTTCGTCGACGAGAACTTCGACATCGACTTCCCGATGTTCGCCAAGATCGACGTGAACGGCGACGACGCCGCCGAGCTCTACAAGTGGCTCAAGGCCGAGGCTCCCGGCGAGGGCGAGACCTCTGACCTCGTGTGGAACTTCGAGAAGTTCCTCGTGAACGCCAACGGCGACGTGGTGCAGCGGTTCTCGCCCACGGTCACGCCCGAAGAGGTCGCTGAACAACTCGGCGAGCTGCTCGGCTAGAGACGCGGCCGGAGGCACCGACCCGGAAATTCCTGCGGTTCCTCCGGGTCGTTTTCGCCGCGTGCTGCGTCGGAACTCCAACATACGGCCACCGTCGGTGACGCTTCGATGACGTAGGTCGCGCAAGGTGGTCCGCATGTGGAGACCTCCAGCTGTTCTCGTCGTCGTTGCCGCGCTGCTCGCGAGCGTTCTCGCCTCCCCAGGAACGGCACAGGGTCCCCCGACGCTCAGCGATGAGGACCTCGCCGAGCTGGGCACACCGATTGAGTCCGGCCAGTGCGCTCGAGCCCAACGGGAGTTGGGACGCGCTCGGGTTCTTCTCCGACGATGCGCTGCGAATGCTCGACTTCGCCGGCACCGAAGTCAGTCCGGTGCCGTATGCGTTCGGCGATGACCTCGACACACCACCGGTGATCACCGCGCCGGGAACTCAGGTCACCGACTTCGGTGTCGTCTACACCCAAGCGCCACCGGATTGGAGACCACCGACATCGGGGGTCAACGGCCAGGTCGCGTTCGCGCAGAGCAGCACACCCATCGTTGCCGGTGACGAGCTGATGCTCATCTGGACCGAGTACGACAGCGACCTCGACTTCTCGTCGGGACTGACGCTCAATGAGGGAGTCACGCTGGCCATTCCCGGGTTGCCCGTCTGGAACTCGACCTTCGAGGGCGACACGTGGGAAGGCACCGTGGATCTCCCGCGCCTCAGCGAGGGCGCCAGCGGGAAGGACACCAGCCCCCGGATCGAAGGCCAAGACGAACACCATGGAGATGGCGCAGGTGGGCGTGGACATCGATGCCGAGGTGCGGACGTACGCCTACCACGGGGTCCGGATCACCGGGAACACGAACCGACCCAAGTGCCCGTGCTGTGACCCGTCGATCGAAATCGTGCTCGGCACGGCGTTCAATCCGGACACCGGGGTTTCGACGATGACAAGCACGACGGGTACATCCGGGTCGTCGGCAAGACCTGAGGCATTCGGCGGCCCACTGCCCGCTATGGCATTGTGAGCGCCATGGCAGGAATCCTGGACGACATCAAGGTTGTGGAGTTCGCACAGAATGCGGCGGTGCCCTACTGCGGTCGATTGCTCGCGGGAATGGGGGCCGACGTGGTCAAGGTCGAGCCACCGTCCGGGGATGCGATGCGGGGCTTGGCCCAGCTCGCTCCCAACGAGGCGAAGGCATTCGCGGCCATCAATCCCGGCAAGCGGGCGATCACCCTCGACCTCGGCGCCCACGATGCACGCCGCGTGGTCGACGCGCTGTTCGCCTGGGCCGACGTCGCCCTCGTCGCTTTCAAGCAGTCCGATCTCGAGCGCTACGGGATCGACGATGTCTCCGCCCGTGTCGTCAACCCCCGGTTGGTTCATCTGACGCACACGCCATTCGGCCCCAGGGGCCCCGATGCTGATGTCGGCGGCTATGACGTGCTCGTGCAGGGTCGAAGTGGTCAGGGTTTCACCGCTAATCGCACCGAGAACGGCACTCCGATGTCGACTCGTCCAGCCATGAACGATTTCGGCACGGGAATCGCATCGGCGCTCGGTGTCGTGGCCGCGCTGCGGCATCGTGACCTGACGGGGGAGGGGCAGCGGGTGGATGCCTCGTTGCTCGGCACGGCGGTCGGTTTGTCCACGCCCACCGTGAACTACTTCGAAGCAAGTGATGCTGAGCCACTGGCCCAACTCGATGAGGACATGGCGCTTCTTCGATCTGTGGGCACATCGTTCGAGGATCAACGTGAGGTCTACGAACAGCGGGTCGTCGCGGGCGGGGGCGTGTTCCGTCTCTACTTCCGCCACTACGCCACTGCCGATGGTCTCATCTCGGTTGCCGGGTTGAGTGCCGGTCTGATCAAGAAGTTCCACGACGTAACCGGGCTGGAGTTGCCGGATCGATCCGACCCGCATGGTGCCCAATTCAACTCGGTGGTGAAGGCGGCGGATGAGCTGTTCCTGACCAGGACGACCGCTGAGTGGATCGGCGCCCTGCGAGCCGCCGGCTTCCCGTGTGGCCCCTACAACATGCCGCACGAGGCGATCAACGACGAACAGATCCGGGCGAACGACTTCATCATCGACCTCGAACACCCGGCATTCGGCAAGTACTCGGCGTCGGGCGAGCCGGTCCGGTTCAGCGCCGCCCAGGCGGACAAGGTCGGTCCGTCCCCCGGCCTCGGGCAACACACCGTCGAGGTGCTCGCCGAGATCGGAATCGACGGGGGAGTGGTCGATCAGCTGATGGCCGATGGCGTGGTGACGACACCCGAGTAGCTGGGTCAGTCGGCAGGCTGGAGCAGGTCCCAGAGGTTGCCGAACGTGTCCTCGAAGACAGCCACGGTGCCGTAGGACTCATGGCGGGGTTCCTCGCGGAAGTGCACGCCGGCCGCAGTGAAGGCAGCGTGGTCGCGGGCGAAGTCGTCGGTGTGGAGGAAGAACCCGACCCGACCCCCGGTCTGGTTGCCGATCCGTGAACGCTGCTCGTCATCGCTGGCCTGGGCCAGCACGATACCCGTCGCTCCCTGTGGTGCGCCGGCGGGGCGCACGATGACGAACCGTTTGCGGCCCTCGTCGAGATCCTGGACGAGTTCGAAGCCGAGATCGTCGCAGTAGTGACGGATGGCGCGGTCGTAGTCATCGACCACGATCGAGAAGAGGGCAATGGTTTTCACCACCGCAGTCTGTCACCTGTCATCATCGCGTCATGCCCGAACAGGTTCTCTACGAAGAGCGTGATGACATCGCGATCATCACCCTCAATCGCCCCGAGAAGAAGAACACCCTGAACGACGTGGTCATCCAGGGTGTGGCCGACGGTGTTGATCGAGCGGCGCGCTCCGAGGACGTCGCCGCCATCGTGTTGCGGGGGGCGGGCGACACGCTCACCGCCGGCTATGACCTCACGGCGCATGCGGCGGACGACGGCAATGCCACATGGGAGAAGACCTATGCCGCCAAAGGCCCGAAGCCCCGGGCGGGGGCCTGGGATCCGGTGCGGGACTATCAGTTCATGGGCAACAACGTTCGCCGCTTCATGAAGATCTGGGAGTGCCCGAAGCCGGTGCTGGGTGAGATCAAAGGTTGGGCGGTCGGTGGCGCAACCGATCTGATCCTGTGTTGCGACCTGCTGTACATGGCCAGTGATGCCCACATCGGGTACGCCCCCAGCCGGATCTACGGCACGCCCACGACCAATCTGTGGATCTACCGTCTCGGTCTCGAACACGCGAAGCAGTTCATCCTCACCGGTCGCGCCATCGACGCGGCGACGGCACACCGAATCGGTCTCGTCTCCACGGTGTGCGAGCCCGACGACCTGGCCGAGACGGTCGAGACGGAGGCGCGTCGCTTCGCCACCATTCCGGCCAACCAGTTGGCGCTCAACAAGATGCTGATCAATCAGGCATTCGAGAACATGGGCCTGCGGACTTCACAGATGCTCGGCACCTTCTTCGATGGCGTGACCCGCCACACCGAGGAGGCCTACCAGTGGGTCGAGGAATTCGAGGAGAAGGGCTTCCGTCAGGTCATCCGAGAGCGCGACGCGCCATGGCAGGACTACGGGGAACGCCCCCGCGATTGAGCGCTACGGTTCCGCCATGACACAGACGGTGTTGGATTCGGGTTTTCGGGAAGATCTCGTGACCGCCCATGCGGGCGTGGTCAACGGCATTGCACAACCCGGCACCTGGTGGACGGGCGTCGAACGCGTCGCCATCGCCACGGAAGTTCGCCGTGCCCGGGCTGATGCCGAGCGGCCGCCATGGGAAGCACCGTCGTCGATCGACGGGATGGTCGATGACGACCATCCGCTTCCGACCGCTGCCGTGGATGCGGCGTGGCGCATCAGCAATCACCCCGGCACGCTCACGGCGTCGTGGTACGCGGACATCGTGGCCGCCCTGCCGAGCCCGGAGCACTATGTCGAACTCGTCGCAATCGTGGCGATGACCAACAGCATCGACATGTTCGCCGACGTGATGGACCTCGACCCGGTGGCACTGCCCGAGCCGGTGCTCGGCGAGCCATCGCGTGAGGCCGTGGCGGGCGTCGAGGTTCGCCACCACTGGGTGCCGACCGCCGACATGCCTGGCTCCAACGTGATGAAGGCGCTCACTGCCGTGCCCGCTGACCAATCGATGTTTCAGCCGTTGGCCGCTGCACAGTACGTGCCGACCGCGGCGGTGGTCGGCGATCTCGAGTGGCGACGAGATGGCCTCGACCGTCGTCAGATCGAGTTGGTGGCCGCGCTCACGTCGATGGCGAACGAGTGCTTCTATTGAACGACGTCGCATGCGTTGCTGCTCGGTCTGAGTGGCATGAATGTCGACGGACAGATCAACCCCTCGCAACTCACCGATGGTGCCGGTGTGCCGCACGGGAAGGCACTGGCTGATTTCGTGGCGGCGACGCGCAGCGATGGAGCGACTCTGGCGGCGGCCCGCGACATGCTCGCCGAAGCGATGAGCCCCGAATCCGTCGTGGATGCTGCGGCTGTGGTGGCCAACTTCACGATGATGACCCGCATCGCCGACGGCACCGGCACCCCACTGGACCCGGGCACCGAGGACATGACCGGGGATCTCCGTGAATCGTTGGGCGTGAACGACTTTGACTCCATGCGCGTGCAACGCTGAGCGATCCGGCGCCACGGCCTCAGTCGATTTCGGTGCCGTCGGGTCGGTAGATGTGCCAGTCCCCGACCGGGTCGCGCCAGGTGGAGAACCCTCGCTGTTTGACCCGGTTGTGTGAACCGCAGACCGGCGCCCCGTTTCCGGGGTTGGTTCTGCCGTCACTCGAGTGTTCGACCGAGTGATCGATCTGGCATTGGCTTGTCGGTACCCAACAACCGGGCCAGATGCACCGCGGCTCGACCAACTGGACGGCCAAGCGGGCGGATCCGGTGAAGGTGCGGGCTCGCCCTTGGTCGATGACCACTCCCGCGGCATCGACGAGGACGCGTCGGACCTGGTTGACCAGCGAGTTGGCGGCCAACTCGTAGGGGTCGAGATCCGCGCCATCCAGCGTGCGGCACTCGGCGGCGTCGAAATCGACGGCTCTGGATTCGGCTCCGGTCAGCTGGCGGAGCATCTCTTCGTACTGTTCGGCGGTCCACACCACGTTGTGGGTGAAACCGATCGGGACGCCACCGTCCGGATTCGTGGCGGCGTCCTGGAAGACCTGCCACAGGGCGTCGGCTCGCCGCTGCTGGGTTGTGCGGGGCAAGTGAGCGTCGATGGCGTTGTCGCCGTGCTCGGCGCGAGCCTTCTCCCAGTCGGCAAGCGTCTCGGCGTTCACGTAGTGCCGGAAGATCTCGTCAATGCTCGCACCCATGGCCGACCCGAACGAGGCCTGGAGCGACCATGACAGATCGCCCAGGTTCTCGGTGATGCGAGCGTCGCGGTTTTTGGTGGCGCGGGGCTCGGGCCCGTCATCGTCAGCCAAGCGCTCCCATGCTTGAACGGCGGCCTCGAAGTCGGGGTACTCGTCGCCCTCGGCGTGCTCGATGAACCACTCCTGGGCGGCGGCCAGGAAGGGTCGGACCCGAGGGTTGGCGTGAATCTTGGCGATCATTCGCATCTGGGACACGCCGAGCCGCCCACTGCGAAACCGCTCGGCGACCTCGGGGAGGTCGCGCATCGCTGCAGCAGTCTTTGCGCGAGCGGCCGCTTCGCCACCGGAGAGCTTTGCGACGTGTCGCACCATCACCCGAGGGGAGAAGTGGCCATCGGCACGATGCAGGCCACGGCGTTCGATGGCCTGGTACATGTCGGCCTGGGCGGCGGCCAGCTTCCGGCCGACCTCCTCCATCTGCTTGATCGCCCCGATCGCGTGACGGGGATCTTCAGGTTCCGTGCCGGCGCCAAGCAACGCATCAAGGCCATTGGTGATGTCCTGGAGTGCCTGCTCGGCAATCGGTGAAACGAACATATGTTCGAGTCTAACAATGGATTTAAGGGGGTTCAAGGGGTTTCTCTAGATTTCCACCTGGCATCAACACCCTCGATCCGTCGCTCGAGCCCGCAGGTGGCTCAGGCCCTCGTGTATGGCGTGTCGGCCCCAGGTGAGAAGGGGGATGCCCGGCGAGGCGCGCACGGCGGTCACGGAGCCACCGCATCACAGCTCGTGCCACTCTCCGTTGATCCACTGCTCGCGCAGCTTGAACTTCTGGATCTTGCCGGAGCCGGTCAGCGGGAACTCCTTGACCTCGAACCACTGCTTCGGGGTCTTGTGCGGGGCGAGGCGCTCGCGCAGGTAGGCGAAGAGCTCGTTCTTGTCGACGTCGTGGTCGGGTGCGGCGCGTACGAAGGCGCCCACCGTCTCGCCCCACTTCTCGTCGGGCAGTCCGACCACGGCGACCTCGCCCACGATCTCGTGGGCGAACAACAGCTCCTCGAGTTCCTTCGGATAGATGTTCTCGCCGCCGCGGATGATCATGTCCTTGAGGCGGCCTTCGATGGTGAGGTAGCCGCGTTCGTCCATCGCGGCAAGGTCGCCGGTATGGAGCCAGCCGTCGGCGTCGATGGTCTGGGCCGTCTGCTCCGGCATCTCGAAGTAGCCGCGCATGACGTGGTACCCGCGGGTGACGAACTCACCCACCTCGCCGATCGGCACCGGCTCGTTCGTCTCGGGATCGACGATGCGCCCTTCGACGTGAGGCATCAGCTCGCCGATGGTGCCGGCCTTGTCCTCGATCGAATCCGTTGGGCGGGTCATCGACGCCCCGGGGGAGCACTCGGTCTGGCCGTAGATGATGGTGAACGGTGCACCGATCTCTCGTTCGAACGTGCGCACGAGCTGTTCGGGCACGAGCGACCCTCCCGAGCAGATCCCCCGAACACTCGACAGGTCGGTCGACGCGAATGCCGGATGCTCGATCATGGCGATCAGCATCGTGGGCACGCCGACCATGCCGTTGGCCTGGTAGGTCTCGAACAGTTCCAACACCAGGCCGGGTTCGAATGCCTCGACCACGACCATGGTGTTCTTGTGGGCGAGGCAGCCGAGCACGCCCATGGCCGATCCGCCGGTGTGAAACAGCGGCATGGTGTTGATGTAGACGGCGCCGTCGGTCACGCCCATCCGGTCGAGGAAGTGGTGGGCGTTGTTGTGCAGCCCTCGGTGATGCAGGAATGCGCCCTTGGGGAAGCCGGTGGTGCCGGAGGTGTACTGGAGCATGACAGGGTCAGATGGGTCGACGGCAGGGAACTCGCCGACGTAGGCGTCACCGCTGGCGAGGAAGTCGTCCCATTCGCCGAACCGAACGATCTCGCGGAGCTCCGGGCAGCCGGGTTGGATCTCCTCGGCGACGGAGAGCATGGGGTTGCCACGAAAGTCGGGCACGACGAACAGGCCGACCGACTTCGACTGGGTGAGGACGTACTCGACCTCCTCGGCCTGGTAGGCCGGATTGATCGTCACGATGACGAGGCCGGCGAGTGCACAGCCGTACTCGAGAAGCACCCACTCCGGGATGTTGTGCGCCCAGCACGCCACCCGGTCGCCCTTTTCGTAGCGGACGAGCAGTGCGCGGGCGCATCGTTCAGCCTCGGTGAGCATCTCGGCGAACGTCCACTGACGGCGGGCGCCGACATCGGGGATCCCTTCGATGAGCGCGACACGGTCGGGCGTCTCCGATGCGGCTTGGCGGAGAAGGTCGCCGATCGTGAGATCGCGGACGGGCGGCTCGGACTGGCCGATCGCGTGAGAGGTCGTGAGCACCATGCGCGCCAGCATGACCCAGACCGGCAGAGCGAACAATCGAGACGCAACGCCGGCTGGTTGCCCAAACTACTCTCCACTGGGTGTCAGGCGACCCGCCGAAACGTCGCAGTCGGACCGACTGGCGACTGATCGGTGAGCGCCTGGCAGCCCGACCAACTCATGAGCTGTCCGCGACCCAGCTCGATGAGCTGGCCATGGCCCTCGTCTGGATGAACGAACCCTGGCGTTCGGCCTGGTTCGTGTTCTATGAGCATTGGCTCGTCGGAGAGGTGGCGGTGGCTCAGGGTTGGCTGGCGCGCGCTCGTCGGTTGGTCGCTGATCACGACTCTCTGGGCTCTGGGTGGGTGGCGCCGGCCGAGGCCGATGTCGCGGACGCAGCGGGAAAGACCGACGCCGCCTTGGCCAAGGCCGAGTCGGCTCGTGGAATCGGTCGGGCGGCCGCTGATCGGGATCTGTTGGCCATGGGTCTCCAATCCGAGGGCCGGCGCCTGATCGCGCTCGGCCGACTCGATGAGGGGCTTGCCTGCCTGGACGAGACGATGGTGGCCGTGATCGGCAACGAACTCGAGCCGATCTACACCGGCTGGATCTACTGCAACGTGATCTCCACGTGCCACGCGGTCGGCGACCTGTGCCGACTCCAGGGCCGACTTCGACGAGGCCGACCGGTTCTATCGTCGCTCCCACGAACTCGGCCACGACCCTCAGCCGGGTGTGGCCCTGTTGCGGGCGGCGGCCGGACAGGTCGACGAGGCTCTCGACGCTCTGCGACCCACGCTCGGCCTGTCTCCCTTCGCCGAACAGCCCCGCCTGCCCCACCTGCAGCGGCTCCTGGCCGTGGTGGAGCTCGCCGACCAAGTCGGCGACGTCGAGACACTGGCAACCGCGGCCCGCGAAGCCGCCGAGCTGAGCGAGGCGCGACCCGGCGAAGTGACCGACGCCCTGGCCCAGGTCATCAGGGGTCGGGCGGCAATCGCGCTCGGCGACACGACAGCGGGCGTGGCCCTGTTGCGCGACGCGGTGGCGGTTCTCATCGACGTCGGTCTGCCTTACGAGGCTGCGTGCGGTCGGCTGCTCCTGGCCCGAGCCGCCACCGTCCTCGGCGACGAGCTGACCTCGTCGATGGAAGCCTCGTCGGCGGCCGCAACACTCGATCGGCTTGGCGCCGTCACGGTGCCGGAGGCGGAGGTCCGATCACCGCGCAAGGCGGGCGAGCGCGGACCACTGTCCGGCCGGGAGGTCGAGGTGCTCGAGCTGGTGGCCGAGGGATTGACCATTCCGGTCCTCGAGCGATCACGGAATGGCTGATTCGGGCGATGCAGGCCGGATTCCCTTCTTCGTAGGTTCGCGCCATGAGCGAAAACGCAGAGACCTTCAGCATCCCGGTGGAAGTGGCCGAGATCTACGAACAACACTTCGTTCCGGCGCTGTTCGCCGAATGGGCGCCCGTCATCCTCGATGCGACGGAACTGACCCCTGAGAGGGCCGAAGGTCGTCGCCTCCTCGATGTCGGTTGTGGAACCGGCATCGTGGCGCGTACCGCTCGTCGGCGGTTCGGTCCGGATCTCGATGTGTGGGGTGTCGACCTGAACCAGGCCATGCTGACCGTCGCAGCGCGGACAGCTGCCGCCGAGGGCATCGACCCGGCCATCGAATGGCGTCAGGGCGATGTCGCACAGCTGCCATTCGAGGATGGGGAGTTCGACGTGGCAGTCAGCCAGATGGCCGCCATGCTCTTCCCCGACCTCCGCGCGGCGGTCGCCGAAATGGCTCGTGTGGTTCGGCCCGGCGGCATGGTGGCGTGGGTCGTTCCATCGGCCCTCGACGAGCAGCCCGCCTACGGCCCCTTCGTCGACATCGCCGTGGGCCACACCGAGGGGCATTCGCCCGGGAGCTGAGAGAGGCGGGATTGGAAGTCACCGCGTCACGGGCCCGGGCGGGTATCGCCCGCTTCGACTCGCCGGCTGCGCTCGTCGACACCGAGATCGACGGGTCACCACTCGCCGACGAGGTCGGGCCCGAAGCCAGGGCCAGGATCACCGAGGAGGTCACCGCTCGGCTCGGCGACTGGGTTCGGCCCGGGCACCCGTTCGAGATCCCCTTCGTCTGCAACGTCGTGGCGGCCCGCAAGCCTGGCCGCTGACGGGACCGATGCGCGTTCGGCTACGCGACGGGTCGCACCGCCTCCGCGGGGTCGAGGCGAGCGGAGCTGACCATCCCGACGACCAAGTAACGCTGGGGTCTGTCCCCAGCGTTACTTGGTCAGTCGAGTTCGGCGCGGATTTCGGCGGAGTGTTCGCCCATTCGCGGGGGGCGGCGGGCCGTGGTGCGGGCGTGGCCGTCGACGCGGATGGGAGAGCGGATGGAGCGGTAGCCGTCGCCGTCGGTGACGATCGGGTCGGCGTGCATCTCCTCGCCCCAGGCGATCGCTTCGGGGATCGAGTTGATCGGGCCGCAGGGCACGTCGTTGGCACGGAGCAGCGCCACCCATTCGTCTCGGGTGCGGGTGACGAGCGTCCTTTCGAGTTCGGCGTTGAGTTCCAACACGTTGCCGCGCCGCAGCGTGTTGTCGGCGAACCGGGGATCGTCGAGCAGGTCGAGGCGGTCGAGGGCGCGGCACAAGCCGGCGAAGAGTTTCTGGTTGGCGGCGGCGATGATCATCTCGCCGTCGGCGACCCGGTACGACTCGTAGGGGGCGATCGACGCGTGGCGGTTGCCGTTGCGGCCTGGGTTGCTGCCGCCCATGAGCGTGGCCGTCTGGTGGTTGAGTGTGCTGGCCAGGGCGGTGTCGAACAGTGACACCTCGATGTGACGGCCGATGCCGGTGACGTTGCGCTCATGGAGCGCGGCGAGCACGCCGATGGTGGCGTTCATGCCGGTCATCATGTCGACGATGGGCACGCCGACCCGGAGCGCGCGGCCATCGGCTTCGCCGGTGAGATGCATCGGCCCGCCCATGGCCTGTGCGACGAGGTCGTAGCCAGGGAGATCGGCGGCGGCGGTCTCGGCGCCGTAGGCGGTGATCGATGCGGTGATGATGTCGGGACGGTCGGCCGCCAGCGATGCGTGGTCGAGTCCGAGGGTGGCGGCGAAGCCGGGCTTGTAGTTGTCGATCACGATGTCGCCGGTGCGGGCCAGCCTCTGAGCGAACGCGATGTCGTCGGCCTCCTTGAGGTCGAGAACGATCGAGCGCTTGTTGCGGTTGAGCGAGGAGTAGTACGTCGCCTCCTGCTCGGTGCCGCCTTCGCCATCGTCCACGTCGCGCCAGGGCGGACCCCAGATGCGGGTGTCGTCACCGAGCCCGGGGCGTTCGATCTTCACCACGTCGGCACCGAGGTCACCGAGGGTCTGGCCCACCAGCGGTCCTGCGAGCACTCGGGAGAAGTCGATCACACGGATCCCGGCGAGGGGCATTGGCACATCAGTCGTCACGAGGGTCTGGTCTATCAGCGAAGATGGTGCCCCCATGCAGATCGTCCTTGCACAAAGCGCGACAGAGCAGCAGCGACTCGTACGAGAACGGACACTCGCCCAGCAGCGGGCGGCCTACCGGTGGTGTCGCCTACCCGGTGCACCTCCGTTCTGCGACGGTCTGCCGACGGCCGAGGAGCAGTCGGCATCCCGCAAGGAATCACTGCTCTGGGACGCGGCCGGGAGCATCTGGAACACCGCTGCCAGCGTGGTGGCCCGCCTCGGTCTGAAGCCGTGGTCCATCAACTACTTCAACCACTACTACCGCACACGCCCGGGCCCATCCGTTGCCAAGAGGGCGCCCGGGTCCGGCGTCGCCCGCTGGCGGACCGACAAGGAGTTCGCTCGGCAGCGCCTCAATGGCGTGAACCCCTTCATGATCACCCGCGTCGAACACGTGCCCGGCCACTTCCCGGTCACGGATGACCTGATCGGGGGAATCACGGGCGGACAGCCGATCGCCGACCTCATCAGCGCCCACCGCCTCTACATGGTCGACTACGCCGGCCTCGCGGGCTGCCCCACCAATCCGGGTCGATGATTCGGGCACGCTCATTTCGCTGGCGATCCAGCTCGGTCAGTCGCCGACCGAGGCGCCCACGATCTTCACTCCGGCGGTCGAGGAGTGGAAGTGGCTGACGGCGCGAACGCACCTGCAGGCGGCCGACGCGGCGCACCACGAGATCGTCACCCACCTCGTGCGCACCCATTTGGTGATGGAGACCGTGTGGGTTGCGGCGTGTCGGACCCTGCCGGCGCAGCACCCGGTCCACGAGCTCCTGAAGCCGCACTTCACCGGCACGATCGCCATCAACCATTCCGCCCGCTCGATCATGCTCGCCGGGGTGTCGGTGATTCGGAGAGCCTTCCCGGCTACCACTACCGCGATGACGCGGTGGATCTCTGGGCGTTGATCCAGGGTTACATCCGGCAGGTACTCGAGATCTTCTACACCTCAGATCTCGACGTACAGGAGGACCCTGAGCTCCAGGAGTGAGCCGTGGGGATGTCGGATCCGGACGAAGGCGGCGGTCTGCGGGGTCTCGGTTTGTCGACGGGCATCACGACCCTCGATGAGCTCCACGCGCTCGTCAGCCGCATCGTCTACTGCTGCTCGGTCGAGCACGCTGCGGTGAACAACGGCCAGTACGACATCTTCGGCTACATCCCGAACGCGCCGGCAGCGATGTGGAAGCCGCCGCCGACGAACACCGAGCCCAGCGATGAGGCCCAGTTCTGTGGTGCCCTTCCCCCGATCCCCGCGGTCATCAGCGATCAGATGATGCTCGTGCACATGCTGTCGATGCCGACCACGACCCCGCTCGGCAGCTATCCCGTCGACTTCTTCCACTCGGTCTGGCAGGCGCGGGCCGCGGTCGACACGTTCCGCGGCGATCGCGACGACATCATCAACCGGATCGCCCGTCGCAATGCCGAACTGGAGAAGCGTGGCGATTTGCCGTACCGGTACCTCAACCCCATGAAGGTGGGGCACTCGATATCGATCTGAGCGGACCAGTAGCCTCGGTGTGATGGCGGTCGACGATTGCGTTCGGTGCGGTACCCACACGGTGCCCGACGCATCCTTCTGCCATCGCTGTGGCCTTCGTCTCGATGTTCTCGTGGCCGACGTCGATCTGTTCGCTCCGCCCGGCAGTCATCCGCAGGGCTACGCGGATGACGTCTCGCCGGGTGAACGGCTGAAGACGACCCTCGGCGTGGTCGGTGTCCTGGCGCTCATCGCGCTCGCGGTCGCCTACGTCGGTTCCGTCGATGGCGAGGCCGATGCGGAGGATGCCGCAGCCGAAGAATCGGTCGAGGATGACGGCGCTCAGGCCGGCGAGGATTCGCCGGACGCCGAGGACATCGTCCATGACGACGAGGAATCGGGGTCCGAGGACGGGATCGTCGCTCGAAGTGTGGGCCGGCTGACGGTGTTGGCCAACGTCGATGTGGGCCAGGGCTGGCCGGTGGGGGTGACCCAACTCGGTGATGAAGCGATGGTGTTCATCTCACCCCGTGAGTCGTACCTCCAGCGCAACGCCGGCCTCGATCTCTGGGTCGGTCCCGACTTCAACACGCTGACGAAGGTCGCCGGCGTCATTCCGGCCGGTGTCGACATCGAAGACGTCGAGGGCTCTCCCGATGGCTTGATCGCGGTGGGGGGCGACAGTGAGGGGTCGCTCATGGTTTGGCGCTCCGTCGACGGTCGGGAGTGGACCTCAGAGGTGCTCCCGGTCCCCGACATCGGCCCCGATCTGCTGTTCACCGGTTCGCAGATCGTCGTCGGGCCGGCCGGCGTCGGCGTCGCCGTGAATCGTGGTTTCGGTGGGTTCTTCGGGGACTCGACGAGCGCGGTTCTCGACTACTTCGGTTTGCCTGCGGAGGCCGTCGACGATTTCCAGGTCTGGGAGGAGCACGACTCGGCGACGTTGGTCGGCCCGTTCGGCTTCGAGTTCGCGAGCGCGACGCTCGAGGAGCTCGGGCTTCCCGAGCGACCGGTCGAGGGGCAGCCGTCTCCGGTGCTGTGGATGTTCGACGATGGATCGGGCTGGGAGTCGCAGGATTTCGAGACTCCATGGCTCCAGTCGCTCGGCGTCGATGAGGAAGGGCACTTCTACGCATCGGAGTGGAGAGGCCCTGGCACCCAGCTCCTGCGATCTGTCGACGGTCACGAATGGGTTGAGACCGATCTCAACTCCGACGCCGATTCGGTGGTGCCCTGGCAGGACGGCATCCTGCGCGGTACGCCATTCGACCTGAGCCTGCTCGTCGGCGACTCGATCGATCACATCGGCCTGCGCGACATCGCGCCCACCGCGGGTGCCGATGGGAGCTACATCAACCTCGTCCTGCGGGCCGATGGTGTCGCCGTCACGTATCGGTCCTGGAGTAACCCTCAGGTCGCCGGTCCTGTGTCAGCGACCCTTCTCAAGCGTGACTACAGCCTCACCACCGAGGACGGCTGGAGTCTCGAACTCCGGCAGGGTGACACCATCGTGTGGTCCCAGTCCGGCCCCGGGCCTGCAGGGCCGTACACCGCCGATGTCCAGAACCGCACGGTCACATTGCTGGATCAGGAGTCCGGGGAAGAGCTGATCGAGTTCTCGATCGACGAACTCCGTCACCTCTCGCAGTCGAGCCAGGTCTTCGAGAAGTCGGTGCCCGACCAACTCCTCTTCTCCTACGATCTCGAGGACTGGTATCGAGGTGTGATCGGGAGCGTCTCAGAACCCGCATCCGCATGGTTCCGGGGCGCCGAGCACGTCGGCGACTCCCTGGCGATCTTCGGGTACCGGTCAACGCATACCCCCTGGGGCACCGCCGCACCGGATGTGGAGCTCTGGGTCTTCGAGCTTCCGCCAGAGGGCCAGTGACCGCTCAGGGGCCGGGCGGGGTGGCCATCGGCGGAACACCCTTCCAGTCCTTGTCGGTGCGGCCCGGGCCGGGCTTGGGACCGCCGAAGCGATAGCTGAAGAGACGGGCCTTGCGGGCCCAGTCGCTGGCGAGACGGAGATCGACGAGTGAGTGCGGATCATCGATCGACTTGCCGCGGGGGAGTGGCAGGCAGTCGGGGGTCTGGCTCAGTGAATACCACGTCAGCTGCGTCTCCTCGTGCGAGAGGGTGTCGGTGACCGTGACGGCCGCGAGGTCGTGTCACGGCGATTCCTCCTCATCTCACTCGTACTCGCTGGCCACCCATTGCGGGTCACGGTCGCCCTCGGGGCGGAGGCGGGGCTGGATCTGCAATCTGTATTCGACCGGACCGGCGGCAACTCGGTCGCGGTACTCGTCCTTGAGATAGTTGCGGCCCCGCGTCTCGTCCTCGTAGGGGTTCTGGAACCAGCTGTGCTCGCGGTCCCATTGGTCGGGGAAGCCGGAGTCCTCGCCGTCCCAATCGACCGGGAGCAGCCGGTAGCGCACGTAGTAGAACTCGTGGTCCCCGTCATCGTTGACGGAGCGATAGCCGTAGCAGGTCTTCGAGTTGTAGCTGATCTCGGCGAAGGAGGCGGGGTTGCGGCGCACGCTGTCGCCGCCACCGAACATCGCCTGGGGGCGGCTGTTCAGATACGGCAGTCAGCGTTGGCCGCGTCCGGCCATCGTGCCCTTCATGAACTGCATGAACGTGCGGGCGTCGCAGAAGAGGCCGACCCGTCCGGAATTCATCAGGAGATCGAGCGGTGCCTCATGGCGAGTGTCGGCGAACTTGATCGACACGCCGCGCACCGTCAGCTTGGCGTCGTCGCGGTACAGCACGGTGGCGTGGCGAAGACGCATGTCGAACTCGCGGCCGTGAAGAACTCGTTGCGGGGGTACGTGGGGTTGTCGACGATCCGGAGGTGCCCTGTCGCCCCGATGCCGTTCTCATGCGACATCCGCTCCCGCTTGACGAGGCTGTTCATCGTGATCAGGCAGGTCACATAGACGATGCTGAGTTGGAGCCGTGCCAGCTTGAGGTAGGCCCTGACATGGTCGAGCAGGCTGTCGTTCATAGTGAGGACAGTCAAGCACGCCGGGGGCCAGGCCCCGGGAAGTAGGCTGGTCCCGTGCGGGGACCGGCCGACCTGGGAGCGATGAGCTTCCTCTTCTGCGACATCGAGGGTTCGACGCGTTTGTGGGAACAGTTCCCGACCGAGATGAGCGCGGCCCTCGAGACCCACGATGAGCTCGTGATGAGCGCCTTTCGCGACCACGGCGGCGAGGTGTTCTCCGCCGCAGGCGATGGCTACGGCGCGGCGTTCGTCACCCTGGCTCAAGCGTCGCTCGCGGCTCGTTCGATCCAGCGGTCGCTGGCAACCGAGGAGTGGCCCACAGCCACGCCGATCCGTGTCCGGATGGGTCTCCACACCGGGGTGGCCGAGTATCGCGACGGTGCCTACTTCGGTCCGGCGGTGAACCGCGCCGCACGGATCATGTCGGCCGCTCACGGGGGTCAAACAGTTGTCTCGGCCGCGGTCAATGAGGCACTGCGAGTTGGCCCGGTGCAGTTGAAGGACCTGGGGCTGCACCACTTGAAGGATCTCGACGAACCCGAGCGGATCTGGCAGTTCGGTGACGGCACCTTCCCGCCGCTGCGAAGCGCGCGGGGAGCCGACGTCCGGTTGCCGGAGTCTCCCACCCCGCTCGTTGGTCGATCAACGGAGATTGGGGAGCTGCTCGTCCTCCTCCCGACGGTGCGTGCCATCGCGATCGTCGGTCCGGGTGGAATCGGAAAGACACGCGTTGCCCTGGCGCTGGCGTCGCAGGTCGTCGAGGACTATCCCGATGGCGTGGTCTTCTGTGACCTGGACCAGATCAGCCGCGATGACGAGGTCCCGGACGTCGTCGCCACGGCCGTTGGCGTGCGCCAGAGCCCGGGGCGTTCGATGCCGGAAACGTTGGACGAGTGGTACCGGTCCAAGCGGGCGCTGCTCGTGCTCGACAATTGCGAACAGGTGGTCGAGGGTGCCCGCTTGCTGATCAATCGTCTGTTGACGACGTGCCCGGAACTCCAGGTCGTCCTGACGTCGCGGGTGCAGCTGGGTTCAGAGCAGGTGTTGCTCTACTCGTTGGCGTCGATCGGTGGGAGTGACGCGCACGACCTCCTGATCGAGCGGATCCGCCGCCACGATCCCAGGTTCGACCCGGCGGATCACGACGACGGTCTCCGGGAGCTGGGCAAGCGTCTCGACGGTATGCCGCTCGCCATCGAGTTGGCCGCGGCGCGCTGCCGGGGACTCTCGCCGGGCGAACTCGTCGACCGCATCGACGAGCATCCAGCCCTGCTCCGCGACCCGACGCGGGATCCCCGCCAGCAGTCGGTCGACGCGATCATCGCCGGGAGCTGTAAGGCGCTCACCGTCAAGGAGCAGATCGTGCTCGCCCGTTGTTCGGTCTTTGTCGGCCCCTTTGATCTCGTCAGCGCCGAAGCGGTGGTCGGTCATGATCCGCTCCAGTGGTTCGACGTCTCCGATGCGCTGGTCGCACTCGTCAACGCCGGCTTGGTTCAGCGCTCGACCAAAGCGTCCGGCTACCGGCTTCTCGCTCCGGTGCGCCAGGCGGCCCGCGAGCTGGTCGCAGAGACCGATCCGGTCCGTGAACGGCATCGCGGCCACTTCGTCGAGCTGGCCGAGTGGATCGGAGCAGGGGTCGAGACCGCCGACGAAGCTCGCTGGGGTGCGCTCGCGCTCGCCCAACTTCCCGACCTCCGAGAGGCATGGGAGACCTGCGTACGCGCCGGCGACGCCGACGGTGCGTCCCGGATCGTGTGGGGTCTCTTCCGGCTGGCGTTCGATGCCATGCACCTCGAACTCCTGCGCTGGGCGGGTGAGACGCTGGTGTTGATCGACACCGAGGACGCGACTCAGGACCCGGCCCGGGTCCGCTGTCTCGCCACGTTGGCCGCGTGTGCGTTGCATCTCAACGAGTTCGACATGGTCCACCGCTCGATTTCGGAGATCGAAGCCACCGGTGACGCCGGCTCCGGCGTGCTCCCGATGGCCTATTCAGTGCAGGCGCTCGCGTATGCGAACCAACTGGACGAGGCCGCGGCGGCCATCTCGATGCGGAAGGCGGTCGTCGCGGCCGAACGGATCGGGAACCGGTGGAACCTGGCGATGGCACACATCTTCCTGCGTGAGTTCGATGTGGCGAACCGGCTCTGCCGCGAGATCCGCAACCCGTCGGCATGGGCGTGGTTCCACAACTTCCGGGGATTCTCACGAACGGCCGAGGATCGGCTGGTTGCGGCCGAAGACGACTTCAACCAGGCCGAGGAGCACGCCCGACTCGTCGGTAACACCCAGGCGCTGGCGGTGGCCCTGAACGAACGCGGGATGGTGGTCGGCCGCTCGGGAATCGGTTCGATTCGCGACGAGTTCGGACCGATCGACCAGGCGATTGAGATCTTCCAACGCACGCGGACGGCGCTCCAGCTGTGGAACAGTCTCGAAATCGTGGCCCAGGCTTTCCATCGTCACGACTTCCACGAAGCGGCCGAGACGTTGTGGGCTGCGATCGATGCGGAGGGCGTGACACCCGCGGCGGCGACCCGGCCGTACCTGGATGCTCGGTTGCTCGCCGCGGAGAAGTTTCCGTCGGCACACGAGCACGGGATGACCATGGACATCTGGCGCGCCACGGCCTATGCCCGCGAGATGATCGCGTTGGCATTGGAGCCCAGCAGCGTTGCCCCTGGCGGGGCGCTCCGATAGGACTGGCCTGTGGCATCCGCATCCAACTCCGGCACCGACTTCATCCGCGAGACGCTCAGGGAGCACGCGTCGGATGGGCCCTATGGCGGTCGCGTGCAGACGCGGTTCCCGCCGGAGCCCAACGGGTTCCTCCACATCGGTCACGCCAAGGCCATCACCTTGGACTTCGGCGTCGCCGACGAATTCGGTGGGTCGTGTCGCCTTCGTTTCGACGACACCAACCCGGAAACCGAGGATGCCCGGTTCGTCGACGCCATCCAGGAGGATCTCCGCTGGCTCGGTATCGAGCCGGGTGAGCCGGCATTCGCCTCGGACTACTTCGGCCAGCTCCACGCCTGGGCGGTGGCGCTCATCGAGGACGGCAAGGCCTACGTCGATGATCAGGACGCCGAGACGATCTCGGAGAACCGGGGTGGGTTCACCACGCCCGGTGTCGACTCACCCTGGCGGGATCGCAGTGTCGAGGAGAACCTCGATTTGTTCGCCCGTATGAAGGCCGGCGAGTTCGCCGAAGGCGAGCGGGTGCTGCGGGCCAAGATCGACATGAATCACGAGAACATGCAGATGCGTGATCCCGTCATGTACCGCATCCGCCACAAGCACCACTTCCGCACGGGCGACGAGTGGCACATCTACCCCACCTATGACTGGGCGCATGGCCAGAGCGACGCGATCGAGGGCACCACTCACTCGATCTGCACGCTCGAATTCGACAGCCATCGTCCGCTGTACGACTGGTACCACGAAGCCATCGGACTCGGCGGCGAGCGACCCCGGCAGTACGAGTTCGCCCGGCTGAACCTGACCCACACCGTCCTGAGCAAGCGGAAGCTGTTGGAGCTTGTGTCCGACGACCATGTCGACGGGTGGGACGACGCGCGGATGCCGACGTTGCGAGGCTTGCGACGCCGCGGCTACCCGCCGGAGGCGATCCGTGCGTTCTGTTCCCACATCGGCATCGCCAAGGTCAACGGTGTGCACGAGATCGAGCTACTCGAGTCATTCGTGCGCACGCACCACAACACCAACGCGTTGCGGCGCATGGCGGTGCTCGATCCCCTCGAAGTCATCATCACGAACTGGCCCGACGGCCAAGACGACATCCGCGAAGCGATCAACAATCCCGAGGACGAGGCGGCGGGCACCCGCGAGGTCCCGTTCTCGGGCCGACTCTTCATCGAACGCGATGACTTCATGCTCGACCCACCGAAGAAGTTCTTCCGACTCGCTCCCGGTCGTGAGGTTCGGCTCCGTGCCGGCTACTTCATCACCTGCAACGAGGTCGAGACCGGTGCTGACGGTGAGGTCACTCGCCTGCTGTGCACCTACGACCCCGAGACCGCCGGAGGTCAGGCCCCTGACGGCCGCAAGGTCAAGGCCACCATTCACTGGGTCTCCGCCGACCACGCCCTGGATGTCGACGTGATGTTGTACGACCGCTTGTTCACCGACTCGCACCCTGGTGCCGATGGCGCTGATCCGCTGGCATCGCTGAACCCCGATTCCCGTGAGGTGCGGTCCGCGAAGGCTGAGCCGGCCGTCGGTGACATCGCACCCGGTGAAGTCGTGCAGTTCGAACGGCTCGGCTACTTCGCCAGGGATCTCGACGACGATCCGAACGCCGCACCGACGCTCTTTCATCGCACGGTGGGGCTCCGTGATGAATGGGCCAACATCCAGAAGCGACAGGGGCAGGGCGGAAAGTGAGGTCCGGCCCGGAAGGGCCGGTGTTAGCCTTTCCGGGTGCAGCCGACCTGGGGTGAGTTCGCCCGCTACATGATCACGAGCGCACTGGTCATGTCGATCGGGCTGTTCGTGATGCTGTACATCAGCGTCAAGTGGAAGACCGGACAGCGCTCGTTGAAGCGCATGTTCTACTGGTATCTCGGCGCCTTGTTCGTGATCGGCCTGCTCTCCCGCTTCTCCGAGGTTAGTGAGGTCCGGTGCCGTGGAAACCCGCAGGAGTTCTGCCGGTACAACGATGGCGTCGCCGTGGTGGCCACGATCGTGATCGTGTACTTCTGTACGAGCATGGTGCGCGCCATGCTCGTCTACGGCGATCGCTGATTCAGCGAAGCCGGACCAGGGCTTCGTGCTCGACCTCGGCGACGGTGCCACCATCGACGCTCATCGTCATCTGCACGACGGCCCGCTCGCCGCTTCGCGTCTCGAACCGGTCGATCTCGCACGCTTCGATGATCACGACTTCGTTCGGCGCGGCAGTGGCCCGATGGGCGACACGGCTGCGGGTGTGAACCCAGGCACCATCGATCATCTGCTCCACGAACACTCGGTTCGCCAACGTGATCCAGACGACGGGGTGGACGATGTTCTCGGTGACGTAGAGCGGAAGATCCTCGCCGGCCCGGGCGGCATAGCCGGTCCATCGTTCGCCGAGTTCGTACACACTGGGTTCCAGCCGGCGCCCCTCAGCTGAGGGGAACGGCGCAGGGTTCATGGTGGGCGCGAGCCACGCACACTCCCTCTCGCCGGCGCGGGCCACGATTCGGTCCTCGGTCACGGACTGCTCCGGGCCGACGGTCAACGGCTCATCGGCCAGCACGGGTCCGCGAAACGCCACGTCGTAGCCGCCGCTCGACAGCCACTCGACACCCCACGCCGCGGCGACCGGACGGGTCATGTAGGCGGCGATGGTGGTGCCGGCCACCACGGCGCCGCCGAACCCGGCAGCCAGCCCACCCTCGACCGTGTGGACGGGGTTGTCGCCGTGTTCGGGAAGGTTGACCGCGTTGATCGACCAGGGTTCCATCAGAGGTTCCACGCCGCTCGGGTCTCGCCGCGAGGGTCGGCGACGAGCCGTGTCGTGTCACCGAAGACCATCGTCGGACGGTCGGTGTCATAGCGAGGCCAGTCGCCGATCGCCGGGTGCGACGGGTCACCGGCGCGCACGAATCCGATCCATGCGTCGTGCATGTTGTCGGCGAGTTCGGTCGGCCATGAGCCGGGCGGCCCCATGATCCGCTGCCACCCGGCAGCGGCACCTTCGAGGTCGGCCTGCCAGACGAACGGGATCTCCAGGGCATGCATGGCGCCGAAGAAGCCGTTGAATTCGGTGGCCTGCCACTCGAACAGATAGGTGAACACGGGTGTGCCGCCGGCCATCGCCGAATCGGCGACCAGCAGACTCGAGGTCCGGAACAGCGTGTCACCGATCATGGACAGGGCGAGCGTGCGGTTGTCGGCATCGGGCTGCTCGGCCCGGAACGATGAGATCACGGCATCGGGCTCCGAGGCGTGATCGGTCAACAGTTGATGGAGGAGCCTGTCGTCGATCTCTTTCGGCAGGTGGAAGCCGAAGAGGGTGCCCTCGTCGAGGTTGGTGCCGATGAGGAGCGGAATCCGCCGTTCCGCGACCGCCTCGAGCGGCGATCGGGTGAGCGTGATTCCATCGATGGCGGGCCGTAGGCCGCGCCGGCTCGAACCCGGAAGCCGAGGGTGATTGACCGCGGCGCGTTCGGTGTCGCGCGCGAGCTGTTTCTGGATCTCGATGATTTCGTCTGCCGCGAGGGCTCGCAGTCCGTCGACGCTCCCGACGTCGGCCCGGGCGATGATCTCATCGGCGATCTCGGTCGAGGGCGGCGCGAAAGCTGCGGGCGCGCTCTGGGAAATCGCCTGGTGGTACAGCCCGTCGGCGGAGGGGGAAGCGAGGATCGCCATGATCGATCCGGCACCGGCCGACTCGCCCGCGATCGTGACCCGGTCAGGGTCGCCACCGAAGGCCGTGATGTTGTCCTGGATCCATTGCAGCGCCGCGATCTGGTCGCGGATGCCGTTGTTGTGCGAGCCCGCGAGCTCGGGGTCGATGTGGCCCAGCTCGATGAACCCGAGAAGCCCGAGTCGATAGTTGATGGACACCACCACGATGTCGCCGTTGCGAGCGAAAGGCCCACCGTCGACGGTGGCGCCCCGCCCCGTCATGTACGAGCCACCGTGGATCCAGACGAGGACCGGCCGGGCACCGTTGTCCGGCGACGGTGTGTAGACGTTCAGGAACAGGCAGTCCTCGTCGGTGGCGTATCCCGTGGCCGGAAGCGGGCTGCTTGGGTCGCGATCGATCTGGGGTGCGCTGGCGCCGATGTGGGCGGCGTCGCGCGTGCCGTCCCACGGGATCGGTGGTTGGGGAGCACGGAAGCGGAGATCCCCGACGGGCGGAGCCGCATACGGCACACCGAGGAACTCGTGGACACCGCGCCGGATGCGACCGGCAACGGCTCCGGCCGTGGTGGCCACAGTTGCTGTGGTGGTCGTGGTGTCGGTCATGAGTTGTCCTTGTCGTTCAGCCGTGATCAGGCGGGCTGGGGCATCGCGAAATCGCTGATCTGGATGTCTTCGGCGCCGGCGTCGGTGTAGTTGTCGGCGACACGACCTTCGATCAGTTCTCGCCATCCGAACTCGCGATACCTGGGTTCGGAGTCGGCGAGATCGGGAATCGGCGCGAGTCGTGTGTTGCGGGGAGGGTTGGCGAAGAAGGGGATGCTGTAGCGATTGCTCATTGTCATCGGGACGACGCGATGGACCGCCGCTCGGTAGCGATCGTTGGTCCAGACCTGCATCGCGTCGGCGAGGTTGACCACGATTGTGCCGGCCCGCGGGGGCACGTCGATCCAGCCGTGTTCCGGTGAGTTTGCTTGGAGCCCGCCGGTCTCGTCTTGGAGCAGCAGGGTTAGCACGCCGGGGTCGGTGTGATGGCCCAGAGCGGTCTCCCCGAGGGGTGCGAGATCGTCGCGCTCGTCGACCGGCACGGGATCGTCGATGGGGTAGTGGTTGAGCCTGACCGAGCTGGACGCGCGGTCGATGGTCAGCTCGTCGCCGCTCGTTGCGGGAGCGCCGAGCGCTTGGGCGATGAGCCCAACGGTTCGTTCCGCCAGTGCTGCGAATTCGTCGAAGAACTCGATGAGTTGTGCGTGGAGCTCCGCGGGCTCCGACGGCCACTGGTTGAGTCCCCGGGGGTCGCCGATCAGCGGATCGATGTAGTCGAAGACCTCCTTGTTGTCGCGGCGGCGCTTGGTCAGCTCGCGATCGTGATACCCCAGCGCGTGTTTCTCGGACCGGCGAATCGGACCTTTCACGCTCTCGTCGGTCGCGAAGAATCGACGCGAGATCTCCCACGTGCGATCGATCATGTCGTCGAGGCCGTGTCCCGAGAGCAGGAAGAAACCGTGATCGCTCGCGGCGCGGTCCAACTCCCGCAGGTCGGTGGTGCTCGGATCGCCGATGTCGACAGTGGGGACGAGATCCATCCGGCGACGCTACGCCGTGGGCGACTCCTGGACCAGACGGTCGCCCAACTCGTCGAGTCGGCGACATCCCGTTTGATGCATCACGTTCACGAGGCCCTCGTGGAGGATGTCATAGGCGTGGGCCGCGCCGATCGGGCCGAGGCCGGCCAATCCGAACATGAACGCCCGTCCGCAGAAAACGAAGTCGGCACCGAGGGCTATCGCCCGGGCGACATCGAGCCCGTCACGCACACCCGAATCGAACAGCACCGGGGCGCGGCCACCGATCCGATCGACGATGTCGGGCAGCGCGTCGATGGCGGTGATGGAACCGTCGAGCTGGCGGCCACCGTGGTTCGAGACCTGGACGGCGTCGGCCCCCGTGTCGAGACATCGGGCGGCATCGTCGGCGTCGAGGATCCCCTTCACGACGATCGGTCCGTCCCAGCGCTCGCGGACCTCGGCCAGGTACTCCCAGCCGAGGGTGCCCCCGAGCGAAGCACCGACGAAGCCGGCGGTCATCTTCATGGTCGATCGATCGACGTACTCCTCGAGGGTTCGGAACCGGGGGAGGCCGTTGCGCAACACGCCCATCGCCCAGGCGGGGCGCAGGATGCTCTGGGTGATCAGGGCCGGGCCGATCTTGGGAGGGACGCGCACGCGAGCACGCCGTTGCCGCTCGCGACGACTGGCGATCGGCACGTCGGCGGTGATCACCAGCGTCGTGAATCCGGACTGGGCGACCCGATCGAGGAGCTTGTCGCGCAGGTCGGTGTCGCGCGGGGAGTACAGCTGAAACCAGCCCCGGCCCTGCGTGGCGGGGCCGACCTCCTCGACCTTCCCCGTGCCGACCGTGCTGAGCGTGTGGGGGATGTTCTTCTCCACGGCGACCTCGGCGAACGCGAGGTCCGCTCCAGGCCAGATCAGGCCGCTGAGTCCGATCGGTGCGATCCCGATCGGAGCGGCGTATTCAACGCCGAAGAGGGTCGTCGTCGTGACCGGCTCGAGAAGACCCTTGAGGAGCTGTGGACGGAGCCGCACGGCCGCCATCGCGTCGATGTTGGCGCGCAACGTGCCCTCGGTGCCCGTCCCCGATGCCAGGTACTCCCACGAGAAGGTCGGGATGCGACGCTTCGCACGCTTCTCGAGATCGGCGATGGCCGGATAGCGGTCCATGAGCGGTGCGGGCATCCGGCAATGTTGCCACATGGCGCTCCGGTGACCTCGCTCCGAGAATCCGGAGTCCCGACGTCGGCCGGGCCAGGGGTCAGTTCTGCCAGTTGATCGGGAGCGCCGGGTCTGTCGTGTAGCGGCAGTAGGTACCCGTCCCCAGGCCGCGGCGGATGTGGGCGGCGGCGGAAGCGTGATGCTGTTCGGCCGTTCGAGGGCGTAGCGCAGGGAGCGCGCCACGGCGGTGCGGGCGCGTTCGGCGTCGCTGCCGACGGATCGGCCCAACTCCGCGAGCAGGAACTCGCGGTCGCGCCGGGCCAGCTCACGGCGGCCGATGTCGTTTGCGGCATCGGCGTCATCGATGTCCTGGTCGACCTCGATGAGTCGTTGGCGATAGGCCGCCTTGGCTTGCTCGTCGAGGGCCGAGAGCCCCTGGCCATCGAGTGTCGTCCCGGCGGCTGCGTCTGCATCGACATAGCCGACGGTGGGCAGCGTGCCCTGCTCAACTGCAACCAGGTCCAGGACGTGGAACTCGCGGTCCGGGTCGGTGAGCATTCGTTCGATGTAGCGGAATCCCTTGAGGTCGCGGAGTGTGGCGGCTCTGGCGGCCCAACGGGAGGCACCGAAACTCTCGAAGCTCCGTGCTGCCGTCGAACGCTCGAGATCGGCAGCGCTCGCGTTGCCCGTTCCGGCGTGCGCCTCGGCCAGTACCAGGCGCGCCTTGGCGGTTTCGAATGGTGCACCGATCTCGGCCCAGGCGGATGTTGCCGAGCTCGGCGAGGGGCCATCCGAACTTCCGCCGCATCCATGGTCGGAGATCGTCGCACGCTCCGAGAGCCTCCTCTTCGGCGGCATCACACGGTCCGGTCAGGCGCAGCCTTTCGGCGCGGTGGACGCGGCAGCGGCCATTGATCCCTCCGATCGCCGAGCCGTGCCGCCAGCGGTCCATGACGTCGGTCCATTCGCCGGTTCGGTCGTACATGGCCAGACCCTGGGCCGCGCAGATGAGCTCACACAGCATCATGCCGGTGGTCAGCGGGTCGGCCCCGCCGCTCATCAGCAGCGCGGCGATGTCGTCGAGTTGGTCGAGGCCTTCCTCGACCTCGCCGGTGAAGATCCTGATGCGGGCGTTGGCGACACGTCCGATGACGACCGCGGGCGTCACCCCCAGCCGGTCGCCGAGGTCCATGGCCGACTCGGACCATTGGCGGGCGGACTCCATCTCGGCGCACATGAACCGTTCGTACGTGCGGACCATCGCGATCACCGCGTGGGCGACGGTCTCGCCTTCGGAGGATGCCAAGTGACGCTCAGCGGTTCGAAGTCAACCGCGCACGGGAGACATCAACCCGGTGTCCATCATCAGGTACATGGCCAGCATCGCCGCGGTGCGGGCTGCCTCGGTGGCATCGCCGTGAGTCGCGTGGTGTCCGTGGAGTGACTCCCAGGCAGTGATGGCGGCCTCGAAGTCCCCGTTGCCGTAGGCGGCTTGGGCCCGGAGTTCGAGCGCTTCAACGGCATCTGCCCATGCCCCGGCCTCAACAGCGGCGCGAGCGGCGTCGAGAAGCTGGCTCATTGTCGCATTGTGACATCAATTGTCACGCCTCTCGGATATCGCCGGCACTGCGCCGGCGACGGACCACCCGAAAGGCACTGCAATGGACCCCAGAGACCAGCGTTCCTACATCCTGCCGACGCTCAGCGCATTGGTGGAGCGGATTCAGGCCGAACAGCTGAACGACGCCACGCCGTGCACGCACTTCACCGTGCACGACGTGCTCGATCACATGATCGTGCTGGGCAGTACCTTCGCCCACCTGTTCCGCGGGGCCGAGCCCCCAGAGGTCACCGCGCCGGCCGCCGGCGGACTCGTCCCAGCGGAGGAATTCCGACAGACGATGGACGACCTCCTCGCCGCGGTGAAATCGCCGGGCGCGATGGAGCGCGACATCGCCGCTCCGGTCGGTGACATGGACGGAGAGACATTTGCTCGCCTGGCTGCGTTCGACGGCCTGGTGCACGGTTGGGACCTCGCAACCGCCACCGGTCACCGGTTCGAGGTACCCCCGTGTGTCATCGACGCGGTCGACGCCTTCGCCCGCCAGGCCCTCGGACCGGAGCTTCGCGACGGCGACACGTTCAAAGAGGAAGTGATCCCCCCGGCGATGGCCACGCCGGTTGAACGGGTGGCTGCATTCAGCGGGCGGGGCGTTTGAACGAGGTCAGGCCGGAACGACTGCCGTGGCCTCGATCTCGACGAGGGCCGCATCGAGGTAGAGCGACTGCACGCCGATCAGGGTGATCGGGACTTGGGGCAACGGGTTCTTGGCTCCTGCAGCCATCAGTCCACTGACGAATTCCCGCTGCATCGACTCCTTCCAGCCGACGATGTAGATCACCAGCTTGGCGAGGTGCTCGGGGCCTGCATCACCCGCGGGGAGTGCGTCGACGACGTTCGCCAATGCCTGAGTGACCTGGCCGGCGAGGCCGTCGGGGAGCGTGCCGTCGGCGAACGAACCGATCTGGCCGGCGAAGTGCACGATCTTGCCGGGGTCCGCGATGGATGCGTGGGTGTAGCCCTGCGGGGCGGGGAGGAGTTCGGAGTTGCGGAGTTCGATGGCCATCGGGCCACCGTAGATCACGGGTGCCGCGTCACTCCGTGCGAGTGAACAGATACGCGAATGCCGGCACGCGGTACGTGATGCCCCGGCCCGACGCCTTGATGCCATCGGCGGTGATGTCGAGCGACTTCTTCGGCACGAGGTATGTGTCGAGGTTTGCGGTGCTGACGCGGTATTCGCCGGCGCGGGCCAGCACGACGGCGGTGAAGTCGTAGCGGGGGTCGATCGACGCCAGTGCCGCATCACCATGGCTGCCGTTCACCAGAAGAGTGCCACCGACGCGCAGGTGGTCGGTGCAGTGATCCGACACGAAGCCCGCATAGAGCGAGACCAGGAGGTCGACGTCTTCGTCGGGGAGGTCGAGGTCGGACGTGTAGTCCGCGTGGATGAAGGTGACGTCGGGGTCGTCGGGAGCATCCTCGTCCTCGGCGATGATCTCGCGGATTCCCGCATCGTCGGCGAAGAACTTCGCCGCCCGCTTGTCCGTGTCGACATAGACCGCAGAGTCGAAGATGAATGACGGGGAGATGTCGACGAAGCTCCCCGGATAGAGCACTCGCTCGGCATCGATGGCGTTGCTCACCGCCGTGAACAAGCGCTTCCGGTCGCCTGGATGGCGGCGGTCCTGTTCACTCCACAGTGTTGCTGTCGCTTTGCGGACCATTCCGCCGAGGTTAGGCCCCCTGAGAAGGCACACTGGGGACAGACCCCAATGTGCTTTCTGCTACGAAGGCGTCGACTTGCCGTAGCCCACCAGTGACCGGTGGCCCCGAAGCCGCTCCACGAGCTCGTTCATTGCCGGCTCGGCCACTCGGTGGTTCTCGTCCGCGCCGAGTTCGGCGAACACGAACGGGCCCCGATGGTTGGGGTCGAGGTCCTCGGTGCGAGCGATCACGTGCACATGGACGTGTTGGTGTTCCGGGTGCTCGGCGAACTGGGCCAGGTAGGTCTTGGAAAAGCCCGTGACATCGCGAAGCGCTTCGGACACGGCTTTGATCAGCGGTCCGAGCTCGGCGGCCCCAGTGTTCGGTCCGGATGATGCGGTCCCTGTCGGGATGGTCGGGGTCGTCTCGCCCGGTAGGCGATTCGCTGATCGTGCCCGTAGGGACGCAGTGTCATGGACCGCTCGTCGAGGGCAGTGGGAAGGTCGCCCGTGGCGGGGCCGCCGCAGGGTTGCGCATGAACGACCACCGGACCGGTCTCGGCGTACGTGCCCTTCCAGGGGAACGGGCGCCACGCGATGATCGCGATCTCGTCCCCGGGCTCGGAGTCGTCGAGGCAACAGCGTAGGGGCCAGCCGCGTTCAGCCTCGACGAACGGTTTGGTCGTGTTGCCCCCGTGGTCCACGCCTGAGGCGAGGACCGCTTCGAGCTCCGGGTAGTCGACACCGTGAATCGTGATTGTGTTCATGGGCTGAAGGTACGGGAGCTCGTCAGACAGATCCGGACACGGATTCGTGCATGGGACCGACGCAATCGGGCCAAAACTGAAAGTAACGCTGGGGTCTGTCCCCAGCGTTACTTGTCCAGCGCGCCCGGAGAGATTCGAACTCCCGACCTTCTGATCCGTAGTCATTCTAAGGCGGTGCGCTACGGCCCAGGGGGTATCGGCGCCAGGGGTCACGTAGATGCTTGCCGATGCCTCATAGGCCTGTCGGTTCAAGGCGTGTCGCGCAGAGCGCGATAAGAAGGGACCGTTTGTGACCACGGTGTGACCATGGCAAGATCAGATCTTGCGGCGTCGCATCTACGATCGCAGCCGCGATCCCGCGTGAGCTCAGCCAGCGTGGTGGTGGCACCAATGGCACCGTCACCCTCACAGACCTATGCGCTTGATCTTCTCAGTGTCGCTACGCCCGGGCACACCGTTGGCGGTATCGTTCGGGGCCTTCCACCCCACGAGGCTCAGGAATCCGTTGGTGGCTCCAGATGCTGCTGGACTGGCTGGTGGCGTCTGCCGGCTCAATCGAGAGGTGGTAACGATCTGCCGTTTGAGTAGTTGCACTCGGTGATCTCCCCGTATCCGCGGCTGATCTCGAATGGCACCCCTAGGTCAGGGCAAGACACGGGGTGCACCTCGAGGTTGCCAAGGACGAAATACACCACAGCGAACACGATGACGACAACCATGGTCGCCATGACGCGTGTCGCGAGTTCGCGAGCCCGACCGAACAGCAACTCCAACACGATGATTGTCACCATGAGCAAGACGAGTACGGCAGCGCATGCGATCGCCAGGAGTCTCACGCCCCGAGAATAGGTCTGTTGATTCCCAGATAGGCCGCGCGCCCACAACCCGCGGTGGACGGCGTCGTCCACAGCGCGCGTTTGCGCAATGGACGGCCCGGTGTCAGACTCCTCCGAACATAGTTTCGATTCCTGGCGGAGGAGATCAACTAGTGAATAGCCATCGTGGAAGGCGCGTCGCCCTCGTACTCGTTGCGTTTGTGCTTGGTGCCACAAGCTGCGGGTCAGACAGCCCGACAGTCACTGCGGAAGCGCAGACCGGAACTGGACAGGAGCAGTCCACCGGCGAACGAGGAGATGCAAAGGCGGGCGCGACAGACCTGAGTTGTGATCCTGTGTCTGACGATGATGTCGATGAGTTGCTTGCTCAGGTCGTCTCGGAGATTGCTCCGGACCTCAGTGACAGCGTCGCTGAAGCGCTTGTATCCGCTCGTGGAGCAGATGAAGCGCTGGATGGCGTCGCCGAGGTCATTGGACAGGACGCACCCCACATCTTCGGTACCTCGGACAGGGAAGCCGTGCGACAGTCGCTGAGTGAGTGGCTATTGCCACCCGCTCATTGCACAGAGGAGGCGGGGCCCTTGCCGCAGTCGGCTGCGGAGGTATCAGCCTGCGTTGCAGCACTCGAAGCGGACTACCGGGCACGTGGGATGGAACAGGCGCAGCTGCTCGGCTCGATGCGCGACTCTGCAGCATCGACGGTTGCAGTGGCGTTCGAAGATCCCGTTCCTGCAGCGGAGGTATTCGAGGCATTCGAGGCAGTTGACGTCATCGAGGTCTACTACGTAGTTGAGGGCTACACCGAAGGCACGAGCCTCTGGGGAGCGCGATCCCTGGCCGACTATGGCGGCGATGCCGAACGCCTTGAACAGGAACTCAGCGATGAGATTCTGGGCATTCTCGAAAACACGATCGCGGAGGCAGGATCTGCCAAGGACGGTCTCGATGCTCTCAGCTCAAAGGACGAGGCGACGCTCGAGGAGTCGGCCTCATCCTTGAGGAAGGACGGTGTTCAGCTAGCTGCGGTGGTCGTTGGTGGTGGTGCTGAGATGGTTGCACATGCGGCGACGCACGGACCAGATATCTATGCGCTGACAAGCTCAGGATCAGATCAGCCTGCGGTGCCGATTCTCAGGCCAGACAACGCGAGCTTGCATGCCTTTGAACGGCTTTGCGCCGACCCGGAGGCTGCTGCGCGACGGGCCGAAGCCTACAGGGAGGAGAAGGCCAATGGCTAAGGCGCCAATCATTCGACGTGCGGTGACAGTACTCGTAGTTGCCGCATCAGTTGCAGCGACAGCAATTGGGCAGTCTGCACCCGAAGCAGCTGCACACGCATCCGACGCCTCGCGCGATCGAAGCGGGATCTCCCAGTGGAGCCCCGACTGGATGAGCCTCCACAACTATCGCGTCGATTCAAACCGGCAACAGCTGCAGTGGAAGTTCAAGTGGGCCGACGACACCAACCTTCCTGAGCTGACGGGGCATGAGAGAGCCTTTGAACTCAAGGCGGGGGTCGATGACAGCTTCGCCGACAACTATTCCGGCTCGGGAAGCTCGAGCTTCGATACCAACTGGCCCACCAGTGCACAGCGGTACCGAGACACGCTCTTCATGGACTCAGGCGAAGCGAATTTCGGCGTTGGCACCACCACCCCTGACGAGCTCTATTCGGGCACGACCTGGTCGGCGTGGGTACGTGTCGAAACCGGTCCGCAAACCAGCACCCAGTACGGGTTCAAAGTCGACTTCAGAGTCTTGTCGGATGTTGGGGGCGCCCTTTGCTGGATTGGGCCCGCCTACTGCACATTCCCTGACTACTTCCACCGCATGTTCAACCCCGGCGACTACAAGTCCGCAAACAACGGCACCAACCACCAGCATGCGTACATCCACAATTGGTCGAATTTCGGCTTTGAGAGCTCTAGTGGCTGGTCCTTTAGTTCCAACGCCAACCATCAGTACCGCACCACTTGGGGCGGCTATGCACCGCACCAGGGGAGCAAGTTCATCTCAATCGGCAAGATCAACCCGTCCGGCGGTCAGGCAACCCTATGGACTGACTTCGCCTACGGCGCCGACGTCAACGACAACTACACGGTGGAGTTCTTGGTGCGCTGCCGCCCGCAAGCAGGGGGAACGGCCTGCAGTGGCGAGATCGGATACAAGCCCGCTCAATCTACATCCTGGGAAAACGACTCGTATTTCTACATTCCGGACAATGGCTACTGGTACATCTGTCGCGTCGATTTTGACCATGGCGGCTCCAATGATTGGCCCTGGGGGGCCACGAGCAACGTCCGGGTCTACGCTCGCCACTACACCAACCTCCTTTGGACGGACTTCGATGATGTGGTCTTTGGTGGCTACGCGAACAATGTCGACGACACCCAGGGCGACCCGCAACCACCCGCCGCGGTGGGCTCCACGTGCACCCAGGCATCGAGCTACAACAGCTGAAGGTCTCGCAGTAGGTCGAGCCCTAGCATCCTGGCCCCCTTCGGCTAGGTGGGCTGAAATGCGCGCGCGGGGACAAGTGGTGCTGGCGGTGACGGGCTTGTTGCTGTAGCCAGGCAGAGACCGGAGCGAGTATCTGCCCCAACAGCGCGGATCATCTGTTGTGGCGAGCGGGTCAGACCCAAGGGACTGGCGCGATAGTTCACAGTGCCTCGGTGACTTGGGGTCCAGACTCGACCGGAATGCCCGATTGAGTGGGCTGTTCTCAGGATGGTGGTTGTCTGGCTTCGTCCAGGAGGCTCTTGACCCGAGCCATCTCGAACTGGAGATCGTCGAGAGCACGTTCGAGCTCCTCGGATTCCTCGCTAAGTAGAGAGCCGATCGCAGCCGCTCGGCGAGTGGAGTAGAGCTGCCAAGCTTCCTTGTCAAGCTGTGAAGAGAACCGCATCGCAGCCTCCCCCGCCCGGTCGGGGTCGTCGTTGCGTAGTTCGACCAGCCGCTCACGCATCACGCGTTCCGCCTCGCTATCACCAAACACGAAATGGAGAAGGTCGACGCCGTGCTCCATCCCGACAACGTTGAGGCGGCGTGAAGCCAGGTTGTCGGTCGGAATGAAGAACCAGACCATCGGCTTCGCGAAGAGTCGAGCAAACTCGAGGATCTCCTGAGCATCGAAGAGTCGGCGCTTCCCTCCCTCCGCCGATCGCTCCATGGCAGAGATCGTGGCCTTCGTGTAGTTGCCGCCAGTCATGTCGTTGAGGAATTCGGCGACCTGGGTCTGGGTCCAGCCGATTCCCTCGCGGGCAAGTCTCAGGTTGGTAGCGACGACCTGGTTCGCCGTCAACGATCCCTTTGGGGCTGCGGGTGGAAAACGGGAATGTTGATGTTCTCGACGAGGCATGGTCTGTTTCTAGCACGACGTGAGTTGACTTTGAAACGGACCCGCGCGAGTCTTCCTAGGGAAGAACACAGGTTGATCTCAGGAGTAACTACATGAAAGCACGAGGCATAGAGCTCGACGAGCTACCTCCCTTCGTGACGGTCGAGCAGGCATCCGATGTACTGGGCATCTCCCGCACGGCGGCATACGCGCTAGCCAACCGCTGGTTGGCCACCGCAGGCAGCGAAGGCCTCCCAGTCATACGTCTGGGCCGCACTCTGCGTGTCCCACGAGCGGCCCTCGAGCGCTACCAAGACGTTGACCTTGTCCTGTCACCGTGAGCAGTCCAAACGACAGAATGCCGGCCCGCCAGCCCTGGCTTCGCGCCACCTCTCAGAGACCTCCCTGTAGGGCCGACCAAGCCCCAGGAACAGGACGGAATCATTCACACCTATGCACCGGGGGTGCGCAGGCGTGGCCGTCGTCTGGCGGTGCGAGATGATCTCGATCGGCAAGGTCAGAGACGCCGACTACTACCTCACTGAAACCCACGCCGATGATGTCCATCGGTACTACGCCGACGATGGACGAACGGGGGAGTGGGTCGGCTCCTTCGGGAGAGAGCTCGGCCTGACCGGGGAGGTCGATCCTGCCGACTTTCGTGCGGTTCTCACCGGCCTCAACCCGAAGACCGGAATTCGGCTCACCGAGACAACCGTCCGAGTACACGCCTTCGACGCTGCGATCAGTCTCGACAAGGGATCGAGCATCGTCCGCGCCCTTGGTGGGCCGACCACCCGAGACCAGTTCGACGAGGTTCTAGGCAGGGCCCGAGATGACTACGTCGACTTCATGGAGCAGTGGGCCGCCAAGGTCCGACGTGGCCACGGTGGTGCTGAGACGCTCGACGGCGGCGGAATCGCTGCAGCGGTCTTTCATCACCACAACAGCCGCGAGGGCGATCCCCAGGAACACCTCCACGTCGTCATCCTCAACGCGACCAAAGGGCCCGATGGTCGCGTCACCGCACTCGACACACGACTGCTCTACCGCGCCCGCTACACCGCAGAGGCCATCTTCCAGGCCTCGTTTCGATACCACGCCGCCCGAGCGCTCGGACTGACCTACGGCGAAGTCGACCGGCACGGAGTCGCGCAGGTAGCGGGGATCCCCGAAACCGTCCGACGTGAGTTCAGCCAGCGTCGCATCCAGATCGAACAAGCCATGGGGAAACGTGGCGTCAGCTCAGCGCACGGCGCACGCATAGCGGCCCTCGCCACCCGAGCCGCGAAGAGCGAGCCGGTCCCCGACGACGTGATGCAAGCCGAATGGCGCTCCCGTGCTCTCCAACACGACTTCGCCTTTGAAGATCTCCACGCCTACTGACGGACACCAGCCTTCTCGACGACCGACGAACAGCTCGGATACGCAGTAACAGAGCATCGGTCGCACTTCGACCATCTCGAAGTGATCCGGCAGGCCGCCATCGCTGCCGGCGACGGCGCACCGCTGAACGAGGTCAGCGCTCGTGCTGGACAATTCCTGGCTTCAGAGGTTGTTGTCGAACTGAAGCCTGGCTTGTGGACGACTCACGAAATCCTCGAGCTCGAACGACGCAGCATCGACGCCGCCATCGCTCCAGACGCAGAGGCTCCTGTCGCGTCGAGAGCGGCTGTGGCGGCCGCGGCGCAGCGACGTCCGACACTCGGAAACGACCAAGCCGAACTCCTGAGCCGTATCGCGACCTCATCCGCGCTCGTCGACGTCGTGGTCGGCAAGGCAGGCACCGGAAAGACCTTCGCCCTCGATGCTCTTCGCGATGCCTATGAGAGCGACGGGAATCGCGTGCTGGGAATCGCGCTCGCCGCCCGAGCTGCGCGAGAGCTGCAGACCGGCGCGGGCATCAACTCCACCACCGCCGACTCGCTTCTCGCATCGATCGAGTCCGGCAGAACCCGACTCGACGCATCGACAGTCATCGTGGTCGACGAAGCCGCGATGCTCCCAACACGCCAGCTTGCCGCCGTCATCGCAGAGGCCGACACCGCCAAGGCAAAGGTGGTCCTCGTGGGCGACACGAAGCAACTCCCCGAGATCGAAGCTGGCGGACTCTTCGCCGCCATCGCCCGTCGTGTCGAACCAGTCCGACTCATCGAGAACCGCCGCCAAACCAACCCCGTCGAACGGGAAGCCCTCGACTATCTCCGAGCCGGGCGAGTCGACGACGCGCTCGAAGCGCTACATCGCGTCGGACGGATCACAGTTGCATCCAACACGGACCTCCTTCGCGAGACACTCGTCGACGATTGGCAAGCCGCTCGTGACTCCGGCGGAAGCCCCGCCATGGTCGCAGCGACACGAAGCGACATTGCCGACCTCAACCACAGAGCCCGCCAAAGGCTCCTTGCGGACGGGACTCTCGGACCCGTCGCGCTCGAGCACGGCAGCATCGACTACCGGCTAGGTGACCGCGTCCTCACCCACGAGAACCGCTACGACCTCGGACTCATCAACGGCTATCACGGCACTGTCGCCGGCGCCGACCGTCGCGGCCTACTCGTCGACCTCGACGAAGGCAGAAGAGCCCACATTCCCACCGAGTACATCGACGAAGGACACCTCACCCATGGATACGCCTTGACCATCCACAAGGCGCAGGGAATGACCACCGACGAGATGCTCGTGCTGGGCGATGACTCCATCTATGCCGAGATGGGATACACCGGCCTCTCCCGAGGCAGAGACGCCAACCGCCTCTACGTGGTCGCAAGCAGAGACGAACTCGACCGCCTTGCCACCGACCCGCTCGCCGACGTCCGCCGATCGCTCGGCGTCTCGCGCGCCCAGACCGCCGCCGTCGACCTCATCGATACCCCCGGACCAACGCCATGACCGAACCTTCCGCAACCGACTCCGTAGACAACTTGATTCTGATCGCGATCATCGCCGGTGGCACGCTCGTCGGGCTCCAGTGGGTCTCCGCCGCCACCGCCAGTTTCATCGCCACCCGTCAGAAGCTGAGCGCGACCTACCCCGACGCGATGACCGCACTCCTTCGGCTGCCCGAGCAACGCTCCGCACCTGCTGAAGCTTGGCCTGACGCCGCGGCAGCCCAACTCCCTGGACCCTGGCTCTATTGGCCCGTCACCGCTCTCGTTCACATCCTGGCTGCGGTCATCATCTGGAAGATGTGGTCCTGGATCAGTACCAGGTCAGACGCCATCGACCGTCGCCAGCGCCTCGGCGTCGAAGCACAATCACACATCGCTCGCCGCCGCGACCTCAAACCGCTCGCCGTACGAGGACCAGAGCCAGGCCGGTACCTCCTTGGCCGCTCTCGCCGACGGCTCCTAGCCACCGAGCCACCAGCAGGAACGAAGCGAGGAAGAACAACCCCAGGCGCAGTTGCCGTCATCGCCCCGAGCCGATCCGGCAAGACCGTCTCCACCATCAAAGCCGCCAGACAGTGGCAAGGGCCAGCAGTCCTCAGCTCCGTCAAGCGCGACCTCATCGACGGGACCATGGAGCAGCGAGCAGAGATCGGTGAAGTTCGGATCTACGACCCGACCCTCACCACCGGCTACCCGACGAACAGCTGGACCCCGCTTCACTCCGCAACGACTCGACGCGGCGCCACACGCTCGGCGCGCATGTTGCTCAGCGCTACAGGCCATGACCGCACCGGCAACGGCCGCTTCTGGAGCGATCAAGCCGAGACACTGCTCTCCAGCCTCCTCTGGCTCGCAGCCAACACGGACCACACCGTGGCCGACGTCGCCCAATGGGTCTCCGCCTTCGACCACCCAAAGGACAACGAGCCCGGTGTCGTCGCTGGCCTCCTCCGCGCGCTTGCCAACAGCGACCACCCGCAGGCCGACGAAGCCCACCAGGTGCAACGCCAACTCAACGGCATCTGGTCCATGGACTCCCGCATGGCGTCCAGCTACTACGTGAGCGCTCGCCTTTCCGTGTCCCCATGGACAGACCCGGTCGTTGCCGAGTCCGCCAAGAGCAACGAGATCGATCTCGACTGGCTGACGTCGGGAAACAACACCCTCTACATCGTCGCCCCCGTCATCGACCAACACGCGATCGCCCCCGCCCTCGGCGGCCTCATTGGCGACCTCGTCACCCAGGCCATGGACCGAGTCGATCGCCAACAGCGAACCATCGACCCCGGGCTACTCCTCGTGCTCGACGAAGCCGCCAACACCCCGATCGCCCAGCTCCCCTCATGGGTATCGCTGCTGTCGGGCTACTACGTCCAGCTCGTCACGATCTGGCAATCCAAATCCCAGATCGACGCCCTGTACGGCACCGACGCGGACGCCGTCCTCACCAACCACCGCACAAAGATCTTCTACGGCGGCATGACCGACCTCTCGGGCCTCCAGTACGTCGCCACGCTTCTGGGCCACGAACACCAGCCAGGAGTTCTCTCGCACACGCCAAATGGGCCCGGCCAACACGCGAGCCCGGCCATGGTCCAGCTCACGCCCCCCAACGTCATCCGAGGGATCAAGACCGGCGAGGCCCTCGCCGTCCATGGAAACCTCCCACCGATCCACCTCCGAGCACTATGAGCGCAACCAGCTTGGTCCCTGCGCCAATCCTGGCCCGCCGCTCCCCGGCCGCAACCTCGTTCGTCCTCGCCCGTTCCGGCCTCCGGGCGCTCCAAGTTGCCCCCGACTCGTCGGCAGGCAAATCCGCATCCAGGAACCGAAACCGGAACTCTGCCCGATCGGAAGGAACCTGACATGCCTCGACGACTCCCAGGGGTCACCAAGTACTCGACCAAAGATGGACGAACACTCTGGCAATACGTGCTCGACCAGGGTCACGACCCCGCCACCGGCAAACGACTCCAACGACGTAAGCGAGGCTTCGCCACACAGACCGAAGCAGCAGAGGCACTCACCGAAGCTCGCCGGTCGGTCCGACTCGGCACCTATGTCGAGCCCACGACCCTCCGTCTCGGCGACTACCTCCACTCCTGGGTCGAGACCCGAGCCACCAACGGTCTCCGGCCGAAGACGATCGCCAGCTACCGACAGCTCATCGACGACTACGTCATCCCGTACCTCGGCGAGATCTCCATCCAGGCAGTCACCGCAGTCGCGCTGGACGACCTCTACGCCACACTCCTCGAGGACGGCGGCAAGCGAGGCAAGGGCCTATCGAAACGCAGCGTCCGCTACACCCACACCGTCATCCGAGCAGCCTTCGGCGATGCGACGAAGAAAGGACTGCTCGTCCGCAATGTCGCGCTCCTGGCCGACCCACCGACCGCGAAGTCAGCCAAAGCCCCGGAGCCAGAGACATGGACGCCGGAGGAGCTCTCCGTCTTCCTTGCCGCGACGCGAGATCACAGACGCGGACCGCTGTTCCATCTTGCCGCGCTCACTGGGCTTCGCCGCGGAGAACTCTGCGGGCTGCGGTGGATCGATGTCGATCTCGACGCGGCCGAACTCCGAGTCCGCCAGAGCCTGACCACCCCCGACGGGGTACCGCAGGTCGGCCCACCGAAGTCAGCCAAGTCGAAGCGTACCGTCAGCCTCGATCAGGGAACGGTCGAACGACTGCTCGACCAGCAAGCCAGATGTGAGGATCTCGCTGGAGCGGCCGGCGAAGACTGGACCGACAGCGGCCTCGTCTTCACCAACGACCAAGGCAGCCACATCCACCCCGACAATGTCTCGCACGAATTCGGCCGAGCAGTCCGAGACCTCGACGGCCAGGTCCCCAGGATCAGCATCCACGGACTTCGCCACACTCACGCAACGCACCTGCTCGCCGCAGGCGTCAACGCCAAGATCGTCGCCGATCGCCTCGGCCACCACAGCGTCGCCTTCACGCTCGACACCTACACGCATGTGATGCCCGGCCAACACGCCGAAGCGGCGGAAACAGTTGCCGCGCTCCTGGATTGTGCTGGTGATCAAGCCAATCCAACCAGGTGATCCACGAACGGCCAGAACGGCGAGTCGAGGCGCTGGTAGTGAACACGTCGTCCCGCTTCAACTCGTTGGAGCGCCTCGATCCGAACCAGGACCGTCAGTTCCTTGTGGGCGACGGACCGACTCACGGATGCCTTCGTTGCCACTTCTTCGTATGTGAGCGGGCCCTCGTCCGGCCGGGCGAAGACGGCAGCGATTGTGAGTCGGTGTTGGGCATTGAAGAGGAGCTTCGACAGGGTTTGCGCCTGTGCCGTCAGGACCATGGATTGTTCCACTATTCTGGACTCGTGATTCAAGAGTCACGATACATGATCAAGATCCAATCTCGAAATGTCGTAGCTTGACGCGAGGATGAATTCCCTACCGAGTTTCAAGCGTCCGCCCGTGACGGAGGTCGTCATCGCAGCGCGCTTCAAGAGCGCGGGTGGCTACTCGCTGCCTGCACTCGGTGACTTGACGCGGCATCTACAGGATGGTGGCTTCGGAACGGTCGAGGAGCGCCCGGGATATGAAGCTCCCGCTGAGCGGTTTGGCCACGCGGCAGAGCGGAGCGGTGGGCTGACCCTGGAGCTCTTGTCTGGCTCGCCGCCTATCCGGTATTGGTTCCTGAACGTCGTCGGTGACGAATTGCTTCAGGTCCAACCCAACTGGTTCGCGGCGAACTGGCGCAAAGTTGCGCCCACGGCCGAATATGGGCGATGGGACACTCGGTGGCAGGCGTTCGAACGCTGGCTCGCGGTGACTGCTGACGCCTTCGCCACGGACGAATTGGAATTCGACCAGGTCGAAGTGACTTACATCAACCACATTGAGCCTGAGGGGGTCTGGACTGACCATGGCGACGCTCCAAAGGTCTTTACAAGCCTCGCAAGGGCGGAGGGAGCCTTCCTTGCTGCCCCAGAGCAATACTCGACCGATCTGCAATACGTGATGGCATCGCCAGCGCATGGGGAGCAGCTCGGTCGG